>NZ_JBVHLD010000022.1:0-37375 GCF_055559175.1 Streptomyces sp. NPDC024632
ACAGAAGAGACTAACGAAACGGGAGAACACCCCCTCCCCCCTCCTCCCCTAGACAGCACCGGAGAGAAAAGCGCGACCGCGAAAACCCACGGCCGCCCCCTGAGCCCCCCCCCCCCCCTCACGCCGCCATCCCCCACCCCGCTGCCTCGTTTCGCCCCCTGCCGTCGTTGTGTCCGTCCGTCTCCGCCCCGCGCGGACCCGGCCGCCCGTGAGCTGCCTCTCACGCCGAAGGGGTCGATAATTCGACCGTTATTGCAGTATGGTTTCCTAGTTCCAGAACTATCAATCTGTCGTGAGGTGGCGAGGCATGAGCGCACGTGACGGCGCAACCCTGTACATCAACGGCTGCTGGACCGGGGCGGACGACGCGGCCGGCTTCGATGTGACCGACCCCAGCAACGGACAGGTCATCGGCCAGGCAGCGGACGCGGGCGCCGCGGAGACCAACCGGGCCATCCAGGCGGCGGCCACCGCGTTCCCCGCTTGGAGCACGCAGTCGGCCTATGTGCGGGCGGAGGCGCTGCTGCGGGCCCACGCCCTGATGCTGGAGCGCGCCGAGGACCTCGCCCGGCTGATGAGCCTGGAGCAGGGCAAGCCGCTCAAGGCCGCGCGCAACGAAGTCCGGTACGGGGCCGACTTCCTCATCTGGTTCGCCGAGGAGGCCAAGCGCGTCTACGGGAGCACGATCCCGTCCCCACGGGCCAAGCAGCGGCTGACCGTACTGCGTCAGCCGGTCGGCGTGGTCGCCGGCATCACCCCGTGGAACTACCCGATCTCGATGATCACCCGCAAGGTCGCCCCGGCCGTGGCGGCGGGCTGCACCATCGTGCTGAAGCCCGCGGAGCAGACGCCGTTGTGCGCCGCGGCCGTCTTCGAGATCCTCGACGCGGCGGGCTTCCCGCCCGGTGTGGTCAATCTGGTCTCCACCAGCCGCCCGGCCGAGGTCGGCGACGCCCTGCTGGACTCCCCCGACGTCCGCAAGCTGACCTTCACCGGCTCCACCGAGGTCGGCAAGATGCTCGCGAGCCGCGCCGCGGCGACGATGAAGCACGTCTCCATGGAGTTGGGCGGGCACGCGCCGTTCATCGTCTTCGACGACGCGGACGCCGATCACGCGGCCAAGGGCGCCGCACTGGTGAAGTACCTCAACACCGGCCAGGCGTGCATCTGCCCCAACCGCATCTATGTGCAGCGGTCGGCCCTCGAACAGTTCTCGAAGGTCTTCACCGAGCGGGTCGGACGTCTCAAGCCCGGTTCCGGGCTGGACGAGTCCTCCACCGTGGGCCCGCTGATCGACGACGCCGCGATGGACAAGATGCGGCGCCAGGTCGCCGACGCGCTCGCCAAGGGCGCCTCGGTGCTCTGCGGCGGCGAACCGCTGACCGGGGAAGCGTACGACGGCGGCCTGTTCTTCGCGCCGACCGTCCTCGCCGGCGTCACCTCGGACATGGCGATCTACCGTGAGGAGACCTTCGGGCCGATCGCCGCGATCATCCCCTTCGACGACGAGGCCGAGGTGATCGAGATGGCCAACGACACCGTCTACGGCCTCGCCTCGTACGTCTACACCACCGACCTCGCCCGTGCGGTGCGCGTGTCCGAGGCCCTGCGGTTCGGCATCGTCGGGATCAACGACATCAATCCGACCGCCGCCGCGGCGCCGTTCGGGGGCACCGGGGAGAGCGGTCTCGGGCGGGAGGGCGGCGCCCAGGGCATCGAGGAATACCTCGACGTCAAGCTGATCGGGCACGTACTCCCGTGACCACCGTCGCCGCGCCGTCGGCGGCCGGGCAGGAGCAGCACCGCGCCTGGCGGGAGCGCCGCCTTCCGCCGGTGGAGGAGGTACGGCCCGGCCTGTGGTCGATGCCGGTGCCGATCCCCGCCAACCCGCTGCGGTACGTCATCTCGTACGCGGTGGCGCTGTCCACCGGCGGCATCGCGCTGGTGGACACCGGGTGGCTCGCCGACGAGGCGTGGCAGGGGCTCCAGGACGCGATCGTGGCCACCGGGCACCGGATGGCGGACGTGCGCACGGTGCTGGTCACGCACGCGCACAGTGACCACCACGGGCTGACCTCACTGGTCAAGGAGGCGTCGGGCGCGCGGGTCGGTATGCACCCGGCGGAGGCCCGGGTGCTGACCCGGATCGCGGCGCTGGGCGGTACGGGGCGCGGCCAGACCGACTGGCTCGGTCTGCGCGGCGCCCCGCCGCGGGAGAGCGCGCGGCTGCGGGACGCGCTGCGTCCCATGGGGCGGATGCAGGACTCGCTGGTCCAGCCCGACTTCGAGGTGTCCGACGGCGCCCGGCCGCTGCCGGGGCGGCCCGACCTGCGGGCGGTGTGGACTCCGGGGCACACCGAGGGCCATCTGTGCTTCCTGCTGGAGGACGACCGGGTGCTGCTGTCGGGCGATCACGTCCTGCCGCGGATCACGCCCAATGTGTCGCGTGCCCCCGGCCTGGAGGACGACGCGATCGGCACGTATCTGCTCTCGCTCGCCGAGACCGGCCAGTTGCGGGTCGACGAGGTGTTGCCCGGGCACGAGTACCGCTTCGGCGGTCTCCCCGACCGGGTGGACCAGATGCTCGGCCACCATCGGCGGCGGCTGGCGGAGATGGAGGCCGCGGTGCGGGCCGAGCCGGGGTGCAGCACCTGGCGGGTCGCGGAGACGATCTCCTGGTCGCGCGGCTGGGAGAACGCCCACGGCCTGATGCGGCAGACCGCGCTCAGCGAGACCTACGCGCACCTGCGGCACCTGGAGCGGCTGGGGCGGGTGCACCGGCCGCCGGGCGTGCCGGACGCCTGGCGGGCGACGCACTGAGCCTTCCCGCCCGGCTCGAAGCACGACGAAGGCCCGCCGGTCCGGCGGGCCTTCGTCGTGCAGGGGCCGGCAGGGCGGTGCGGTCCGCCCTGCCGTCGTCCCTACGGCCGCAGCAGACAGAGCGCGTCGACCGCGACGAAACCCTGCGCTCCGTAGACCATCGGGTTGATGTCGAGGGAACCGATCCAGTCGGCGCCCTCGGCCGCCAGTCGCCCGGCGTTGACCAGGATGTCGGCCAGCGCGGCCAGGTCCCAGGCTTCGCCGCCGCGGAATCCGTGCATGAGGCCGAGGTCCTCGAACTCCGCGATCAGGCTCTGCGCGTCGGCCGGTGTCAGCGGCGCCATCCGTCCGCCGACCCGCCGGATGACCTCCACCAGCACGCCGCCGATGCCGAACACCACCAGCGGTCCCAGCTCGCTCGCGCCCTGGACGCCGACGATCGTCTCGCCGCGCACGTCCACCATCGGCTGGACGGCCACCAGCGGCGGCAGCCCGTCCCTGGCGGCGATGGCCCGCATCTCCTGGACCGCCTCGGCGAGCGTGTCGTCGGTGACCTTCAGTCGGACGGCGCCGTGCTCGGTACGGTGGCCCACGTCGGCGAGCTTCACCACGTAGGGACCCTCGAAGTCCGGTACGGCGACCGGTTCGTCGCCCGCCACCAGCAGGTAGGGCGCGGTGGGGATGCCGTACGCGGCGAGCAGTTCCATGGTGGCGCCGAAGGGCAGCATGGCCCCCTCCGCGGTGTCCACCGGGGTCGCGGCCGGCCGCGGCGCGGGCCGTACGGGGGCCGTGTCCCGCGCGGTACGGGCCCGGTGACGGGAGAAGCCGCCGAGGGCGGCCAGTCCGCGCAGCGTCGAGCGCAGGCCGTGCCCGAGGCCGACGGCGCCGGTGCCGCGGGTCCTGAGGGCGACGAATTCGCCGAGCGCGCCGGAGCAGTTGGCGATGACGAAGGGTTTGCGCACGGCCCGGGCGGCCTTGACGAACTCCTCGACCAGTTCGCGGGTGCGGGGCGAGTCGTCCTCGTCGGCGAGCGGGTGGATGTAGAGCAGGGCGTCCAGCTCGGGGGAATTGGCGTAGCTGTCCACGATCTGCGGCCAGAACTGGCCGCCGAGCCCGGTGGTGTCCAGCGGGTTGGGGACGGTGACGCCGGGGAGATTCTCCTGGACCCAGGGCTTCATCGACTCCAGGGTCGGGATCTCCAGGCCCTCGGCGGAGGCGATGTCGAAGGAGAGCGAGGCGAAGCCGCCGGTCATGGTGATGACGCCGAGGTTCTCCACGCCGGTCCAGCGGGCCGGGTCGAGCTGGGTGAACAGCGAGAGCCGGTCGACCAGTTCCTCCGGGTCGTGCGCCATGGCGATGCCCGCCTGCGCGAAGGCGACGTCGTAGACCCAGGCGTCGCCGGTCAGGGCGTTGGTGTGGGAGGCGGCCATCGCCTGGGAGCGGGAGTTGCGGGCCAGTTTGAGCGCGGCCACCGGCTTGCCCGCCTCGACGGCGCGGCGGACCGCGGCGAAGAACGCCGCGGGGCGGCGGACCTGTTCGATGACCAGGCCGATCGCGGCCGTCTCCGGGTCGTCCACGAAGTAGTCGACGTAGTCCGCGAGGTCGGTGACGGCCTCGTTGCCCGCCGAGATCAGCACGTTCAGGCCGGTGCCGGGGCGGTCCCAGGCGGCCATGCCGACGCCGCTGAGCATCGCGCCGCTCTGCGAGACCACGGAGATGCCGCCGGGGCGCCGCTTGTGGTCGCTGGCGATGGTGAGGCTGACCTTGTGCGGGACGTTGATGTATCCGAGTCCGTTGGGACCGATGACCGCCATGCCGCCGCGCTCGGCGGCGGCGATGAGCCTGCGCTGGAGGGCGGCTCCCTCGGCGCCGGTCTCCGCGAATCCGCCGGCGATCAGCACCAGTCCGCCGCAGTCGAGGTCGGCGCAGTCCTCGGCCAGTTGGACGGTGCGCTCGGCGGACATCACGCACAAGACGGCGTCCAGCGGCCGTCCGACGTCCTGGATACGGCCGTAGGTCTTGTGCCCCAGCACGGTGTCGTACTTGGGGTTGACGAAGAAGATCTCGGCGTCGCTGTTGAGGCTGGGCGATATGTAGTCGAGGAACGGCGAGTTGTCGCTCAGCCCGACCACCGCGATCGTGCGGGGCTTCAACAGGCGGCTCAGCGCCTCGCCCTGATTCCGAACGGTCATAGAGGGACCTCACTCATGTTGTGACGATACCGGAGAGCCTCACGGATTATTCGACAGTGTTAAACATATAAGATAGTCTAGAGATGGCCTTCTCGGCCGTCAATGACTCCTCAGCGACTCCTCGACACCTCGTTGTTCGGCCCCTGTCGAAGCGACGGCCGGACGGCGGACCGATAGGAGCAGGCATGACAGACAGCAACATCTCCGCTCCGATGCGGGCGGCGATCGGCCAGGAGTACCGGCGCGCCACGAGCTTCCCGGTCGCCGCCTCCGACATCCGCAAGTGGGCGATCGCCGTCTACTTCCCCGATCCGCCGCCGGCCGTCTTCTGGGACGAGGAGGCCGCCCGCGCGGGCGCGCACGGCGGCATCGTGGCACCCGAGGACTTCAACCCCTTCGCCTGGATGACGACGGCGGGGCCGCGCGACGACTCCGGCGGTGAGCCCAACGACCCGGACAACACCGAGCGGTTGCTCGGCATCGCGGGCCCCGGCCTGAAATTCCAGCTCAACGGCGGCCTCGAGGTCGAGTACGGCGAGCCGATCAGGCCCGGCGACGTCATCTCCTCGGCCTCCAGCGTCGTGGAGTACCGCGAACGCCCCGGCCGTCTGGGCCTGATGCTCTTCACCGTCCTGGAGGACGTGTGGACCAACCAGGACGGCGCCGTGGTCCGCCGCGGTCGCACCACGCTGATCCGCTACTGAGCCGAGGGCGAGGAACACCCCATGAGCGACTACGACATCACCGTGGGCCAGGCGATCCCGCCGTTCACCAGGACCACGGGCTTCGCCAACTGGAACCGCTACGCGGCGGTCAACGACGAGTTCGTGCCCATCCACATGGACGACGAGGCCGGCAGAGAAGCCGGATATCCCACGGCGTTCGGGATGGGCAATCTGCAATGGGCGTACCTGCACAACGTGCTGCGGGAATGGATCCCCGCCGCGCGCGTCGTGCGGCTGTCCTGCCAGTTCCGCTCCCCCAACACCAAGGGGATGGTGGTCACCGCGAAGGGCACGGTCACCGCGGTCCGGCACATCGACGACGGCCGTGAGATCGACGTGGACGTCTGGACCGAGGACCAGGACGGCAACAAGCTCGCGCCCGGCCGCGCCACACTGCTGCTGGCCTGACCGCGGCGGCCGGACCTCCCGGCCGCCCCCAGCGCATGGCGATACGGCCTCCGCCCGGTTCGGGGCGGAGGCCGTATCGCCATGCGCTCTGCGGCGCGCCGGGGCAGGACCGGCGCACGCAAAGGCGTCAGGCGGTGTCGCGCGGCCCGCCCGGAACATCCCATGTCGTCCACCGGAAGGGCACTCCGTGCGTGGTGGCGGGGTCGGAGAGCAGCGTGTCGTCGTCGCGCGCGAGAGTCTTGACGCCCTTGGACTTCAGGTACTCCTCGGTGGCGTCCAGGTCCTGGACCCGGAATGCCGCGGCGTGGTGGATCTCCTTGTTCGCCGCCATGTCCTCGGCCGCGAGGGTGCCGTCGGCGTTGGGCGTGGACAACTGCACGACGGTGTCGCCGAGCAGGACGTAGGTGTCGTCCGTACCGGTCAGGGCCGACGATCCCTTGTGCAGCAGCGTGCCGCCGAGGACGTCCGCGTAGACCTTCTCCGCGCGCTCGCGATCGCGGGTCAGCACGGTGGTGTAGGCCAGGCCCGGGGTCGCGATCGGGTGGTTGTCGATCCACCAGTTCGGGTCCCAGTCGGGCTGGAGGCGCGGGTCGTTCTTCTCGCCGAATTCGCCGGGCTGCATGAATTCGAGCTGGGTGATCGTGTCCTTGGGATGCGTCATGATGGCCGACGACGGGCTGGGCCTGGTGTCGGTGAGCCGGCCGCCCTCGATGTAGACCCGCACTCCGGCGTCGGTGCAGCTCTGCCAGATCTCGCCGGCGTCGTCGGTGTACCAGGCGATGGAGTGCCAGTGGTTGCCGAACCGGTTGTAGAAGCGGCCGATCGGCATGGCGTCCCAGCCGTCGACCCGGAACGCCGGGGCCAGCGGCTCGATCACGGTGTCCCCGAGCAGCACCAGGGAGGCGTCCCGGATCTCGCCCTCCATGTAGTTATGGTCCAGGAATCCGCGCCGCACGCTGAACACGTCGTCGTACCAGGCCTCAAGGGACGGGAGATCTCCCGTCATGTGGATGATGTGGAACAGGCGTCCGATGGACATGGTGTGCCTCACCTTTCAGGAACGAGTGGAGAACACCCGGCTGCCGGGGTAGACGGCGCGGGGCAGGCCGAGTTCGTGCTGGGCGATGATGGTGCGGAAGACCTCGACGGTGCCGCCGTAGGTCGCGGTGCCCTGCGCGTAGCGGTGGGCGAAGTCGATCTGGCCGTCGCCGACCGCGCCGGTGGAGCCTCGGGAGAGCAGTCCGACCGGGCCGAGCAGGTCGAGCAGTTCCGCCGCGCCGGCGACGATGGTCTCTGCGCACTTGACCCGGCCGAACGCTCCGGGGGTGGCGAGCGCGGCCTCCAGTTCGACGGCGACCTTGCCCAGCCGGTAGCGGACGGTGGGGTCGTCGGCCGGGCGGGAGCCGTCGGGGCCCGGTGTGTCGGCCCAGTCCGCGGCGCAGTCCAGCGCCAGGTGCAGCTCGCGGACGAACTGCACGCCGATCGAGGGGTCGTCGAGGCCCGCGCCTTCTCCGTCCCCGAGGCTGTGCTCCTCGTCCAGCGGTCCGCGCAGTACGGCCCAGCCGTCGTTGACGTCACCGAGGCGGTAGTCGTCGGAGAGCCGGACGTTGTCGTAGTAGACGATGTTGGTGCGCTCACCGCTGAAGGCCCAGATGCCCTGGATCTCGACTCCCGGCCGGTCCAGCGGCATCAGGAACATCGTGAGCCCTTTGTGCTTGGGCAGTTCCGGGTCGCTGCGCGTGATCAGGAACGTGTACTGGCAGTTGTGCGCGCCGGTCGTGAAGATCTTCGAACCGTTGACCGTCCACTCCGCGCCGTCCCGTACCGCGCGGGTCTTGGCGGCGGCGATGTCGGAGCCGCCGTCGGGCTCGGTGTAGCCCAGGCAGAAGCGCACCCGGCCGGCGGCCACCTCGGCGATGACGTCGTCGCGGATGGCGTCCGAGGCGTGCCGCTCCACCGCGGAGAGCACCAGCCGCGTGGTGCCGAGGGTCACCCAGGGCACATGGGCCTTGGCCAGTTCCAGCTCCAGGACGCGGGCGCCGAGCGCGTCGAGGCCCGCGCCGCCGCGCTCGACCGGCCAGGTCGGCAGGATCCAGCCGCGCTCCCCCATGGCGAGGTGGACCTTCTCGTTGAAGCCGTCCCCGGTCCTGTGCTCCTGCTCGTACACCTCCTCGGTGAACTGCTCCCGCACGAAGGCCCTCGCCTCCTGTCGCAGGGCGCGGTGCGCGTCGTCGAGTTCGATGGTGCTGAAGTCCACGGTCCCTCCTTTCTCCCCCGTGTTCGCGTCGGTTCGGGCTCGGTCAGTTCGGTCCCGCCGGGGCGGCGCCGAGCCGCAGCTCACCGACCGTCCGGATGTCGCTCTGCAGGTCGCCGCCGCTGAGCGCCCAGCCCTTGGCGCGCAGGAAGTACAAGCTGGCGTCGGCCTCGACGGTGAAGCCGAGTCCGCCCTGGGCGTGCTGCGCGGTGGTCGCGCCGTGGGTGGCGACCTGCGCGGCGTAGGCGAACGCGGCGGCCTGGAGCCCGGTCTCCGCGTCGGGCTCGTGGTCGAGGAACCATGCGGCGCGGCGGTGGAGGTTGCGACCGCCCGCGATGCCGATCGCCACGTCGGCGAGCGGGAAGGAGACGCCTTGCAGGGTCGCGATGACGACGCCCATGGTGCGCCGGGTCCTGACGAAGTCCAGGGCGAGCGCGAGCGCCCCTTCGGTGAGCCCGATCAGCGCGGCGGCGGTGAGCGTCTTCAGTTCCCGGGCGGCGCGGTCGAACAGCGCGGGCCCCGCGGAGGTAGGGATCACCGTACGGGTCTGCGTCGCCGTATCGGCCGGGTCGACCCAGGCATACGGCAGGGCGCCCTGGTTGGGGACGTGCGGGCGCGGTTCACGCGCGGTCAGGACGACCAGCTGGTCCGCGTCGACCGCGACGACCGTGTCGGCGACCGCCGCGCTGGACACCAGGCGCGGGCCGGTGACCGGCGCGAGCGTCAGGGCCAGCAGGCGGCTTCCGTCGACGGCGCCCGCGATCAGCTCTCGGGCCTCGGGGGCGCCCGTCGCCGCGAGCAGCCGGGCGGCGACCACGTGCTCGATCAGCGGCACCGGCGCGAGCGTACGGCCCATCTCCTCGGCGACCAGGGCCAGTTCGACGATGCCCGCGCCGTCGCCGCCCGCCGACTCGGGCAGGGCCATCGAGGTCGCGCCCATCGCGGCGAGTCTGGTCCACAGCGCGGGGTCGTGACCGAGGGGTTCCGCGGCGCGGACGACGCCGGTGGGGCACTCCTTGGTGAAGAACCCGGCGAAGGCGTCACGTACCGCCGTCTGGTCCGCGTCGAGGGAGTAGTCCTGCCGTCTGAGTTCGAACGGGTTCACGCGCCCCCCTGTCCGCGGCCCTGCTTGACCTGGTTGAAGGGCACGTCCCGGTCCGCGGCGAATTCGCGCGGCATCTTCAGCAGGCGTTCGCTGATGATGTTGCGGGACATCTCGGTGCTTCCGCCGCCGAGGCTGGCGCCCTGGCGGAAGAGCGAGTGCTGGCCGAAGGAGCCGAGGCCCTGTTCGCCGTCCGGGCCGCCGGTCACGCCGGTGGCCCCGGCGATCCGCACGCCGATGTCCGACTCGAGCCAGTCGGTCTCGGCGTGGAAGAGCCGGATGATCGATCCGGCGGGCGCCTCCATCTCGCCTGTGCCGATCGCGTGGGTGATCCGGCCGATGAGCTGTTCCTGCACGACCTTCATGGCCCGCGCCTCGCCGATCTGTTCGCGGACCCGCGGGTCGTCGAGCTGGCCGGTCCTGCGCGCGAGGTCGAGGAAGTCGGCCGGGGACCCGCCCATCCTGGGCCCGGCGCCGCTGACGTACGGGGATCCGCCGCCGACCGCGTTGCGTTCGTGGAAGAGCTGGCGGGAGGCGGTCGACCAGCCGCCGTTGACCTCGCCGACGACGGCGTCGGCCGGCAGCACGACGTCGTCGAAGAACTCCTCGCAGAATTCCGTCGAACCGTTGACCTGCTTGATCCGGTTGATCGTGACGCCCTTGGCGTGCACGGGCATCAGGAACATCGTCAGGCCGCGGTGCTTGGGCGCGTCCCAGTCGGTCCTGGCCAGGCAGAGCGCGTAGTCGGCCGCGTAGGCGCCGGAGCTCCAGATCTTCGAGCCGTTGAGGATCCACTCGTCGCCGTCGCGGTCGGCCTTGGTGATCAGTCCCGCGAGGTCGGAGCCGCCCTTGGGCTCGGACAGGAACTGCACCAGTACCTCGTCGCCGCGGATCACCGCCGGGAGGTGCTGCCGCTTCTGGGCCTCGCTGCCCATGTCGAGGATGGTGGGTGCGCAGATCGAGAAGGTGGGCACATTGAGCACCAGCGGCATCTCGTAGCCGGCCGACTCCTCGGTGAAGGCCCGCTGGTGCGCGGGGGTCAGGCCGAGACCGCCGTACTCCTTGGGGAAGCAGATGCCCGCGAAGCCGCCCTCGTAGAGCAGTTTCTGCAGGACGCGGGCTCGCGCCCACAGGGCGTCGTCGTCCCCCCCGGGGTGGGCGGCGGGCGCCGGCGGGAGGTTGTCCTTCAGCCATCGGCGGGCGCGGTCGCGGAAGCTGTCGACGGGTTCCAGGTCCAGCGGGCTCGCGGCCCCGGGGCCCGCGCTCGTACCGGCGCTCATGCGGCTCTCCTCTCCAACAGGTCGGTGATGCGGCGCCGGTGTTCCTCGGGCGTCCCGTACAGGGCCCGGTCGAAGGTCACCCGCCGCAGGTAGAGGTGGAGGTCGTGCTCCCAGGTCACGCCGATTCCGCCGTGCAGTTGGACGCAGTCCTGGATGATGACCGGGGCCTTCGCGCCGACGTACGACTTGGCGACGCTGACGGCCTCCGCGGCGCGCGCGGGGTCGTCGTCGACCGCGCGGGCCGCGCCGGACGTGGTCGCGTGGCACGCCTCGATCCAGGTCTTGTTGTCGGCCATCCGGTGCTTGAGCGCCTGGTAGGAGGCGAGCGGGCGGCCGAAGCTGTAGCGGTCGAACATCCACTGGACGGTGAAGTCGAAGGTGCGCTCGACGGCTCCGGTCATCTCGGCGGCGGCGAGCACGGCAGCGACCGCGAGCTGTGCCTCCACCGCGTCGGCGGCGGCCGTGCCGCGCTGGACGACGGCGTCGGCGGCCACCCGTACGTGGTCGAAGGTGATCTGAGCGGTCCGGCGGACCAGATCCAGGGTCCAGGCGGGGGTCACGGTGACGCCGGGGGCGTCGGCCGGGACGAGCACCTGGAGCGGGCCGTCCGGCCCCCGCGCCGTGACCAGGAACAGGTCGGCCTGGTCCGCGGACTCGACCCGGTCCTTCACGCCGGTCAGCAGATAGCCGTCGCCGTCGGACTCCGCGCGGGTGCCGGGCGGCGCCGGGTCCCAGCCGTGGCCGGGTTCGTACACCGCCCAGGCGGCGACGCTCTCACCGGCGACGATCCGCCCGACCGGGTCGGCGAACGCCGCACCGGCCCGGACCAGGCCGGTCAGTACGGCGCTGGTGGTGATGAGCGGGCCCGGCGCGCAGGCGCGTCCCGCCTCCTCGGCGACGATGGCGAGGTCGGCCGTCGGCGAACCGGAGACGCTGCCACCGCCGAGGTCCTCGGGTACCAGCATCGCCGTCCAGCCGAGTTCGGCGCCCTGTCGCCACCAGTCGCGGTCGAAGCCGACCGACGCCTCGCCCAGTTCCCGTACGCGGCTGAGCGGCGCGGTTTTCTCCAGGTAGTCGCGGGTGGTCGAACGGAACAGCCGTTGATCGGCCGTCAGATCCACATCCATGGGGATTCTCCGGGACGGTCGGGGTCAAGCGCGACGGCGCTCGATGTCGTCGGACAGGGCGGGCACGACCTCGTGGAGGTCGCCGACGATGCCGAAGTCGGCGAGGTCGAAGATGGGCGCGTCGGGGTCCTTGTTGACCGCGACGATGGTCTTGGAGGTCTGCATGCCGGCCCGGTGCTGGATCGCGCCGGAGATGCCGACGGCCAGATACAGCTCGGGGGACACGGTGCTGCCGGTCTGTCCCACCTGGTAGGTGTGGGGATACCAGCCCGCGTCGACGGCGGCGCGTGAGGCGCCGACCGCGCCGCCGAGCTGGTCGGCCAGCCGCTCGACGACGGCGAAGGCGTCGGGGCCGCCGAGGCCGCGTCCGCCGCTCACCACGACGGAGGCGTCGGTCAGTTCGGGACGACCGGACGCCTCGCGCGGGGTGCGGGCGGTGACGCGCACGGCGCGGGCCAGGTCGCTGACGACGGCGGTGCGCCGTTCGATCTCGGGCACGGCGGGCGCCTCCTCGGGCGCGACAGCGTTGGCCTTGACCACGATGAGCGGGATTCCGGCGGTGACATCGCAGGTGACCAGGAAGCCGGCCGCGAAGACGGACTGGGTGGCGACCACCCGGCCGTCCTCGTCCGGCCGGACGTCGACGGCGTCGGTGATGACACCCGAGCCGGTCCTGACCGCGAGGCGGGCGGCGACCTCACGCATCTCGGTCGAACCGGCGGTGAGGACCGCCGCGGGCGGCTGCGCCTGCTCGGCCAGCAGGGCGGCGACCGTGTCCACCTTGGGGACCACCGGGTGGTCGGCGGCCTCCCGGTCGTCGACGACCGTGACCCGGGTGGCACCGAAACGGGCGTACTCCTCGGGTGCCAGGTCGCCGAAGGAGACGACCCAGGGGTCGCCGATCCGGCGGGCGAGGGTGATCAGTTCTGCGGCGGACTTCGGCAGACTCGCGGTCCGGCCTTCGGTCAGGACGAGTACGGCGGGCATCGGTGCTCCTCAGATGAACTTGTGGCGGACGAGGTAGTCGGCGAGCACGGCGCCGCCGTCGCCTTCGTCCTTGACCTGCTCGCCGCCCTGCCGCGGGGGGCGCCGGGTCGCCGTGCGCACCGCGGTGCGCGACCCGGCGGCGCCGACGGAGTCGGCGGCCAGGCCGAGGTCGTCCAGCGACCAGGTCTCGACCGGCTTCTTCTTGGCGGCCATGATCCCCTTGAAGGAGGGGTAACGGGCCTCGCCCGTGCGGTCGGTGACGCTGACCACGGCGGGCAGCGCGCAGACCAGTTCCTCGGTGCCCAGGTCCGTCTCGCGGACGCCGCCGACGGTGCCGCCGTCGCAGGTCAGGCTGTTGGCGTAGGTCATCTGCGGCAGTCCGAGATGCTCGGCGAGCATCGCGGGCAGTACGCCCATCGCACCGTCCGTGGAGGACATGCCGCACAGCACGAGGTCGTAGTCGAGCCGGGCCAGCGCGGCGACGAGCGTACGGGCGGTGGCCGCGGCGTCCGAGCCGTGCAGGCCGTCGTCCAGGACGTGGATACCCCGGTCGCCGCCCATGGCGAGCGCCTTGCGCAAGGAGTCGTCGGCTCCGTCGGGGCCGACGGTCAGATAGGTGATCTCGGTGTCGGGCAGAGTCTCGGACAGGACGATCGCCTGTTCGGCGGTGTACTCGTCGAGTTCGGAGAGGTGGCTCTCCGTTCCCTCGCGGTCGACGGTCAGGTCATCGGCGTACGCCCGGTCACTCGCCAGATCCGGGGTGTGTTTCACAAGCGCGACGATCTTCGGCATGGAACTCCTCAACGGGCTCCGGCCCAGGGCCTCCTCGGGCCGAGTCATTCGATGCTCATGAAAGTATATCGGCGAAAAGGTGTCGTCAACCCTCTTCAGGGGCGCTTGACCCCGAGGTTCGGAGGAAAATAGTTTTAGAAACCGAAAAGTATCGATCGAAGGGACCACGGCATGGACATCCCCGAGGACGCCTCATCCCCAACGGCCGCGCCCGCGCTGCTCGATGCCGCGCTGCGCGGCGCCGGGTACCTGCCGAACGCCCGGACGGTCAGCGCCGTCCACCTCGCCGACCGGATCGACAAGCCCCTCCTCATCGAGGGTCCGGCGGGCACCGGCAAGACGGCGCTCGCCAAGGCCGTGGCCCAGGCCGACGGCGCCCGGCTGATCCGGCTCCAGTGCTACGAGGGCTTGGACGAGTCGAAGGCCCTGTACGAGTGGGACTACCGCAAGCAGTTGCTGCGGATCCAGGCGGGCGGGGGTGCGAGCGGCGGCACCGGCGGGGCTGACTGGGACGCCCTGGAGGAGGACATCTTCGGTGAGCGCTTCCTGCTGGAGCGCCCGCTGCTGGCCGCGATCCGCAGCGAGGAACGGGTGGTCCTGCTGATCGACGAGGTCGACCGGCTGGACGTGGAGACGGAGGCGCTGCTGCTCGAGGTCCTGTCTGAGTACCAGATCTCGATCCCCGAACTCGGCACGGTCAGGGCCCGCACCCACCCGCGGGTCTTCCTCACTTCCAACAACAGCCGTGAGCTGTCGGAGGCGCTCAAGCGCCGGTGCCTGTTCCTGCACATCGGCTATCCGAGCGCCGAGCGCGAGCGGGAGATCGTACGGTCCCATGTGCCCGGCATCGCGGACGCCGTGGCCCGGCAGGTCGCCGAGGTGGTGCGCTCGCTGCGGCAGCTCGAACTGCGCAAGAGGCCGTCCGTCTCCGAGACCCTGGACTGGGCAAGGACCCTGGTGGAGCTGGGCGTCGACGACGTGGACGCCGATGTCGTGCTGAGCGGGCTCAATGTGCTGCTCAAGAACCTCACCGACATCGAGCTGGTCACCGCCGAACTCGACCGCCGCCCCGCCTAGGCGGTGAGGAAATGCGTCACGGCCTCGAAGGCACCCAGCGCGGAGACGGTCGCGAAGTGATCGACCCTCGGCAGGGTCACCAGCCGCGCGTCGGGCAGCGCCGCGACCAGGGCGTCGGCGGGCATCGCCTCGTCGCGCTCGCCGACGACCACCAGGACCGGGCACCGTACGTCCCGCAACCGCGCGCGGTCCACGCCGAGCGGCGCCGACTCCAGGAAGGAGGCGACCTTCCCGCGGTCGTTGCCACTGTGTCCGATCAGCCGCCAGAAGGTACGGCCGCGCACATCCGCGGGCTCGCCCGGTCCGCGCAGCGCGGCGACCAGCGGCGCGACCGCGTCGGGCGCGGGCGTCAGCACATGGTCGCCGATGCCGAGCAGGACGATCCGGGAGAAGCGGCCGGGGGCGGCGACGGCCGCGGACAGGACGGCCAGCGCCCCGGCCGAGAAGCCCACGGCCGCCACACCTGCGGGCGCGGGCCCGGCCGCGGACAGCACCGCGTCGGCGCCGGAGTGGTCGAGCGGGGAACCGCCGTGTCCGGGCAGCCGGACCGGCAGCGGCGTCAGGCCGTCGGCTTCGAGGACGTCGGTCCAGCCCGGCCGCTGCCAGTTCTGCTCGAAGGTCGAACCGAGGCCGTGGACCAGCAGTACGCGCGATGTGGACACGGCGCGAGGCTACGTCCCGAAGTCCCGCCGGGCCAGGGGGAAGTCCAGGGAAATGTCCGAAGGGGGAGGTACGGCCGATGCTGAACGTGCTGGAAGGACTGGTCCGCGAACTGCGGGCGACCGGCATCGCGGTCGCGATGTCGGAGCACGTGGACGCGGCCCGCACCCTCGCGGAGGTCGACCTGCTCGACCGCGAGGCGGTGCGCGCGGCCCTGCGGACCGCGCTGATCAAGGACTTCGCACACGACGCGACCTTCGACCTGGTCTTCGACGTGTACTTCTCCGACCGGCCGGAGTCGGCCGGGCCGCGCGGCGCGGGGTCGGACGGTGCGTCCGGCGGCGAATCGGACGCGCTCGGCTCGCTGGACGACGAGGCGCTGCGGGCGGCGCTGGTCTCGGCCGTGCGGCGTACGGACGGTGTCCTGCTGCGGCTGATCGTCCGCCAATTCGTCGTACGGCACGCCGGTTTCGAGCCGGGACGGCCGGTCGCGGGCACGCTCTACCAGCTCCGTACGATGCGGGCGATCGGCACCGACGCGCTGCTCGTCGCACTGACCGGCGCCGATTCCGAGGCGATGCGCGACGGGCCGACCGGGGCGCTCGACAGGCGGCTGTCGCACGAGCGGGCCGAGGAAGGCGTGCAGCGGGTGCAGCGCGAGGCCGAGGCCGAGATCCGGCGCCGGCTGGTGGCCGACCGGGGCGCCGACGCGGTGGCGGCGACGCTGCGCGAGCCGCTGCCGGACGACATGCGGTTCCTCCAGGCGTCGCAGCGTGACGCGGCGACGTTGCGGGTGGTGGTGCAGCCCCTGGCTCGCAAGCTCGCGGCGCGGCTCCAGTCCAAACGCCGGCGGCGGTCGCGCGGGGTGCTGGACTTCCGCCGGACGATCCGGGGCTCGATGTCGACCGGCGGCGTCGCGGTGGACCCGGTGTTCCGGCCGCGCCGCCCGGCCAAGCCGCAACTGGTCGTCCTGGCCGACATCTCGGGTTCTGTCGCGGCCTTCGCCACTTTCACGCTGCAACTGGCGTACGCGCTGCGGACCGAATTCGCGGCGGTACGGTCCTTCGTGTTCGTCGACGGCGTGGACGAGGTGACCGACGTGTTCGCCGCCGCCCAGGACATCGCGGCGGCGACCCGGGAGATCAACACCAGGGCGAGCGGGGTCTGGCTGGACGGCAGGTCGGACTACGGGCACGCGCTCGAGGCGTTCCGCGACACGGTCGCCGGGCAGCTGAGCAACCGCAGCACGGTACTGATTCTGGGCGACGCGCGATCGAACTATCACGAGCCGCGCGCCGAGGCGCTGGCCGCGGTGGCCGCGCGCGCGGGGCATGTGTACTGGCTGAATCCGGAGCCCAAGGCGGCCTGGGACAGCGGGGATTCGGTGATCGGCGCGTACGCGCCGTCCTGCGAGCGCGTCGTGGAGTGCGGGTCCATCAGGCAGCTTCGGGGCTTCGTCGAGTCCCTGGAGTGACGGATGGGGCGGGCACGGGAGCAAGGCGCGGGCCACGGGCGGTGGCCGGAAAGTGTCCCTGCGCGCGAACCCTTGACGTGGCGTCGATCCAGCCCTTAACTACCCGTTGATACATATCGAACTATCGCGGAGGTTCTGATGTCCCGCACCGTGATGCTCGCCTGGTCCAGTCCGCGGCCGGGTTCCGAGGACGTTTTCCAGCGCTGGTACGACGAGGTGCACATCCCTCAGGTCCGCGCGCTGCTACCGGTGACCGGGGTTCGCAGGTACCGGCTGGCGCTCGCCGACGACGACGCCCGCTGCCTGGCCGTCTACGAACTCGGTGAAGGCATCGATCCGGCCGGCGCGGCGGCCCTGCTCGGCGAGGCCACCACGACGGGGAAGCTCGACATGACCGAGTCCATGGACGTCACGGGCAATCCCCCGCAGGTTCAGTTCCTGACGTCCATCGACTGACGCCGAAGGAGTCCTCATGAAGAACTCACTGGGCCGGTCCGCCGTCGCCGCACTGCTCGGCCTGTCCGCCGTCGCCTGCGCGCCCGGCGGAGGCAGCGTCTCCTCCGGCTCCAACGGCCCGATCCGGATCGCGTATCTGGGCATCCTCAGTGGGCCCAACGCCGTCAAGGGGTCGACGGACGCCCTGAAGCTGGCGATCAGCCAGATCAACGCGAACGGCGGCATCGAGGGCCGCAAGGTCGAGTTCAAGACCTTCGACACCGACATCACCCCCGAGGGCGCGCGCCGGGCCACCAGCCTCGCCATCAAGTACCACCCCGTCGCCCTGATCGGCTACGGCGTCTCCTCCGGCCTCAAGGCGTCCATCCTCACCATCAAGGGCGCGGGCATCCCGGTCATCCACGGCACTCTGGGTTCGCTGACCTCCGCCAAGAACCTCAAGTACGACCGGGCGTTCCGGCTGGGCCCGACGACGACGCAGTACGCCGAGGCAGCCAACAACTATCTGATCGACGAACTGGGCGTGAAGTCGATCCTGATGGTGCACACCGAGGACGCCGCCCCGACCGAGGGCGCGGAGAAGGTCGTCGACAACGCGCGGAGCAAGGGCGTCAAGACGACCCAGCGGTCGGTCCCGCCGTCGGTCACCGATCTGACCGAGCCGGTACTGGCCGCCCGCAAGGCCGGTGCGATCTGGGAGTGGGGATACGCCACCACCGACGCGCTGATCGTCAAGCAGGCCGCCCAGAACAACGTCGACGTGCCGATCATGACCTTCACCGTCGGTTCGGCGATCGTCAACGGGCTGCTGCCCAAGTCCCTGGCCACCGAGCGCGTCCTCAACGTCTCCAACTGCGGGGCGAGCGTGCTCGGCACGAAGGCGTCCGAGCGGTTCGTCGCCGACTACACCAAGGCGTACGGCAGGACGCCCGCGGACTATCTGGTGCCGGGCAACTTCGACGCGGTGTACCTGCTCAAGAACGCCATCGAGAAGGCCGGTTCCACCGACGGCGGCAAGATCGCCGACGAGCTGCGGACCACCGCGTACGACGGCGTGTGCGGCTCCCTGAAGGCCGACGACAAGAACAATCTCTTCCAGAACGTCCCGGTGCTGTCGTGGGCCGGCGGCACGCCCACCCTGGCCAAGCTGGAGACCCGCCTCCCCACGGACTTCTGAACGGCCCGCGGCTCACGGCCCGCCCGCGTTCCGCATCGCCTCGTCCGCTCTCACCCCCGCGTCCCCGAACTGTCCCGCATCCCCGCACAGTCCAGCGACCCGGCCACGGGCTGATCTGGAACCGCCTCTCACGAATCGGGAAGTCAGCTCGATGGATAGATTCGTCTCGATCCTGTCCAGCGGCATCGCCCAAGGCGCGATCTACGCGCTGATCGCACTCGGCATCGTCCTGCTGCAGAACGCCACCGGGGTGGTGAACTTCGCCCAGGGCGACCTCATGACCCTCGGCGCCTACGTCGGCTTCTGGCTGGTCGGCATGCACGGCTTCGGCCAACTGCCGATGTTCCTGCTGATGCTGGTCCTGCTGTTCGCGGCGGGCGTGGTGCTCGAACGCGTCGGCTACGCGCCGATCAGGAACCGAAGTCCGCTCACCATCGTCATCTCGACCTTCGCGCTGGGCCTCGCCATCAGGTCCGCGATCATCCTGTGGCAGGGCACCGACCCGCGCAATCTCGTGTCGCCGTTCGGCACGAAGACGGTCGACGTGTTCGGTGCCAGCATCCCGCGACAGGCCTTCCTCACCGTGGGGGTGACCGTCCTGGTCGGCGCCGGCCTCTACCTGATGTTCCAGCGGTCGTCGGTCGGCCGCCAGGTCAGGGCGCTCGCCGCCGACCGCGAGGCGGCGCTGCTCCAGGGCATCAGGGTCAAGCGCCTGTCCCCCGTGATCTTCGGGCTTTCGGCCGCGCTCGCCGGACTCGCGGGTGTGCTCATCGGCCCGACGATCTCGGTCACTCCGACGCTCGGCTTCGGTCTGCTGCTGAGCGCCTTCGCGGCCGTCGTCCTCGGCGGCGAGCGGCTGGGAGGCACGGCCACGGCCGCCCTGTTCATCGCGGTGGCCCAGGCGTTGCTCGGCGGCTATCTCTCGCCCGACTTCACCGACGCCTACCCGTTCCTGATCCTGGTCGCCGTGCTCGCGGTCCGACCCCAAGGCCTGGTGAGGATGGTGTCCGGTGTCCGGTACTGATGTCAGACAGGCGCCCCTGCTCCCCGATCAGGACCGACTCTCGGCCGCGCTGAGATTCGCGCCCCCGGTCTTCCGCGGGCGTCAGTTCCCGACCCTTGCCGCGGTCGTGGTGCTCGGGCTGATCGCGCCGTACGTCTACGGCGGGGACGAGTACAGCGACGGCATCATGAACACCACCATGATCTACGCGATCATGACGCTGGGCTTCTTCTGGTGCTTCTCGCTCGGCGGCTCCTTCACCTTCGCCACCTACGGCGTCTACGCGACCGGCGCCTACGTGTCGATCTGGGTGGCCAACCACGCGGGCGGATTCTGGTCGGGGCTGGTCGGCGCGACCTTCGCCTGCGCCGCGCTCGGCGCGCTGATGCGGATCGTCTTCGCCCGTTGTTCGATGATCTTCTTCGCCATCGCGACCATGGCGTGCGGCGGGTTGCTGATCATCCTGTTCCGCCAGTGGACGAGCTTCACCGGCGGCTTCGCCGGTGTCTCCGACATCGCCGTACCGAGCTTCTTCGGCATCGAGCTGGAGTCGCAGGCCGACCGCTACTACCTGATGCTCGGTGTGCTGGCGCTGTTCCTGCTGCTCACCATCTGGTTCCTGCGCTCCCCCGCCTACCGCGATCTGCAACTCGCCCGCGACCACGGGCCGGTGGCGGCGGTCGTGGGCCTGCGGCCGAAGCTGCTGCAACTGGCGGCCTTCACCGTCGGTTCCGCGATGATGGGCACGGCCGGTTCGCTGTACGCCCACAACTCCGGCTATGTGGGTCTCGAGGCGTTCGACGTCGACGTCGCCCTGCTGGTCCTGCTGATGCTGCTGCTCGGCGGATCGCGGTCGATCTACGGACCGCTGATCGGCGCGGCGGTACTCACGTACCTGCCGGAGTATCTGCGCTCGATGCAGAAGTACTCCGACTTCGTCTACGGCCTCGCGGTGCTGCTCATCGTCGTGGCGTTCCCCAAGGGCATCGCGGGTCTGCGCGAGACGATCCAACGGAGGTGGAAGGCCCGTGCTTGAGGCCAAGGACATCGGAGTCAGATTCGGTGGCGTCATCGCCGTCGACGGGCTGTCGCTGACGGTAGAGGACCACGAGGTGGTCGGGCTGATCGGGCCCAACGGTTCCGGCAAGTCGACCTTCATCAACGCGTTGACCGGTCTGGTCAAGGCGACCGGCACGGTCAGCGTCGACGGCACCGCCGTGCGGCTCGGCCACCCGGGGCGGCTGTCCCGTTTCGGTGTCCTGCGCACCTTCCAGACCCCGCAGGTGCACGACGAACTGACCTGCCTGGAGAACGTGCTGATCGGCTTGCGGGACTGGCGGGTACGGTCGCTGCTGCCCACCTGGTTCCGCCGCCCGTCGATGATGCGGCGCGAGCACGAGCACTGGGATCTGGCGTACGAGGCACTGCGGTTCACCGGTCTGGAGAACGAGGCGACCCGGCCGGCGGGCGCCTTGTCGTACGGGCAGCGGCGCAGGCTGGAGTTCGCCCGCACCTACGCGGGAAAGCCCAGGACGCTGTTGCTGGACGAGCCCGCCGCCGGGCTCAACGACGTCGAGACCAAGGGGCTGGTCGAACTGCTGACCCGCTGGCGGGAGCAGGACGGCCCCGCGCTGCTGGTCGTGGAGCACAAGATCGACTTCCTGGAGGAGCTGTGCCACCGGATGGTCGTCCTGGAGCTCGGCCGGCAGATCGCGGAGGGCGACCCCACCGAGGTCTGGGCGAATCCGAAGGTCGTGGACGCCTACTTGGGACAGGTGACGATCGATGCTTGAGGTCAAGGACCTGCGGGTCACGTACGGGACGACCGAGGCGGTCGTCGGCGCCGATCTGAGCGTCGGCGCGGGCGAGGCGCTGGCCCTGCTCGGTGCGAACGGCGCGGGCAAGACCTCCGCCCTGCGAGCGGTGTCACGGCTGATCCCCTGCTCGGGGACCATCCGCTTCGACGGCGAGGATGTGACGAGGACCGCGCCCGAGGAACTGGCCAGACGCGGTCTGATCCACGTTCCCGAGGGGCGCCACGTCTTCGGCACGCTGACGGTGAACGACAATCTGCTGGTCGGGATGACCGCCCGCGCGAAGCGGCCCGGAGCGTTCGGCCTCGACGACGTCTACGACCTGTTCCCCGCGCTCAAACCGCTGCGCAAGCGGCTGGGCTGGGCGCTGTCCGGCGGCGAGCAGCAGATGGTGGCGATCGGGCGGGCGCTGCTGGCCTCGCCGCGGCTGTTGATGCTCGACGAGCCGTCGCTCGGCCTCGCGCCGATCGTGGTCAAGGCCGTGTACCAGGCGCTGGCCCAGGTCAAGCGGGAGATGCCGATCCTCCTGGTCGAACAGAACGCGTCGATCGGGCTGAGCGTCTGCGACAAGGGCGTGGTGCTGCTGTCCGGGCGGGTGGTGGTGGAGGGCACCGCGGCCGAACTCAATGACCGCTCCGCACTGTTGGAGTCCTATCTCGGGCACGCGGGCACCGGTGAGACCCAAACCGAGACCGACACGGAGTCGGGACCGGAGTCGGGGCAGGGGACCGGGGTGGCCGCCGAGCGGGAACCGGTCGCGGGGAAGCCCGCCGCGGAGGCGTCCGCCGATGCCTGACCCCCGTACCCGGCCCGGCGCGCTGGAACTGCTGCGCGGCATCGTCGACGACGGCTCCTTCCGCAGTTGGGACACCCCGGTGGACCGGGCGGACGCCGACGGCGACTACGCGGCGCAGCTCGACACCGCGGCGCGGCGCGCGGACACCGACGAGTCGGTCATCACCGGCGAGGGGCTGATCCGCGGTCGTCGGGTGGCGGTCGCCGCCAGCGAGTTCCGGTTCCTGGCGGGTTCGATCGGACGCGCCGCGGCGGCGCGGCTGACGTCGGCGATCGAGCGGGCGACCCGTGAGGGGCTGCCGATGCTGGCCGCCCCCGCATCGGGCGGCACCCGGATGCAGGAGGGGACCCCGGCCTTCGTACGCATGGTGACGATCTGCGGCGCCGTCATCCGCCACAAGGCGGCGGGACTGCCGTATCTGGTCTATCTGCGCGACCCGACCACCGGCGGAGTCCTCGCCTCCTGGGGATCGCTCGGTCACCTCACCATCGCGGAGCCGGGCGCCCTGCTGGGTTTCCTGGGACCGCGGGTCTACGAGGCGCTGCACGGCGAGGCGTTCCCCGAGGGGGTCCAGACGGCCGAGAATCTGTACGCCCACGGCATCGTCGACGACGTGGTGGCGCCGGAGAAGCTGCCCGAGATCCTGGACCGGGCGCTCACCATCGTGATGGCGGGACGGCCCTCCGCCGTACCGGAGCCGCGCTTCGCACCGGCTGAGCCGTCCGACGCCTGGACGTCCATCCAGCGCACCCGCAGGCCCGACCGGCCCGGCGTCCGCGCCTTCCTGGAACACGCCGCCACCGATGTGATCACCCTCAACGGCACCGGTGAGGGCGAGGCCGATCCCGGCGTGCTGCTGGCCCTGGCGCGGTTCGGCTCGGCGTCCTGCGTCGTACTCGGCCAGGACCGGCACGGGCAGAGCGAGATCGGGCCGCTCGGCCCGCGCTCGCTGCGCGTGGCGCGCCGGGGCATGCAACTCGCCAGCCAGCTCCAGCTCCCCCTGGTCAATGTCATCGACACCCCGGGCGCCGCGCTCTCGGCCGCCGCGGAAGAAGGCGGCCTCGCCGCCGAGATCGCCCGCTCGCTCGCCGACCTGCTCGCCCTGGAAGCGCCGTCGCTGACGATCCTGCTCGGCCAGGGCTGCGGCGGCGCGGCCCTGGCCATGCTGCCCGCGAACCGCGTGATCGCCGCCGAGCACGCCTGGCTCTCCCCGCTGCCGCCCGAGGGCGCCTCGGTGATCATGCACAGGACCATCGACCGGGCCGACGAGATGGCCAGACACCAGCGCGTCCGCGCCACCGACCTGCTCGCCGAGGGCATCGTGGACCGGATCGTGCCGGAACGTCCCGACGCGGCCGACGAACCCAAGGAATTCTGCCGCCGCCTCGGCCAGGTCGTCCGCCACGAACTCGGCCTCCTGGCCGCCACCCGCGAGTCCTACCGAGCCCGCCGCCTCCGCCGGTACGACCACCCGGCCGCGTGACGGATCCCGGGCTACCGGCCGCCGGGAGAAGGACTCATCCGTCCGGCGGCGCGGCGCCGACGCGGGCCGGTCCCGCGTCGGCGGATGCCGTGTGCCGGGCGGTCTGGATGACCCGGAGTACGGCGACGCTGTCACGCGGGTCGGCGGGCTTGACCCCGAAGTCGGCGTCGCCGGGGCGCAGTTCGGCCTCTCGCGGTAGGGGCACCGCCGCGAGCCGCCGACGCCGGTCGCCAGGATCTGGCCACCGGGCACGGCGGCGTTGACGACCCCGGCGTTCATCGACACCGCCAGGTCGATGAGCGGACCGGCGGAACGGTTGACCAGGGTCCAGCGGTTGGGGGTGATCAGGACGTCGAAGTGTCCGGTGCGCACATGCCGTTCGATCGTCGGGAGGTCGCCGCGGACCTCGCGGTCCGCCGCGGACGGCTCACACGGTGAGGGAGAGACCTTCCGGCGCTCAGGGCCTGCGCGTGCGGAAGGTGCCGCGGAGGTCGGTGACCCAGGCGTCGGGGTTCTCCCAGGGTATGAAGTGGCCGCCGTGGTCGTGGGCGTTCACGTTGACGTGGTGGAACCAGCGGGACTGCGGCCCCGTCTTGAACGCCTGGACGCGGTCGGCGGCGGAGTGAACGCCGGGCGGGTTCTCGTACGTCACGAAGGTGAGGCCGACCGGGGCCTCGACGGCCGGGGTGCGGTCGTGGGCGGGGGTCCAGGGGTAGCGGTTGGCGTTGGCGTAGTACCGCATCGACGTGGCGATGGAGTTGTTGACCCAGTAGATCGTGGCGTGGGTGAGCAGGTCGTCCTTGGTGAAGACGGATTCGAGGTCGCCGCCGTTGTCGCTCCAGGCGTTCCAGCGTTCGAGCAGCCAGGCGAGCAGTCCCGCGGGTGAGTCGCTCAGCCCGTGGGCCAGGGTGGCGCCGTCGAGCATGTGCGCCACCAGGTGGGTCGCCGAGCGGCGGTCCTGTTCGATGATGCGGGCGCGGATGTCGGCGGGCTGGTCGTCGGTGAGGGGCCGGTTCCGGGCGAAGTCCCAGGCGCGGGGGCCGGTGAAGAAGTCGAGGGGCAGCCCCGAGCCGATGTGGATGCCGTACAGCTCGTCGGCGTACTTGTGGCCGAGCTGGCTGGTGACGATCCCGCCGATGTCGCAGCCCCCGGCGGCGTACTTCTCGTATCCCAGGGTCCGGGTCATCAGGGTGTGCCAGAGGTCGGAGACCTTCCAGAAGTTGACGTCGGGGAAGCCGGTGAGCGGGCCGGGGAAACCGAACCCGGGCAGGGACGGCACGATCACGTCGAAGGCGTCGGCGGGGTCGCCGCCGAAGGCGGCCGGGTCGGCGAGCGGGTCGATCACCTTCGACCAGTGCCAGAACGTCCACGGCCAGCCGTGGGTGAGGATCAGCGGGATCGGGCGGGGGCCGCGCCCCGGCTTGCGCAGGAAGTGCACGGGGACACCGGAGACCTCCACCTGGTAGTGCTCGTAGGCGTTGATGGCGCGCTCGGCCGCCCGCCAGTCATAGCCGTCCTTCCAGTAGGCGACCAACTCCCGCAGATAGCTGGCCGGGACGCCGTACGACCAGTCCTCGTTCCCCTCGTCCAGCGGCGGACGGGTCAGTTCGAGACGGGTGCGCAGGTCGTCGAGGACGCGGTCGGCCACATGGATCGCGGTGGGCTCCAGCGCGATGGGGTGGGCGGTGGTCATGGCGTCGTTCCTTCACCGGGTCGAGGAGAGCGGTGCCGTCGGCCTGTCGGGCCGACGGTCGTAGCGTTCCAGAACCGGGAACGGCGCTCCACCGCCACTCCACCGCCACTCCCCCGCCGCGGATCTGCTCGCAGGAGCCGGCTTCAGCCGTTGACCTGCTCGAAGAAGTAGAGGAAGGCGCCCAGCCCGTGGAAGTCGTTCGTGGCCCGGGACCGGGCGGTGTAATACGCGTAGTCCCCGACATTGGTGCCGACCGAGATCGAGGTCAGATACGTCAGACCGTCGCTGTGCAGGGAGATCCGGTCCAATGCGCCGCGCTTTCCGGCGTCCACCGTGGCCTGGTACGTGGCGGCCGGGACGTATCCGCGCTTGATCGCGGCGTCGGCGGTCAGGGTGAACATCGCCGAGCACGACGTCTCGGTCCAGTTCCCCGCGCTGCTCCCCTTGTCCACGACCTGGAACCACCGCCCGCTGGCCGGGTCCTGGTAGGCGGCGATGCCGCGCACCAGATCGCGTACGGTCGCGGTCAACTGGGCGCGCAGCGGGTGGTCGGCCGGGATCAGGTCGAGGATCTCGGTGGCGGCGACGCCGTACCAGCCGACGGCGCGGCACCAGTATTCGGAGGACAGGCCGCTGGTCGGGTCGGACCAGGTCGCCGCCTTGGACGCGTCGTAGGCGTGCTTCAGCAGCCCGTTCGCCTGTTGCAGATGGCCGGCGTAGACCACGAGCTGCTTGGCCGCGATGTCGTAGGACTGCGCGCTGTCGCCGATGTACCTGCCGTACTGCGCCATGAAGGGGTCGGCCATGAAGGTGCCGTCGGACCAGAGCTGGTTGGCCCGGTCGGCGCTGTTGGCGTGCCAGAAGCCGCCGTCGCTCGTGGTCGGGTACCCGGCGCCGGGCAGCAGCCGGTCGTGGATCTGCTTGGCGGCCAGGCCGTACTTGGCCTCACCGGTCTCGCGGTACAGGGCGATCATCACCTGACCCGGCATCATGCTGTCCAGGCTGTTGAAGGTGATACCGATGTGCCCCGAGGCGTCCACGAAGCGGTCGGCCCACGCCTTGATGTACGCGATCAGGGCCGCCCGGCGCGCGGGGTCCGCGGTGTGCCGGGCGACCTGGTACTGCCCCATCAGGTAGAGCGCGACCGGGTAGCTCCAGCCGCCGACGGTCGCGGGGGTGTAGCGCTCCATGGTGGAGTCGACCAGTGCGTCGGCCCAGTCCGTGCTCCGCGGGTCGGAGACGGTCAGCGAGTCGAGGTTGGGCAGGCCGCCCGCCGTGGCGCCGGTCACGCGGATCGCGTTGGTTCCCGCCCGCAACGTCACCGGTATCCGGGTGACGGCCCAGGTGTTCCAGTCCGCGGTCGCGGCGAAGGCCGGTGCGGAGATCACCGTGCCGTTGACGCTGACGGTGCCCGCGCGTCCCTCCCCCGTCCCGTTCGCGGGGCGCAGGGCCAGCGCGAAGCCGCCCGCGGCCGGTGCGCTCACGCTGAACTCGACGTACGCGCCCGCCTCGTTGGCGGTGTTGACGAAGCCGGTCCCGGTGTATCCCAGGTGGTCGCGGTCCACCGTCCCGTGGAAGACGGTGGCGTTCTCCGCCTCGTAGAGCGATGACGCGGCGTGCGCCGAGCCCGACGTCACGCCGTAGCTCGCGACGAGCATGCCGATCACCACTGCTAAAGCCCTCATGCGCATGTACGACTTCCTTATCTCGCGGGCCGACGGGCCGACGGGCCGACGGGGTGCCGGGCCGACGGCTGTCAGACGGTGAAGCGTGCGACGAAGGTCTTTCCGGCCGCTCCCGCGACCGCTACGGAGAGGCGGAGGTCAGGTGTCGTGGCGAGGACCGTCACCCCGGGGTCGACGGAGGTGGCGGCCGAGACGGCGCCGTCGACGGTGACGACGACCGACCCGGTGAGCTGCTGGGTCGGGTCGCTCACGGCCACGCTGAGCGTTCCGTTCGTCCGGTGCGTGACGACCGATGCGGTCCTGTCGACCTGGATTCCGGCGGCCTTGGGCGCTCCGGCCTGCCAGACGTTGGCCATGGCCACGCCGGAGCCGGAGCGGCTGACGGCCTGCACCGCGGCGGTGTTCGAGGCGACGGTCACGTCGTTCGACGCGGCGAACGCCGAGGTCTGGGCCGAGGTGGCGGCGGGCAGTTGGATGTAGCGGTAGCTGCCCGCGGTCGGGCTCACGCCGTGGTCGACCCACATGGTGACGAACCTGCGGGTGTACGCGGCGGTGTCGTCGTAGACGCCGCGGTGGTCCATGTCGGTCCACTTGCCGGTGCGGTCCTGGCGCAGGAGGGTGACGTGGCCGCCGACCGGGAAGACATAGCCGCCGAGGTTGTCCACGAAGATCGACCGCGGCTGGACCACCGTCGGCGTGTTGCTCGGCGTGGACAGGACAACGTTGCCATCGACGTGGATGTTCGCCTGCCCGTTGGGGCCGGTGTTGCGGTTCTCGATGACCGACTCGATCGTATGGCCGTCGTCGCTGGTGATCCCGGCGCCCAGGCAGATGACGACGTCGTCGACGCAGAACCACGACTTGTGGCCCTTGAGGGTCTGGACGGCGAACGACAGCCCCATACCGGCCGCCACGTTCCCGTCCAGCAGCGCGCCGCCCGCCCAGGTGTTGGTCGAGCCGCGGTTCGCGCCGAGCGCGAGGGTCTTGGTGTCGAGCGTGACCCCGGGCAGCCGGTACTTGTCCGCGGCCGGCCAGTACCCGTTCACCCAGTGACCGGGCTGCGTGGGCAGATACAGGTACGTGGCGCCCTCGCCGGTGTACCAGCCCTGGAGGTTCTCGTTGTTCGCGGACTCGTACGGCTTGATCCGCGTGCTGTCCATCGCGATGCCGAAGGCGAACGTGGGCCGCCGGTGCACGATCCGCGCCATCGAGGTCGACACGACGGAGATGGTGGACTCCGCCGCCGCCGGGATGGCGCTGTCGGCGACGACGGCGCGGCCGAGCGCGATGGACGAGATCCGCACCTGTTCGAGCGGGGCCGCGTCGAAGGCGAAGAAGTCCTGGTAGGTGTCCGCGCCGATCCAGCCCTTGGCCTGCGACCGGACGGTGAGCGCCTGGTCGGCCGGGAAGACGCGGGCGAGTTGGAGCAGGGTGGCGGTGGTGAGGCGGCCGATACGGTGGTCCGTCTCGTAGAAGCGGGAGAGCGCCCGTCCGCGCACCATGTCCATGAACGCCCCGCGGTAGATCCACGGCCGGTAGTTCGCCTGCGTCCAGGTGTAGACGCGCTGCACCTGGTCCGTTGTCGCCGCCCACGGGGTGCCCTGCACGGTGACCAGCAGGTAGGTCAGGTACTGGAGCAGAGACACCCCGTAGGAGCCGTTGTAGGCGTAGACCGCGTGCTGGATGAAGCCGCCGTCGGGGTAGAAGCCGTCGCCGCCGGTGCTGTACGGGAAGAGGTGTGCGATCGCCGCCATGGCGCTGTCGATGACGGCCGCGTCCTGGCTCAGCGCGCCGCGCACGGTCGCGATGGCGCAGTTCCAGTTGAGGTTGGCGCCGGTGGCCGTCCCGCCGTTGACCTTGGTCGGGTCGGGCGCGTAGCGGGTGATCGCGGCCATCGCGGTCGAGATCTGGCTCGCCGAGAGGTGGCCGTACAGGGCGACGCAGGTGTCGTTGAGGGCCAGCGGTATGCCGATCTCGAAGTCCCACCAGTTGTCGTACCGCGCGGTGACGCCGTACTTGTGGGCGAGGAACCAGTCGAGCGCGGAGGTGAGGTCCGCCAGGAGCGTCGCGTTGCCCGCCAGCGACGAGCCCGGCGAGGCGTAGGCGAGGGCGAGTTGGCGCAGCCGTCCGATCACGTCGCGCTGGACGGCCGAGACGGTGGAGCTGTTCAGGTCCGCCCACAGGTAGGTGCGGGAGTTGGCGGTGTTCAGCGTCGACCACAGGCCGTTCGCCGTGTCGGCCATCGCCTGCGCGTAGGCGGAGATCACCTGGTCGGAGGCGTCGTAGCTGCCGATCAGCGTGGTGCCCCACTGGGTGCGGACCGTCGCGAAGTCCGAGGCCGTCGCCGCGGCGGCGCGGCTGGGCGCGGCGCCTGCGGTGCCGAGGAACCACGCGGGGGCCAGCGCGGCACCGGCCAGCAGGGCGGAGCGACGGGTGAGGCCGCGGGACGAGTGGTCAACGGACATGGAGCACCCTCACGGTTGGGGGGAGGACTCGGCCACGGGAGCGGCGCGGCCGATCGGGAGACGCTCGGCGCCGTGAGGGATCGTGGCTTCCGGATTCCCGGAAGTCAAGGGATAATACGTATTAGTACGGGGCTCGGCGCCGACCGCCGCGCGTCCGACGGCCAGTCAGCGACCCGTCCAGGAGGGCTTGGTGGCGTGCCGGGGCGGCCGTGCCGGAGTGCCGGGCACGGGTCGCTCAGGGCCGAGGCCGGGGACGTCCTGCCGCCGCGCGCCGTGGCCGCCGAGCCGTACGGGGACGGCTCAGCGGAACAGGTCGAGCGGAACGGCGGCGGCCATCGCGGTGTGGCCCGCGTCGTTCGGGTGCAGGCCGTCGCCGCTGCTGTACGCGGCGGCCAGCTTGTCCGGGTCGGCCGGGTCGGCGGTGACGCGGGCGAAGTCGATCACGGCGTCGTACACACCGCTGGTGCGGATCCAGTCGTTGACGGCGTTCCGCTTCTCGCCGTTGGCCTGGCTCCAGAAGCCGAAGGTGTCGTCCTTGAAGGGCATGATCGTGCCGCCGATGGCGATCAGGCCCGCGGCGTGCGCGCGCGCCGCCAACTGCCCGTGCCCGGCGATCAGTTGCTCGGCCGTCACCGTCTCGGACAGCGGCGCCACGGTGCCCGGGTGGCCGAGGTCGTTCACGCCGATCAGGGTGATGACGTACGCCGCCGCGGGCTGGGCGAGCACGTCGCGGTCGAAGCGGCGCAGGGCGCTCGGTCCGAAGTTGAGCGCGTACGCCTCGGCCGGGTCGCCCGCGGGCGGATTGGGGTCGTGCAGCAGGCGGTTGCCGGAGATGCCCGCGTTCACCACCGCGCGGTCGGCGGCCGGGCGGGCCGACCGCAGCCGCGCGGCGAGCTGGTCAGGCCAGCGCAGATCGGCGCCGACGGTGCTCTTGCCGCCGTCGGTGATCGAGTCCCCGAGCGCGACGATCGCGGACGCCTGCCGTCCGGCCCGGACGCTGACGCCGGAGACGAGATACACCGCCTGCGGCTCGGCGGTCGGCGTCACCGTCGTCGCGCCGGTGACGTTGCCCGCGGCCACGGCGTTCTTCTGGAGGGCGTACGCGTGCAGGCTGGTGGCGGCCGTACGCTCGGGCAGGTAGAGGCTCACGACCAGGTCGGCGCCGCCGGGCAGGGCCAGGTCGACGGGATCGCTGACGGCCGGGGCCCCGGCCGGGATCAGGACGGAACCGCTGCCGCCGAACGTCACCCGGCGGTCGGTGGCCGGGACGATCGCCGTGCCCCGCGTTCCCGCGCGGCGGGCGACCCGTACCTCGCCGATGGACGCGGCGCTCTCACCGAATTCGTTCGTCAGCCGTAACCGGAGCGCGGAGCCGCCGAGGCTCAGATGCAGCACATGGCGGACCGTCTGGTTCTCCAGGTGGACGACGGCGGCCGTCGGCGCGGCGTTCGGGGACCCGGCCCAACTGCCGACCCACTCGGCCCTCGGGCCACCGGGGCGCGCGTGCGCGGGCTCCGCGGAGGCGAGGGATCCGGCGCCGGCCGCCGCCGCGGAGGCGGCGCCCGCGAGCAGCAGAGCCCTTCGCCCCACGGCGCGCCTCGGCGTCCCGCCCGACGGTGAACCCGACATCTGGCCTCCCCGGATACGAGTCGCCGCGCGCACTGTATGTGCCACGGTCCGACGCTATCAATGGGGCGTCGGACGGCCGGCGGGGAAAGGCCGGATGCCGTAACCAGCGGCGCCGGGCTTGCTGAGTTTGCTGGGCGTGCCGGGCGTCAGTCCTTGGTACGGGCGGGCAGGCGCCAGCCGGGGCGTACGTAGTGGCAGGTGTAGCCGTCGGGGTAGCGCTCCAGGTAGTCCTGGTGCTCGGGCTCGGCCTCCCAGAAGGTACCGGCGGGCGACACCTCGGTGACGACCTTGCCTGGCCACAGGCCGGAGGCGTCGACGTCGGCGATCGTGTCCTCGGCGACGCGCTTTTGCTCGTCGTCCTCGTAGAAGATGGCCGACCGGTAGCTGAGGCCCATGTCGTTGCCCTGGCGGTTCTTCGTGCTCGGGTCGTGGATCTGGAAGAAGAACTCCAGCAGCGCCCGGTAGTCGGTCCGCTCCGGGTCGTAGGTGATCTCGATCGACTCGGCGTGGGTGCCGTGGTTGCGGTACGTGGGGTTCGGCACGTCGCCGCCCGCGTATCCGACCCGGGTGTCTGTCACGCCGGGCAGGCGTCGGATCAGGTCCTGCATGCCCCAGAAGCATCCGCCGGCGAGGACGGCCTTCTGTGTCTGAGCGGTCATCTCAGTCCTCCTCGTGTTCCTTGGCGGTAACACACGGCGGACGCCCCGTGTTCCGGGGCGTCCGCGGCGGTCTCTGCGGTGCTTCGGGCACCCACGGGAAGCCTACTGGCCGTGGGCGGCCGGTGGGTCCCGCCGGGGCGACGCGGCTGCGTTCCGCGGGGGCGTACGGGGCGGGGCGCGGTCGTACCGGCGCGTCGTACGGGCTCGCGCGGGCCTCAGGCGGTGAGCCCGGCCTCCGACAGCAGATAGGCGGTCATCGGCTCGTACGCCTGCGGGTCCACCACGTGGTCGTCGAGCGGGACGGTCACCGCGATGGTGCCCTCCGCCTCGCCGAGGAAGAGCGCCGGATCGTTGCAGTCGGCGAAGGCGACGGTCCTGATCCCGCGCTGGCCCGCGCGGCCCGCCCAGCCGTGGTCGGCCACCACCAGGTCGGGCAGCGGCTCGCCCGCGGCGGTCAGCGCGTCGAGAATGGCCGACATCGGCTGCGGCGCGTGGGTGTGCCACAGGGTGGCACCGTCCTCCAGCACGGCGACGCTGCCGAACTGACGGACGTCGCCGTAGGAGTCGTCGTCGCCCTCGGTGGTGGACAGGCCCTTGGGAATGGCGACGACGGTGGCCCCGGCCGCGCGCAGCGCCCGCGCGATGGCCTGGTGCACATCGAGCAGCCCGCCGGGGTGCCCGGTGGCGACCAGCACCCGCCACCGCTGCCGGGCCGCCTCCCGCAGGACGGCCGCCATCCGGTCGAGTCCTTCCACGGTGAGCCGCGCGTCGATGGTGTCCTGACCCTGGAGGTGTCCGGGGTCGGCCACCACGCCGACGCGCTCGGCCATCACGGCCAGCACCGTCTCCTCGGTCCACCGCTCCCCCAGCTCCAGTCCCAGCCAGAAGCGCCGGTTCCCCTTCGCCAGCTCGCTGTAGTGGCGCAGATTCCCCTGCCGCGGGGTGGCGACGTCCCCGGCGATGCGGGTCCGTCGCAGATGGTCGATCAGCTCGTCACGCGAAAAACGTATATCCACCGAATCCATGCCCCCATTCTCCGTGTCCCCCGCCGTCCGCCGACGGCGGGGGTAGGACTGACCTGCGGATTCCCCCGCCGCCGCCCGCCTCGCGTCCCGGGGTCAGGGGCGGGTGAGGGTGGTGGGGGTGGTGTAGGACTCGGCGCGCAGGGCGGGGCGGGAGGAGGGGAGGGCGGCGGCGGGGAAGGTCAGGGTGAGGGTGCGGGACTCGCCGGGCAGCAGCCAGAGGTAGTTGTCGCTGTAGAGGGTGGGCAGGACGCGCTCGCCGGTGTGGTCGTCGAGGAGCGACAGCCGGACCATGGCGGCGACGGCGGAGCCGCGGTTGCGGACGGTGGCGGTGAGGTTGCGGCGGGCGCCGGAGTGGGAGAGGCGGCCGAGGTCGGTGGACAGGCGGGTCTGCTTGGCCTTGTTCAGGGCCCGCATGTCCTTGGTGTCGCGGTAGCGCCAGTAGGTGTTCTCGGACAGCACGCGGCCGAGCGGGTCCTCCAGGCGGAGCCGGAGCAGGTGGAAGGACGGCAGGGTGTCCATCCGGTCGGCGGTGAAGGCGGTGACCGACGACGACGGCGCGATGTTCACCAACTTGCGCTGTTCCGGGACGAGCCGGCGGCCGTCGAGGTCGTAGTAGTTGGCCGTCACCCGGGCGCCGGTGACCGTGTGCGGGGTGTGGTTGACGGCGATGACCTGCCACTTGTCGGGGTCGGCCTGGACGTGCAGCGCCTCGCACGCCTTGCGGGCCCCGTAATAGGTGCCGTTGACGTCGAAGTCGTAGTCGTAGGTCTGCCACACCGTGCTGTGCCACGCCGGGTGGGACATCCACAGCATCAGGCCGCTGGCGTCCTTCCACAGGTTGGCGTTCCACGCCTCGAACATGGCGCGGGTGTTCTCGTAGTTGACGAACTGCGCCTTGCGCGCGAAGTCGTCGAGGCCGGTGGCGGTGTCGAGGCGGGCCTCGATGGCGGCCTGGTAGTTCTGCGGCGCCTGATTCCCGCGTGTGCTCCAGTCGTGGTAGTACCAGGCCGCGCCGACCGGCCACTCCGGCTCGTCGCCGACGAGATTGCGCATGCTGGCGGCCGTGGACACCACCGGCATGCCGATCTCGGTGTGGAAGCCGAAGCTGCCGCTGCCGTACGTGGACGGCGCGTAGTAACGGGCGGGCTCCACCCATCCGTAGGGGCCGCCGCCGGTGATGATGCCGCCCGCGGAGTTGTTCTGGTACATCACGCCGGGCGCCTCGGAGGTGACGGCGTCGCGCATGCCGGTGTCGATCGCGGCGGGCGGATTGCCCTCGTTGGCCCCGCACCACACGACGACGCTGGGGTGGACGCGGTAGCGCCGTACGGTGTCGCGCGCCAGGTCGTTGTACGCCTGGTGGTCCGGCGGGTCCATGCCCCACGCGTTGGGGAAGTCGTTCCACACCAGCAGGCCGTGCTCGTCGCAACTGGCGAAGAACTCCTCGCGGTTGCTGCTGGCCACCCAGTTGCGGATCATCGTGAAGTTCATGTCGCGGTGCATCCGCACGGCGGCGTCCATCCGCGCGGCGGGCATCCGGCGCAGCAGTTCGTCCCAGCCCCAGTTGCCGCCGCGGCAGAAGACCCGGACGCCGTTGACGCTGATCTTCAGCGGTTCGGGCGTGTTGTCGACGGACTTCACGTCCGTCCAGGTCTTCGCGTCGGCGGACACCTGGATCGTGTACGTCTTCGGGTAGGCCGCTTCCCACACGATGACGACGCGGTCGAAGCTCTGGGCCGAGCCGAGGTCGACCTGGATCCACTGGTTGTCCAGATACTCCGACGACCAGCGGGAGTTCGGGTCGCCGTCGGTGGCGTGGGACGCCGGGCTGCCGGAGTCCTCGGAGGAGGCGCTCGCGGTCTTGTGGAGCGCGAGGTCGGTGCCGGGCCTGGCGCTGTCGACCACGGAGAGCGTCCACAGCGAGTTGCCCCAACTGGTCGCGCGGGCACCGCCGTTGATCCGAACGTAGCGGGCGGTCACCGCGCTGAAGTCCTCGGTCTGGAGGCTGGCGTCGCCGCCGTTGAAGGGCAGCGGGACCGCGGAGTTGTCGACGGACTTCGCGTCGGTCCAGGCCGAGCCGTCGGCCGAGACCTGGACCACGTACGTGCGCGCGTACGCCTGTTCCCACGTCAGGTCGACGCGGTCGAAGGCGACTTGGGCGCCGAGGTCGACCTGGACCCACTGGTCGTCCTCGAAGGACGAGGACCAGCGGGTGCCCTGGTCGCCGTCGGTGACATTGCCCGGCTGGTGGTCGTCCTCGTCGACCGACGAGGCGGTGGCCGTCTTGCGCAGCGCGAGGTCGGTGCCGGGCGCGGCGCTGTTGACCACCGACAGGCTCCACAGCGACGAGCCCCAGGCGGTGGCGCGGGTCAGGCAGCGCACCCGTACGTACCGCGCGGTCCGCGCCCCGAGGTCGACGGACTGCGTGTACGCGTCGCCGCCGGCGGTGAAGGGCAGCGGCACGGCGAATTCGTAGCCGAACTGCCGGATGCCGAACCGGGTGGTGCGCCGGTCGCTGGTGCGGCCGTCGACGGTCGCGGTCAGCGTCAGGTCGTGCAGGGCGGCCTCGCCGTAACCGTTGGGCCACCACAGCTTGGGGTTGCGCAGCCGCAGTTTGCCGTACACGGACGGGGTGAAGGTGACGTCCTTGCCGCCGCCCGCGGGCACGGTGACCGTCTGGGTCACCGTGACGTCGTCGAAGGCGGCGGTGACGGTGACGCGCCGCTCGGTGGTGTCGGCGTTGCGCACGGGGACGACGATCGTCACCTCCGCGCTGCGGGTGTCGGGCAGGTCGGGCAGAACGGTGTCGACGCGGGGGTCGCCGATGACGGCGTGGCCGGTGGAGCGCAGCCGTACGTGGTTCCAGATCCCGGAGACGCGGTCGCGTACGGCGGGCATCCAGTCCCAGCCGGAAGAGGCCAGGTAGGTGGGCGAGTTGCGGTTCATCATGGTGGCGCCCGCGTCCACGAAGGCCAGTCCGGCCGCCCCCTTGTCGCCGGGGCTGCCGGGGAACGGCATCGGGGTGATCTTCACGGCGAGGGCCTGTTCGCCGCGGGCGGTGAGCAGCGCCGTCACGTCGTGGGCGGAGCGGGCGAAGGGGTAGGTCAGGCCGCCGACCCGCTTGCCGTTCAGCCAGATGTCCGCGGTGTGGTTGACGCCGTCGAACTCCAGCCAGATGTGGCGGCCCGAGCCGGTCGTCAGGTTACGGGGCAGCTCGAAGCCGCGCCGGTACCACCACGAGTGGCGGGACAGCGCCTCGGGGATGTGCAGGTTGTTCAGGCCGGACACGGGGTCGGGCAGATGGCCCTGTTCGACCAGTGAGGCCAGGACCGTGCCGGGCACGGTCGCGGGCAGCCAGCGGCTGGTGTCCACCGACGGGCGGGACAGGTCGGCGCCCTCGCCGCCCGCCCAGTCGTCCATGGTCAGCGTCCAGCCGGACTCCAGCGGCACGGTGCCGTCGGCGGCGGTCTTCAGCGCGGGGGCGTGGTGGTGATGGGTGCCCCAGTCGGTCCAGCCGGTGGCGGCGGGGCGGTGGGCGCGCGAAGTGCCGTACACCGCGAAGCCGTTGAGGCCCAGCGGGTTGGCGTTGGAGCGCTTGCGCACGGTCAGCCGCACCCAGCGCGCGGTGACCTTGCGGTCCAGCGCGATGTCCACGACGCCGCCGGTGCCCGAGGTGGTCCGGTACACGGTGGTCCAGGCGTGCTGGTCGCGCGAGGTCTCGATGACGAAGTCCACCGCGCAGCTCGACAGGATCTCCTGCCCTGTGGTGCTGTCGCGCGGATTGCCGCTGTCGGAGGGGGTGAAGACCGGGTCGTTGACCGTGGCCTCGAAGGTCAGTTTCACGGAGTCGACCTCGCAGTCCGCCTGGAGGTCGACACAGATCCACTGCGGGTCGCCCGCCGCGGCCCGCCAGCCGGTGCCGCGTACGCCGACGGTGCCGATCCCGTCGACCGCGAATTCGCCGGGCGTGGGGGCGTAGTCCGTGGACGACACGGTGATCGGGCGGTAGGCGGCGAGTTCGGCCCGCGCGGCGGCGGTCCCCGACGGCGCCGCGGGCCCGGCGGCGGGGGCCGGGGTGGTAGCGGAGGCAGCCGTGGGAAAGGCGGTGCCCAGGCCGAAGCCCGCCAGGAGGGTGGAGCCGGTGGCGACGATCCTTCGCCGGGAAAGGTGCGGCTGATCCGACATGTCCAAAAAGTCCAATCCCACGTGAGCCGACGGAACGATCGGCCCGGCTCTCAACTCGGATGACAACGTTGCCATAGGCTGTAATCCCTACCGGCTTCTGTCAAGACCTGCCGCGATGTCCGAATCTCCGACACGGATGGAAAAGGGGGTGAGCGGCGAGCGAGGGACCGTTGTCGAGCGATGCCGACACGCGACGTCAGCTGGCCTTTCCGCCCCCGGAGGGGCGGCGCCGCCCGTGCGTACCGGCCGCCCGCGAACGGCACGCCTTCGTGCGGATTCGCGGGAGCCGCCGCCCCTCCCCGCGCGGGGGGGGGGGGGGGGGGGGGGGGGGGGGGGGGGGGGGGGGGGGGGGGGGGGGGGGCGGGGGGGGGGGGGGGGGGGGGGGTGGGGGGGGGGGGGGAGAGGGG
>NZ_JBVHLD010000022.1:37385-114643 GCF_055559175.1 Streptomyces sp. NPDC024632
CCCTGTCGCCCCCGCGCCCCCCCCCCCCCCCCCCCCCCCCCCCCCCCCCCCCCCCCCCCCCCCCCCCTCCCCCCCCGCGTGCGGCATATCCGGCCTACGGGTCGAAACGGCTCCGGGGTACGGGCGGCGCGGGGCAGGAGGCAGGGGGTCCGGTGGATCAGCTCGTGATCGGCGCCGTCCGGATCATCGTCCAGGAGACCGGCGGAAGCTCGGCGGACAGACCGTTGGCGTCCACGAAGTGCCGGGTGCTGGAGCGCGGCTCGACGCGGCCGGGGGCCGTCCTGGAATTCGTGGCGAGCAGGTCCTGGCCGCCGAGGACGACGTGTTCGACCACGTCGTGCTCGGCGCCGGCCATCCGCAGCCGCAAGGTGGCCGCCTGGGTGTCGTCCCGGTTGACGGCGAAGATCGTCGTCTCGCCGGTCTCGGGGTCGCGGGTGGCGGTGACGTCGACGGCGGCGACGTCTCCGAGCGTCGTGGAGTGCAGGACGGGTGAGTCCGGCTCGACGCGCAGGACCTCGCCGCGGGCGTGCCGGGCGGTGAGGGCGAAGGGGTAGAAGATGGTCTGCCGCCACGCCCCGGTGTCGGGTTCGGTGCGGATGGGCGCGATGACGTTGACGAGCTGCGCGAGGCAGGCGATGGTCACCCGGTCGCTGTGCCGGAGCAGGCTCATCAGGAGGTTGCCGAGGACGACGGCGTCCTCAACGGTGTACTCGTCCTCGATCAGCCGGGGCGCCCGGGCCCATTCGAGATTGTCCTGGCCCTCGAACCGGCTCTCGTACCAGAGATTCCACTCGTCGAAGGAGAGCTGGAGCTTGCGGCGGGAGCGCTTCTTGGCGGCGATGTGGTCGCAGGTGGCGACGACCCCCTCGATGAAGGTGTCCATGACCTGCGCGGAGGCGAGGAAGCCCACGCGGTCGTCGCCGTGCTGCTCGAAGTACGCGTGCAGCGAGATGTAGTCGACCACGTCGTACGCCTCGTCCAGGACGTCGGCCTCCCAGGAGCCGAAGGTCGGCATCCGTTCGTTGGAGCTGCCGCAGGCGACGAGTTCGACGGACGGGTCGATCCGGCGCATGGCCTTCCCGGTCTCGGCGGCCAGGCGGCCGTACTCGGTGCCGGTCTTCTGGCCGACCTGCCAGGGGCCGTCCATCTCGTTGCCCAGGCACCAGGTCTTGACGCGGTGCGGTTCGCGGACGCCGTGGGCGATGCGCAGGTCGGAGTAGCGGGTGCCGCCGGGGAAGTTGGCGTATTCGAGCAGATTGCAGGCGTCCTCGACGCCGCGGGTGCCGAGGTTGACGGCCATGATCGGTTCGACGTCGGTCTGTCTGGCCCAGGCCATGAACTCGTTGAGCCCGAAGGTGTTGGGTTCGAGCGAGCGCCAGGCCAGGTCGAGGGCGACCTGGCGCTCGTCGCGGGGGCCGACGCCGTCCTCCCAGCGGTAGCCGGACACGAAGTTGCCGCCGGGGTAGCGGACGGCGCTCACGCCGAGTTCACGGGTGAGCTTGATGACGTCGAGCCGCAGGCCGTCGGCGTCCGACTCGGGGTGGCCGGGTTCGTATATGCCTCCGTAGACGCAGCGGCCCATGTGTTCGACGAAGGAGCCGAACAGGCGCGGCGGAACCGGGGCGATGACGAAGGCGGGGTCGATGGTCGCGGTGCAGGTGAGCACTCCGGTCTCCGGTTTCTCTGTGATGTCTCAGCGAAATGGGCATGGCGGAAAAGGGCGGGCGGAAGGAGCAGTACGGCGTGGCGGGGGGATGGCGGGGCGGCCGCGGGCGCGGAAAGGCGGCGGGGAATCGGCCGGGCGGCGCTATTTGATTCCCGTGGTCGCGACGCCCTGCACGAAGAAGCGCTGGAGGACGAGGAAGGCGATGGCCAGGGGACTCAGGGAGATCGCGGCGCCCGCCATGAGCGCGGCGTGGTCCACACCCGACTGACTGGAGAACAGCGTCAGGGCCGCGGGCAGCGTCTGCATGTCGACGTTGTTCGTCACGACCAGCGGCCACAGGAAGTCGTTCCACAGCGCGGCGAACTGGATGATGAACAGCGAGGCGAGGGCCGGTTTGGCGTTGGGCAGGATGATCCGCCAGTAGACCGTGAAGTCGTTGGCCCCGTCGATCCTGGCCGCGTCGTCCAGTTCGCGCGGCAACTGCATGAAGAACTGGCGGAGCAGGAAGATGCCCAGCGCGCTGGTCGCGCGGGGAATGATCAGGCCCTGGTACGAATTGAGCCAGCCGAGGTGGAACAGGGTCAGGAAGACCGGTACGAGGGTGACCTGGAAAGGCACCATCAGCGTGGCCAGGATCAGCAGGAACACCACGTTCTTGCCCCGGAAGCGCAGCCTGGCCAGCGCGAACGCGGTCATCGAGTCGAACAGCAGCAGGAGCACGGTCGTGCCGCCCGCGAAGACGAACGTGTTGAGCACGAGCTTGCCGAACGGGAGTTGGCCGAGCACCGCGCGGACGCCGTGCAGGGTCCAGTCCCGCGGGATCAGCCGGGCGGGGTCGGCGTACAGGTCGGCGTTGGTCCTGAAGGCGACGCCGAGCATCCAGACGAACGGGATGATCATCGCGACCGCGCCGACGGTGACGGCCGCCCAGGACAGGACCGTGCCGCACCTGGCGCCGTACCGGACGGCGACCTTGGCCGCGGGCCACAGGCGTACCGGCCCGGTCGGCCGGGGGCCGTTCCCGTACGGGCTCGCGCCGCCCTTGGCGGGGCGCGGCCGGAGTGTGTCAGTCGGCATCGCGGAACCTCGACAGACGCAGTTGGAGTGCGGAGATCGCCAGGATGATCACGAAGAGAATCCAGGCGACGGCGCTGGCGTAGCCCATCTGGAATTCCACGAAACCCTTCTGGTACAGGTACATCACGACGGATTCCGTGTGGAAGATCGGGCCGCCGCTGGTCATGGAAAAGACCAGGTCGAACAGTTGCAGCCCGGTGACCGTGGCGATCAGCGTGGTGAACAGCAGTGCCGGGCGCAGCGCGGGCAGGGTCACATGGCGGAATCGCTGCCACGCGCCCGCGCCGTCGAGCGCCGCCGCCTCGTACAGGTCGGGCGGGATCTGCTGCATACCGGCGAGCAGCACGATCATGGTGAATCCGACGTTCTTCCAGATGCCCACGACAATGACGGTGGGCAGCGCCAGCGAGGTGGATTGCAGCCATTCGGGAGGCGTGACGCCGATTCCGGAGAGCCAGGCGTCGACCAGGCCGACCTGCGGGTCGAGCAGGAATTTCCAGACGATTCCGCTCACCACGAGCGAGGCGATGAAAGGGAAGAAATACGCGGTGCGCAGCAGCGCCGAATACCAGGTCGTCCTGCGCAGCCGGGAGGCGATGGCCAGCGCGATCAGCACTTGTCCGACGGAGACAGCGGCGGTGTAGATCACCGTGACGCGCAGCGCGTTCCAGAACCGCGAATCGTGGTAGAGCGCCGTGTAGTTGTCGAGACCCACGAATTTGTGGTGGGCCTCGCCGACGGTCCAGTCGTGCAGGCTCATCCAGCCGGACTGGACGATCGGCTCCGCGATGAACACCCCGATGAGCAGGACGCTCGGCAGGATGAACAGATAGGCGCTGTTGATACGGGGCCTGCGCCGCCGTACGGGTGCGGGCTTCCCTGCGGAGGGGAAGGGTGTGCTCGACATGAGGGCTACTTCTTGCAGCCGGTGAGCGAATTGATCGCCTTGGCGGCCGAGTCGGCGGCGGACTGGACGTCGGCGCCGCGTTCGATCTTCTGGATCAGCGGGACGTAGACGTCGCTGTCGATGCGGGTCGAGTTCGGCTGGCCCGCGAGGTAGAGCTTGGCGTGCGGCAGCGCGGCGGCGAACTGCGCGACGGTGGGATCGCCGTTGACGGCGCCGCCGAGGTCGGTGCGGGCGGGCGGGAAGCCGGAGACCTTCGAGAACTGCGTCTGGGCTGCCTTGCCGGTGTACCAGGCGAGGAATTCCTTGGCCTCGGCCTGGTGCTTGGAGGTGCGGGCGATCATCAGCGGGACCGTCGAGGCCAGTGTCACCGGGCCCGCGGAGCCGACCGGGACCTGGGCGATGCCGAGGTCGACGCCCGCGGACGTGAAGCCCGCGGCGGCCCACGGGCCGTTGATCTCCATCGCGGCCTTCTTGGCGGAGAACAGCGTGTCGGCGTCCGCGCCCGCCTGGCCGACCGGGCTGATGTGGTCCTGGCTGACCAGGCGGCTCCAGCGGGTCAGCGCCTGGACGCTGGCGGGGCTGTTGACGACGGCGCAGTTGTCGGGGCCGACGATGTCGCCGCCGCTCATCCACTGGAGGATCGGCCACATCTGGATCGTGTTGTTGTCGGCGAGCGAGAGGCCGTACTGGCTGGGCTTGCCGCCCGATCCCTTGGTGAGCTTCTTGGCGTCGGCGATGAACTCGTCCTCGGTGGCGGGCGGCCGGCTGATGCCCGCGGCGGCGAACATCGCCTTGTTGTAATAGAGCACGAGCGTGGCCATGTTGGCGGGTACCGCGTAGAGCTTGCCGTCGACGGTGAAGGCGGACTTCACGGCGGCGGGGAAGGCGGCGGAGTCGATCTGTCCGGTGCCGGCGCCGACCGCGGGGTCGAGCGGCAGCACCGAGTTGGTCTTGATGTAGGTGAAGATCGCGCCCGGGTCGGAGCTGGGGGTCGCCAGGTCGGGGCCCTGGCCGGTGGCCCAGGAGGCGGGCAGCTTCTGACCGATGGTGGCCCAGGGTTCGGCCGTCATCGTGACCTGGATCTTGGGGTGGCCGGCGTTGAACTCCTTGATCAGCGCCTGGTACGAGGGGGCGTCGGGGCCGGTGAAACCGGTGAGCATGGTCAGCTTGACCACGCCGCCGGAGGTACCGCCGCCCGCGCCGTTGTCGCCGCAGCCGGCGAGGAGGAGTGAGACCGTGGTGGCGGCGGCGAGTGCCGCGGCCGTTCTCCCGAATCTGACGTACATACCGATCGTTCCATTCCGTTCGGTGCCCCGTCGCTGCGGGGTCGGAGGGTCGATGTGGCTGTCTCCTTCTGCGCACCGCCCGTCCGGGGGCGCGCACCGCCCGTCTCCGGGCGTCAATCACCCGTCCGCGGGCGTGCGTCAGCCGCGTGCGGGTGTGAACCACCCGTCACCGGGCGCGTACCGCCGGTCCTGGGCGTGAACCGCCCATCCGGGCGCGGGTGTTGGGTACGGCCCGCCCGTCCGGGCAGGGTTGTTGGGTACGGCGTTGGCCTTCGGCCGTCGCCGGTGGCTGGGCGGGGCGGTCGCTCAGCCGGGGTGGCTTCCGCAGGACTCCCGGATCACGAGGTCGAACGGCAGCACGGTGTGGACCGGGTCGGGTGCGGTCCCGTCCACCAGGTCGAAGAGGATGGCCGCGGCCTTCTGGCCGAGCGATTCGGCGGGGACGTGGACGGTGGTGATCCCCGGCGTGGTGAGCCGGGAGACGCCGAAGTCGTCGTATCCGGCGAGCGCGATGTCCTGCGGTATGCGCAGCCCGCGGGAGCGGATCTCCAGCATCGCGCCGTAGGCCATCTCGTCGTTGGCGGCGAAGATCGCCTGGACGTCGGACATGCTGTCCAGCACCTGCCGTGCGGCGAGCCTGCCGGATTCCTCGCTGAAGTCGCCGACGGCCAGGGTGTGGGTGCAGGGCCGTCCCGAATCGGCGAGCGCGGTGCGGAAGCCCTCGTAACGGTCCACCGCGGTCTGGTGGTTGAGCGGTCCGCTGATGTGGGCGATACGGGTCAGCCCGTGGTCCTCCACCAGGTGGCGGGTGATGGCCGCGGCGCCCGCGATCTCGTCCACCCCGACGCTCACCGCGTGCGGCAGGTGGACGAACCGCCCGATGAGGACCACCGGCAGCGCGGAGTCCACCATGCGGTTGACGTTGGGGTCGCTGATCGAGGCCGAGGCGACGATCGCACCTGACGCGGCCTGCGAGCGCAGCACCCGCTCGTACGCCGCGACGCCGTGGGTCTCGTCGGGGTTGGTCGACACCATGAGCGCGGCGTCGCGGGTGTTGGCCTCCGCGGTCACCCCCACCAGCAGGTGCATGAAGTAGGGGTGGCCGAAGACGTGCTGGCCGGTGTTGGGCACGACGACCGCGATGGAGGTCGAACGGCCCGCCCGCAGCGCCCGCCCCGCGGAGTTCGGGACGTAGCCGAGCTTGGCCGAGGCGGCCCGTACCGCCTCCTTGGTCGTCTCGCTGATCCGCGGATGGTTCGACAGCGCCATCGAGGCGGCGCTCTGCGAGATCCCGACCGCCGTCGCGACGTCCTTGAGCGTGACGGTGGCGCGCTTGTCCGCCGACGCCATATGGCACCCCTCTCAGCAAGAAGCCACCGCCTGAAGCAGGCAACCACCGTCGGGAAGATACCGGCCGGATGTGGTGCGCCAAGGGTTGCTCTAACGATTCAGCGCCTCGGACGCTAAGTCACGCCGAACCGCTCGTCAAGCCTTCGGGACAAGATTGTCCGGGCTTATGACCGCAGGTTCCGAGGGTTGACGGGCACTACGAGACGCCTCTAGCTTCGAAGTCGCTGAATCGTATGAGCAGTTCGCATCTCTCACCGTGTTCCGTGCCATCCCCCCACGGAGAAAGGTCGACGATGACCGCTTCGACGACGACCGCTCGCGACCACCGACCATCCGCACGCCACCTGTTGAGGCGCTCACGCGGCGTCCTGCTCGCCCTGGGCGCGACCTTGACCCTGACCCTCGGCCTGCTGGTCGGCGTCACCGGTCCCGCGCACGCCGCCGCGAACCAGCCGTGCGACATCTACGGCAACGCGGGCACCCCCTGCGTGGGCGCCTTCAGTACGGTCAGGGCGCTGTACGGCTCGTACAACGGCGGCCTGTACCAGGTCACCCGCGTGCGGGACGACGCCGCCCTCGACATCGGGCCGACCGGGACCGGCGGCTACGCGAACGCCGGTGCGCAGAACGCCTTCTGCAACGGCGCGGTGTGCGTCATCACCAAGATCTACGACCAGTCGCCGCGCCACAACGACCTGACCATCGAGGGTTCGGGCACCGCCGGGGCCGCCGATGTCGGCGCCCTGGCGAACGCGCTGCACGTCACGGTGGCGGGGCACTCCGTCTACGGCGTCTATGTGCCGCCGGGCGTCGGGTACCGCCATGGCGTCGGTTCGGGTGTCGCCGTCAACGGGCAGGCCGAGGGGATGTACATGGTGACCAGCGGCACCCATGTCAACCGCGACTGCTGCTTCGACTTCGGCAACGTCGAGGCGGTCCCGAACGACACCGGCGCCGGTCACATGGACGCGCTCAACATGTCGTTGGCCCGCGCGTGCAGCCCCTGTTCCGGCGACGGTCCGTGGGTGCAGGCCGACCTGGAGAACGGCATCTTCCAGGCGGACACCAACGCCCACAGCGTCAACGGCGGCAATGCGAGCCCCTTCGTCACGGCCGTGCTGAAGAACAACGGCCAGACGTCCTTCGCTCTCAAGGGCGGGAATTCGCAGTCCGGCGGGCTCACGACCTGGTGGAACGGCGCGCTGCCACCGGGCTACGCGCCGATGAGGCAGGAGGGCTCCATCGTGCTCGGCACCGGCGGCGACAACAGCAACCGCGCGGTCGGGTCGTTCTTCGAGGGCGTCATGACCTCCGGCTATCCCACCGACGCGGCGGACAACGCCGTACAGGCGAACGTCGTGGCGGCCGGCTACGCGGGCGACACGGCCGGGGTCGCTCCCGCGACGGTCGCCGCGCCCGGCGGGAAGTGCGTGGACGTGACCGGGGACGACGTCGCGAGCAAGGGCGCCGCCGTCCAGCTCTGGGACTGCCAGAGCGGCGCCGCAGATCAGCACTGGGTGCACGAGCCCGACAGTTCGCTGCGGACGCTGGGCCGCTGCCTGGACATCAACGGCAACGGCACCGCGAACAACACGCAGGTCGAACTCTGGGACTGCAACGGGGTCGGCGGGCAGAAGTGGGTGCAGCGGGCCGACGGCTCGCTGTTCAACCCGCAGTCCGGCCGCTGCCTGGACGCCACCGACGGCGCGACCGCGAACGGCACCCGCCTCCAGATCCACGACTGCAACGGCACGGCCGCCCAGGTCTTCACCGTCAACGGCGGATCGATGATCGCCGGGCCCGGCGCGAAGTGCCTGGACATCACGGGCGACGACATCGGCGGCAATCTGTCCGCGGCGCAGTTGTGGGACTGCCAGTCCTACGCCCGCGACCAGCACTGGGTGCACACGTCCACGAACCGGCTCACCACGCTCGGCCGCTGCCTGGACATCGCGGGCAACGGCACCGCGCAGGACTCGTTGGTGGAGCTGTACGACTGCGACACCGCGGTGGGCGGCCAGGTGTGGGTCCAGCGGTCCGACGGATCGCTGCTCAATCCGCGGTCCGGGCGCTGCCTGGACTCCCCGGACGGCGCCACGGCCAACGGCGCCCGCCTTCGGATCCACGACTGCAACGGCACGGCCGCGCAGAAGTTCGCCCTGAACTGACCGCGGCGGCGCCGAGGCCCGGTGGTGCGGGAGCGTGAGCCCCGTACCACCGGGCCCTGGCTGCCAAGGCTCACGCGCGACCGATTCAGGCCGCCCGGCGGCTGCCGGTCCTGCCGGCCGGCGTCTCGACCGTGACGCCGAGCGGCCGGGCCAGGCCCGCCACGCCCTCGTCCAGCCGCTGGAGGTGGCGCAGCACGCGGAAGGTGACGGAGCCCGAGCGCGGTACGGCGGAGCCGGAGCCCTCCAGCATGGAGGCGATGCTGGGCTCGGTCCGGATCGCGCCCTGCGCCGTCCCGTCCGCTGCCGTCGTACCGTCCTTGGCCCTGCCCTTCCCGCCCTTGTCGTCCTTGATCTCCTCCACATGGGCGATGAGCACGTCGAGGTTGTGCTCCAGGCGTACGCCGACGGCCGTCAGCCGGGGGTCGGCGGCGATGCTCTTGCTGTACGGGACCAGTTCGGCGGTCGCCGCGAGCGAGCGCGCGTGGTAGGCGCAGGTCTCCAGCAGGGCGACCAGATAGCGGGCGGTGCGCCTGCGGCCCCGCAGCGGGGTGATCGGGTGGGTCAGCGGGTGGGTGGAGCGGCGCAGGTCGTCCAGCGCGGTGTCCAGTTCGCGGGCCAGGTCCAGCAGGTCGACGGCCGGGCCGCCGCTGAGCTGGGCGACGGCGGCGGTGGCCACGTCGCGGAGCTTGGCCAGGACGGTGACCAGTTGCTCGTCGGTGCGCAGATCGGTGTGGACCGGGAAGATCAGCACGGCCGCGATGACCCCGCAGGCGGCGCCGAGCGCGGTCTCCTCGATGCGCAGTACGAGCACCGAGACGCTGTACGTGTGCAGCAGGCTGTAGAGCAGGCCGAGCATCGCGGTGACGAAGAACGACATCAGCGCGTACGACACCGGGGCGGTGAAGAACATCGCGAAGATCAGCACCAGGACGAGGGTGAACGCCGTCCAGGTGTGGTTGCCGACGGCCCCGGCGAGCAGCACACCGGCCACCACGCCGCACACCGTGCCGATCAGCCGCCGGTAGCCCTTGACCAGGATCTCGCCGGTCGAGGAGGTGTTGAGGAAGACCACCCAGCAGGTCAGGACCGCCCAGTACCAGCGCTGCGTGGACAGGAACTCGCCGCCGAGGATGGCCAGCGCGGACCCCGCGGAGACCTGGACGGCGGCGCGGGTCGTGCGGCGCTTGAGGCCGGTACGGTCCTGCTCGCTCTCGCCCTCCCCCGCCAGCGCCAGGTCCTCGGCCTCGAACTCCTCGCGGGAGCGGATCGTCTCGGGTGTGTCGTCGGACTCGTCGCCCGGCCCGTCGAGCGCCAGCCGCAGGCCGAGGACGGCGCGCGCGGCCTCGCCGATGCCGCGGAAGGCGTCCTGGACGGCGAGCGAGGCGCGCGGCAGATTCTCGTCGTCGCGGTAGGCCAGCAGGCGGTTGCGCACCTGGGTGACGGCGGTGCCGGGGTCGTCGGTGCCGAGCCGGGTCACCAGCAGGTGCAGCGCCCGCAGCTCGGCGCGCAACTTGCGCAGCGCGTCGTCCTCGTCGTCGGTGCGGCGCGCGGGTGCGGGCAGCGGCGCGTTCGGCAGGTGGAGCGTCAGGGTGTCGGCGCGTTCGGCGCTGCGGGCGGTGAGCAACAGCAGGCCGAGGCGTTCGACGGCGATCTCGGCGTCCGCGACCCGGCGTTGCAGCAGGGCGGCGGTGGCCTCGTCGTCGGTGCCCACCTCCAGCGCGCTCTGGATCATCAGGGCGGCCTCGTGCAGCCGGGCGACGTCCTTGCGCAGGTCGCCGATGACGCTCTCCAGCCGGTCGGAGTCGGCTTCGAGGAGGTCGATCTGGGTGGCGACGAGCTGGGCGGTTCTGGCCCGGAACGCCTGGCGCAGCCGCCCCAGGGTGCGTTCCGGGGTCTCGGGGACGAGCGCGAAGCGCATGACGGCGCTGCACGCGAAGGCGACGGCCAGCGAGAGGTAGAGCGACGGCAGGCCGGCGCCGGTGGCGTGGACGAATAGGGAGAGGAAGTAGATCTGGAAGCCGATCATGCCGAGCGCGGTGCCGCGTTCGCCGAAGCGGCGGGCGTAGGCGGCGCCGAAGATCAGCAGGATGAAGGCGAGGTCGCCGATGACGATGTGCGGGTTGAGCAGTGCGCCGAGCGACACCGAGGCGAAGGCGGTGGGCAGCCCGAGGGCGAGGGTGACGGCCTGGTCGCGTACCCGCTTCTCGCGGATGGCGAAGGTGGAGACCATGGCGGCCATGGCGCCCGCGACCATATGGGTCACGGAGATGTGCAGCAGGGACAGGATCAGCAGGGCGAGACCGATCGAGCCGACCGTCCGCAGTCCCGCCATCAGCCGCAGCAGGCCGGGGTCGGAGGCCGAGTAGCGGTCCCAGACCCTGTGGCGGATCCTCCGTGCCGTTCTCATCGTGCCGCCGCGTTCCCTCGTCAAGATCGGATCCCGCCCCAGCATCCCACGAGCGTGCCCGGCCGGTGCGACCGCCCACCCCCGGACGGGTCAGTGTTGCTCCGGATGACGGGTCGGTCGAGGGCCGGTTTCCGGCCGCGGCGCGGCGCATGTTCGCCCTCCGCGGTCATCCGCGCGATCGGCGTGCATGCGGCGCGCCGCGATGGGGTACGTACGGCTGCGGGTGCCCGTAGGCGGGCGTCCACAGGCCGCGGATCCACCAGGTTCCGCGACCGGTGCAGACCACAGACGTAGAGGACTCACACGCATGGCCAACGGCACGGTGAAGTGGTTCAACTCCGAGAAGGGCTTCGGGTTCATCGCCCAGGAAGGCGGAGGCCCCGATGTCTTCGCCCACTACTCCAACATCCAGGGCAACGGATACCGGGAGCTGACCGAAGGCGAGCCCGTCACCTTCGACGTCACCCAGGGCCAGAAGGGTCCGCAGGCGGAGAACATCGTCCGCGCGGGCTGAGCCGTACACGGTCCTCCGGGTCCGGGTCCGCCGTCGTGGCGGGCCCGGACCCGTCCGTTTGCGGGCGACCGCCGCGTTTGTGACGCATCCAATGCGATGCCTCGGGTCCGGCCCCCCGCGCGGCGGTCCGTACGAAGGTCAGTTCCGCTCGTGGGAGGCGAGCAGAGTGCGCAGTTGGGCGATGAGATGACTGGGGTCGTTGTCGTCCGTCGGGGCGGCGGGACCGCGCAACGTGTCGGTGACGTCCTGGAGTTGGCTGGCGACGTCCGTGTCGTACGCCTGCTCGTGCTCCACGATGCCGCCGGGCTGGCGCAGCCCGACGGTCTTGTCGACGACCTTGCCGATGACGGCGGTCATGGTGAAGGAGAACAGTCCCAGGACGAGGACGGCGACGAGCTGGTCGCCGAGCAGCCCCCACGAGCCACCGTAGAACAGGCCCTTCTTGCCGGTGACCGCGCCGGTCGCGGCCAGGCCGGCCATCAGCATGCCGAACAGGCCGCCCCAGCCGTGGATGCCGACGACGTCCAAGGTGTCGTCCACGCCGAGCCGGTACTTCCAGCTCACCGCGAAGGCGCAGGTCAGCCCGGCGAGGAAGCCGATGACGGTGGCCCATACCGGGCTGACCCCGGCGGCCAGCGGCGTCATGGACACCAGGCCGGTGACCGCGCCCATGGAGATGTCGAGCAGGGTGACGCGCCGGTTGTGCCAGTAGCTGGTCGCGGCCCAGCCGATCATGGCCGCGCCCGCCGCGAACTGGGTGTTCACGAACGCCATGGTGGTGCTGGCGGGCCCGTTCAGATAGGAACCGGCGTTGAAGCCGAACCAGCCGAACCACATCAGGGCCAGGCCGATCACGACCAGCGGCAGATTGTGCGGACGGATCGGCTGGCGCTCGAAGTCCTCGCGCTTGCCCGCGACGATGGCCAGGGCGAGACCCGCGGCGCCCGAGCTGAGTTCGACCACGGTGCCGCCGGAGAAGTCGACGGCGCCGACCTCCTTGGCGACCCAGCCGTCGCTGTCGAACACCCAGTGCGCCATGGGCACGTACACCAGCAGCGTCCAGGCGCAGACGAAGGCCGTCCAGCCGCGCATCGTGGCGCGCCCGGCCACCGATCCGCTGATCAGGGCCACGGTGACGATGGCGAAGCTCATGTGGAAGACGGAGTGGATCACGGTGGGCACGTCACCGGTCGCGCTGTTGAGGGAGATGCCGCGCAGGAAGGCGTGGTCGAGGGTGCCGATCATGCCCAGCCCCTCGGCGTCGGGGCCGAAGGCGAGCGAGTAGCCGACCGCCCACCAGATCAGCGTGACGACGGCGACGCAGGCGAAGCACATCTTGAGCATGGCGATGATCTGACTGGTCCTGACCATGCCGCCGTAGAAGAAGGCGAGTCCCGGGGCCATCAGCAGGACCATGGCCGTGGCCATCATCAGCCAGGCGGTGTTGCCGGAGTCGAAGTGCTGGTTCATGACAGGTCCTCACACGGACGGCCGGGCGTGGCCGCTGATTCGGGTACGAGTACGGCTGCGGAGGGGTACGCGGGCGCGGTCATCGGTCGCGCTCGCGTCGTTCCAGGACGTCGAGGATCTTGTTGACGCGGGCCATGTCGTCGTCCGGGGCCGCCGGGGCACCCACCCGCGCCGGGTGGCGCGGCTCGTCCAGCCGGGCCCTGACCTCGTCCAGCGTCGCGTTGTCGTACGCGATCTCCTCGTCCCGGCCCGGCACGTCCTCGTACTCCGCCTCGGTACGGAAGCCGACCGTGCGGTTGACGGCCTGGGCGATGAGCCAGGTGACGACGAAGGAGAACGAGCCGCAGGCCAGCACGGCGACGATCTGGCGCCAGAGCAGATCGAGACCGCCGCCGTAGAACAGGCCCTCGCGCCCGCTCATCGCGGAGGTGGCGAACAGGCCGATGGACACCGTGCCGACGATGCCGCCCCAGCCGTGCACGCCGACCACGTCCAGGGTGTCGTCCACGCCGATCTTGAACTTGAGGTTGATGGCGAAGGCGCACACCACACCCGCGGCGAAGCCGATGCACACCGCGCCCAGCGGCGACACCTCACCGCAGGACGGCGTGATGGCGACCATGCCCGCGACGGCCGCGGAGGTGACGCCGAGCATGTCCACGCTGCCCAGCCGCCACTTCTCGATCAGCGGCCAGCCGATCATGGCCGCGCAGGCGGCGAGTTGGGTGTTGAGGAAGGCGGTGGGCGCGGCGCCCGCCACGTGCAGCGCGGATCCCGCGTTGAAGCCGAACCAGCCGAACCACAGCAGGGCCAGGCCGATCACGACCAGCGGCAGATTGTGCGGGCGCACCGGCTGGCGCTCGAAGTCCTTGCGCTTGCGCAGCACGATGGCCGCGGCCAGGCCCGCCGCGCCGGAGTTGAGTTCGACGACGAGGCCGCCCGCGAAGTCCAGCGCCCTCAGATGCGCGGACACCCAGCCGTCGGGGGCGAACACCCAGTGCGCCAGCGGTACGTAGACCAGCAGGGTCCAGGCGGCCACGAAGACCAGCCAGCCGCGCATGGTGGCGCGGCCCGCGATGGAACCGCTGATCAGCGCGACGGTGATGATGGCGAACGACATCTGGAAGCAGGAGAACAGCAGCGTGGGGACGCTGCCGTGCAGGTCGGTCATGGTGACGCCGCGCAGGAAGGCGTGGTCGAGGTTGCCGAGCAGGCCCGCGCCGAGGTCGGGGCCGAAGGCGAGGGTGTAGCCGACCGCCAGCCACAGCACGGTCACCAGGGCCAGGCAGACGAAGCTCATCTTGAGCATCACCAGCACGTGCTGGGTGCGGACCATGCCGCCGTAGAAGAAGGCCAGGCCGGGTGTCATCAGCAGCACCATCGCGGTGCTCGCCAGGAGCCAGGCGGTGTCGCCCGTGTTGGCGGTGGCGGCCATGAGCAAGGGGAACTCCTGTGAACGTACGGCGTTCGGTCGAGGTCGGCGCCGTTGTCGTCGTCGGCGGGCGTGCGGGGGTCAGGGCTTGCGCATCGCGGGCGCGGGTACGCCGATCAGCAGCCTGCGTACGGCGTCCCACGCGAGACGCAGCGCGCTCGCGGCGGTCCGCGGGTCGTCGGTGAGCAGCCGCAGCCAGGCCCCGCTGTCGCCGGGCAGCACGCTCACGCCGAAGAGCGCCGGGCTGTCGGCGAGGGCCTCGTGCAGGGTGTCGGCGACGGCCGCGGCCGGTGCGCGCGCGGTGACGACGTAGAAGGTGGACACGATGTCGTGGCCGCCGAGGACGGCCAGGCCGGTCACCGGGGCAGCGCGGGGTTCGAGCCGCATGGCGTCCACGGCGAGGAGCGCGCCGTCGGGGCGCCGGATCTCGACGTCGGAGGCGAAGACCTCGTAGGCGTGGCGCTCGTCGCGCGCCAGGCGGCCCGCGTAGAGCGTCTCCGCGGCCAGGACGGTCGCGGTGGCGTCGGCGGTGACGGTGGTGCGCTGGTAGTAACGGGCCCCGGCGTAGGGGATCGTCGGGTCCGGCAGGTACTCGACGTAGGAGTCGGCTCCGGCGTCGACGGCGACCTGCTGGGTCGCGTAGTCGAAGTCCATGCGGTGGACCCTGGTGGCCGTCTGCGTGGTGAGGTGGGTGGCCGCGCCCGGTCCGCAGGTGACGTCGATACGGAGCCGGTCGCCTTGCAGGATGCCGCCGCCGGTCGACATCACCTGTGTGATGGGCAGGTCGGGCCTGGCCGGGTCGTAGTAGAGCGGCCGCATGATCTGGAGCGGGGTCTTCTGGAAGTGGCCGGTCAGTTCCGTCCGTTCGGCGCGGCGCTCGAAGGTCAGCTCCAGCAGCCCGACCTTGCCCGCGTGACCGACCGGCAGGGTGTCGGGCACGGCCGCGTGCCGGCGGACCTCCCGGGGGACGCGCGCGGGCTCGTAGTGCGCCGGGTCCAGCCGGGCGGGGCGCGACGGCGCGACGGCCCGGTCGTCGGAGCCCTTGGTACGCACCGGGTGCTCGGGGCCGTCCGGTTCGGCCACCCGTACGGCCGGCGACGGCGCTTGCCGCGGCGCCCGGGCACGAGCGGCGCCGGTGAGGCTCATACGGCGGCGACCTTGCGGTACGTCTCCAGGAAGGTGGCGATCTCCTCAAGACCCTGCCCGCTCAGGCAGTTGGTGAGGATGACCGGCGCGCCGTCGCGTACCCGGTGCGCGTCGGCCTCCATCACCGACAGGTCGCACCGCACGTACTGGGCGATGTCGATCTTGTTGATGACCAGCAGGTCCGACTCGGTGATGCCGGGACCGCGCTTGCGGGGCATCTTCTCGCCCTCGGCGGTGTCCAGCACGAACAGGAAGAGATCGACCAGGACCGGGCTGAAGGTGAGGGTGAGGTTGTCGCCGCCGGACTCGAAGAGCAGCGTGTCCACGTCGGGGAAACGGTCCAGCAGTTCCGCGCCCGCCGCCAGGTTCATCGTCGGGTCGTCGCGCACCGCCGTGTGGGGGCACGCTCCGGTCTCCACGCCCACCACCCGCTCGGGGTCGAGCACGCCTTCCAGGGTCCGCCGGACGTGCTGGGCGTCCTCCTGGGTGTAGATGTCGTTGGTGACGACGGCGGGCCGGTGCCCGCGGCTGGTGAGGATCGGCACCAGGGCCTCGATCAGTGCCGTCTTGCCCGATCCCACCGGGCCCGCGATGCCGACGCGCAGGACGTGGCGTTCGTTGTGCATGGGGTGCTGCCTTCCGTCGCTGAATGTGTGTGTCGTGGTGGGGTCCGGCCGTGCGGCCGGAGTCGGGACATGATGCAACGTCAGGTCATGAACAGCCGGGCCTGCGCGCGTTCGTGGCGGCCCGACATGACGTCGGCCATCGGTACGCAGCCCCCGAGGTCGGCCAACTCCGCGGCGAGGGCCCGCCCGACGACCTCCTCGATCACCGGCGCCGTCGCCCGCAAGACGACCTGGGCCCGTACGTGGTCGGTCAGGCGCAGCCGGAGCGCCGCGCCGACGAAGCTGACGGCGAGCGCGAACAGGTCGCCGGTCACCGCCTGTTCCGCGTCCACCCCGGCGGCGGCGTACACGGCGCCCGCGACCGCCGCCTGCGACCCCGGCGCACCGCCGCCCGCCACGAGCGCCGCGTAGCGCTCCAGCACGGGTCCGCCGATCACGGTGCCCGCGATGTCGAGGAGTTGGCGCCCGACGCGGGTGGAGGCCACCCGCGTCTCGCGGTTGAGCTTGGCCGCGTGCAACCGCTGGTCGACCCGCGCGACCAGGTCCCAGTCCCCCGCGCACACCGCCCGGTGCGTGAGCACCAGGGCGGTGGCGTCGCAGGGACCGATCCCGTGGCGCAGCAGATCGGCGAGCAGCCCCGGCACGTCGGCCGCCGTCACGGCCTTGGCCTGGGCGAAGCCCTCCAGGCTGTGCGAGAGGGTGTAGAAGCCGCTGGGGAAGGCCGAGTCGGTCAGCTGGAGGCTGACCAGCAGCGCCCCCAGCCGCCCCGGCCGCCCCATGACGGAGTCGGCCGGAGCGTGCGGGGCGGCCGGAGCGTGCGCGTCGTTCGAGGCGTACGCGCCGTTCGAAGACGTCATGCCAGGAAGAACAGTTGGGTGAGCGGCAGTTCGCGGGCGGGGTCGATGGTCGTGGGGACTCCGTCCAGCGTCACCTTGTACGTCTCGGGGTCGACGGTGATCTTCGGCAGGGAGTTGTTGCGGACCATGTGCTGCTTGCCCACCGAGCGGCAGTGCCGTACCGGCAGAATCCTGCTCTCCAGGCCGAGCCGCTCCGGGACACCGCCCGCGATGCCCGCCTGGGACATGAACGAGACCCGGGTGGCCTGCTTGGCGCGGCCCTTCGCGCCGAACATCGGCCGGTAGTAGACCGGTTGCGGGGTGGGCAGCGAGGAGTTGGGGTCCCCCATCTGCGCCCAGTTGACCAGGCCGCCCTTGATGACCATCTTCGGCTTGGCCGCGAAGGCGTTGATCGGCCACAGCACGATGTCCGCGAGCTTGCCCGCCTCCAGCGACCCGATGTGCTCGGCCATGCCCGCCGCGATGGCCGGGTTGATCGTCATCTTCGCGAGGTAGCGCAGCACGCGCAGGTTGTCGTTGCGCTCGCTGTCGCCGTCGAGCTTGCCGCGCTGGTCCTTGCAGTGATGGGCGGTCTGGAAGGCGCGGGTGAAGGACTCGCCGACCCGGCCCATGGCCTGGGAGTCGGAGGAGAAGATGGAGATGACGCCCTCGTCGTGCAGCACCGTCTCGGCCGCGATCGTCTCCGCCCTGACCCGCGAGTCGGCGACGGACACGTCCTCGGGGATGTCGTGGCTGAGGTGATGGCAGACCATCACCATGTCCAGCAGCTCGTCCACCGAGTTCACCGTGTACGGCAGGGTTGGGTTGGTGGACGACGGCAGGACGTTGGGCTCACCGGCGATCCGCATGATGTCCGGGGCGTGCCCGCCGCCGGCGCCCTCGGTGTGGAAGGTGTGGATCGTACGGCCGTCGATCGCGGACAGGGTGTCCTCGAAGAACCCGGACTCGTTGAACGAGTCGGTGTGGATGGCCACTTGCACGTCGTACTCGTCGGCGACCCGTAGCGCGGTGTCGATCACGGCCGGGGTGGTGCCCCAGTCCTCGTGCACCTTCAGACCGCACACCCCGGCCTCGACCTGCTCCACCAGCGCGTCGGGCTGCGAGCCGTTGCCCTTGCCCAACAGCCCGATGTTGACCGGCAGATCCTCGGCCGCCTGGTACATCCGGCCGATGTTCCACGGGCCCGGCGTGCAGGTCGTGCCGTTGGTGCCGTCGGTGGGTCCGGTGCCGCCGCCCACCAGCGTGGTGATCCCGTTGCTCAGCGCCGCCTCGGCCTGCTGCGGGGAGACGAAGTGGATGTGCGTGTCGATGCCGCCGGCCGTCGCGATCAGGTGCTCGCCGGAGATGACCTCGGTGCCGGGACCGATGGTCAGCAGGGGGTGGACGCCGTTCTGGGTGTGCGGGTTGCCGGACTTGCCGACCGCCGCGATGAAGCCGTCCTTGACGCCGATGTCGCCCTTGACCACGCCCAGCACCGGGTCCAGCACGACCACGTTGGTGATGACCAGGTCCAACGCGCCCTGGGCGGCGGTGGCCTGCGGGTCCTGGGCCATGCCGTCACGGATGCTCTTGCCGCCGCCGTAGACGGCCTCGTCGCCGTAGAGGCCCTCGTTGAAGTCCTTCTCGACCTCGACGACGAGGTTGGTGTCGGCGAGGTGGAAGCGGTCGCCGACGGTCGGGCCGTACAGGTCCGTGTACTGCTTGCGCGGGAGCGTCGCCATCACCGGTCACCCTTCGTCTTGTTCTTCGCGCTCTTCGCGCCCTTGTCGTTCTTCGCGGCGCCGTCGGCGGCAGCGCTCTTGCCCGCGCCGCCCGCGGTGTCCCCCGTCGCGCCCTTGAACCCCAGGGCGACGGCGCGGGCTTCGGCGGCGATCCGGGTGGTGGCCGAGTTCAGGCCGCCGTTGACGAGACCGCTGAAGCCGACCAGCCGCCGGTGGCCGCCGAATTCGGTCAGCGTCACCTCCCGTGAGTCGCCGGGCTCGAAGCGCACCGAGGTGCCCGCGGGGATGTCCAGGTGCATTCCGTACGCGGCCTCGCGGTCGAACTCCAGGGCCCGGTTGGCCTCGAAGAAGTGGTAGTGCGAGCCGACCTGGACCCCGCGGTCACCGGTGTTCGACACGGTGACCGTGGCCGTGGCGCGGCCGGCGTTGATCTCGACGGGATCATCGCCGTACAAGTAATTCGGCATGGCTGGTCTCTCTTTCTCGCGGGAACGGCGGCAACCGGTCGGTTCAGTGCGGGAGATGGGGGTGCGGGTGGCTGTGGGTGTGCGCGCCCGGTGCGGATGGTGCGGAGGTGTCCGCGTGCGTGTGGGCGAAGCCGTGGCCGTGTTCGGCGTCCAGGCCCGCGGCGACGCCGTCGTCGCCGTGCGCCAGCCGGTGCAGGGCCTCGGTGCGGCGGGCCGCGACGACCCCCTCGACGGCCGCCCGGCTCAGCAGCGGGCCGCCGTCGACCGCGCCCGCGACCGGCGGGGACGACGTGGCGGGCGGCCCGAACCCGGCCGACAGCAGCAGCACGTCCTCGGCGCCGAGCCGTCGGCAGCGCTCCACGCCCTGCGGCACATCGGGGTCGCCGTCGGTGAAGGCGACCTCGACCCAGCGGTGGCCGCCGTACTGGCGCACCAGCCGGGCCACCCGGAACAGTTCGGCGTCGGCGAACGGGTCGGCGGCGGGCGCGGTGACCAGGACGGCGGTAGCGTCCCCCGCGCCCCGGCCCGCGGCGGCGCGCAGCCAGCCGACCAGGTGGTCCTGGGTGCCGAAGGGCGCGCTCAGCACCGTACGTCCGCTGCCGCCGCCCTCCTGCGCCCAGCGCAGCGACCGCGCCGCCTCGGCGACCAGCGCGCGGTCGCGGCCCAGCGTCATCGGGATCACGCAGACCGGTGCGTCACGCTCGGCGAGCAGGCGGGCGACCGCCTGGGTGAGGGGCGCGCCTGCCGGGACCACGGTGTACGTGTCCCCGGCGCCGCTCCCGGCCCACGGCGCGAGGTCGCGGGCGGCGGCGCTCTCGTGCCCGCCGACGAGCACCACGCTCGCGGCGGCGGCCGGGGTGCGCACAGTGACGGGGCTCGGCGCCGTCATGCCCCGACCGGGTCGTGACAGGACACCAGCTTGGTGCCGTCGACGAATCCGGCCTCCACCTGGAGCAGCGGCAGCATGTCGCGTACGCCCGGCATCACGTCACCGGCGGCGACGACCTGCTTGCCCAGCTCCATGCACTCCGCGACGGAGCGCCCGTCGCGCGCGGCCTCCAGGATGGCCTCGCTGATCAGCGCGCATGCCTCGCTGTAGTTCAGCTTCACACCGCGGTCACGGCGCTTGCGGGCCAGATCGGCCACCACGTAGATGAGGAGCTTGTCGACTTCGCGAGGGGCGAGGTTCATCCGTTCACTCTCTTCTTGGGCTCTTCGGCTCTTCGGTTGGGCTCTTCGGCTTCAGGGGTACGGACAGGGGGCGGGAGGCCGCCCGAGGGTGATCACATACGGGCGGTCGCATACGGGCGGTCACGTGCGGGCGGTCACGTGCGGCGCAGGCGCGGGATCGAGGGGACGGCGGCGACGAAGACCACGGCGGTCAGCACGAACGGCCAGGTGAGGGCGTGTCCGCCGAAAGGCGCGACGATGTTGTCGAGGGCGGCGGTCACCACCGTCGCCACCCCCGCGCCGCCGATGGCGTAGACCAGGCTCCAGGGGCCGGGCGCGATGAACACCCCGCACAGCGCCATCGCCACCAGGACCGCGTTGTACCCCAGCAGCCCCTGACCGACCTCGGCCGCCGGTGCGCCGAGCAGGACCGCGACGGCCAGCGCGGTCGCGCTCCCCACACACGCCATCGCCGCCGCCAGCCGGTTGGCCAGCGCGATGCCGATGAGGAACATCAGGCCGACGTACCACTGGGACATGAAGAAGATCTGGCCGAAGCTGGAGAGGAAGGCGTGCCAGGCCTGATCCCACGTCAGCGCGGTCCGGCCGCTCGCGGTCGCGGGCAGGGCGGCGAGGCTGTGCCCCTGGTGCCACGCCTTCTCGAATCCCGGCGCCCCGACGGTCATGACGGTGGTGACCAGGCAGAACGGAATGGTGAACGTCGGTACGTCCCAGGTCCCCAGCATGATCGCCAGGGCCGTCGTCACCACGACCACCAGGCTGGAGGCGAAGACGGCGAGCAGGAACGTCGACCAGTGGCCGGGGCCGAGGAAGACCGAGAAGCCGGTGCCGACCAAGCAGCCGTTGAACCCCCGCAGCCCCGCGCCGACCAGCGCGTGCTCGATGCCCAGCGCGTGGGCCGTCGCGGTGGCGACCGCCGCGCCCAGCAGCCCGTACACCCCGTGCTGCCAGCCCGAGACGAACAGCGCCGCGAGGAACACCGCCCCGCACAGCGCGCTCGGCATGAAGTCCACCTGCGCGATGCCGCGCAGCACCTCCATCCCGAACGACACCGGAGGGCGGTTCTCCAGACGCCCCAGCGTGCCGCCGCCGCTGCCATCGCTCGGTCCGGCCTTGTCGGACATGCAGATTTCCACGCCTTCGGTCAGAACGGCCAGGTGCGACCCGTGCGCCGTGCATCCGGACAACCGATCAGCACAGATCGACCCACAAGGGGACGAATCGGTGTAATCAGACCAACATCACGGAAGCTAGCAGCGCCGGAGCCGCGCCCGGCGCCGACATGATGGCGCCTTCACCCATTCGGCGACTTATGTGATGACGTGTCCGCTGACCGGCGGCGCGTAATCTCCGCCCACAGGACGCCAGTTGCCGTTCCGCTCGCGCCGTCTCCGGGCGTGCGGCCACCTCCCGCGATCCGCGGGCAGGCCGACGGCGCGCCCCGGCTCGTCGTCCTGGACCAGACGACGGGCGCGCGCCAGGAAGCAACGGCCGCTCTCTAGGGCCTGTCCGGCGGATCATGGGCGGTCCAGGCGGCGCCTGGCGCGTGCGAGCGCAAGGCGCCGGGACGGCCTCATAGCGGAGCCGTTCGGGTATTCCGGCAACGCGGCGGGCGTGCGTACCAGGGGTCGAAGGGGCCGTTCGTGATCCGCCGGACAGGCCCTAGGCGGCCCCGCCGCCCATCAGCCGTCCGAAGGCGGCCGGATCGGCGTCGTATCCGCGGATGTTCCGGTGGAACCGCCACTCCCCCGCGTCCCCGCGGGTGAATTCGGCGACGGTCGCGGCGGTGGCGTCGGCCACGTCGGCGAAGTCGTACTCCAGGAGGGCGTTGTATCCCTCCAGTAACCGGATGTCGGGGTTCGCCGCCTGGCCGAAGGTGAGCCGGCCGTCGCGCTGCTGGATGGCGACGCCCACCACGACGCGGCCGTACGAGGCCGACAGCCGGTCGAGTTCGATGGTCATGCTCTCGTCGGCGCCGAAGCCCTTGCCGGTCTTGCTGTCGCGGTTCAAGGTGATGGTGCCGTCGGGCGAGCGGCTGTCGAAGTACACGAGGTACGCGGGCTCGCCGTGCCGGTCGTCCGTGGCGAACGTCGCGGCGATCAGGTCGAGATCGGTGTCGGGCGAGCCCAACGGACTCGGATCCCACCGCAGTTGGACCTCGATCTTCCCGCTGCCCTTGTTGAGGCTGCTGCTCACCGGGTCTCCCCCTCCTTGGAACCGCGCCGACGTGCGAGAACGTACCGATCGTGCCGGAAGCGAACGTGCCGGATGCACGGGCCGCGCCGCCCGGTCGTCCGCGCCCCGGCCGTGGCCGCGTCGCCGACCGCCGGGGTCCATGCCTCGATTAACCACACCGCCGGGCACGCTGTCCACACCGCCTCCGGCGGCGTCCTGCGTACTTTCACCGCCGGGGCGCGCCGCAGCTCCCGGCCCCGCGTACTGGCATAGACCAATGACGGTCACCGGAGCCCCTTCCGCCCCAGGGCTCTACGCGCGTAACCTCCTTCATTGTCATGGCCACACCACCAAGGCACCACCCCCCTCGCCCTTGGAGGCGCACATGGACAACGCCGGACACGACTCCCGGCGCGGGTCGGTGCCACGCCGCGCGCTCGCGGCGATCGGCACGCTGACCGCTCTCCTCGCCCTGTTCGTCGCGGCTCCCGGCGCGGCCACCGCGGCCTCCCCTTCCGGCGGCGGCAGCCCCATCGCACACCCCGAACTGGACTGGATGGGCTCGACCGTCGCGGCCCACGAGGGCCGGTCGAACGGCGGCGGCACGGTGACCCCGAACGCCGCCCAGACCCTCGGCTTCGACGTGAGCCACTACCAGGGCGCCGTCAACTGGGCGGGCGCGTACGCCAACGGCGCCCGGTTCGCCTATATGAAGGCCACCGAGGGCACGACCTTCCGTGACCCCAACTTCTCGGCGAACTACACGGGTTCGTACAACGCGGGCTTCATCCGGGGCGCCTACCACTTCGCGAACCCCAACGCCTCGACGGGCGCGGCCCAGGCCGACTACTTCGTCGCGCACGGCGGCGGCTGGTCCAAGGACGGCAAGACGCTGCCGCCCATGCTGGACATCGAGTACGGGCCGTCGTCCACCTGCTGGGGGCTGAGCCAGGCCGCGATGCGGACCTGGATCACGTCGTTCATCAATGAGGTGCACGCCAAGACCACCCGCTGGGCGACGATCTACACCACGACCAACTGGTGGACGACCTGCACGGGCAACACCTCCGCCTACTCGGCCAACGACCCGCTGTTCATCGCGCGGTACGCCTCCAGCGTCGGCACCCTGCCGGCCGGCTGGCCGTTCTACACCTTCTGGCAGCACGCCGACTCCGGCGTCTTCCCCGGTGACCAGGACTACTTCAACGGGGCGCTGAGCGGACTGCGCAATCTCGCCAACAACACCTGAGCGCACGACGCCCGAGCGGGCGGCACCCGAGCGGGCACGACGGCGGCCCCGCACCCACGGCAGGGAGAAACCGTGGGCGCGGGGCCGCCGCACGCGCGGACGCGGGCCGTCAGCGGACGGCCGCGACGTCAGTGGGAGCTGTGGTGGCCCTCGAACGCGTAGCCGCCGCCGGCCTCGAAGCCACCGATCTCACCCTTGACGGTGGTGATCCCGTACGGGCCGCCGAGGTTGGTCTTCTCGAAGCCGGCGAAGCCGCCCGCGGTGTGGAAGCCGCCCATCCCGGCGTGACCGCCGTCGTGCGAGACGGCGGCAGCGGCCGGAACAGCCGACATGAGCCCGGCGGCGGAAACGGCGGCGACGGTGATGGCGATACGACGAAGCATGTCACTCTCCTGTGTGTTGGTGGGTGAGCCTTCACCGTGACCCGGTACCGCCCGGCCCGCACCTCGTCGCGCGCACACGGCTGACGGGCAGCCCCGAACGGGCTACGCGACCTCCGGCGCGGTCAGCGTGAACAGTCCGCCGTCCGGGTCACGGACGACCGCCGACTCCCCTGCGGGGCCCGCGTGGTGCGCCACGACACCGCCGCCGTTGGCGCGGACCGCCCGCAGCGCGGCGGGCAGGTCGCGCAGGGTGAAGAAGACCTCCCAGTGCGGGCGCTCGACGGGGTCGGGCGCGGCCTGGACGGCACCGCGGCCGAGCCGGGCCACGACCCGCCCCGCGCTGCGAAGCACCACCTCGTCGCCCTCGTACGCCACCTCGCAGGCGCCGGGCCGGTCGCTGGCCCACAGCAGCACCTCGCCGTAGAAGATGGCCGCCTCGAACGGGTCGGGGGTGCGCAGCCGCAGCCACACCGGCTGCTCGTCGCGCCAGCGCGGCCAGGATTCGGAGAGCAGGCCCTCCCAGATGCCGAAGACGGCGCCGTTGCGGTCGGCGGCCAGGGCCGCGCGGCCGGATTCGAAGGCGATCGGGCCGACGGCGACGGTGCCGCTGCGCTCCCTGATCCTGGCCGCGGTCTCGTCGGCGTCCTCGACCGCGAAGTACGGCGTCCAGGCGACGGGCACCTGCCAGGCGGAGGCCAGCTCGGCGATGCCCGCCACCGGCCTGCCGTCGTCCAGCGCGACGCTGAACCGGCCGCCCAGCTTCGTCCCGCGGTAGGTCCAGCCCAGGACCGCCGCGTAGAAGCGGTGGGTCGCGGCCAGGTCGCGCGAGGTCAGGCTGACCCAGCACGGCGCGCCGAAGACGGCGTCGCTGGATGTCGCGCCCGTCCCGGGGCGCGGGCTCTGGCGCATGGACACGGCAATCACCACCTGACGGGTTCGACGCGGGGCCGGACGCGTTCCCGCGGGCCGCCGGGTCGGCGGGGCGGATCGTCCTGGTCCGTCCCTCAGTGTGCCGTCGATGGGCCCGGACCTCCTGTCGAGCCGGTCGGACCGTCACGCTCCGTGGTGCCCGGCGCCTGACAGTGAGCGCGTACGGCGCGGCGGCCGGGGGTCTCCGAGGCGCCGCCGGGCGCGTCCTCCGAGGGCGAACACGGTGGAACTGCGGGTGGCAGGCCGCGTACCTAGGATGGGAGTGGCGGGCCCCGGCGCCATGCCGTGGCCCGGCACCGGTGATCCGCACGAATGGGGGCATGGATGCTGGGGACAGAGCCCAGCGGCGCGACACGGACCGTGATCGTGACCGTCGACGACGATCCCTCGGTGTCGCGTGCGGTCGCACGCGACCTGCGGCGGCGTTACGGCGAGGAGCACCGGATCGTCCGGGCGGAGTCCGGGGAGTCGGCGCTGGAGGCGCTGCGCGAGATGCGGCTGCGCGGTGACGCGGTCGCGGTGATCCTGGCGGATTACCGGATGCCCGCGATGAACGGCATCGAATTCCTCGAACGGGCGATGGATGTGTATCCGGGCGCCCGCCGGGTGCTGCTGACGGCGTACGCCGACACGGGCGCGGCCATCGACGCCATCAATGTGGTGGACCTCGACCACTATCTGCTCAAGCCCTGGGACCCGCCGGAGGAGAAGCTGTACCCGGTGGTGGACGCGCTGCTCGACGCCTGGCGCGCCTCGGACCACCGGCCGGTGCGGGAGACGAAGGTCATCGGCCACCGCTGGTCGGCGCGGTCGTCCGGGGTCCGCGAATTCCTGGCGCGCAATCAGGTGCCGTATCACTGGTACGCCTCGGACGAGCCGGAGGGCCAGAAGCTGCTGGCCGCCGCGGACGAGGACGGGGTACGGCTGCCGGTGGTGATCACCCCGGACGGCAAGCCGCTGGTGGAGCCGACCGACCAGGATCTGGCCAGCAGTGTCGGTCTGGCGACGACGCCCTCGGCGCGCTTCTACGACCTGGTGGTCATCGGCGGCGGCCCCGCCGGTCTCGGCTCCGCGGTCTACGGCGCGTCCGAGGGGCTGCGGACCGTGCTGGTGGAGCGCACCGCGACCGGCGGGCAGGCGGGGCAGAGCTCCCGGATCGAGAACTACCTGGGCTTCCCCGACGGGGTCTCCGGCGGGCAGCTCACCGACCGCGCGCACCGGCAGGCCACCCGCTTCGGCGCCGAGATCCTGACCGCGTGCGAGGTCACGGGGCTCAAGGTCAGCGGCTCGGCGCGGACCGTGACCTTCGCCGACGGCTCCGCGGTCTCGGCGCACACGGTGATCCTGGCGACCGGCGTGTCCTACCGGCAGCTCGACGCGCCCGGCGTGTCGGAGCTGACGGGCCGCGGTGTGTTCTACGGTTCCGCGCTGACCGAGGCGGCCCGCTGCCAGGAGCAGGACGTGTACATCGTCGGCGGGGCGAATTCCGCCGGGCAGGCCGCGGTGTATCTGGCCAGGGGCGCCAAGTCCGTGACGATCCTGGTCCGGGGCGACTCGCTGACCTCGTCCATGTCGCACTATCTGGTGCAGCAGATCGGGGCCACCCCGGCGATCAAGGTGCGTACGCGCACGGAGGTCGTGTCCGCCGAGGGCGAGGACCATCTGGAGCGGATCACGCTGCGCGACACCACGACCGGCCTGACCGAGACGGTCGACGCGGGCTGGCTCTTCGTGTTCATCGGCGCCGCCCCGCTGACGGACTGGCTGGACGGGGTGGTGCTGCGCGACGAACGCGGGTTCGTCGTGGCCGGTCCCGATCTGGCGCCGCCGGGCGAACGCCCGGTGGACTGGCCGCTGGAGCGGCCCCCGTACCACCTGGAGACCAGCGTGCCGGGGGTGTTCGTGGCCGGTGACGCGCGCGCCGAGTCCGCCAAGCGGGTGGCGTCCGCGGTCGGCGAGGGCGCCATGGCCGTCATGCTCGTCCACCGATACCTGGAGCGGCTATGAGCGTCCAGTACCTGCCGTGCGACGTGGCCGAGCTGCGCTCGCTCTTCTTGTTCGAGAAGCTGACCGACGACCAGTTGGACTGGCTGTGCCGCAAGGGCCGGGTGCAGATGGAGGAGCCGGGCGCCGTCTATCTGGAGGGCGAGCCCGCGACCTGCTTCTACGTGCTGCTCGAAGGCACGGTGGTGATGTCGCGCCGGGTGGGCGCCGACGACGTGGAGGTCTCGCGCACCTCGGACCGCGGGGTCTACGCGGGCGCCTTCCAGTCGTATCTGGGCGACCGGGTGCCGCAGGTCTACAACAGCTCGCTGCGGGTCACCGAGCCGTCGCGCTTCTACGTGCTGTCGGCGGACCACTTCGCCGAGCTGATGCGCGAGTGGTTCCCGATGGCCGTGCACATGCTGGAGGGGCTGTTCTTCGGCAACCGCAGCACCAAGCAGGCCATCGGCCAGCGTGAGCGGCTGCTGGCCCTGGGGTCGCTGTCGGCCGGTCTCACCCACGAGTTGAACAATCCGGCCGCGGCGGCGCTGCGGGCCACGGCCACGCTGCGCGAACGGGTGGCCGGGATGCGGCACAAACTCGGCATGATCGCCGGGGGGCCGCTCGACCGGGCCACGCTCGCGACGCTGATCGAGCTCCAGGAGCGGGCGGTGGAGCAGTCCGCGAAGGCCGTGCAGCTCACCCCGATGGAGACCTCGGACCGCGAGGACGCCATCTCCGACTGGCTCGACGACCACGGCGTGACGGCCGGGTGGGACCTCGCGCCGAATTTCGTGCAGGCCGGGCTCGACACGGACTGGCTGGAGCGGGTGGCCGCGACGGTCACGCCCGACACCCTCGACAGCGCGATGCGGTGGCTGAACTACACCGTCGAGACCGAGCTGCTGATGAACGAGATCCAGGACTCCACGGCCCGGATCTCGACCCTGGTCAACGCGGCGCGGCAGTATTCGCAGCTCGACCGGGCGCCGTACCAGGTGGTCGACGTGCACGAGTTGCTGGAGAGCACGCTGCACATGCTGACCGGCAAATTCGGTCCGGGCATCAAGGTGGTCAAGGACTTCGACCGTACGCTGCCGAAGATCCCCGGCTATCCGGGTGAGCTGAACCAGGTGTGGACCAATCTCATCGACAACGCGGTGGCCGCGATGGAGGGGACGGGCACGCTGACGGTGCGTACGGCGCTGGACCGCGAGCAGCTTCTGGTCGAGTTCCGTGACACCGGAGCCGGTATCGCGCCGGAGATCCGGGAAAGGATCTTCGAGCCGTTCTTCACCACCAAGCCGGTGGGCGAGGGCACGGGGCTGGGACTCGACATCTCCTGGCGCATCGTGGTGAACAAGCACCACGGCGACCTCCAGGCGGAGTCGGTGCCCGGCGACACCCGTTTCCTGGTCCGCCTGCCGCTCACGGCGGAGCAGCCGGAGGCCGCACCTGATGCCGCGTCCGACGCCCGGCCGGAGGCGGCACCGCAGGCCAGCTCCGACAGTCCGTCCGACAATCAGCGGGAGCCGTCATGACGACCACCCCAGGTATCGACCCCACCGCCCGGCCCAGCGGGGCCGGTTGCGCCGACTGCGACGCGGCGGGCGGCTGGTGGTTCCATCTGCGCCGCTGCGCCCAGTGCGGGCACATCGGCTGCTGCGACTCGTCGCCCGCGCAGCACGCGAGCGCGCACTCGGCGGCCACCGGCCATCCGATCATGCGGACCTTCGAGCCGGGCGAGGACTGGTTCTGGGACTTCACGACCGACGCGTACGTCGAGACCGACGTGGCGCTGGCCCCGCCGCAGAGCCGTCCGGCCGACCAGCCGGTGCCGGGCCCGGCAGGCCGGGTCCCGGCGGACTGGCGCGCCCACCTCAACTGAGCGGCGGACGCGCCGAGTCGGCGTACCGCGCGGACCGGCGTACGTCGGGCGGGAGCACGCCGTCACGGCGTGCTCCCGGCCCGCGTACGCCGGATCCGTCAGCGGTGGGCGCTGCTGTTGCGGCGGCGGGTGAAGTAGACCGCGCCCGCGCCGAGGACCAGCAGGGCGGCGCCGCCGCCCGCGAAGGCCACGGTCTGCGAGCCGTTGCCGCCGGTCTCGGCCAGGTCACCGCTGGAGGTGTCGGAGGCCGGCTCCACGACCGGCGAGCCGACCGGGCCCGCGGAGTTCGTGGGCGACGCCGTCGGTGACGTGGTGTCGTCGACGACCGGGGCGCTGGAGCTCGGCGTCGTCGACGGAGTGTCGGACGGGGTGTCCGACGGCGAGTCCGACGGGGTGTCGGTGACGGAGTCCGTCGGGGACGGGCTGGTCGTCTCGCTGTCCGAGGGCTCGGGCGAGGTGGTGGTCGAGTCGCTGGGCTCGGGGCTGTCCGTCGTCTCGCTGGGGGACGGGGACGGGGAGTCGGTCACCGAGTCGCTGGGCGACGGGGACGGGGTGGAGCACGGCGCGCTGCCGTTCCACGCCGTGATCAGGTTCTCGGGGGTCGCGGAGTACGGGTAGCGCGGCAGCTTGCCGTGGCCCTTGCCCTCGCCGCCGTCGTACTTGATGCCGTTGCCGTACAGGTCGATCTGGCCGAAGCAGGACGGCGCGTAGGCGCTGACGTCCAGGGTGGCCCGGGTGTTCTTGTGGTCGAGCTGGGTGGTGTCCCAGCCGAGGAACGCCTGCGTGCCCGAGGTGTCCCAGGTGGGGCCCTCGGCGCTGTAGGAGGCGAGCGAGACGACGTACGTGCAGCCCTTGTTGACCTTGTCCGTCAGCCGGACCGTGATCTTCGTCGGGGCCGGGTCGTTGATCCGGCCGTTGTCGGACCAGGTCTTCCCGCCGTCCTCGGAGTGCTCGATGTGCGACCGGCCGCAGTTGTTCTTGTCGTTGCCGGACGCCTGCGCCGTACCGACGCCCGCCAGCGTGACGGCGGCGGTGAGCGAGCCGAGGCCGACCACGCCTATGGCTCGTCTGGTGATGGAACGCTGCACTGAATCTGCTCCCTGCACTGTGAACGGGCAGCGGAGGCAGGCGGAGCGGGTCGGACCCTACGCCGTGCGCGAGACTCGTGCCCGGTGGCCTGCGATGGAGTCTCGCCGCCGACGATGATCGGCCTGTTGGCCGGTGACCGAGTATGCCCGTGCGGGGGACGGTCTGTACAGCGCGAAAACGCCGTTTTCGCGGCTTTGCGGTCGGATTATCGCCCTGCGAATGTGTCGCCGTACTGATACCGAAATGGGGCGGCGTTCACGGGAGTTCGCAGGAGTTTCCAGGAGTTGACTGGAGTTCACCCGCGACGGGGCGCTTCACCAGGAGTGCGTACAGGTGCCGCCGGGCGCGTGGAAGCAGGCGGTGACGGTCTTTCCGTCGGGGCGCGGGTGGGCCTCCCACTCGTCGGCGAGCGCGTCCACGATGGCCATGCCCCGGCCGTGGGTGCGCTCCTCGTCGGGCGCCTTCTCGGCGGGCAGCATGTCGGAGGAGTCGCTGACGCTCAGGTGCAGGCAGCAGCCGTCCCAGACCATGACGACCTGGGCCTCGCTGTGCGCGTGCACATGGGCGTTGGTGACGAGTTCGGAGACGGTCAGGACGACGGAGTCCGCCGTGTCGGGCGCCTGCGTGCTCCAGCCGAGCACGTCCAGGTGCTCGCGCGCCCACTCGCGCCCGGCCCTGACGCCGTACGAGACAGGGAACGACCTGGCCCAGCCGACTGCTTTCACGGACATCTCGCACGCTCCCGCACCGAGTCGTTGTGTGCTCGCCGACCGAGCCCCGGCTCCGGTGACGGTCGGGGCCCCCGGCCGCCATGCCGGTGGGGCGATGGGCGGCCGGGCGCGGTCCCCTGCGAGTCCCCTGCGGGGGATGAACGTCCCCTACCCCCGCCCGCGAACGCCATGCCGGGCAGGTGGCGGGAGGCTTCCCGCCCCCGTACCGCTACCCCTTCAGCGCGTAGTCCATCAGCTTCCGCGCGTCCGCCGTGCGGGCCGCCTGCGTCGGGGCGGCGAGCACCGTGCCGATGACGGTCCTCTTGCCGCGGGTGGCCGCGAAGACCAGGCAGAACAGGGACACGGGCCCGGATCCGGTCTTGACCCCGGCGGCGCCGCGATAACTCCCGAGCAGCGTGTCGGTATTGGTCCACGTCATGGTGCGGTGGCCGCCGTTCTTCATCGCGACGCTCTGCCGGACCGACTTCGTCTTCACCACGGCACGGAACGTGGGGTATCGCATCGCGCTGCTCGCGATCCTCGTCAGATCGCGCGGAGTCGAGTAGTTCGATCCGTTGCCGACGCCGTCGAACGAGTCGAAGTGGGTGTTCCTCAGACCGATGCCCTTCGCCGTGGAGTTCATCCTCGCGATGAACGACTTCACGCGGGCGGCCCGCGTCCGGCCGCTGCCGAAGGTGTCGGCCAGCGCGTACGCCGCGTCGCAGCCGGACGGCAGCATCATCGCGTACAGCAACTGCCGGACGGTGGGCCGGTCGCCGACGACCAGACCACCCGACGACGCGCGCTTGGCCACCACGTAGTCGTGGTACGCCTTCTGGACGGTGACCTGCGCGTTCAGGTCGAGGCGTCTGTCGGCCAGCACCACCCGGGCCGTCATGACCTTGCTGGTCGATCCGGTGGAACGGCGGGTGTCCGCGGCCTTCGTGAACAGTGTCCGGCCGGTGCCGTCGTCCATCACGAAGCCGCCCTTGGCGACGATCGCGGGGGCGGCGGTCCGGGACGCCGTCGCCGCGGGCGCCGGGGTCGCTTCGACGCGGGCCGGGACCGCGAGCCCGGTGGACGCCAGAACGGCCCCTGCCGTGAGGGCCGCCACGGACATGCGACGAATGATATTACTGCCGGTTTTCACGACGAATACTCCAACGGTCAACCCTGCGCGGGCGTTCAAGAACGCGACTCGACCAGGGGATGCGCGGGCGGACCCGATGGATGTACGCGCGACGACGAATTCACCCGCCCGCCGTACGTCCCGGCGGATCGGCGTAGCACGATCTTCTGATCCGACCATGTGATCCGACGTCCTGATCCGGCGTACTGATCCGACATTCTGATCCGGCGTTCTCGTCGGCGAATCTCGGCCGACCCCGCCGCAATCGCACGGCTCCGGCCCGTTCGGTCCGGTCACGGGGGCGTCGGTCCCGCACGCCGAGCGCCGAAAGCGGGGATGCTGGAGGCAGGGGGACGGAACACGCCAAGGAGGTCCACTCATGACCCGCGCGATCGTCAAGGGCGCCGTCGTCGCGGGGACGGACGGCTCGGCCGAGAGCCTCGCGGCGGCGGACTGGGCCGCGGACGACGCCGTGCGCCGCGGACTCCCGCTGCGTCTCGTACAGGCGGTCCCGCCCGGACACGTCCGTACGGGACCGGTCAGGCCGACGGCTCCCCGTGAGCGCGTGACGCGTCCCGCGTGGTCCGCCCACCCGACCGCGGACGAGATCGGCCGCCGGCATCCGGACCTGTCCGTCACCGTCGACCAGATCGCCGAGCAGGTGCTTCCGGTGCTCTTCTCCGCCGCCGACAGCGCCGAGCTGATGGTGCTGGGCACACGAGGCGCGGGGGCGGTGCAGGAGCTTGTGCTCGGCTCGACCGCGCTCACCGTCGCGGGCCGGGCACCGGTCCCCGTGGTCCTGGTGAGCGCCGCTTCCGGCACGGGTGCTCCATCGGGAGCCGACGGCGCCGGTGACGTCGTCCTCGGCCTCGACCTGGCCGCGCCGGACGGCCGACCGGTCAAATTCGCCTTCGACGAAGCCGCCCGGCGCGGCGCGCGGCTGCGCGTCGTCCACGGCTGGAGCGAGCCGCTCCACGACGGCGTCGGTCCCGTTGATCCCGATCAGGCACTCGCGGCTGCCCTGGGCCCCTGGGCCGAGAAGCACCCCCGTACCCCGGTGGTCACCGAGGCCGTGGTCGCGGGGGCCGCCGCGCGGCTCGCGGCGGCGGCATCGCACGCCGCGCTCCTCGTCCTGGGCCGCCGCCCCCGTACCACCCCGGTCAGCGCGCATCTCGGTTCGACCGCGCACGCCGTTCTCCGCCGGGTGACGCTGCCGGTGGCGATCGTGCCGCACGCCCCGGCGGCCACCTGAGGCGATTGGTCCGTCGCCGCCGCGCCCCGCGAGTGGCGCGGCCCCGGGCCGCCCGGTTCGGTCGGCCGCCGACCGGATCGCGTCGTCGAGCCGGTGCCCGAACGGCCTCGGGGGGAAGGCCGGTTGGCCCGTGGTGGACGTGACCGGGGCTGCCGGACAGTGCGGGTATGAAGAAGCGAATCGTCATCCTGGGAAACGGCAGTACCGGAATCCTGGCGGCCAACAGACTGCGCCGCCGGTACGACGAGAGCGAATTCCAGATCGTCGTGGTCGGGAAATACGACACGCGTGACCACGAGGTCGAACTTCTCATGGCCATCGGTGTCCTCGGCCCGCGCACCCTCCTGCCGCCGGAGGACGGCCGGCTCCGCGCCGGGATCGACATCCGTCACACGGAGATCGGCAGTGTCGACGTGGCCCGGCGGGAGGTCTGCTGCACCGACGGCTCCTCGATCGGTTACGACGTCCTCGTGGTGGCCACCGGAGCGCGGCCCGTACCGACGCCGGACGGTGTGCTGTACGGCGGCGCCAGGTACGTCGTACGCTCCGCCGGACTCGGCGACGCGTGCGGTCTCGTCCGGGTGGACCCCCGTACCCTCCAGTCCCGCGCCGCTCCCGAGGTGTTCGCCGTCGGCGCCGCGACGGGAACACCCGCCGACACCGGCGCGGGCCCGCACGTCGCGGTCGAACACCTGGTGGCGGGCGTGCGGGAATTCCTCACCCGCACGGCGGATCAGGCGCCCGTGAGCGTGCCCGCGCGGGAGCCGCGAGACGCAGCACAGCCCTCGTAGCCGCTCGTACGCCGATTCTCGCCTCGGCACTCGGCCGCCGTCAGGGCACCCCAGCCGATACGGTGTGGGCAGGGGCTGATGCTCGGGGTTCGCGGTGCGCGTGGAGGACCGGTGGGAGAGGACGGCGACAGCTCGGGCGGGCGCTTGCCCCGTTTGCAGCTCGATGAGCTGCTGGACGAGTTGCAGGTCCGCATCGGGGCGGTGCGCGGCACGCAGAATCGGGTGCACAGCCTGCTGGAGGCCGTGCTGTCGGTGGGCCGGGAGCTGGACCTCGCACATGTGCTGCGGCGGATCGTGGAGACCGCGGTCGTCCTGGTGGACGCCGAGTACGGCGCGCTGGGCGTGATCGGCGACGACGCCCGGCTCTCGGAGTTCCTGACCGTCGGGGTGTCCGAGGAGGAGGCCCGCGCGATCGGGCCGCTGCCCTCGGGGCACGGTCTGCTCGGCGAGCTGATCCGCCACCCGGAGCCGCTGCGGCTCGCGGAGTTGTCCGATCACCCGGCGTCGTACGGCTTCCCGGCGAACCATCCGCCGATGCGCTCCTTCCTCGGGGTGCCGATCCGGGTGCGCGACGAGGTCTTCGGAAACATCTATCTCACCGAGAAGCGCGGTGGCCGGGAGTTCGACGGCGACGACGAGACGCTGCTGTCGACCCTGGCGGTCGCGGCGGGTGTCGCGATCGAGAACGCGCGGCTGTACAAGACCGCCCGCGAGGGGCAGCGGTGGATGGCGGCCAACGCGGAGATCGTGAGCAAGCTGCTGTCGGGCGCCGGTGAGATGGATGTGCTCGGGCTGATCGTCGAGCACGGCCGGCACATCCTGGCCGCGGACCTGGGCGTGGTGGCGCTGCCGGTCGAGGGGACCACCGACCTCCAGGTGATGATCGCCGTGGGGGTGGACGCCGAGACCCACCGCGGTCTGGTGCTGCCGTGCGAGGGCTCGTTCATGGGCGCCGCGATGGCCGCGGCGCGGCCGATCACCACGGTGGAGATCGCCAAGGACCCGCGGGTGACGTCGGGGCCGCCGCGCTGGAACGGCCTGGGGCCGACGATCGCCGTGCCGATGATGGCGGGCGGCGCGGTGCGCGGTGTGCTGCTGCTCGCCCGCGAGCTGGGTTCTGTCCCCTTCACCGAGGCGGAGTCCTCGCCGCTGCTGAGCTTCGCCGGGCAGGCCGCGCTGGCGCTGGAGCTGGCCGAGCGGCGGCGCGGCGCCGAGCAGCTCGCGCTGCTGGAGGACCGCGACCGGATCGCCCGTGACCTGCACGACCTGGCCATCCAACGGCTGTTCGCCACGGGGATGACCTTGCAGAGCGCGGTGCGCTTCGTCCAGCATCCGGAGGCGAGCGAGCGGCTGCTGCGCGCGGTGGACGACCTGGACGAGACCATCAAGATCATTCGCTCGACGATCTTCGGGCTGCGCTCGCACGACCGGGAGCGGACCGCGCGCGGCCTTCGGATACGTGCCTCGATGGCGGTCGAGGACGCGGTCCCGACGCTCGGCTTCACCCCCGCCCTGCGGATGGAGGGGCTGATCGACACCGATGTGCCCACGCCGGTCGCGGAGGAGACCGTCGCCGTCCTGGTCGAAGCCCTCTCCAACGTCGGGCGGCACGCCCGGGCGACCTCCGCCGAGGTCTCCCTGGTCGTCGCGTCCGGGACCCTGACCGTCACGGTCGACGACGACGGCGTGGGCGCCCCTTCCGGCGGGCACCGCAGCGGGCTGCGCAATCTGGAGGAGCGGGCCGCGCGGCTCGGGGGCGAACTGACCCTCTCCGCCAGCCCCCGCGGCGGCACCCGCCTGGTCTGGCGGGTGCCGGCTGCCCCGCCCTCGGCGGGGCCCAAGGCGCAGCCGAGCGCCGGGCGCGTCAACAACCCTCCGGGTCAATACACCTAGGGCCTGTCCGGCGGATCATGGGCGGTCCAGGCGGCGCCTGGCGCGTGCGAGCGCAAGGCGCCGGGATGGCCTCATAGCGGAGCTATTCGGGTATTCCGGCAACGCGGCGGGCGTGCGTGCCAGGGGTCGAAGGGGCCGTTCGTGATCCGCCGGACAGGCCCTCGGGCGTGTGCGTTCCGGCATCGGTGACGTCGGCGACGGGGCGCCGGGGTGTGGCCGGGCCCTCCGGTCCGTAGCCGAGGCGGATCAGCATCTGTACGTGTTCCATGCCGCCGCGCGGGTCGCGCAGCAGCCACCGCAGGTCGTCCCACTCCAGCGCCTGATGGAGCAGTGACGCGCGGACAGTGTGAGTGGTCGCGACGAGCAGGACGTGCTCCAGCGCCTGACCGGCGCGCAGCCAGTCGGCGGGGCGGTCGTGGCAGGTGGACAGGACCGCGATCACCGGGTGCCGCTCGAAGGCCGCGGAAGGCTGGTAGTTCTCCGGGCGCAGCGCGGAGAAGTCCCGCAGCGGCAGTCGGCCCGCGCTGTCCTGCGGGCCGAGCGCCCGGCCCGGCAGGCCGTCCGCGCTCCCCTCACGGATCCAGCTCCGGCTCTCGGCCCGGCGGTCGGAATCGCTCATGCCGCGCCGCTCGGCCTCCGTGGTGAACTCCAGCAGGCGGGCCGTCTCCTCCGCGGCGGGCCGTACCAGCCGGGCGCCCTCGGCGTCCGCGGCCTCGGCCAGTTCGGTCAGCACCTGGGCGGGAAGCGCCTGCTCGGAGAACGGCAGACGGCTGCTGTGCCGCCGCCAGATCGCGTCGTACAGGTCCTGCCGGTCGCGGCGGGCACCGGTCGGCAGCGGTCCGGCCAGGCGTACGGAGGCCAGCAGGTCGGGCTCGGCGGGGTCGGGCAGCAGCCGCGGCACCGGGTCCCAGCCGAAGTGGGCGACCGCGACCCGGAGGTTGAACAGGGCGGCGCCGACTGACAGGTGGACGGCGCGTCCCATCGGGTCGACGTGCCGCAGCCCGCGGTCGACGGCCGCCCGTACCTCCAGCGTGCTGGTGTCGGGGTCGAGCCGGAACCGCCACGGCTGAGTGTTGTGGATCGAAGGCGCCGCGCCCGCCGCGGAGATCAGCTTCTCCAGGGTCTCCGCGTCCAGTGGTGCGGTCCGCATCGTGTTCTCCTCCCGGCCGTCCTGCTTCCAGGCTGACGGAGCACGACGGGCGGCGGGAGGGGCCGTTTGGTGCCCGGCCGGAGGGCCGGTCGGCCCCGTGTTCAGCGGCGGCCGTGCTCCGGTCCGGAGTGCTGGGCGGTGTCGTGCGTGGCCATGACGGCCGCCTGGATGCGGCGCTCCACGCCGAGCTTGGCCAGCAGCCGCGATACGTTGTTCTTGACCGTCTTCTCCGACAGGTACAGGCGCTTGCCGATCTGGCCGTTGGTGAGCCCCTCACCGACGAGTTGGAGGATCTCGCGCTCGCGCGGTGACAGCGAGGCGAGCGCCTCGACCTCGGGTTCCGCCGTCGCTGTCGGGCCGCCGCCGCGCAGATTGCTCATCAGCCGGGAGGTGGTGGCCGGGTCGAGCATCGACTGCCCCGACGCGACGGTCCGCACGGCGGCGACCAGGTCGGAGCCCTTGATCTGCTTGAGCACATAGCCCGCCGCGCCCGCCATGATCGCGTCGAGCAGCGCGTCGTCGTCGTCGAAGGACGTCAGCATCAGGCAGGCGAGACCGGGCATCCGCGACCGCAGCTCGCGGCAGACGGTGATGCCGTCGCCGTCGGGCAGCCGGACGTCCAGGACGGCGACGTCCGGCCGCAGGGCCGGTCCGCGGGCCTCGGCCTGCGCGGCGGTCGCGGCCTCGCCGACCACCTCGATGTCGGGTTCCGAGTCGAGCAGGTCGTGGACGCCGCGCCGGACGACCTCGTGGTCGTCCAGCAGGAAGACCCTGATCGGCGCCTGCGGTGAGAACTGCCGTACTTCGGTCATGTGCGCCGATCCTTCGCCCTGTCGTGTGCCGCGCCCGGTCCTCCGATCATGAACGGTCGTACGGACCCGTTGCTAGGGCCGAACGGTCCCTTGGCCGGTATCGGACGTCGGGGCAGGGTCTGGAGCGCAGTTGTCGCCCATCGCGGGCCCACGGCCGGGAGGCCGCTCAGCCTCCTTCGCTTCCGCGTTCTCCGCGGCTCACGGGCTGCTCACCGCTCGAGCAGTCTGGCCCGGGTGCTCTGCAACCGGTGGGCGACGACCTCGCCGACCTTCATCGCCAGGGCTCGTCCGAACACCGGGTCCGCTTCGGCCAGCGCCCGTACCACGGTGGCGTCGAACTCCTGTGCCCGCACGGGGCTTTGGGCCTGGGCGCCCATCTGCCAGACGTACGGCGGGAACAGCCAGGACCAGCCGAGCAGGTCTCCGGGGCCCAGCATCTCCACCTCGGGGGCCGGGCGTCCGGGCCGCCGGAGGTCGAGGGTGACGGCGCCGGTGCGCACGACCCAGAACCGGTCGGCCCGCTCGCCCTCCTCGTAGATCCGGGTGCCCGCGGGGAACGACACCTCTCGGGCAAGGCTCTCCAGCCGCTGCCGTCCGGGGGACGGGAGCGAGCTGAACAGGCCAGTGGTAGCGGTTCTCATCACCGTGCCCCTTCCGGTCGCTTCGCTTCGGCGAGGGAGTCGTCGAAGCGTGAGGTGAGTCTGTTGACGACGCCGACGACCCCGTCGATCCGCCCGGTCATCCAGCCGGCCACCGGCACCTGGTCCGCCCGCTCCAGCCGGCCCTCCAGGGTGACCACGCCGCCGGAGACCGTGACCCCCACCGCGTCCGACGGCGCCCAGAAGGTCTTGACGAAGACCTCGTCGATCACCTCGGCGCGGATCTCGTCGTCCGGGCGGAGGAAGACCCGCAGCAGGTCGCGCCGGGTCACGATGCCGACCAGGCGGCTCTCCTCGTCGAGGACGGGCAGCCGCTCCACCCCGTGCTCCAGCATGGTGCGCGCGGCGCCGACGACCGACTCGTACGCCTGGACGGTGACGGCCGGGGCCGACATCAGCTCACCCGCGGTGCGGGCGCGGGCCTTGGCCGCCTTCCGGTACGCGGCACGGTTCAAGGACATGCGCCGCGCGGGGACGTTCCACGCCTGCTCCGCCTGGCGGAACATCAGGTCGGTCGCGGAGATCACCCCGATCACCTTCTCGTCGTCGTCCACCACCGGCACACCGCTCACCCGGTGCTTCCCGAGCAGCCCGGCGATGTCCTTGAACGGTGTCGCGGGGCGGACGCTGACGACGTCACTCGTCATCACGATCCCGACCTCACGCTGCTTCATGACCCACTCCTCCGCGGACGCGCTCGCCTGCCGCCCCTCTCCTTTCACGGTGCGGCGCGCGCACTCCGTGTTCCAGGGCCACAAGGGGTGGCCGCCCCGGCCGACCGGCCCTCGCGAGGTCCCGGCGCCGGGGCCGGTGGGCCGGCTCGCGCCGCCGCCCGGTTCCGCTCCACGTCGGCCAGGTACCGGCACGGAGCCCGCAGCGAAACCTCCTTTTATATGTATAACCAGGAGAATGGAGAGATAAAGGATAAAACGGTGAGATCTCGGGGCGTCCGGTCGATGTGCGGGCCGATTCGGCCTCGGCGGCGAGAAGGGAACGGCCATGGCGTGCGGAAGCCTGCGGGTGTATCTCGGGGCGGCCCCAGGGGTGGGCAAGACGTACGCGATGCTCGGCGAGGGCCACCTGCGTGCCGACCAGGGCACCGACGTGGTCATCGCCTTCGTGGAGGACTACGGCAGGCCGCTGACCCACCGGATGGCGGAGGGCCTGGAGCAGGTGCCGCGCCGGACCGTCGGATACCGCGACTGCGCCTTCACGGAGATGGACCTCGACGCCGTCCTCGCCCGCCGCCCGCAACTCGCGCTGGTCGACGAGATGGCCCACACCAACATCCCCGGCGCACGGAACAAGAAGCGCTGGCAGGACGTCCACGAATTGCTCGACGCGGGCATCAACGTGATCTCCACCGTCAACATCCAGCATCTCGAATCGCTCAACGACGTGGTGGAGCACATCACCGGGGCCAAACAGCGCGAGACCGTTCCGGACGACGTGGTCCGCGGCGCGGACCAGATCGAGCTCGTGGACATGTCCGCCGAGGCGCTGAGGCAGCGGATGGCCGACGGCGACATCTATCCGCCGGAGCGGGCCGAGCTGGCACTGGTCAACTACTTCCGCGCCGGAAACCTCACCGCCCTGCGCGAGATCGCCCTGCTGTGGGCAGCCGACCGGGTGGAGGAGGCTCTTCAGCGCTACCGCGAGGGCCACGGCATCCAGCAGCCCTGGTCCGCGCGCGAGCGGGTGCTGGTCGCCCTCTCCGGCGGCGCGGAGGGCGACACCCTCATCCGGCGCGCCAAGCGCACCGCGTCCCGCGGCGCGGGAGGCGAATTCCTCGCCGTCCACGTCGAGCCCGACGACGCGTCGACGTCCCCTTCCGCTCACCTGCCGACCGAACAGCGCGCGCTGGTGGAAGAGCTCGGCGGCACGTACCACACGCTCACCAGCGGCGACCCGGCCCGCGCCGTCCTCGACTTCGCCCGGCGGGTGAGCGCCAGCCAGATCCTGATCGGCGCGACCCGGCGCACCCGCCTCCAGAGGCTGTTCAGCCGGGGTGTCGGCGAGATCATCGTCGAGGGCTCGGGCGACGACATCGACGTATGCGTCGTCACCCATTCCCGTGCCGCCCACGGCCGGCTGCTCCGCGGCCACCAGGCCAGGCAGGACGGCTGAGTCACGCGCGGCGCTCCGCCCGACGGGGCGTCGGCCCCACGCGCCGGGGCGGTTGCTCCGTGAGCGATACGGAAGGCGTCTCCGCCCGGATCGCGCCACACGCCTCGGGCGGTTACCCCGGCCGACCGGCACCTCGTGGCAGACTCGCGCGAGGAACGCCGTGTCCCGACCCGGGGGCGCTGGCCCGAACGGCCCCCGATCGCTGCCCGGTCGGCTCTGTCGGACCGCGGGCGAGACCTCCGAGTCTGGGACGACGACTTCGACTCCGCGGAGGAAGACATGTCTCAGGCACCCCCGGCCCAGCCGGGCAGCGCTCTTGACGACACCGAACTGGCCGCCCTGGTCGCCCACTGGAAGGCGGCCAACTACCTGTCCGTCGGCCAGATCTACCTGCTCGCCAATCCCCTGCTCGAGGAGCCGCTACGCCCCGAGCACATCAAGCCGCGGCTGCTCGGCCACTGGGGGACCTCCCCCGGCCTCAACCTCGTGCACACCCACCTCAACCGGGTGATCAGGACCCGCGGGCTGGACGCGCTCTGCGTGTGGGGCCCCGGACACGGCGGCCCCGCGGTGGTGGCCAACTCCTGGCTCGACGGCAGTTACTCCGCGACCTATCCCGACATCGGGCGGGACGCGGACGGCATGGCCCGGCTGTTCCGGCAGTTCTCCTTCCCCGGCGGCATCCCCAGCCACGTCGCGCCCGAGACGCCGGGCTCGATCCACGAGGGCGGCGAGCTGGGATATTCGCTGTCCCACGCGTACGGCGCGGCCTTCGACAACCCGGACCTGCTGGTGGCGTGTGTCGTGGGCGACGGCGAGGCGGAGACCGGTCCGCTGGCCACTTCCTGGCACTCCAACAAATTCCTCGACCCCGTGCACGACGGCGCCGTCCTGCCGATCCTGCACCTCAACGGCTACAAGATCGCCAACCCTGCGGTGCTGGCCCGGCTCCCCGAGCACGAGTTGGACGAACTGCTGCGCGGCTACGGCCACGACCCGATCCACGTGACGGGCGACGACCCGCACGACGTGCACCGGGCGATGGCCGCGGCCATGGACACCGCGCTGGACCGTATCGCCGCCATCCAGGACGCGGCGCGTGCGGGCGACGACGGCGAGCGGGCCCGGTGGCCGATGATCGTGCTCCGTACGCCGAAGGGCTGGACGGGACCCGCCGAGGTCGACGGGCTGCCGGTGGAGGGCACCTGGCGGGCGCACCAGGTGCCGCTGGCCGGGGTCCGTGACAACCCGGAGCACCTGCGCCAGTTGGAGCAGTGGCTGCGCTCGTACCGCCCCGAGGAGCTCTTCGACCGGGACGGCCGCCCGAGCGCCCAGGTGCTGAGCTGCACGCCGGACGGCGAGCGGCGGCTGGGTCTGAACCCGCACGCCAACGGCGGTCTGCTCCGGCGCGACCTGCCGGTGCCGCCGCTGGAGGACTTCGCGGTGGCGGTCGACAAGCCGGGGGTGAATCTGCACGAGCCCACGCGGGTGCTCGGCGGGCTGCTGAAGCAGATCATGGCCGACACCGCGGAGCACCGGGACTTCCGGCTGGTCGGCCCGGACGAGACCGCCTCCAACCGGCTCGAAGCCGTCTACGACGTGAGCGGCAAGGCGTGGGAGGCCGAGGTACTCGACACCGACGAGCACCTGGAGCGTGGCGGCCGGGTGATGGAGATCCTGTCCGAGCACACCTGCCAAGGGTGGCTGGAGGGCTATCTCCTGACGGGCCGTCACGGCCTGTTCTCGTGCTACGAGGCGTTCGTGCACATCGTCGACTCGATGGCCAACCAGCACATCAAGTGGCTGCGCACCTCACGGCCGCTGCCGTGGCGGCGGCCCATCGCGTCGCTCAACTACCTTCTGACGTCGCATGTCTGGCGGCAGGACCACAACGGCTTCTCGCACCAGGACCCCGGCTTCGTGGACCACGTCCTCAACAAGTCCCCCGAGGTCGTGCGGGTCTACCTGCCGCCGGACGCCAACACCCTGCTGTCGGTGGCCGATCACGTGCTGCGTTCCAAGGACTACGTGAACGTCGTGGTCGCCGGGAAGCAGCCCTGCTTCGACTGGCTCGATCTGGAGGCCGCCCGCGCGCACTGCGCACGCGGCGCCGGCATCTGGGAATGGGCGAGCTCCGAGGACGGCGCGGAACCCGATGTGGTCCTGGCCTGCGCCGGTGACGTCCCCACGCAGGAGACCATCGCCGCCGTGTCCCTGCTGCGCGAGCACCTTCCCGACCTGTCGGTACGGGTCGTCAACGTGGTCGATCTGGCGCGGCTGCTGCCCAAGGACGAACACCCGCACGGCATGCCCGACGCCGAGTACGACGCGCTGTTCACCCCCGACAAGCCGGTGATCTTCGCGTACCACGGCTACCCGTGGCTCATCCACCGGCTCACCTACCGCCGCACCGGCCACGCCCATATGCATGTGCGCGGCTACAAGGAGAACGGCACCACCACCACGCCGTTCGACATGGTGGTCCGCAACGACCTCGACCGCTACCGGCTGGTCATGGACGTCATCGACCGCGTCCCCGGCCTCGCGGTGGCGGCGGCGCCCGTCCGTCAGAAGATGGAGGACACCCGGCTGCGCCACCACGACTGGATCCGCGAACACGGGGTCGACCTCCCCGAGGTCGCCGACTGGTCCTGGACCGGCTGAGGGCCGGGAACGACCAGAGGTGGGAACGGCGGGCCTTCCGGATTCCGGGAGGCCCGCCGTCGCCGCGCGGGGCTCGCGGTCAAGGGGCGGCCGGTGCCGCGAGGCCGTGGTCCTTCGGGGTGCTCGGGCCGGTGAGGGAGGTCGCGAGGGTGGCGGCGGCGATGGTCACCAGGGCGCCGAGCATGAGGGCCGCGGCCTCACCGGGTTCGAGCAGGCGCAGTTGGGTGCCCAGGGTCGCGGCGGCCACCGGGACGCCGAGCTGGGCGGAGGCGAGGACGCCCACGGCGAAGGGCTGGCCGGTGACCCGCAGCGCGGCGTGCACCGCGACCGCGCCCAGCCCGAGCGCCACGCCGAGCACCGCGAAGGAGGGGTGACCGGCCAGGGCGCGCAGATCGAGGGACGCCCCCAGCCACAGGAAGAACAGCGGGCCGAGGAAGCCCTCGGTCAGGGCGAAGAGCTGTTTCGCCAGGCGGCGGGGTTCGCCGATCGCGGAGACGACCAGGCCGAAGGAGAAGCCCGCCAGCATGATCGAGACATGGGTCCGCACGGCGAGCGCGGCCAGTGCGAACAGGATGACCAGGCTGATCCGCAGTTCCAGGGCGAAACGCCGCTCCTCGGAGAGCCGGTGCATTCTGCGCCGCAGGCCGTCGCGCTCGAACCGGCGCAGGACCAGGAACAGCGCCGCCGCGCAGGCGATGACCGCGCACGCGCCGAGCGCCGCGCGGGCGGCGTGGCGCGGGTCGATCACCAGGGGCAGGGCGACGATGCAGGCCGTGTCGGCGACCGCGACCTGGGGCAGCATGCGCAGGATCTGCGGGCCGCCGAGCGACAGCGAGTCCACGATCGGCAGGATCAGCGCGGCGGACGACGACGCCATCAGCACCGTATAGAGAGCGGTGTGCCCCGTGTCGAAGCCCCGCGCCAGGAGGAATGCGGGGACCGCCGCCAGGACGCCGACGGCCAGGGCGCGCCCGGCCCCGCTGCCCAGTCCCGCACGCAACTGCGGGTCACGCACCGGTACCCGTGCGCCGGCGACGAACATGATCAGGGCGAAGCCGATGTCCGCGAGGAAGGCGAACGTCGGATCGTCGGCGTGCAGGTAGCCGATCACGGTGGGTCCGAGCAGGACACCGGCGGCCAGCTCGCCCAGGACGACGGGCAGGTGCCACTGTTTCGGCAGGGCCAGCAGCGGGCCCAGCAGGGCGGCCAGGGACAGGACGGCCAGCGTCGCGAAGCTCACAGGCGGGGTCTCCTGGCAGACGGAAGGACCGGCGGGTCACTCACCGTACTGGCGGGACCGTGGCCGGGCCAGCACCGTCGGTCACACGCTGTGGTGGCCCCAGCGCGAGTCGGCGTCCGTCCACTCGGCGTCCCAGCGGGCACACCGGCGGTGGTCGAGGAGTTTGGTGGTGATCCCGCAGCCGATCAGGACGCCGACGCAGATGGCGAAGGCCGCTCCCGCACCGATCACATCGGCCTGGAATTCCCCGGAGGAGGGGGACAGCGGCTGCGCGACCTCGACACCCTGGCTGTTGGTCCACACCGGAACGACGGCGCCGCGGGAGGTGCCGGGACTGGCCGTGACGATGCCGGTGAGCACGGTGCCGTCGGGCGCCTTCCACTGCGCCGGTACGTCCACCCGGGACAGCCGGTAGCCGTCCGGGGCCTTCTGGGTCAGGACCGCGCTGGTGCTGTGCCGGTCGAGACGCTGCTGCGCGTACTCGCGCTCGAGACCGTGCGCGGTCGAGACTCCGACCAGCACCGCGACCACCAGCGCGGCCAGGGCCGCCGCGAGGAAGGCCCACGCCTCCACGGCGTACGAACGTCGGCGCAGCGGATTCTTCCGCAGACGCCACAGCCAGATTCCGCGTTCCATGGTCGGTCCCTCCTCGTCGAGCGACACGACGGGGGCCGACTGACCCCGTGTCTCCACGCTCCCGCCTCCCGCGCCGTCTGCGGAGGGCCGAACGGCCCTGTCGGGTGGGTGGACCGGACCGCGTGGGACGCCGCCGGGCTCCGCGGCCGGACCGCATGAGCGCTTCGGCCCCCGTCACCGAACAGAGCGGGCTATGAGCACACGGTGAGTGGTCGCGCGATGGCCGGACGGGTGAGGTCTGTCGGGGCGCCGGAAGGTATCAGCGGCGGACGGTGGCCGACGGGCCCGCCGTGGGACGCCTGCCGCCTCGAAGCCTCGACGCCTCGGCACGTGACGCCTCGGGGCTCTCGGCCCAACCGGGCCGCCAGGCAGAGCCGTTCGGCCCTGCGGGTCGGGCCGTGAGCCCCCAGCGTGCGGCCAACACCGCGCGGCACAGTGATGTCTGACCGAACGTCAACCCCCATTGAACTGGGAGCCGTCATGGCAGTCCACGACCACACCCGGCAGCACGCAGGGTTCCGCCTCCCCGCTCGGAACAAGGCGTCCGCCGACCGCGGCGGCGACGCGACGGCCGTCGGCACCGACTCCGCGCTCGTCGCCAAGTCGCTCGCCACCGTACGGATCGCGACCGGTTTCGTCTTCCTGTGGGCCTTCCTCGACAAGACCTTCGGCTGGCACTACGCGACCGGCTCCGGCAAGGGCTGGATCGACGGCGGGTCGCCCACCAAGGGGTTCCTGTCGGGTGTCTCCGCCGGTCCGCTGGAGTCGTTCTTCCACGACATCGCGGGCAAGGGCTGGACCGACTGGCTGTTCATGCTCGGCCTGCTCGGCATCGGCGTCGCCCTCATGAGCGGCGTCGCCCTGCGTCTGACCGCCGCCGCGGGCACCGTCTTGATGGCCATGATGTGGGCCGCCGAATGGCCGCCCGCGCAGCACCTGTCCACCGGCGCGCCGAGCATGTCCTCCAACCCGTTCGTGGACTACCACCTCATCTACGCCCTCGCGATGATCCTCTTCGCCTTCGCCGCGGCGGGCACCACCTGGGGGCTCGGCCGGGCCTGGGCCCGCGTCCCTCTCGTCGCCCGCCACCGCTGGCTCGTGTGAGCCCCGCACCACCCGCGCCTGACGGGGCACCGCCACCACGGCGGTGCCCCGTCGCACGCGTGCGCGCCCTCGATGTCCGTCGTGGGCGCCGTCAGCGGGCGACAGCGTTAGTGAGCGGTCGGTCAGTGGCCGGGTCGGTGACCGGTCAGCGGCCGTCGTCAGCGCGAGGCCCGGCGGAGCCGCTGTAGGCGCCGCAGGCGGCGGAGCCTGGCCAGGAGCGTGCGGTGCCGTGCGGTCGGCACGTTCTTCGCGGGGGACGGCCGAGGGTCCGCGGGGGGTGGCTGGGGATTCGCGGGCGGGGTGGAAGGTCGGCGGTCCGCGGTGGACGGCCGGGATGTCGCGGGCGGCACGGGCGGGCCGGGCGGCGTAGGCGGGCCTGGCGGCGTCGGCGCGTCGGGCCGCGGGCCGGCGTCCTGGGCCGGGTAGAGGCCCTCCTCCGGGTAGCGGGCGGTGGCGATGGCGTCGACGATCTGGTCGTCGGTGAAGGCGGCGCCGCCGAGGACGTGCGGGAGGAAGCCGATGAGGACGCCGTCGCGCGTCACCACCGCGTCCAGCCCGGCGGCTCCGCCGAGGTTCCACTGGGCCTCGCTGCCGTCCCCCAGCGCCACGCCGATGCCGAATTCGTAGACGCCCGCGTCGGCTCGGTGGGCCATGACGCCTCGTGCGCGCAGGGCGGTCACCATGCGCTCGATGCGTTCAGGATCCATGGCAGAAGTCCTTCTTTCCGTCGCCTCTCCCCCGTGCCGCCGCGTGGGTGCGGCCTTCGGTCAGGTGGTGTGGCCCGCCCCGTGGGTGGCAGGGGGCCGGGCCGGCGGGTGCGGGTGGCGCCGGGTCAGCCCGGCGATGTCCTCGGCGGTGACCACGCCGACGACGCGGTTGTCGTGCAGGACGAGAACGGGGCTGCCCGAGGTGGTGGCGAGACGGTCGAAGACGTCGGTGACCCGGTCGTCGGGGTCGACCAGCAGGCAGCGGTCCAATGGCAATGCGACGTCCCGTACCCGGGTGTCCCGCCTGCGCACCGCCGGGACGGACAGGAGCGCGGACGCGGTGACGACGCCGCTGGGCCGGCCGTCGAGGTCGGTCAGCGGAATCACCGTACGGACACCGACGCCGGAAGCCGGTGGCCAGGAATTCGTCCACGGTGTGCCAGTCCTGGCCCGCGACGGCCGGGTGCATCGCCTGGGTGACACGGACGCCGCGCAGGGTCTCGTACAGCACCGAGCGGCGGACCTCCGCGTAGGCGGTGAAGGAGATGAAGGCGCCGAGCAGGACCAGCCACAGCCCCGCGGCCTGGCCTATGAGGACTTCGAGCCAGCCGCCGGCGAGCAGCGCGACGCCGAACACCTGGCCGCAGCGCCCGGAGATCCTGGCCGCGCGCTCGCGGTCGCCGCGGATCCGCCAGATCACCGCTTGCAGGACCCGGCCGCCGTCGAGCGGGGCGGCGGGCAGCAGGTTGAAGACGCCGAGGAGTCCGTTGGCCCACGCGACCCAGGCGAGTACGGCCGCGGCCACGGCCCAGTGCAGCGTGTCGTCGACCGCCACGGCGGCGGCCAGGAACAGCCCGCCGAGCACCAGGTTGGTCAGCGGTCCGATCGCCGCCACCCAGCCCTCGTCGCGGGGCGTGGTCGCCGACCCCATCCGCGTGACGCCGCCGAGCGCGAAGACCGTCACGTCCTTGACCTCGATCTTCGCGCGGCGCGCCGCCAGGGCGTGGGCCGCCTCGTGCGCGACCAGGCTCACGGCGAGCGCCAGGGCGCCGATCAGCGCCCCGGTGCGGTAGGCGGCCGCGGAGTGGCCCGGCGCCCAGGCGGACAGCACGCCGCCGCCCAGGGCGACGCTGACGAAGACGATCAGCAGGGGCGCGCTCCAGTGCATCCGCAGCGGCACACCGGCGATCCGGCCCAACCGCACCGATCCGTTCATCGCACCCTCCAGCCCCCGCCCACCGCGCACCGCGCAAATCGCGACAAAAGCCGCCCTCCCCTCCATGGTCCTCCCCCGCGCCCCGGACCGTGCGGCCCGGCCGACTCCGGGGCGGGATCTTGACGTCTCCCATGCGCCGCCGCCCCCGTCCCCCAAGCGCCCGACGAACGGAGGCCGGGGCGCCCAGGGCGGGATTTCTTCTGCGCAACGCCTTGACGCCGCCACAGTGAGCGCTAACAATAACGGCCAAGTGATAGAGGGTCAGACCCCCGCGTGACGCGCTCTCGCGCTCTGCGTCCAGGCCGAGCCGCCACGGACGGGCCCAGGAGTCGGGAGCGCGTCGGCGGGGCGAACGGCCCTCCGGTATCCCGCCGCCGCCAGGGACGGCGCGGGCCAGGACCGTTCACGCACGGTCGGCGCGCCTCGGCGTGCGACACCGGCCGCGTGCCGCCTTCGCGTTGTCGCAGCACTGGACCATGTCGCGTTGTTAGCGATCACAATTCGAGCTCACCGCAACCGTCACGGATCCGCCGTGCGGCCAGGTGCGATGCGCCGCCGCCCGCTGCCGGGCGGCGGTCCCCCCACTCACATCGAGGAGGACATTCATGTCCCTGACCGCAACGAATCCCTTAGCGGGCCGCTTCAGGAAATGGGCGCTCTGCCTCGCCGCCGCGGCGACCCTCGTCGCGGGTCTCCTGATCGGCGGCACGGGCACCTCCCACGCGGCGGGTTCGCTCCCCTGCGACGCGTACAGCGCGGGCGGCACCCCCTGCGTGGCCGCCCACAGCACCACACGGGCGCTGTACTCCACGTACAGCGGCTCGCTCTACCAGGTCAGGCGCGCCTCCGACAACGCCACACAGAACATCGGCGTGCTGAGCACGGGCGGATACGCCAACGCCGCCGCACAGGACTCGTTCTGCTCCGGGACGACCTGCGTGATCACGGTCATCTACGACCAGTCGGGACGCGGCAACAACCTCACCCAGGCGCCCGGCGGCGGGGCCGCGGGCGGACCCGACAATCTGGCGAACGCGACCGCGGCGCCGACCACGGTGGGCGGCCACAAGGCGTACGGCGTCTACGTGGCGCCCGGCACCGGCTACCGCAACGACCACACCAGCGGGATCGCGACCGGCGACCAGCCGGAGGGGATGTACGCGATCCTCGACGGCACGCACTACAACGGCGGCTGCTGCTTCGACTACGGCAACGCCGAGACCAGCAACAACGACACCGGCAACGGCCACATGGAGGCCATCTACTTCGGGAACATCAAGGTCTGGGGCTACGGCGCGGGCAACGGCCCCTGGGTCATGGCCGACCTGGAGAACGGCCTGTTCTCCGGCGTGAACCAGCACTACAACGCCAACGACCCGACGGTGAATTTCCGCTACCTGACCGCCATGGTCAAGGGCGGCCCGAACCAGTGGGCGATCCGCGGCGGCAACGCGCAGTCGGGCGGCCTGTCGACGTACTACAGCGGCGTCCGCCCCAACGTCTCGGGCTACAACCCGATGCACAAGGAGGGCGCGATCATCCTCGGCATCGGCGGCGACAACAGCAAGGGCTCCGCCGGTACGTTCTACGAGGGCGTGATGACGTCCGGCTACCCCTCCGACGCCACCGAGAACGCGGTGCAGACCAACATCGCCTCCGTCGGGTACACGACGCAGTCGTCGGGTTCCGGTTCGCTGACCCCCGGCTCGCGGATCTCGCTGCGGGCCACGACCGCGTGCTGCACCACCGACTACATCCGGCACGACGACAGCGACGCCAATGTGGTCATCTCCCCGGTGTCCGCGTCCAGTTCGGCGACCGACAAGGCCGACGCGACCTGGATCGTACGGGCGGGTCTGGCCAACAGCGCCTGCCTCTCCCTCGAGTCCGCCAACACCTCGGGGCAGTACCTGCGCCACTCCAACTTCCAGCTCAAGCTCAATGCCAATGACGGTGGTTCCCTCTACGCCCAGGACGCCACCTTCTGCCCGCAGCCGGGCAACAACGGCCAGGGCAACACCTTCCAGTCCGTCAACTACACCGACAAGGACATCCGCCACTACAACAACACCGTCTACATCGGCGGCAACGGGGGCTCCAACGCCTGGGACAGCGCCACGTCCTGGAGCGACGACACGAGCTGGGTCGTCTCCCAGCCCTGGGGCTGAACCGTCCGACGCCTACGGGCCGCGCCGCCACCCGGCGACGCGGCCCTCCCCGTCCGCCACCGCCTCTCCTTCCGTCTCTGTCTCCGCTTCCGTCGCTGTCTCCGCTTCCGTCCCCGTCTGCTGGGGGCCGGCCGCCCGGCGGGCGCGGGTCTGCTGGATCTCGCAGCCGATGAGGGGGCCGCCGAAGAAGACGAAGCCGACGCCGATCAGCCAGCACTGCACCATCAAGACGGTGCCGACCGAGCCGTAGGTGACGGCGTTGGTGACGATGAGCGGCGAGAAGACCAGCCAGGAGAAGCCCCGCAGGCCGACGAGGCCCGCCATGGTGAGGACGGCGCCGGGCAGGGCCGCGCGCCAGGTGATGAGGCCGCCGAGGAGGAAGCGCTGGCCCCACCAGAAGAAGAGGACGCCGAAGACGAGGGTGAGGGTGATGCGGACGACGGCCTGCCGCCAGCCGTGGCTGAGGAAGGCGCCGCTCTGGGCCTCGGCGAAGAGATACGCCGTCAGGCCCGCGAGCCACACCGCGCGCCGCCACACGCTGTGCCAGGGGCTGGCGGGCAGCTCCCAGACCTTGCGGTAGCCGGTCTCGACGCTGGCCGCGAAGGACAGTCCGAAGATCGCGAGCGAGGCCAGGCTGAGCGCGCTGGTGGTGCTCAACACCCGCCGTGGTGTGGCGAACAGGCGCTGCACGGACTCGGCGGGGTGCGGGGACAGGCCCATGCCGTCGACCACCCACTGGGCGAAGCCGGTGCGTTGGAAGGGCGCCGCCGCGGCGACCACGATCAGCAGCGGCATCAACGTGACCAGGCCGAGCGCGGCGAAGCCCATCGAGCGTTGCAGCAGCTCCAGTTCGGCGCCCTTGCGCCACACGCGTCCGGCCGCCGAGCCCTCCCAGACCCGGCGCAGATCCACCATCGTCCCCCTCCTCAGCCGGAGTTCAGCCCCGTGCGGTCGCTGTCACCGTTCCCCGTACGCCGTCCTCGTCGCTCCTGTGTTCGGCGTATGCCCCCGCGCACGGCCGGCTATCCGGGATGGGCCAGGTCTCCGCGACGCGGCACGGGCGTACGGGGACAAGGGAATACGCATCGTCACCGCCGCCCGTGGGAGACTGCACGGTCGATCACGAGGGGTGGGGCATGCACACGGAACGCGGATTTCCGGACCGCGAGCGGCTGGAAGGGGTGGCACGGGCCGCCCTCGGACCCGGCCGCCGCATCGCACGGGTCGACCGACTGCGCGGCGGCAGCAAGAAGGGCGTCTACCGGCTGACGCTCGACGACGACTCGACGGTCATCGTCTACATCTGGGACGACACCGAGGACTACTGGCCGAGCGACGGCACGGACGCTGACCACACCGACCCGTTCTCGCACGCCTCCGGCATCGACCTCTTCGAGGCCGCGCACGGGCGCCTTCACGACCTCGGCGTCCGCTCACCGCGGATCCGTCTGACCGATACCAGCAAGGCGCACTACCCCGCCGACATCGCGGTGGTCGAGGACGTGCGGGGCTCGACCCTTGAGGAGATGCTGCGCGCCGACCCCCGGAGCGCGGCCCCGGTCATGGACCGCCTCGCCGAAGCGCTCGGCCTGATGGCGGACCACACCGCTCCGGGCTTCGGCAAGGTCGCGCTGGTCGACAACGGCGGTGTGTCGAAAGGCGGTTCGTGCGAGGGGGCCGTCCTGGACCGGGCCCTCGACGACCTGTACGAGGCCGCCCGGCGCGACACCCGTATCGCCGTCGTCCGCGACCGGCTGGAGGACGTCGTGCGGACGGCGTACGCCGCGGTGCCCGCGCGCGAGCGGTTCGCCGTCGTGCACGGCGAACTCGGTCCCGACCACGTACTGGTGGACGCCCGAGGCAGGCCGGTCCTGATCGACGTCGAGGGGCTGATGTACTTCGACGTCGAGTGGGAGCACGCCTTCCTGCGCATCCGCTTCGGCGACCACTACGCCCGGCTGCTGCCCGGCCGCCCGGCGCCCGGCCGGGGTCCGGAGCGGGGCGGGGCGGAATTGGACGGGCGGCGGCTGCGATTTTACGCGCTCGCCATGCGGCTGTCGCTCGTCGCCGGGCCGCTGCGCCTGCTCGACGGCGACTTCCCCGACCGCGACTTCATGCTGGGCGTCGTCGAGCACAACCTCCGGGAGTCGTTGGCGTTCCTGGAACCCGACCGGACCCGGTCGCCCTGACTCAGACCGCGATGGCGCGCGGGGCGGACTTCAGGGAGACGGCGGCTTCCGCGGTGTGGACGAGGAAGGTCAGGGTCTCCTGGAAGTAGAGCCGCACGCTGGTGTCGTCATGGGACAGGTAGCCGATGGACAGGTCCTGGCCGAGGCGCAGTTCGAAGTCGCCGCCGCGGCCGGCGATCAGGAAGGCGCCGTCGATGGCGGGCGCCCAGATGATGTCGCCGTCCAGCAGCCGGGCCAGGTGCTGGTGGATCGGGTAGCCGTGGTCCGAGGTCTCGTTGACCGCGGTGTACGCGTCGGCGCTGAGCGCCAGGTGGTAGGTGCCGTCGACGCCCGCGAGGCGCAGCGCGGTGATCGCCTGGCTGACGGCGTTCGGGTAGTCGCGTACGTCGTCGGGCAGGGTGATCGCCTGGTTGGAGGAGGCGGCGCGGATGCCGTCGATACCGGCGGCCGGGTAGCCCTCGAAGATCACCCGGTCCTCGGCGAAGGCGAGCTGCCGGGCGGCGTCCTTGACGGGCTGCCAGTCCGCGTCCTTCGCGCCGCGCTCGACGTCGTCCACCTGGCGGCGGTCGACGCTGAAGGGCAGCCGCAGTTCGACCACCGGCTGCGAGCGCCGTACGTGCGCGGCGACGCCGTCGGCGGGCGACTCGATGGCGTCGAGGTGCCCGGTGGCGACGGCGGACAGCTCGGATCCGGCCGGTTCCGGTACGTCCACGATCCGGCGCCCCGCCACGTTGCGCTTGAACGTGCGTCGCGCCTCGTCCTCCAGATCGGCCCAGGCGGCGGCGGAGATGGGGGCCAGTTCACGATGCAGGTTGTTCACGGCGTGGTGCTCCTCTTCAGGTCGCCGATACCCAGTGAGTCGTCGGGTACGGCGGGGGCGGATTCGACGGTGGCGGATTCGACGGGGACCATGACGGGGGCGGGTGCGGCCGGGGTCGCGGTGCCCGGCGCGGACGCGCGGGCGGGCGGGTCGGGGAGGTCGTCCAGGAAACCGGCGGCCGGGGCGTGGAACAGGGTCCCGGTGACCGCCGTGGAGAAGTCCAGGATGCGGTCGTGGGTGGCGGGCGGCTGGCCGAGGAACATGTTCCGCAGCATCTGCTCGGTGACGTCGGGGGTGCGCGCGTAACCGATGAAGTAGGTGCCGAATTCGCCCCTGCCCGGACTGCCGAAGGGCATGTTGTCGCGCAGGATCTTGCGCTCGGTGCCGTCGGCCTCGGTGATGGTGTTGAGCGCGACGTGCGAGGCGTCCTCGTCCAGCTCCACATTGCTCAGCTTGCGGCGGCCGATGATCTTTTCCTGCTCCTCGACGGGCAGCGCGTTCCAGGCGTCGAGGTCGTGCAGATACTTCTGCACGATGACGTAGCTGCCGCCCGCGAAGTCGGGGTCCTCGTCACCGATGAGCACGGCCCGGTGGGCGGCCGGGCCGACCGGATTCTCGCTGCCGTCGACGAAGCCGAGCAGGTCGCGGGCGTCGCGGTAGACGAAGCCCTGGGTCTCGTCGCGGAGGGTGACCGACCCGCGCAGCCGGTTCATGATCTCGGTGGCGAGCGAGAAGCACAGGTCCATCCGGGTGGCCCTGATGTGGAAGAGCAGGTCGCCGGGGGTGGAGACGGCCCGGTGCCGGGCGCCGCGCAGTTCCTCGAAGGGGTGCAGCCCGGCGGGGCGCGGTCCGGCGAAGAGCCGGTCCCACGCCTCGGAGCCGATGCCCGCGACACAGCTCAGCCTGCCCTCGGGGCTGCCGAAGCCGATCGACCGCTGCAAGCCCGCGAGGTCGGCCAGCAGGTCGCGCGCCACGGCCTCGCCGCCGGGGTCGACGGTCACCACCAGGAAGGTCGCCGCGGTGGTCAGCGGGCTCAGCACCGCCTGCGGTTCCGCCGCCGGGGACGGTGCCGCGGGCACGGCGCTCTCCTGTGTCGTCAATGCGTTCCTCATCAGGCTCGGATCGGACAGGGACCCCGTGGATCGGAAGGGGTCCGCGTACAAGCGGGACATCTCAACTATCGCAAAGCACCGGGACTCGTGCCCGCGCCCCGGCCGGACATGCCGGTCGGGGCGCGGGGATGTGCGATGCGGTGATGTCCGCCGGGGTCGATCCGTACAGGTCAGCCCGGTGGCGGCGGCGTCAGCCCAGGGTCGACAGCGCCTGGTTCAGCGTCTGCGACGGCCGCATGACGGCCGCGGCCTTGGCCGCGTCGGGCCGGTAGTAGCCGCCGAGGTCGACCGGCGAGCCCTGGACCGCGATCAGCTCGCCGACAATGGCCTGCTCCTGCTCGGCCAGCGTCGTGGCGAGCGCGCCGAACGCCTCCGCGAGCTTGATGTCGTCGGTCTGCGCGGCCAGCTCCTGGGCCCAGTAGAGGGCCAGGTAGAAGTGGCTGCCGCGGTTGTCGATGCCGCCGAGGCGGCGGCTGGGCGACTTGTCCTCGTTGAGGAAGGTGCCGGTCGCCCGGTCGAGGGTGTCCGCGAGGATCTGGGCGCGCGGGTTGTCCGTGCTCTGCGCGAGGTGCTCGAAGCTCACCGCGAGGGCGAGGAACTCACCGAGGCTGTCCCAGCGCAGGTAGTTCTCCTTGACGAGCTGCTGCACGTGCTTGGGCGCGGAGCCGCCGGCGCCGGTCTCGAACAGTCCGCCGCCGTTGATCAGCGGGACGACCGAGAGCATCTTGGCGCTCGTGCCGAGTTCGAGGATCGGGAAGAGGTCGGTGAGGTAGTCGCGCAGCACGTTGCCGGTCACGGAGATGGTGTCCTCGCCGCGGCGGATCCGCTCCAGCGAGAAGGCGATGGCGTCGACCGGCGGCAGGATCCGGATGTCGAGGCCGTCGGTGTCGTGCTCGGGCAGGTACCGCTCGACCTTGGCGATCAGGTTGGCGTCGTGCGCGCGGTCCTCGTCCAGCCAGAACACCGCGGGGGTGCCGGTGGCGCGGGCGCGGGTGACGGCGAGCTTGACCCAGTCCTGGATCGGCACGTCCTTGGTCTGGCACATGCGGAAGATGTCGCCCGCGCTGACGGTCTGCTCCAGCACGGCCCGGCCGGCTCCGTCGACCACGCGCACCGTACCGGTGACGGGGATCTCGAAGGTCTTGTCGTGGCTGCCGTACTCCTCGGCGGCCTGGGCCATCAGGCCGACGTTGGGCACCGAGCCCATGGTGGCCGGGTCGAAGGCGCCGTGCGCGCGGCAGTCGTCGATGGTGACCTGGTAGATGCCCGCGTAGCTGCGGTCCGGGATGACCGCGAGGGTGTCGGCCTCCTGGCCGTCAGGCCCCCACATGTGACCCGAGGTGCGGATCATGGCGGGCATGGACGCGTCCACGATGACGTCGCTGGGCACGTGCAGGTTGGTGATGCCGCGGTCGGAGTCGACCATGGCCAGCTCGGGGCCCTCGGCGAGCTCGGCGTCGAAGGACGCCTTGATCGCGGCGCCCTCGGGCAGCGACTCCAGACCCTTGAGGATGCCGCCGAGGCCGTCGTTCGGGGTGAGACCGGCCGCGGCGAGCGTGGCGCCGTGCTCGGCGAAGGTCTTGGGGAAGAAGGCGCGTACGACGTGGCCGAAGATGATCGGGTCGGAGACCTTCATCATGGTGGCCTTGAGGTGCACCGAGAACAGCACGCCCTCGGCCTTGGCGCGGGCGATCTGGGCGGTGAGGAATTCACGCAGCGCCGCGACCCGCAGGACGGCGGCGTCCACGACCTCACCGGCCAGTACGGGTACGGACTCGCGCAGCACGGTGGTGCTGCCGTCGTCCCCGGCCAGCTCGATGCGGAGCGATCCGGCCTCGGAGACGACCGCGGACTTCTCGGTCGAACGGAAGTCGTCGCCGTCCATGTGCGCGACGTTCGTCTTGGACTCCGGCGTCCAGGCGCCCATGCGGTGCGGGTGCGCCTTGGCGTAGTTCTTCACCGAGGCGGGGGCGCGGCGGTCGGAGTTGCCCTCGCGCAGCACCGGGTTGACGGCGCTGCCCTTGACCTTGTCGTAGCGGGCGCGGACGTCCTTGTCCTGGTCGGACTTCGGGTCGTCCGGGTAGTCGGGCAGCGCGTAGCCCTGCTCGCGCAGCTCGGCGATGGCGGCCTTGAGCTGCGGGATCGACGCCGAGACGTTCGGCAGCTTGATGATGTTCGCGGCGGGCGTCTTGGCCAGTTCACCCAGCTCGGCGAGCGCGTCGTCGATCCGCTGGTCCTCGCGCAGGTACTCGGGGAAGACGGCGATGATTCGCCCCGACAGCGAGATGTCGCGGGTCTCGACGGTGACCCCGGCGGTGGAGGCGTACGCCTCGATCACCGGCAGCAGCGAGTACGTCGCCAGGGCCGGAGCCTCGTCGGTATGCGTGTAGATGATGGTCGAGTCAGCCACCGGTCACTCCGTCCAGGTCTGCAACATTGCTCGACATCAAGATATCCCGTGACCGACCCGTGTCCTACCCGCCCCCACCTCCGCGCCCCGCGCGGACGCCCCGGATACCGCCGCACGCGCGCCGCATGACGACGTCCCGGCGCAGGTCAGAGGGCCCGCGTCGGGCAGGGCCGGGCACCCGACCTCACTTGTCAGACAATATTCATGGCCGTGAACTCCCCTTCCCCGCGCGGTCGTACGGGAGCGTCGGGCCACGACGGATGCCGCGCGGGCGAGGAAAGAGCCGCGGTGTCCGGGGCGCGGACCGGGCCGTACGCGCCGGTGTCGCACGGGCCGCGACACGGGTCACCGCATGGGTGATTTGTTCCGTTTGCGGCACTTTGGAACCTCGGCCATGCTGAAGGAGATCCAGCCGAACAAGGAGATGATTCCATGAACTCGGATCTCACAGCCCCGGTCGAGTCGGCGGTCCTCGCCGCTGAGGTCGAAGGACTGCTGGACTCCGCGGAACCCGAGGGCATCTACCGCGACACGCGCGAGTGCGGCGGCGGTCTGCTCCTCGTAGGACTTCTGCTGATCTCGCCCCCGACCCCCCGTCCGACGAAGACGGACGCGTCCTGAACTGAGGGGTCACGTTGGCAGAGCAGGCGCAGGGGACATCCCCGCTGAGCGCTGTGGTCGCCGACGTCGCACAGGCAGTCGCCCTCGCCCTTCGGGGCGGGGGCGGTTCCTATGCGCTGTCGCGCGTACTCCCGCAGGGCGAAGCGGTGGCATCGGCCGCGATCCGGGTACTGGGCGCCGACGTACTGGCGCCGTACGCGCTGGACCGCGGCCCCGCCCATGACACGGGCGGCGCGGCGGGCACGGCCGATCAGGCCCTCGTCCGCGCCGCGCTCGCCGCCTATCCGCCGGGGGCCGACGCCTCCGAGGTGTCGGTGTGGAGCTACCGGGGGCTCGCGGCGGCGGCGCGCGCCTTCCTGCCCGCGGACGCCGACGGCCGGCCGCCGGAGCCGCCCGCCGCGACGCGGTGGGCCGCCACCGACGCGTGGCCGCGACTGGCCCACCGGGCCTCGCAGTTGGCCTCGCTGTCACTGCCGGGGCTCGACACCCCGCTGGCCGGGTGCCTGGCGGAGCGCACCGACGACCTGGCCCGCGGCTTCGTCCGCGCGGTCCGCCGTCGGGACTGGCTCCAGGCGGCCGGGATCGGCCGCTGGCTGGCGGGCCTGCCGGACGTTCCGGACTCGCTCGGTCTGGACAGCGGCCTGGTGTTCGTCCGTCAGATGAGCGGCGACGACCCCCGCGTGGCGCTGCACATCACCGCGGCGGCGCGTTTCCACGGGCGCGGTTCGTGACCGGCGGCCGGGTCCCCGCGGCGGGCGCCGGCCCGGAGCCGCTGGACCGCATGGCCGTCTCGGCGCTCACCTGGCTGGACGGCATGCGCCCGTGCTTCCGGCTGCCCCCGGACGTGACGACCGACGCCGATCCCAACACCACGCTCAAACCCCTCGGCGAGCTGGCCGAACTCAGTCACCTCATCCGTACGCACCACCCGCTGCCCGCCGTCCGCGACCTCGCGGACGGCCTCTTCCGCTTCGCCTGGCGTGAGACGCGCGACGGTGAGCTGTTCGGCGACCTGATCCGCGGCGAGCCGCGCGCGACCTACCCGGTCGAGCTGTACGGGGTCTTCGCGCAGACCGGGCTGAGCCATCCGGGCGTCGAGGAACTGGTGCGCACCATGACCGGGCTGCGCGGCTGGCGGGTGGCGCGCGAGGACCACACCCGTACCCTCGGCGTGCTCAACGCCGAGCGGCGGATCGGGCTGCGACACCACGCCGACTTCGACGCGGTGCTGGCCATGACGGGACTCGGCCGGGCGGTCGAGCCGTGGACGCTGGACCGCAAGGCGGCCTACGGCGTGACGCACGACGTCTTCCACCTCACCGACTGGGGCCGCGCCCCGCACCGGATGCCCGCCGACCGCGCCGAGTATCTGCGGCTGTGGATCCCGTCCTGGCTGGAGAGCTGGCTGGAGGAGGAGCTGTGGGATCTGGTCGGCGAACTGCTCGCCGTGGCGGCCTGCCTGCCCGCGCCCGTCCCGGACGCGGCGGCCTGGCGGCTGTTGGCCGGGGCGCAGGGCGCGGACGGCGCGGTGCCCGAGATCGGCGCCGCGCCGCCGCCGGGCACGGCCGCCGCCGAGGCGTTCACCGCCTGCTACCACTCCACGTTGGTGACCGCCTTCGCGGCCACCCTGGCCCGGATCGGCCCGACGCGGCCGGCGGGCCCGACCGCGGGCGTACGGCGCCCGGTCCTGGAAAGCGAGGCAGCATCGTGATGACGACGGCCGCATCCCCCGCGCTCCTGCACCAGGTGGGCGAGCGCGCGCTGGCCTGGCTCGACGCGAACCGGGAGCACTTCCGGCTCACCGACGACGACCGCGCCACCAGCGGCGCGGTCATCGAACGCCTCAAGCCCATCGGCGAGTTGGCGATCAACATGCGGGTGCTCTCGCGCGAGGGCGTGGCCGGGTCACGGCAGCGCGACCGGTCGCTGCGGCTGCTGGACTTCGCCTGGCGCGAGTTGCTGGACGGCGGCAACGTACTGGCGGCGCTCCAGCGCGACGAACCGCTCTCCCCCGTGCCGCTGGAGATCTACGCGACCTTCTACGAACTGGGCCACCGGCACCCCGGTGTGGAGGACGCGGTCGCCCTCTCGCGCCGCACGGCGTCCTGGCGGGCCCTGGAGATGGTGCCCAACCGGCGCCTGGGCCTGCTCAACGCCGAGCGCAAGCTGGGCCTGGTGCCCAGCGGTGACTTCGACCTGGCCGTGGAGCGCACCTGGCTGGGCCAGACGCCGGAGCCCTGGACGGTGCAGTTCCACATCGCGTACGACCTCACGCACACCGTCTTCCACCTCACCAACTGGGGCGAGGCGCCGGACCGCATCCCGCCCGCGATCGTCGACTATCTGACGCGGTATCTCCCGGCCTGGACCGAGGACTGGGCCGACCTCGCCCACTGGGACCTGCTCGGCGAACTGCTGGTCGTGGACGCCTGTCTGCCGCGCCCGGCGCTCGACGGCGAGGTGTGGGAGCGGTACGCCGCCGCGCAGTCCGACAGCGGTGCGATGCCGGTGCGCAACGGGATGCCGGACGGGGACGCGGCCGAGGTCTTCGACCAGGTGCACCACCCGACGCTGGTCGCCGCCTTCGCCTCCGCGATGGCCACCTCCCGCGCGCTGTCGGCGGACACGGACGCGGTCGCGTGAGCGCCACGGCGGTGGACCTCGCGCCGGACGAGGCCGAGGACCGTACGGCCGACGGCGCGCCGGTCCGCGACCTGCTGGAGCGGGCGGTCACCGAGGTCAGGGCGCCCGATGTCGTGCTGGCCGTCTCCCGCGCGGGACGGCGGACGCTGGTGGGCGGCGGCAGCGCGCCGCCGCGGGCGGCGCGCGAGGAGGCGCGGTACGAACTCGGCTCGCTCTCCAAGACGTTCACCGTGCTGCTGCTGGCGGCACTCGCCCGCGACGGCGTACTCGGTCTCGACGACCCGCTCGCCGCGCACCTGCCGGACCTGCCGCTCCCCCACCCGTACGCGCGGCGGATCACGCTGCGGCACCTGGCGACCCACACCTCGGGGCTGCCGCGCGTGCCGCGTGACCTGGTGGCGGGCGCGGTGCTGCGGCCGTACACCAACAGCTACGCCCGCTACGACACCGGACGGCTGCTGCGGGCCTTCGCGGACACCCGTACCCGCCACGCCCCCGGCAGCCGCTGGCACTACTCCAACCTCGGCATCGCGCTGCTCGGACCCGCGATGGAACACGCCACCGGAACGGACTACGGCACGCTGCTGGCGGGGCGGGTGCTGGCGCCCCTGGGGCTGCACGGCACCACGACGGGGCCGGGCGGTGTCCGCGCGGCGGTCGGCTACCGGACCGACGGGCGTACGCCGCTGCCGCCGACCGACATGGCGGCCTTCACGGCGGCGGGCGGGGTCCGGTCCACACCGACCGACCTGCTCCGCTACGCCGAGGCACACCTGCGGCCCGGCGGCACGGCGTTGGAGGCGGCGCTGCGCGACGTCCAGGTCCCGCAACTGCGCCGGGGGCTCGGTCACCGGAACACGCACACGCTGACCTGGTACCGCCATCCGGCGCCGGGTGGCCCCCTGCTCTTCCACGCGGGGGCCACCTTCGGGCAGCAGACGTTCCTCGGCTTCCACCCGGCGACCGGTACGGCGGTGGCCGGATGCGCCACCCGGCACGACCGCGGCTGCCGCATCGTCAAGACGGCCTACGCGCTGCTGTACCGGCTGTGCGGCGAGCCGACGGACACGCCCTGACTCAGGAGGTCGCCGCCTCCACCTTCTCCTCCTGCGAGAAGTCCCCCGCCGTGGTGCGCAGCGGGACCTCCTTGATGAGCAGCGACAGCACGAAGGCAATCACCAGGACGCCCGCGCCGACGAGGAAGGCGACGTTGATCGCGTCGGTGAAGCCGGTCTTGAAGGGGTGGGCGAGCGCCGGGTCGACATGGCTGAGGAACGACGTGTCGTTGAGCGTGCCCGTGCTGCCCGAGGACGCCGAGGTGAGCGTCTTGAGCTGGTCCGGGTGCGCGGCGGCGGCCTGCTGGAACGCTTCTCCTCCCTTGGCGGCGGCGAAGGCGGAGCCGATCTTGCCGCCCACGACGGAGTAGACGATCGACAGGAAGACGGCGACGCCGAGCGTGCCGCCCATCTGCCGGAAGAAGGTCGTCGAGGAGGTGGCGACACCGATGTCGCGCGGCGGCACCGCGTTCTGCATGGCCAGCACGATCGTCTGCATGTTCAGGCCGAGTCCGGCGCCGACGACGAACATCGACACGTCCACGTAGAACAGGCTGCTGTCGGCCGACATCTGCCACAGCATCAGCATGCCGCCCACCAGCAGGGCGCAGCCGATGATGGGGAAGATCTTGTAGCGGCCGGTGCGCGAGGTGATCTGGCCGGACACCATCGAGAAGATCATGATGCCGAGCACCAGCGGCAGGGTGAGCAGACCGGCCTTGGTCGGCGAGTTGCCCTTGACAAGCTGGAGGTAGAGCGGCAGCAGCGTGATGCCGCCGAACATGCCGATGCCGATGATCGCGGACTGCGCGGAGCCGACCGCGAAGACGCCGTTGCGGAAGAGCCGCAGCGGCAGCAGCGCCTCCTCGCCCGCCCGGCGCTCGGCCAGCAGGAAGGCGACGATGCCGACCGCGCCGATGATGTAGCAGGACAGCGAGGACGCGGCGCCCCAGCCCCACTCGCGGCCCTGTTCGGCCACGATCAGCAGCGGTACGAGGGCGACGATCAGCGCGGTCGCCCCGAGGTAGTCGATCCGGTGCGGCCGTCGTTCCTGGCGCACGTGCAGGACCCTGGCGACCACGAACAGGGCGAGGATGCCGATGGGGACGTTGATCAGGAAGATCCAGCGCCAGCCGTCGATGCCGAGCAGCGAGTCCTGCCCGGCCAGCGCGCCGCCGATGACCGGTCCGAGCACGCTGGACGTGCCGAAGACGGCCATGAAGTAGCCCTGGTACTTGGCTCGTTGGCGCGGCGGGATGATGTCGCCGACGATGGCGAGCGCGAGCGAGAACAGCCCGCCCGCGCCGATGCCCTGGAGGGCGCGGAAGCCCGCGAGCATGTACATCGACGTCGACAGCATGCACAGCGCCGAGCCGACGATGAATATCGCGATGGCGAAGAGAAAGAACGGCTTGCGCCCGTACTGGTCGGAGAGCTTGCCGTACAGCGGTGTGCTGATCGTCGAGGTGATCAGGAAGGCGGTGGTCACCCACGCCTGGGCGGTCAGGCCGTTGAGGCTCTCACCGATCTTGTAGATGGCCGTGGAGACCACCGTCTGGTCCAGTGCCGCCAGGAACATGCCGAGCAGCAGCCCCGAGAGGATGACCATGATCTGCCGGTGTGTGTACTCCGTCGGGGGCGCCGCGGTGCCGGCCGGCGCGGCGTCTGCCTGAGCACTCATGGTGCTGCTTCCTCTCCCGTAATGCTGCTCTGTTTGCCTTGGGCAACATTACGCCGCCCGGTGCCGCGACCCCCTACCGGCTGCTGGGGAGTGCGGGGTCGCGGGTGCGGGCGGGGCGTGAGCGGGCGGCCTACCGGGGCGTGACGGCGTCCACACCGGTCAGTTCGGCGGACAGCGTCCACAGCCGGGCGGCCTGGTCCGGGTCGACCGCGTAGTCCTTCACACCGATCCTGGTGCCGTCCGCGGGCGCGGGCTCGGCGATCTCGCAGTCCGCCAGGTAGACGCCGCCCTTGCCGTCGAGCATGGGCGAGGTGGCGGCCCAGACCTGGGTGGCGGCGCCCTGCTCGGTGCTCTTGAGCCCGGCGGACTCCAGCGGTTCGCCGTTCTCGTCGATCAGGCCGCGCTCGATCAGCTCCGACTGGGGCAGGTGGCGCTGGAGCGGGGTGAGGATGCCGCCGGGGTGCAGCGCGAAGGCCCGCACCCCGCGCCGCGCGGCGAGCTGGTCGAGGTGCACCGCGAACAGCACGTTGGCCGTCTTGGCCTGGCCGTACGCCTGCCACTTCTCGTAGCCGCCGCGCGCGAACTGCGGGTCGTCCCAGCGGATGGCGGAGTAGTGGTGACCGGCCGAGGAGACCGCGACGACGCGCGCGCCGCCGTCCTCGATCGCCGGCCACAGCCGGTTCACCAGCGCGTAGTGCCCGAGGTGGTTGGTGGCGAACTGCGCCTCCCAGCCGGGTCCTACCCGCGTCTCGGGGCAGGCCATGACGGCGGCGCTGTTGATGACGATGTCGATGCCGCGCCCGGTGGCCAGGAAGCGCTCGGCGAAACCGCGGACGCTGTCGAGGTCGGCCAGGTCGAGCTCGTCGACCTCCACGCCGTCGACGCCGTCGAGCGCGTCCTTGGCGGTCGCGGGCCGCCTGGCCGGTACGACGACGTGGGCGCCCGCCGCGGCCAGCGCGCGGGTGGTCTCCAGACCGATGCCGGAGTAGCCGCCGGTGACGAGGGCGAGCCTGCCGGTCAGGTCGATCCCCTCCAGCACCTCCCGCGCGGTGGTCTGTGCGCCGAATCCCGAGCCGATCGCGTGCTGAGTCGTTGTCATGCCTCACACGCTAGGGCGTGTCCGCAAAGTCTCGTCTGGCTGGCGGCGCCTGGCACGCACGCTCGCTGCGTTGTCGGGCTCATCCGAATAGGCCCACTATGAGGACGACCCTACGCCTTGCGATCGCACGCACCAGACACCGCCAGCCCCGCCCTCCGGGCGGACGACGCGACCTTGCGGACACGCCCTAGGAGCTGGAGTGGACTCCAGCGCAAGCGCCGCGGCCCCGGACGTGTCGGGGCGGTTCCTAGAAGAAGCCCTGGTTCGGCAGCGGCGTTCCGTTGAGTTCGTAGCGGCCCACCGCGACCGCTTTGAGCGTCTTCGGATTGTGGGCGGCGATCGTACGGATGTTGCGCCAGTGCCGGTCGAGGTGGGCGCCGCGGCGGACCAGCGAGCCGCCGCCGATGTCGAAGAGCTCGGACGCGGCGCGGTTGGCGAGTTCGTCCACGACGACCTTGGCCTTGGCGTTGAGCAGCGACGCGCGCGCGGACAGCTCGGCCTCCTCGGGGGTGCCGTGCGCCGCGTAGGCGTCCTCCAGCGCTCGTCCGGCGGTCAGGACCAGGGCCTGCGCGGCGAACGCCTGGCTGTGCAGCAGCCCCACGCTGTACTGCACGATCGGGTCCTCGGTCGGCGCGTCGGCGGGCGCGTGGTAGAAAGCCCGTTTCTTGGCCCGGACGTGTGCGACGGCGTCGGCCGCCACCCGGCGCAGGATGCCCGCGATCATCGCGTTGAGCTGGATGTGGAAGAACGTCGCGGGGTACGGGACGGGTTCGCGGGCGTCGGTCGCCCGGGTGAAGTAGTCCTCGGGTGTGATGGCGACATCGTCGAAGGTCACCGTGCCGCTGCCCGTGAAGCGCTGGCCGAAGCCGTCCCAGTCGTTGGGGCGCAGCACGCCGGGGCGGTCGGTGGGGACGATGACCTGGGCCCTCCCGCCGTCCACGTCGGTGACGCCGACGACCAGCCAGTCCATGTACAGGCTGCCCGTGGTGTAGTGCTTCGTGCCGTTCAGCCGCAGGCCGCCGTCCGTGCGGCTGACGGTGGTCCGGTACGGGAAGTCGGTGGCCCCCGCCTTCGCGCCCAGTTCGGTGGAGGCGGAGCCGATCAGCTCACCGCGCGCGACACGGTCGAGCCAGACCGCGTCCTCGGGGCGGGCGCCGCGCAGCAGCCCCTCCACCACACCGAAGTGGCTGCGCAGGATGTGCGCCACATTGGAGTCCGCGGCGCCCAGGTCGATGAACACCTCGAAGAGCTGGGTGAGGCTCGCGCCGCCCCCGCCCCGTTCGACCGGCACCCGCAGGGCGCCGAGCCCTGCCCTTTTCGCCGCCTCGACGGCCGCGTACGGCAGTTCGTCGCGCTCGTCCCGCCCGATCGCGCCGTCGCCGATGTGCTCGATCAGCTCCCGCAGTCGCGCCGAGCCGAAGGTGACACCGCTCGTGGCCTCGGCTGTTTCGGTCATGCGTGCTCCCCTGCTCACTGTGGCGCCCGGTTCCTGTGGCACCTCAGCGTCGATCCGGCGGCGTGGCCGATCAACAAGGTTCGGCTACGGCGTCGTTGCGGCTGCGCTTAACTGTCGGGCCGAGGCGCGCTCGTCAGCGCGGCGCGGTCCCGGTTCGGCCCGCGCGGGTGCGCGGCGCGGTACGCGGTCCTGGCGGCGCGGTCAGGAGGCGACCCGCAGGACCCGTCTGTGCAGCGCCTGTTCACCGATCGAGCGCAGCGTGCGCAGGACGAGCGCGATGTTCGGGTCGTTCCTGCGGGTGGTGCGCGTGACCGAACTGATCGTGCGGTAGCCGATCGGCACGCCCTCGACGATGAGGTGTTCCAGGTGCGCCGGTACGGACAGCCGGGGCACGATCGCCGAGACGACCTCGGTGGCGGCCAGGTCGCAGACGATCTGGGCGGTCACCAGCCGGTGCGTGATCCGCGGGGTGAACCCGGCCCGCTCGGCGGCCCGCAGCAGCGCGGTGTCCAGGGTGGAGTTGGCCAGACCGGTGACCCACACCTGTTCGGCGAGCGCGGCGAGCCCCAGGCTGCGGACCCGGGCGTGCAGCCCGGTCGGCGCAAGGAGCACGAACGGCTCGACCAGCAGCACCTCCCGGCTCAGCCCGTTGAGCAGGTCCTGCGCCTCGAAGTCGCACCGGTAGGTGACGGCCACGTCGACCTCGCCCTGGCGCAGCAGGCGCAGCGCGTCATCGGCCTCGGCCTGCTGGAGGTGGATCTGCAAGTGCGGCTCCTCGGCGCTCAGCAGGTGGATCAGCGGCGCCGCCAGGACGGGTATGCCCAGGTTGTAGGAGACCATCGCGATCTGTCCCGAGACCTGGTCGCGGGTGGCCGCGAGCGCGCTCATCGCGTCGTCGACGGCGCCGAGCACGACGCGTACGTGGTCCACGAGGATCCGGCCGCTGCGGGTGAGGCCCAGGGTGCGCCCGTCCCTGCGGAACAGGATCGAGCCGGTCTCGACCTCCAGGACCCGGAGTTGCTGTGAGACGGCGGAGTTGGTGATGTTGCGCCGTTCGGCGACGGCGGTGACCGTGCCAAGATCGGCGAGATCGCGTAGCAGCATCATGCGACGCAGGTCGAGCATGCTCATGGTTGACCTCAGATGTTGTCGAGTTGACCCCCACGACACCCAGGCGCGGCGCGGCCGGTACCGGCGGCGGCGGTCTGGGTTCGATTCTGACGAGCGGCGGCGCTCCTAGGAGGGCAGGCCGCGCTTCGGCACCAACGGCGTGGTGCGGATCAACGACGACAGGCGGCGACGCAGACGCGCATGAGATCGACATGGCGTCGCGCGAAGAGGTCCGTCCCGGTCACGCACCGAGGATCGCACACCCACCCCGATTCCCACCACGTCCTAGATCGTGTCGATTCGCACAGTGCCGCCCCGGCCGCCCTCGCCCACCCCACTGTTAAGCCAGGTCCCGGCTATTGCTGTAGCCAGATCTTCTTGTTCGCCCCTTCCCGTCCCCGCAGGCTGAGGCCCTATTCGCAGCTCGGCGTCGCCGTCGGGCACTCGATCGGGGAAGTCCATGGGTCTCGAACTCGAAGGAAAACGCGCCGTCGTCACCGGGGGCGGCACGGGCATCGGTTACGCCATCGCCGAGGAACTGGCGCGCGAGGGCGTGCGGGTGGCGATCACCGGACGGCGGGGGGACGTCCTGGACGACGCGGTCGTACGGATCAGGGAGTCGACCGGCGCCGACGTGCTCGCTGTGCGGGCCGACACCGGTGACGACGACTCGGTGCGCGAGCTGGTCGACACCGTGAGAGCGGCCTTCGGCGGTATCGACATCCTCGTCAACAACGCCGCCGAGCAGCCCGCGCAGAAGGGGCCGAGCTTCCAGGACGCCGACGACGCCTGGTTCCAACGGCAGCTCAACGTCAAGGTGATCGGCTATCTGCGCACCATCAAGGCCGTCGCGCCGCTGCTGATCGAGAACGGCTGGGGCCGTGTCATCAACATCAGCGGCACCGGGGCCCGTTCGACCGTCTCGGTGATCGGCTCGGTCCGCAACGCCTCGGTGATCGCGCTGACCAAGAACGTCGCCGACGAACTCGGCCCGCACGGCGTCAACGTCACCGTCGTCCACCCCGGTCCCACCCGCACCGAGCGGTACGTCGAGCTGCAGAGCGGCGGCGCGGCCGACGGCGCGGCGCCCGCCGCGCCGGGCAACGTCATCGGCCGGGTGATCGAGCCGCACGAGGTGGCGTGGGTGGTCGCCTTCCTCGCCTCGCCGCGCAGCGTGGCCGTCGTCGGCGACGGCGTCTACGCCGGCGGCGGCGTGCCCGGCGCCATCCACTACTGATCCGACCAGAGTCCAGGAGAGTTCCCATGACCGAATCCGTGGCCCCCGCCATCGCCGTCGACGAGTTGCGCGCGCTGCTCGACGGCGGCCAGGAGTACGCGCTCGTCGACGTCCGTGAGTCCGGCGTCACGGCGGCGCAGGGGTCGATCCTGCTCGCCGTCTCGATCCCGCTCAGCGTCCTGGAGCTGAAGGTGGGGGCGCTGGTCCCCCGCCGTGACACGCCGGTCGTCGTCTACGACGGCGGCGACGCGGAGCTGGCGGGGCGGGGCGCGGCCCGGCTGCGCGCGCTCGGCTACACCGACGTCCGGGTGCTCGACGGCGGCCTCGCCGCGTGGGCCGCGGCCGGGCACAAGGTCCACAGCGGCGGCGATCACGTCATCGGGCAGGCCTTCGGCGAGTGGATCGAGGAGGTCTACCGGACGCCGCACATCAGCGTGCCGGACTTCCTGAGCCGCCGCGCGGCCGGTGAGGACATAGTGCTGCTGGACAGCCGCCCCATCGGCGAGTTCCGCGACCACAGCCTGCCCGGCGGGACGTCGATACCTGGCGCCGAACTCGTCTACCGCGCGGCCGAGGCGGTGTCGTCGCCCGACACGCTCGTCGTGGTCAACTGCGCCGGGCGCACGCGGAGCATCCTCGGCGCCCAGGTGCTCATCAACGCGGGCCTGCCGAACCGGGTGGTGTCGCTGGAGGGCGGCACCCAGTCCTGGGTGCTGGAGGGGCACGAACTCGACCACGGCGAGACGTCCTCGGTGGCGCCGCCGACCGGCGCGGCGCTGGAGGCGGCGCGGGAGAGCGCGGCCCGCTTCGGCGAGCGCTTCGGGATCGAGCACATCGACGCGGCGGCGCTCGCGGCGTTCGGCAAGGACGACACGCGTTCGCTGTACGTCCTGGACGTGCGCACGCCCGAGGAGTTCGAGGCCGGTCACCTGCCCGGCTCCCTGTCGGCGCCGAGCTGGGATGTCGCGCCGTGGGTGTTCCGGCACGTCGGCACGCACCATTCCCGTGTGGTCCTCGTCGACAACGACGGCGTACGGGCCGCGGTCGCCGCTTCCTGGATCGCCCAGATCGGCTGGGCGCAGGTGTTCGTCCTCGACCGGGCCCTGGAAGGCGTCGGCCTGGAGACCGGCCCGGTGCCGCGGCCCGTCCTCGACCCGCCGTCCGGCGGCTTCGAGACGGTCACCGCGCAGGAGCTGGACGGCGCCCCGGCCGACACCCGGCTCGTGCTCGACGTGGCGCCCAGCCCGGAGTACCGCACCGGCCACGTCCCCGGCGCCCGGTTCGCCATCCGCGCCCGCCTCGCCGCGTCGGCGGCCGAGCTGCCCGGCACCGGGCCGGTCGTGCTGACCTCCTCCGACGGGGTGCTCGCGCGCTACGCCGCCGCCGACCTCGCGGCGGCCACCGGCCGTCCGGTGCGGGTGCTCGACGGCGGCACGGCGGCGTGGCGCGCGGCCGGTCTGCCCGTGGAGACCGGCCGGGCCGAGTGGTTGCACGCCCCGGAGGACGTCGTCGCCTCCGGCTGGCGCGAGAGCGACCCCGAGGACCGCAAGGCCGGATTCCGCCGCTATCTGTCCTGGGAGCTCGGCCTGGTCGCCGAGTTGGCGCAGGACGACACCGTTCCGTTCAAGAAGTTCGCCTGAGGCACTGACCCCCTGTGAGGACACGCTCATGACCGCCATCGCCAGGCCCCTCACCACCCGGCCGGTCGACACCGCCGCCGAGGTGACGCGTTGACCGGCGCCGCTTCCGTCACCGACACCGCGCCCGCGCCGGGTGCGCCGACCGCCACGAGGACTCCGCGGGGCGCGGCGGGGCTCATCGACCTCAGCCCGCGCAACCGCGGGCGCGAGAGCGTGCGCAAGCGGGTCCGCTTCTGGAGCGGCTGGACCCTGCGCGTCGGCGTGCCCGTCGCACTGATCGCCCTCTGGCAGCTCGCGTTGACCTGGGGCTGGACCACCGAGGACGTGCTGCCCTCGCCGAAGACCATCGTCGAGGCGTACCAGTACCTGTGGAACAACGGCTCGCTCCAGGCCGCCGTACCGGTGTCGCTGCGGCGGGCCGGTGAGGGGCTGCTGCTCGGCGGCAGCGCGGGGCTGGTGCTCGGGATCTTCGCCGGTCTGTGGAAGATCGGCGAGGAGATCTTCGACGCCACCCTCCAGATGCTGCGGACGGTGCCGTTCATCGCGCTGGTCCCGCTGTTCGTCACCTGGTTCGGCATCGACGAGCCGTCCAAGCTCGCCCTCATCACCGCCGCGGCGCTGTTCCCGCTCTACCTGAACACGTTCCACGCCGTGAAGGGCGTCGACCAAAAGCTCATCGAGGCGGGCAGGACCTTCGGGCTCAGCGGCTTCCGGATCGCCCGCCGGATCATCTTCCCGACGGCGCTGCCCGGCATCCTCACCGGTCTGCGCTTCGCCTGCTCCTTCTCCCTGCTGTCGCTGGTGCTGGCCGAGCAGGTCAACTCCACCGCCGGGATCGGCTATCTGATCATCAACGCCCAGAACAACCAGCGCCCGGACATCGTCATCGCCGGCATCTGGATCTACGCCGTGCTGGGCATCCTCATCGACTTCGTCATGCGCGGCGTCGAGCGTCTCGTCCTGCCCTGGAGGGCCCGTGTCGGTATCAACTGAATCGCCGGGCGACCTCGCCGCGGACAGCGCGGGATACGCCGTCACCGCGCTGGGGGTCCGACGGGTCTTCGACGGCCGTGCGGTGCTCGACGGGGTCGATCTCCGGCTGCGGAAGGGGGAGTTCGTCGCGCTGCTCGGAGCGTCCGGCACCGGTAAGACGACGTTGCTCCGTATCGTCGGCGGACTCGACACCGCCGACGAGGGAAATGTCGTCGTGCCCCGCGTGCGGTCGACCGTCTTCCAGGAGCCGCGGCTGGTTCCCGCGCAGAAGGTGTGGCGCAATGTCGTGCTCGGCGCGCGGCGTCCGCGAGCCGCGTACGGCAAAGCGCTCGACGCGCTGGCCGAGGTCGGTATCGAGAGCCACGCCAAAGCCTGGCCCCGGACGCTGTCCGGCGGTGAGGCGCAGCGTGTCGCGCTCGCCCGCGCGCTGGTCACCGAGCCCGATCTGCTGCTGCTCGACGAGCCCTTCGCGGCCCTGGACGCGCTGACCCGGATCAAGATGCACGACCTGCTGGCGGCGCTGTGCGCCAAGCACGAGCCCGCCGTCGTCCTGGTCACCCATGACGTGGACGAGGCGATCCTGCTCGCCGACCGTGTCCTGGTCCTCTCGCGCGGTTCGATCGCCCTGGACCAGCGGGTCGAGATCGACAAGCCCCGCCACCGCGACGATCCGCGGTTCCTCGAACTGCGGGCGGCGCTGCTCGACCAGCTCGGCGTGGCCCGCACCGTCGGCGGCGGCGACGAGGAGGTGGCCGCCGGCCATTGACGGCCCGTCAGATCAGAGCACCACGAACCGTCTTCACCCGACACATCCCGAGGAAGTCATCGCACATGTACAGCACCGGCAAGCACTCCCCCTTCGTCCAGCGCACGTTCACCGCCTTCGCGGCCGTCGCCCTCGCCATGGTCGCCACCGCCTGCGGCGGTTCCGGCGGCGCCTCGACCTCCGCGAAGAACGCGGGTTCCGGGTCGAACGGCGGCTCGACGGGCGGTTCCTCCTCCGCCGCCGCGGTCGACCTGTCCGGCGTCAATCTCACAATCAGCTACCAGACCGCCGACTTCCCCGCGCTGCTGAAGGAGTCGGGCCTGTTCGAGGACACTCCGTACAAGTACAAGGTCCCGATCATCGCGGGCCCGGCGAACCAACTGGCGGCGCTGTACGGCAAGCAGATCGACGTCGGCCAGGTCGGTGAGAACACCGCCGCCTTCGAGGCCGCCAACGCCTCGGCCGACTGGACGAAGACCGGCGCCCCGATCCAGGGCTTCGCGGTGACCTGGACGCCCGACGCGCCCTACCCGGCCGCCGTGTACGTGACGAAGAGCTCCGGCATCACGACGCTCGCCGAGCTGAAGGGCAAGAAGATCGGCTACAACTACGGCGGCAACATCTACGCCGCCTACGTCGTCGCGCTGGAGAAGGGCGGCTTCGGCCCCAAGGACGTCCACGGTGTGCAGTTCCCGAGCAACCAGGCCGCGGCCAACGCCTTCAACGCCGGGCGCCTGGACGCGGTCGTGACCAGCTACAGCAACGTGAAGAAGCCCGTCGACGCCGGAAAGGCGATCAAGATCGCCGACAACGCGACGCTCGGCATCCTCGGCGGCAGCGGCTGGATCGCCAGGACCGAGGTGCTCGACGACCCGGCCAAGCTGGCGGCGCTCAAGGACTTCTACGGCCGGCTGCGGACCTTCTACGAGCAGTGGATTCCCGGTCACGAGACCGCGTACGAGAAGGTCGAGCAGCAGGTCCTCAGCCAGACGCCCGACGTGGCCAAGGTCAACTGGGAGAACGCCCGGCACTCGACCTTCTACAAGATCGGTGACCCGGAGTTCCTGCGGATCCAGCAGGCGACCGTCGAGGCCGCGTACAAGTACGGCGGGCTGAAGACCAATGTCACGTCCAAGCTCGGATTCAACTACACCACGGCGCTGGACGACGTGACGACCGGCTGACACGGCGCCGCTCCCGAACCACCGGCTGAGGAGTAACCATTGACCGACATCACTCGACGCAGGCTCGGCACCGAGGGGCTGGAGGTCTCGGCCCTCGGCCTGGGCTTCATGAGCTTCGCGCGGTCCACCGACGCCGACGAGCGGCACAGCGCGTCGGCGTTGGTGGGCGAGGCGATCGACCTCGGCATCGACTTCTTCGACACCGCCGACATCTACGGCCCGGCCATCAGTGAGACGCTGCTCGGGCAGGCGGTCAAGGGCCGCCGTGACGGCCTGGTCATCGCCACCAAATTCGGCAACCCGCTCGACCGGGCCACCAACCCCGACGCCCGCCCCATCGACGGCCGTCCGGAGTACGTACGGTCGGCGGTGGAGGGCTCGTTGCGGCGCCTGGGCGTCGACCACATCGACCTCTACTACCAGCACCGGGTCGATCCGACGGTGCCGATCGAGGAAACGGTCGGCGCGCTGAAGGAGCTGGTCGAGGCGGGCAAGGTCCGCTGGATCGGCCTGTCGGAGCCGGGTCCGCGGACCCTGCGCCGCGCCCATGCCACACATCCGGTCACCGCGATCCAGAACGAGTGGTCGCTCTTCACCCGCGACATCGAGGCCGAAACGCTGTCCATCGCGCGGGAGTTGGGCATCGGCATCGTGCCGTTCTCGCCGCTGGGCCGCGGGTGGCTGACCGGTCGGCTGCGCAGCCGCGCGGACCTGACGGGCCGTCGGCTGGAGCACCCGCGGTTCGCCGAGGAGGTCTTCGACACGAATGTGAAGCTGGCCGACGAGGTCGTCGCCGTCGCGGCCGAACTCGGCGCCGAGCCAGGTCAAGTGGCCCTCGCCTGGGTGCTCTCGCGGGGTGAAGACGTCGTGCCGATCCCCGGCACCCGGCACGCCGCGTATCTGCGGGAGAACGTCGGCGCGTTCGACGTCACGCTCACACCGGAGCAGGCCGCGCGGCTGGCCGGTATCGCCGAGCGGGTCGAGGGCGACAGGGCGCTGCGGCCCGGCGCCATCGGGGCCGAGGCGCGCCTGCCGGACGCCGCCGGTTCCTGATCCGGCGGCAGCCCGAAGAGCCGCCCGGCGTACCGGCCCCGTGGGATGGGGGTCGGTACGCCGGGCGGCTCCGTCGCGCCGTGCGGCCGTGCGGCCTCAGACCGGGGTGGCCGCCGGGATGGGCAGGCCGAGGTTGCCGCGCAGCGTGCTCGCCTCGTACTCCTTGCGGAAGATCCCGCGCCGCTGGAGCTCCGGCACCAGGTGGTCGACGATGAGGTCGAGGCCGTCGGGGTAGAGGTCGTGGTTCAGGTTGAACCCGTCCGCGGCGCCCTCGGTGAAGTACGCCTCCATCTCGTCGGCGATCTGCTCCGGGGTGCCCACCACCATGCGGTGACCGCCGCCGGCGATGTGCCGGTCGAGCAGGTCGCGCACCGTCAGGTTCTCATTGCGGGCCGACTGGAGCACGGAGTTGGCGAAGCCGTAGCTGCTCGGCTTCCACTCCGGCGAGTTGATCAGGTCCCAGGGCGGCTGCCGGTCGAGCTCCAGGCTGTCCACCGGCAGGCCGAGCTGCGCCGCCAGCGACGTCAGGGCATCGGTGGTGTCGGTGCTCAGACCGGCCAGCAGGTCGCGGCGCTCGCGCGCCTCGGCCTCGGTGCTGCCGATGACCGGCCACAGTCCGGGCAGGATCAGAACGTCGTCGGGGTCGCGGCCGTGAACGTCGCGGGCCCGGGCCTTCACCTTGGCGGCGAAGTCCTTGCCCTGCTGGAGGTTGTGCGCGGCGCAGAAGACCGCGTCGGCGTACTTCGCGGCCAGGTCGATGCCCTGCTCCGACGCGCCCGCTTGCAGGACGACGGGGTGGCCCTGCGGCGAACGCGGCACCTGGTACCAGGTCTTGACCCGCAGGTGCTCGCCGACGTGGTCGACCTCCCGCACCTTCGTCAGGTCGGTCAGCTCACCTGACGCCTTGTCACCGACGAGCGCGTCGGGGTCCCATGACTCCCACAGCGCCCTGATCACCGCGATCGCCTCGTCCGCGCGGCCGTAGCGGGCGTCCCGGTCGGGGTGCGCGTCGAGGCCGAACTGGGCCCCGGCGCGCGGCGACTGCGTGGTGACGACGTTGACCGCGGCCCGGCCGCCCGAGACCAGGTCGAGCGAGGAGCCCAACCGGGCGATGTGGTAGGGGTGGCGGTAGGTGGACGACACGGTCGCCACCAGGCCGACGTGCGTGGTGGCGCGGGCGATCGCGGTCAGCACGACGAACGGGTCGATCGCGTTCCACGGCCTGGTGAAGTCCTGCTGGGAGAATCCGAGGGTCTCGGCGAGGAACACCGCGTCCAGCAGGCCGCGTTCCGCGGTCCGGCCGAGGTTCTCCCATTCGTCGATGTCGAGGAAGCCGAGCGGGTCGTCGCGCAGGCGCCAGCCCCCCGGTGCTCGGCCCAGCGCGTTGGCGTTGACGTTCAAGTGCAGTCGGCGTGTGCTCACTGGTGGCGGTCTCCTGATCAGGCCGTGCGCGCGGTGGCGCGGCTCGCGTCGGTCACCAGGGGCGGAAGCCCGTAGTGGCCGCGCAGCGTGGTGGACTCGTACTCCCTGCGGAAGATCCCGCGCCGCTGGAGCTCCGGCACCAGGTGGTCGACGACCTGCTCCAGGCCGGAGGGGAAGATGTCGAAGTTGATGTTGAAGCCGTCGGCGGCGCGTTGGGTGAACCAGCTCTCGATCTCGTCGGCGACCTGCTCGGGCGTGCCGACGATCGCGTTCTGCGCGTTCGCGCGGCGTTCGAGGACCTCGCGCACGGTGAGGTCGCCCTGGCGTGCCACGGACAGCACGCCGTTGGCGGCGCCGACGCTGCGCGGGCTCCACCGCGGCGAGTTGATGTAGTCCCAGGGCAGGGCCTTGTCCAGGCTCAGCAGGTCGACGGGGACGCCGAGTTGGACGGCCAGCGCGCGCACTGCGGCGTCGTCCGCCTCCACGGGACCGACCAGTTCGGCGCGGCGCCGGATCGCCTCTGCCTCGGTGCCGCCGAGGGTGATGTTGAGGCCGGGAAGGACCAGGAGTTCGTCGGGGTCACGCCCGTGGGCGGCGGCGCGGGCCTTCAGCCCGCGGTAGAACTCCTGCCCGGTCGACAGGGTGTTGGAGGCGCAGAACACGGCGTCCGCGTGCTGCGCGGCCAGTTCGATGCCCAGGGGCGACGCTCCGGCCTGGACGATGACCGGCCGCCCCTGCACGGAGCGCGGGAACTGGAACCGCCCCCTGAAGCCCACGTGTTCGCCGTCGAAGTCCACCGTCGGGACCCGGCCGTCGTCCACCAGTTCGCCCGTCGTGGGGTCGGCGACCAGGGCGTCCGGGTCCCAGGAGTCCCACAGCCGCTTGACGGCGTTCAGCACCTCTTCGGCGCGCCCGTACCTGACCTCGCGTGCGGGAAGCGGTCCCCGCCCGTACAGGGCCGCGGCCGCGTCCTCGCCGGAGGTGACGATGTTGACCGCCGCCCGGCCGCCGGAGGCGATGTCGAGCGTCGCGGCGCGGCGCGCGATGTCCCACGGCTGGTAGAAGGTCGCGGACAGGGTCGTCACCAGACCGATGTGGCGCGTGGCGCGGGCCACCGCCGTCTGGAGCATGAACGGGTCGAAGGCGTGCCACGGCTTGCTGAAATCGGTGGCGCCGAGGTGGTCGGCGAGGAAGACCGCGTCCAGCAGGCCGCGCTCGGCGATCCGCCCGAGCTTCTCCCAGGAGGCGACGTCGAGGAACCAGGTGGGCGGCGAGCTGTGCCGCCAGCTGTTCGGCGGTTTCGCCAGCCCGTTGGCGTTGACGTTGAGGTGCAGGAATCGTTCGGTCACGGCCCCATGCTTGGGCGAACCGCTCCGGGGATGAAGCCGAAGCGGCTACCGGTTCCCTTAAGCTCCCCTTCGCGGTCCGCGCCAGGGCCGGGCCGCTGCCGGGCCGTTGCCGGGCCGTTGTCGAGCCGGTGCCGGGCGGATGTCAGGTCGGTGCCGGGCGGCCCGTGCGGTCAGCCCGCCAGTTCCCTGATCAGCGGGACCGCGCGGGAGAGCCGGACGGTGCCGTACGCGATCAGGCCGACGGCCGCCAACTGCGGCACGACCCACCAGCCGGTACGGATGTGCTCGCCGTAGACGGTGATGCCCAGCGCCAGGCTGACGGTGGCGTCGCCGAGGGTGAGGGCGGGCTGCGAGGCGATGATCGGCCCGGACTGGAGGGCGCTCTCCAGCAGGAAGATCGCGGTGACGCCGCACAGCGCGAAGCCGTAGGTCTGCCAGGCGGTCAGGAAGGCGACGCCGCCGTGCGCGGAGAAGGTGTCGGCGGCGGACTTCATCAGCGCCGCGGTGAGCGCGTTGGCCACCGCGGAGGCGGCGCCCAGCAGGGCGGCCCTCGGCGCGCCGGAGGGCCGGTGGCGGGCGATGACGACCGCCCAGCCGATGGCGCCCACGCAGAGCAGGACGGCGGGCACCCAGTGCGCCATGGACGCCTGCGCGCCGCCGCCGCCCGGCGCCGCGGCGCCCAGGGCGAGCGCCAGACCCGCGACCATGCAGGCGACGCCGCTCCAGCCCGCGCGCGGCAGGGCGCGCCCGAGCAGCGGCACGCTGAAGAGCAGGGCGAGCGGCAGTTCCAGGATGAAGACGGGCTGCGCGAGGGCCAGGGGTCCCGCCACCAGGGCGAGGGCCTGGAAGGCCGCGGCGCCCGCCACTCCGCAGATGCCGAGCAGCCACACCGGCTGCCGGATCATCGCGAGCATCTGACGCGGGCGCATCGCGTCGTTGGGCGGCACGGCGAGCGCGGCCTTGCGCTGGAGGACGGTTCCCACCGCGTTGCTGGCCGCACCGAGCAACGCGAAGAACACACAGAGCACCAGCAGGGTCGGCCTCCCGTGACGTAACTCCCCTGGCGCAGCGTAGGCGGCGCGCGGCGCCGACGCACACGCGGGTGGGGGTCACGGGCCCGGCTTCACCCGTTCGCGGGGGCGGCCCGGTGCTCCCGCCTGCACGGGAGCACCGGGCCG
>NZ_JBVHLD010000022.1:114651-160179 GCF_055559175.1 Streptomyces sp. NPDC024632
ACAGCAATCACCTGCGCGGTCATGGCACCCCCCCCCCCCCCCCCCCCCTCCTCTCCCCCCCCCCCCCCCCCCCCCCCCCCCCCCCCCCCCCCCCCCCCCCCGTCACCGTGGGTTCACGGTGAGGGGATCAGCGGGTCACGGATAGGACACGACATTGCTGGGGGTGGTGTTGGACGCGGTGACCGCTCCGGTGTCGTTGATGACGTGGGTGATGGTGCCCACGCCGCCGAGCGAGACGGTCAGCGCGCTGTGGAATTTCACGCCGGAGGTGTTGGGCACCTCGAACGCGTGGTAGCTGTTCACCGCCGGGTTGACGTTGAAGTAGCAGTAGCTGCCGAGCCCCCACGCCTCATGGGTGGTGACGTTCGCGCCGACCTTGTAGGCGGCGTATCCGTTCTGCCCGTTGGGGTTGACCCAGGCGGCCTGGTTCGGCGGGTCGTACGGCATCTCGTTCTGGAAGAAGATCGTCTTGCCGCCCTGGCCGTTCCAGACGACCTCGTACTTCTGGTAGTGCTCGACGAACAGTCCGGTCGCGAGCACATTGGCGCCGTTGACGATCAGACCGGTGTCGGCGGTGTTGGACGTCCAGCCGACGCCGCTGCCGTGGTCGGCGCGCCAGGCCCAGATGTGGTCGATGATCGTGTTGGCGCTGTTCACGATGAGGCTGGTGGTGGCCTTGCCCGCGACCTGGCCGCCGATCCGGAAGAAGACGTCCTGGATGGTGGTCGGGTTGGCGGCGTGGCTCGCGGTGGAGCCGGAGGGGCCGACGGTCAGCAGCGCGGCGGAGTTGGTGGTGCCCGCGTCGAAGAGCAGACCCTTGAGGCGTACGCCGTCCACGTCGGCGACCTGCATGGCGTTGACGCCGTTGTCGGGCACGAACGTCGGGTAGCCGATGCCGAGGATGGTGGTGTTGGCCTTGGTCACGTTGAGCGTCTGGTTGAGGTGGTAGACGCCGGGGGTGACGAAGAGGTTGCAGCCCTGGGACAGGGCGGTGTTGATGGTCGCGGCCGTGTCCCCGGCCTTGACCACGTAGAACTGGCTCATCGGCAGCGAGGTGCCGGGGGTGCTGCCGTTGGCCCAGCTCGGTCCGGACGCGTTGGTGCGCAGCGACGGCAGGAAGACCCGGTACTTGCCCGCGCTGTCGACGTACAGGTACGGCACGTCACGGGAGACCGGGGTGGTGGCCAGCGTGGTCTCCGGCGGGTTCGGGAAGGTGTTGGCCGGGGCGCCGTTGACACCGGAGAAGACCATGTTCCACACGCCGCCCGCCCAGCTCCCGAGGTTGCTGTCGCGGGTGTACCACTGCTGCTGCGAGACGGACGCGGCCTGGCCGCTGACCTTGGTGTCGGCGATGTAGCCGCCGCTGGCGTAGCCGTAGCTGGCCGGGTAGAGCGCGAGCCCGCCGTGCACGTCGATCCGGCGGAAGGGCGCGGCCTGCGCGACGGCCCACCGGTCGGTGCCGCTGGAGGGGTTGATCGCCAGATTCTCCGCGGACCGCCAGAAGTTCTGGGTCGCGTTGCCCGCGTCGGAGGCGTTGAAGGCGTCCACGGTGACGTCACCGTTGATCGTGACGTCGTCGGGGTTCTGGCCGAGACCGGCCACCGAGGTGTAGAAGCCGACGTTGTCGGACACGTTGTACGTGCCCGGCTTGAAGAGCTGCGCGACCCGGTTGTTGCTGAACTGCGCGGTCTGGGTGTCCTTCTGCTGCGCGAACTGCGCGTCGAGCTGCGCCTGGATGGTGGCGCTGGACATCGACGGGTCGTAAATGTGGACGTTCGACCCGAAGTTGGGAGTGTCCGACTGTGTCGGGCAGCTCGCCGAGGTCGAGCCGATGGTGTAACTGGCGGTGGCCACGGCCGAGTTGGTGGACCCGGACTTGATGCCGATCGCCTTGACCGTGGTGCTCGCCGAGATGTTCAGCGGCGCGCTGTAGAGCGTGGAGGAGGCGGTCGGCGTGGAGCCGTCCAGCGTGTAGCGGATGCTCGCGCCCGAAGTGGCGTCGGATATCGTCACGCTCTGCGCCGAGCTGAAGGTGCCGCCCGCCGGGCTGAACGTCGGCGTGGCGACGGTCGTTCCGGTGCCGCCGGTGCCGCCTCCGGTCGTACTCCCGCTGCCCTGGGTGTACGAGAAGTGCGGCGTGTCGTACTGCGGGCCGCTCTTCTCGTACGTGAACCAGTAATCGAGCACGGTGCCGGTGGTCAGCGAGCTGACGGTCTGGGTCCAGACGCCCGCGTTGTTGGTCATCCGGACGTTCTGCTGATTCGCGCCGTTGACCAGGTAGTGGACATCGACGTAGGCGGCGGCCGTGGTGGGCTTGAACGTGATCTGGGCCTGCGTGGAGTTCAGTTGGGCGACGCTCTGCGTGTAGTCGGACGCGTCCGCCGAGGCGGTGCCGACGGTCTGGGTGAGGCCGATGATCCCGGCCAGAACGAGGACGAGGGCCCCGAGCAGGGCGACCACGCGTCGCTGCCGACGCGGCGTGCCCTCGGTACGGGCCGGGAGGATGGATCTGCGCATGTGTGGGGGTCCTTTCGCCTGGGTTCGCGAAGTGAACACCAGGGTCAGCGCGGAGATGTGGGGGTGGATCGCGCTCGGCACTGCACATTCAGAGCCAAGGTCCCGCCTTGGCCCTTTGATTCAGTCTCTTGAAAACGCTCTCAATCTGCGGATGGCGGTAATCCCGAATCCGTAAGGCAGTGTCAAGTGGCCATGGCGAGCCGTCAAGCACATGCACCGGATTCACACAGTGAACGATTCGAGTGGGGCGTGCGGGAGACGTGGGGTCCGTGGTGCGCCGCCCAGGTCACGCCTCGTCCGCGGTCATCCCTGCCCCCGCTCACGCCCGCCCCGGTCACGCCCTGCCCGCGTCGTCGCGGGCCAGGAACGGGCGCAGGAGCGCGAGCAGGGCGCGCGGCCGGTGCAGCGGGATGATGTGGCCGCAGTCCTCGATGAGGTGTGCGGTGAGATCGTCGGCCAGCGGGCGCAGTTGGTGTGCGAGCACGTCGCCGACCGGCTGGGCGCCCAGGGCCATCGTCGGCACCGTCAGGCGGTGGGCGGCGACCGCCTCACCGATCCGCGCCGCGCTCTCGGGCAGGGCGCGGTAGTACGAGAACGCGCGGCTCAACGCCTCGCGGCCGGTGTACGCGCGCACGAACGCGTCCCGAAGTGCGGGGCGCACTCCCTCACCGAGCGTGCCGGAGCGCAGGAACCAGTCGACGTACTCGGCTTCGTGACCCTCCAGCACGGTCTCGGCGAGGCCGGGCGCCGCGCGGTGGAAGCCGAACCACCACGGCGGTCCGGCGGCGAGGAAGTCCTCGGCGCCGGGCAGCGCGCCCAGCAGGGATTCCATGACGACCAGGCGGCGGACGAGGCCGGGGTGGCGCAGGGCGAGGAGGAAGGCCGCGGGGGCGCCCGCGTCGATGCCCACCACCGCGGCGGACGACACGCCGAGCGCGGCGAGGAGCGCCGCGGCGTCCTCGGCCAGGGTGCCCGCGTCGTAACCGGACGGGGCAGGACCACTCGCGCCGAAGCCGCGCAGGTCGGGCGCGATGACGCGGTAGCGGCCGGACAGATCGGCCATGACGTCCGTCCACACCTCCCAGGTGTGCGGGAAGCCGTGCAGCAGCAGGACGGCGGGACCCGATCCGGCGAGGGCGACGTTCAGTTCGACACCGTTGACGGGCACGCGGCGCAGTTCGGGCATGACGGGACTCCAGGAGTGGTAACCAATGGTGACAAGATCACGCTAGGGAACTAAGCTGGTCCGCCCAAGACGGCACTTTCCCCTCAGGTGGTGAGCCCCAGGTGACCACGTCCGGGCCCGACGCACCGGGCACGTACGGGCCGCGGCCCGGCGACCGCGGTGACCTGCTGGATCCGCGCTGCCCGACCCGCCAACTGCTCGACCGCATCGGCACCAAGTGGACGTCGATGGCGGTCAAGACGCTGGCCGAGCAGGCTCCGGGCGAGGTCCGCTTCGCCGAACTGCGGCGCCGCATCCCCGGCATCTCGCAGAAGATGCTGTCCGCCACCTTGCAGAGCCTGGTCCGCGACGGCCTGGTCACGCGCCGCGTGGAACCGACGGTGCCGCCCGCCGTCCACTACCGCCTCACCGACCTCGGCCTGTCCCTCGAACACCCCCTCGCCGCCCTGCGCGACTGGGCCGAGACCCACATGCCGGAGATCGACCGCAACAACCGGCTCGCCGACGGGCCGTCTCCCGACTAGGGCCCGCGCGGCCGACGGCGACAGGCGCCGTTGCTCAGCGCTGGGGGCTCAGGCCAGCCACCGACAGGTCGAAGAGTTGGCGGGCGCGGGCGGCCGGGTCGGGGGCGTGCTCCGTGGCCAGGGCGATGCCGACCAGCAGGGTGATCAGGTCGAGGGCGGTGACGTCCTTGGCCACCACGCCGTCCCGCGCGGCGCGGCGGAGCAGCGGGCCCGCCGCTTCTTCGAGCGTGGCCGAGCAACTGTTGTTGTGCACCGGGTCGACTCCGGCGGCGTTGTAGGACAGCGCGGTGGCCAGGCCGCGCGCGGAGACGCAGTAGGTGAGGACGTCGCCGAGCCACTCCAGCAGCGCGCCGCGGCTCTCGCCTTCGCCGGTCAGCTCGTGCGCGCGGACGCGCAGGGCCTCGATCCGCTCCCGGGAGACCGCCTCCAGCAGCGCTTGGCGGGTGGGGAAGTGCCGCCGCACGGTCGCGGAGCCGACCCCCGCCGTGCGGGCGATCTGTTCCAGCGAGGCGTCGGCCCCGTGGGCGGCGACCTCCTGCTGGGCCACGGCGAGGATGCGCGTGTAGTTGCGCCGGGCGTCGGCGCGCTGGCCATCCGGCATGGCCTACCTCCATGGTTGCCAAGTGGCGGGGTCCGCCATATCGTACCTGGAAGAGAAACGGCGGGCCCCGCCGTTTAGCGTCTCCCCCGCACGAGCACCCGAGGAGCATCATGTCCGCACGCCCCGCACCGGTCCTGGTCACCGGTGCCACCGGCCGGCAGGGCGGCGCCACCGCCCGCGCCCTGCTCGCGTCCGGCGTCCCCGTCCGCGCCCTGGTCCGCGACCCTGCCGCCGACCGGGCCAAGGCCGTCGAGGCGCTCGGCGCCGAACTGGTCACCGGCGACCTGCGCGACCGCGACTCCGTGGTCCGGGCCGCCGAGGGAGTCCGCGCCGTCTTCTCCGTACAGATGCCCGAGATGACGGCGGAGAGCTTCGACTTCGAGGGAGAGGTGACGCAAGGCGTCAACCTCGTCGAGGGCGCGAAGGCCGCAGGAGTGCCGCAGTTCGTGCACACCTCCGTGACCGGCGCCGGTCAGCACACCGAGGCGCCCGGCTGGGCCGAGGGCCGCTGGCCTTACATGGAACCCGTCCTGGGCGCCAAGAGCGCGATCCAGGACGCGGTCCGCGCGGCGGGTTTCCTCCACTGGACGCTGCTCAAGCCCGGCTTCTTCATGGAGAACTTCCTTCCGTCCATGGCGTTCCTGTTCCCGCGCGGCATCGAGGGCGGCCTGGTGAGCGTCCTCAGGCCGGACACCCATCTGTCGCTGATCGCGGTGGACGACATCGGCCGCACCGCTGCGGCGGCCTTCGCCGATCCGGAGCGGTTCGACCGGGTCGAACTGGAGCTGGCGGGCGACTATCTGTCGATGACTCAGATCGCCGACGTCCTCTCGCGGGCCCTGGGCACGCACCTGCCCGCGCCGGACATGACAGAGCAGGAGGCGCTCGCCGCCGGAATGCCGGCCATGGGCGCCTCGCATGAATGGCTCAACGCGGTCGACCAGCCGGGCCGCCCGCAGTACGCGCGGGACCTCGGCATCCCGCTCACCGGCTTCGAGGAGTGGGCGCGGCAGCACATGGTGGCCGCGGCCTGAACCGCGCCCGCGAGGCGAGCGGGCCCGCACCGCGACCGGCCGGAGCCCGCGGTGAGCCGTCCCCTCAGGCGCCGGGGAGGACGGCCGCGACGACCTTGCGGATCGCGGCGGGTGTCGGCGGCGGTCCGTCGCGGTCGGCGAACAGCAGATGGCCGGCGCCGATCAGGGTCGGGGCGAGGGAGTCGACGTCCGCGTCCGGCGCGAGGCGGCCGAGGTCGCGCTCGGCACGGAGGCAGGCGGCGATCATCTCCGTGACCTGATGCAGCAGGGAGACCGCCGTCGGCATGGACCGGCGCAGGCGGGCGCGCAGGTCGTCCCGGAGCAGGATGCGCTCGGCGGCGTCGAGAAGCTGCTCCCGTACATTCCGAATGGCCACCCCTGTCGGCACCGCCCGCCCGGTGGAACTTCTCAGCATCCTCGGCCCGCAGGGTGAGCACTTCCACATCAGGGGCCGCCACCGCCCGGCCTGACGCCGGTCGGCTTCACCGCGCCTGAAGTCCGAGCTCGTCACCCGGGCGGCGACAGCAGTTCGGTGCGAAGCGCGGCGCCAACTCCCGCGCCGTGGCGACGAACGCGGCCTCGGCCGCCGCGTCGAGCGGCTGCGGCGGCTGCGTCCGCGTCGCGACCGGCCCACCGAAGAGGGTGAAGAACTCGTCCTGCCCAGCCGGAGCGCACATGCTCCGGCCGTCCGAGCCGGGCTGGGACGCCACCTGCCGCCGCCTCCTGGCGACCTGTCTGCGAGGCCCGCGGCGTGAGCCGTGACCGACCCCGATGACCCCGCGCGCCTCGGCCGGCGGAAAACCACAGGCCGCGCGGCGGCCCAACTGCCTATATTCCTGGCCATGCCCCAGATCGAACTGCTCCACCCGGACCACTCCCCCGCGCTGCTCGCCTTCGAGCGGGAGAACCGGGCCTACTTCGCCGCGACGATCCCCGATCGGGGCGACGACTTCTTCGCCCGCTTCGACGACCACCTCCGTGACCGGCTGGCCGAGCAGGAGACCGGCGCCTGCTACTTCCACGTCGTGACCGGCACCGAGGGCGACGTCCTCGGCCGGATCAATCTCGTCGACGTCGCCGACGGCGGCGCCGACCTCGGCTACCGGATCGCCGAACGCGCCGCGGGCCGGGGCCTGGCCACCTGGGCGGTACGGGAACTGTGCCGCACGGCCGCCACCGACTACGGGCTGACCGTCCTGCGCGCCGGAACCACCCTCGACAACGCGGCCTCCCGAGCCGTACTGGCCCGTACGGGCTTCACCGTCGTCGGCGAGCACCAGTTCTCCGGCCGCCCCGGCCTGACGTACCGCCGCGCCCTCACGCCGTAGCGGACGGGGAGAGCTGTTCGCGCACCCACGCGGGATCGGGGTTGGTGTACGGCCGGCCCGCGACGACGACGGTCGGGACGGTCTCATTGCCCTCGTTGACCGCCCTCACCGCCTCCGCCGCGGCCGGGTCACGCCAGATGTTGACCCAGTGCAACCGGCGGGCCCTGCGGCCGAGTCGGAAGCGCAGGCGCAGGCAGAATTTGCAGCCCGGCCGCCAGTAGACGATCGGCCGGCCGTCGGCGGCGCTGAGGCGCTGCGCCTCGGACGCGCCGATCGACCGGGGGAAGACCAGAGGCGAGTTCAGCCCCGCGAGCAGCACGAAGGCCAGCAGGAAGGTCGCGGCCCGGCCGGGGCTCCCGCCGAGGATCAGCCCCGTCGCGGCGGCCACGCCGCAGAGGACCAGCAGCATCGACAGGAACCACCCACGCATCATGATCAGGCAGCTTATCGGTGCGGTGAACCGCCTCTCGGGCCAGGCCGCGGCTCGCTCGCGTACCCCCCGGACAACCGGACGACCGGAGTCGGCCTCGCGCGCGACGCGTCGCCTTCGGTCGATGACGCCGGTATTCGGTTTGCCGTCGGCCGACGGGCTCGGATAGGAAACGTGCATGCTCAAGGGGAACAAGGTCGGGCTGAGGGCTCGGCACGCGGATGACATCCCGGTCCTGCGGACCGAGCTCTACAACGACGTGGTCAACGCCGCGCGAGCGGAGGGCGGCCCGTGGCGGCCGGTCTCGCCCGAGTCGAAGGATCCGCGGCTGTTCGTGGACGACAAGGAGGAGGGGCATGTCGCCTTCTCCGTCGTGGAGTTGGACGGCGGCGCCCTGGTCGGCACCGCGACGCTCTGGGGTATCGACACCCACAACCGGTCGGCGCACATCGGATTGGGCCTGTTGCCGTCCGCTCGCGGGAAGGGCTACGGAACGGACGTGGTCGCGGCCCTGTGCCAGTACGGCTTCGTCGTGCGCGGCCTGCACCGGTTGCAGATCGAGACACTGGCGGACAATGACGCGATGCTGCGCTCCGCCGAGCGGAACGGCTTCGTCCGCGAGGGCGTGCTGCGCTCGTCGGCGTGGGTGATGGGCGAGTTCCTGGACGAGGTCCTGCTCGGGCTCCTGGCCGCGGACTGGAAGCCGTAGCCAGGGGCTGCTAGAGGGCGCGGTCACGGGCTGGTTTCACATGTGCTGCCCGTGGTGGTCCACGACGGCGGTGAGGAGCCGGGCCAGCTCGGCGCGCTCCGGTTCGGACAGCGGGGCGAGCACCTGGTCCTCCACCTCGGTCAGCAGTCCGTCGAGCTTCAGGAGCCGGCGGCGGCCCGGCCCGGTGAGCGCGATGATGTTCTGCCGACGGTCGGCGGGGTTGGGCGAGCGTTCGAGCAGCCCGCTCTCGGCCAGTTCGTTGACGACCGCGACCATGTCGCTGCGGTAGATGCCCGTACGGCCGCTCAGCTCGGCCTGGCTGGCGGGCCCGAACTCCTCCAGGGTGGCGAGCACCGCGTAGTGCCATTTGCGGGCGCCCTCCCGCGTCAACTCCTCGTTCACCAGGCGGTCCGAGCGGATCGCGGCGAGCGACAGGAGCCGGGTCCGCAGATTCCGCAGCCGCGCCGGAGTGGCCGCGACGGTGGCCTGCGGTGCGGTCGGGGGTGCCGTATCACGTGCGCCGTTGCTCATGCCGCGATCATACCCTTTGCGTTAGTGCCACTAACGGATTATCTTCGACACGAGATAACCGTTAGTGTGACTAGCGATGCGGAGAAGCGTCATGCCCGTGACGAAGGTGCTCGATTCGACGATGTTCCACGAGGAGACGGGCAGCGGCACTCCCGTCGTCCTCCTGCACGGCAATCCCGGCTCGTCCCACCTGTGGCGCAAGGTGCTGCCCGCGATCGACCTGCCCGCCCGCCTGCTCGCGCCCGACCTGATCGGCATGGGCCGCTCGGGCAAGCCCGACGTGCCGTACCGGTTCGCCGACCACGCGCGCTACGTGGACGCGTGGTTCGACCGGCTGGACCTGGACAAGGTGGTGCTCGTCGGCCACGACTGGGGCGGGGCCCTCGCCTTCGACTGGGCGGCCCGCCACCCCGACCGGGTCCTGGGTGTGGCCTTCTTCGAGACCATCGTGCGGCCGATGTCCTGGAGCGAACTGGGCGAGGGACCGCGCTCGCGCGCCGAGACCATGCGCGGGCCGCAGGGCGAAGCCCTGGTGCTCGACCGGAACGTCTTCCTGGAGTCGGCCTTCACCGGCGGGGTGCTGCACCCGGTGGGCGAGGACGACCTGCGGGCCTACCGGGCGCCGTACCCGACGCCCGAGAGCCGCCGCCCGATCCTCGCGTGGGCCCGCTCACTGCCGCTGGACGGCGAGCCGGCCGATGTCACCGAGCGCGTCGAGCAGTACGACAAGTGGCTCGCGAGCAGCGATCAGGTCCCCAAACTGCTGCTCACCTTCGACTCCTCGCCCACCTTGCTGATCGGCCCGGAGACGGCGGACTGGTGCGCGGCGAACATCGCGGCCCTGGAGACCCGGCACTGCGGTCCCGCCGGGCACCACGCCCCGGAGGACCAGCCGCTGGCCATCGCGGACGCGATCACCGCGTGGGCGCGGCGGCACGCGGTGGTCATCGGCCGCTGAGCGCGCGGCCCGGCCGTTCCCGCGCCGGGCCCGTACGGGAAATCAGTTGCGCCCGGTGGCCTCGTGTCAGCAGGGTGCGGGGGTGATCGGGACGGGGACCGCACCGGCCACGGACGTCGGTCGAGCCGTGACCGTATCGGCGTCCCCTCCGTATCCGCCAACCGTATCCGCCATCCGTATGCGCTACCCGCATTCGCTTCCGCAGGAGGATTCGCCGTGCAGCGTTCTGAAGGCCCGGCCGTCACGGAGATCCCCGTGGCGGGCAAGGAGGCCGGCCCCTACGGCATCGCGGCAGGACCTGACGGCGCCCTGTGGCTCACCCTCGCGCAGAGCGGCAGCGTGGCGCGTCTCACCCTCGACGGCGAATTCAGCGAATTCCCGCTGGACTCGCCCGAGAGTCGCCCCACGGTCATCACTGCGGGCCCGGACCGCGCGCTGTGGTTCACCCTCCATCTGGCGAGCGCGATCGGCCGCGTCGGCACCGACGGCGCGCTGCGCTCCTACCGGCTGCCGACGCCCGACAGCGGCCCCTTCGGCATCGCCACCGGCCCCGACGGCGCGCTGTGGTTCACGCAGATGAACACCGACCGGATCGGCCGGATCACCGTCGAGGGAGAGATCACCGAGTACGCCCTTCCCGTACAGGGCGGCTGTCCCTCGGCGATCACCGAAGGCCCGGACGGGGCGCTGTGGTTCACGCTCAACCAGGCGAACGCGATCGGCCGCGTCACCGTCGAGGGCGCGGTCGACCTGTACCCCCTGCCGACTCCGGGTGCCGCGCCGGTCGGCATCGCCAGTGACGGCGCCGCCTTGTGGTTCGTCGAGATCGCGGCGGGGCAGATCGGCAGGATCACGACGGACGGGCGGATCGAGGAGTTCCCGCTCCCCGACCGTACGGCCAAACCGCACGCCGTCGTAGCGGCCGGCGTCGGGGACTGCTGGTTCACCGAATGGGGAGCCAACCGCATCGGTCACCGCGCGGCGAGCGGCGAGATCACCGCGTACGACCTGCCGACCGCTTCATCGGAGCCGCACGGCATCACCGTGGGTCCGGACGGCGCTGTCTGGGCGGCCCTGGAGGTGGGAGCCGTCGCACGGCTCGCGCCCTGAGGTGAACCGCCGCTTCGGCGGGGCCGGGCGGGTCGTCACCGGGCCCGCGCGGAAATCCCCTCGACAGACCGCGCCTCGCCCGCTGGAACAGTCGCGGTCGTCCGAGATCGCCAGCCACATCGATCGCATCGCCTCAAGGAGCCGTCCTGACCACGCAGCACACCCCGGACACCGCGGACTTCCGCCCCGCGATCGACACCGCGCTGGTACGACGGCTGGTCGACAGACAGTTCCCGCGGTGGGCCGCACTTCCCCTGGAACCGCTCGGCGCGGCCGGTTCCGATCATGTGATCCACCGGCTGGGCCGGGAGTTGTCGGTCCGCCTCCCCCGCCACCGCGGCGCCATCGGCCAGGCCGAGAAGGAGGCGCGGTGGCTGCCCCGGCTCGCCGCGCACCTGCCGCTGACCGTCCCCGTACCCGTAGCTGTCGGACGGCCCGACCTCGGCTATCCGTGGCCGTGGGCGGTCACCCGGTGGCTGGACGGCGAGGTGGCCACCGTCGAGCGGCTCGGCGAATCGGTGGGCGCGGCGGTCGAGTTGGCGGAGTTCCTGCTGGCCCTTCAGCGGCTCGCACCGCCGGACTGGGTCGCGGAAGGGCCAACGGGCCTTGCGGCAAGCCCGTTGGCCGCGCGGGACCGCGCGACCCGGGCCGCCGTCGCGAGGGTCGGCGACGCCTTCGACACGGCGGCGATGACCGGCCTGTGGGACGCGGCGCTGCGCACCCCCGCGTGGGGCCGGCCGCCGGTCTGGGTGCACGGCGACTTCCACACCGGCAATCTGCTGACCGTCGACGGCCGCCTCAGCGCGGTCATCGACTTCGGCGGCCTCGCCCTCGGTGACCCGGCCTGCGATCTGATGGTCGCCTTCACCTTGATGTCGGCCGGGAGCCGGGCCGCCTTCCGCGCCACGCTCGGCGTGGACGACGCCACCTGGACACGCGGTCGCGGCTGGGCACTGGCCACCGGCCTGAACGCCTACGTGTCCTACGCCGCCGACGATCCGCGAGTCGCCGCACAGACCACCCGCCAGATCACCCAGGCCCTCACCGGCTAGTTCCCGCACAGGGCCGCCTCACTACGACCGCAGGGTGGTGTTGTCGTGGCCCTCCGCCATCAGTGCGAGGACTTCGCGTTCGAGCGCCGCGCGCAGGCCCTCGTCCCGGAAGCCGGGCGGCATCCGGACGTCGAGCACGGCGGTGGCCGGGCGGTGTTCGAGCAGCGCGGGTAGCGCTTCGGGGCCGGTGCCGACGACGTCGACCGCCTCGTGCCCCGAGGAGGTGAGCAGCAGGACGAGCCCTTGGCGCACCAGCGCGTTGTCCTCGGCGATCACCACACGCACGGCAACTCCGCCTGGATGACGGTCGGTCCGCCGACCGGACTGGACACGGTGACCTCGCCGTCGAGCGCGGCGACCCGGCGGCCTGTGCCGAGCAGACCCGAGGCGCCGTGCTCCCCGCTCGCCGTCCGCTCGTCCACGCCGCCTCGGCCGCGTGACGGCGCGGAGCCCCGGGTGAGCGGGGAGGACACGTCCGCTCATACTGGGGCGACCGCAGACCCCGCACTCCTGGAGAAGTCACGTGATCGTCGTCGGTCTCATGTCGGGCACCTCGATGGACGGCCTGGATGTCGCCGTCGGTGAGTTCGGGTTCGACGGGGAGGTGCTGACGCTGCGGCCGCTCGGGGCCGAGGAGTACCCGTGGCCGCCCGAGACGCGGGAGCGGCTGCTCGGGCTGCTGCCGCCGTCCGCTGTCGGACTCGCCGAGGTGTGCGAGGTGGACACGCTGGTGGGGCAGGCGTCCGCGGCGGCGGTCGTCAGGGCGATCGAACGGTTCTCGGGCGGCCGGGCCGACCTCGTGGCCTCGCACGGCCAGACGGTGTTCCACTGGATCACCGACGGCCGCGCCCTCGGCACCCTGCAACTCGGCCAGCCCGCGTGGATCACCGAGGCGACCGGGCTGCCGGTGGTCTCGGACGTACGGGCCCGCGACATCGCGGCGGGCGGCCAGGGCGCGCCGCTCGCCAGCACGCTGGACACGCTGTGGCTCGCGGACGACACGTCGGCCGGTGCCGGGACCGTACCGACCCGCCGGGCCGCGCTGAACCTCGGCGGCATCGCCAATGTGACGGTGGTCGGCGGCCGGGACGAGCCGGTCGTCGCCTTCGACACCGGTCCGGCCAACTGCCTGCTCGACGCCGCCGCCCACCGCGTCACCGGGGGCCGGGCCGGGAGCGACCTCGACGGCCGCCTCGCGCTGGCCGGGACCGTACGCCCGGACCTGCTGGCCCGGCTGCTGGACGAGCCGTACTACCGGCGGGAGGCGCCGAAGTCCACCGGCCGCGAGCTGTTCAGGGCCGACTACGTCGAGCCGCGGTGCGCGGGGCTGCCGCCGGTGTCGGACGAGGATCTGATGGCGACGCTGACGGAGCTGACGGCCGTGACCGTCGCGGACGCCTGCCGCCGGTACGGGCTCACCGAGGTCGTCGCCTCCGGGGGCGGGGTGCGCAATCCGGCGCTGATGGCGGCGCTGCGCGAGCGGCTGAGCCCCGCGGTCCTCGTCACCAGTGACGAGCGCGGGCTGCCCGCGGGCGACAAGGAGGCGTATCTGATGGCGCTGCTGGGCTTCCTCACCTGGCACGGGATTCCCGGTGTGGTCCCCGGCGCGACCGGCTCCTCGACCCCGCGGGTACTGGGCCGGATCACTCCGGGCGACGCGCCGCTCCGGCTGCCGGAACCGGCCCCGAGCCCGCGCCGCCTCGCCGTCCTGCCGCCGGTCTGACCAGTACCGCCTGGCGACGGCCGACGGCCCGGGGGGGGACACGCTGGGCGGCATCACCTTGTGCGTACCGCCGTTGAGCCGTGCGCCGTTGAGCCGTGCGCCGATGAGCGGCCGATCAGGCGCGGTCGTGGAGCGTGATCTGGTAGCCGTCGGGGTCGGCGAAGGTGAACGTCCGGCCGAAGGGGCCGTCGACCGGCGCGGAGACGATGGTGTGACCGTCGGCGACGAGAGCGTCATGGACGGCCTGGACGTCGGTGGCGTGCAGCCAGATCGCGGCACCGATGCCGGGCTGGGCGACGGACGCGAGATCGGTGCCGGGAACGATGTCGCGCAGTGCGAACGCGATCGGCTTCGTCTCGAAGACGACGGCGTGCGGAGGTCCGGCCTGCGAGCGGACGAGGCCGAGGTACCGCTCGTAGAACGCCTGTGAGGCGCCGAGGTCGCGCGCGGCGCGTTCGTCACGCGGCAGTCGATGAACGTGCTGCTCCAGACCCTGGAACGGGACGGCTACGTGACCAGGCCCGCGGCGGCGCCCGTAGGGAAGGTCCTCCCCACGCGGCTCACACCGCGCGGCCGACAGAGCCTGGAGAAGGCGACCGTGGCCGTCCGTTCCGTCGAGGTGAGAATGCTGGCCGGCCTGACCGACACCGAGCAGTCAGGCGCGTTCCGGATCCTGCAAAGCATGATCCATTCCCTGCGCGACACCCAAGCCGACGGCCCATGCGGCGCTGGTTGACGCAACATCGTCTGGGAGACGCGGCTCCTGGCCACGCCTTCCAGCGCCTCGGCTCCCGCGCCGCGTCCGTCAGGCCACCGTCACTTCGAGAGGAAGTCGCGCAGCGCGGTGTTGACCTCGTCGGCGTGGGTCCAGAGCAGGCCGTGCGGTGCTCCTTCGACCTCGACGTAGTCGGCCTCGGGGAGCGCCTTGTGGAATCGGCGGCCAGTGGCGTCGATCGGGAGGATGTTGTCCTTCGTTCCGTGCAGGATCAGCGCGGGCTTGCCGCTCGCACGGACCGCCTCGACATCGGCGCGGAAGTCCTCGATCCATGCCGGGACCGCGGCGTACGCGGCCACCGGAGCGCTGAGGACCGCGACGTTCCAGCTACCGGTCACCGCCTCCTGGCTGATACGGGTGCCGAGGTTCTCGTCGAGGTTGTAGAAGTCCGCGTAGAACTGCTTGAACCAGGCGTACCGGTCCGCCTTCGCGGTCGCCGCGATGCCGTCGAACACTTCCTGCGGCACGCCGTCGGGGTTGTCGTCGCGAGCGACGAGGAACGGCTCCAGTGAGGCGAGGAAGGCGAGCTTCGCGACACGCTCATGACCGTGCCGGCTCACGTAGCGGGCGAGTTCCCCCGTGCCCATCGAGAAACCGACAAGGACGACGTCCCGCAGGTCGAGGGTCTCGAGGACCGTGTTCAGATCGGCGGCGAAGGTGTCGTAGTCGTAACCGGAGTTCACCTTCGAGGACTGGCCGAAGCCTCGGCGGTCGTAGGTGATGACCCGATAACCCTGGGCCAGCAGTTCGCGCGTCTGACGTTCCCAACTGTGCCCGTCCAGCGGGTAGCCGTGGACCAGGACGACCGGCTGCCCGGAACCCTGGTCCTCGTAGTAGAGCTCGACCGGCGTGCTGTTCTCCGTGCCGACGGTGATGTAACCCATGGTCTCTTTCCCTTTCCGGCCGACGAACCGAACGCCGACCCGTGTCTTTGAGCCCGATGGCTCGATTTCTGTGCGAGAACTCCGTTTCATCAGCGGCGAGTCGGATGATTCCCCGCTCCGCCGCCGACCGCTTCCCGTGCCGGGCCGTCCCTCGGCGGACGCACGGCCTGGTCCACGGTGTCCACGACGGTGACGCGGCCACCGTCGCCGGGATCGGGATCGGGCATGATCGATTCCGGGTCGGCGAGATACACCTCGTGACCACTCAGCGTCAGCCGACGCACGACCTCCAGCAGCACGCGCCGCGCCGCGTCGTCCATCGAATGGACCCTCGTCAGGTCCAAGGCCACCCTTACGGCCGAAGGCGGAACGGCCATGGCTTCCTGAACGACCCTCTCGGCCGCGGCGAAGCCGATGCCGCCTTGCAGTCGCAGGACCCGGAGCGCGTTCGGTCCGCTGCCCACGTCATGGTGGGACCGCACCACCGCACGCGCGGCGGCGGGGACATCCATCACACGCAGTCCCATGCCCCCGGAGAATCGTTCGAACAGGGACACCCCGCGAACGCTTCCCGTGACGATCCAGGCGTGGTGAGAACGTGGCCATGCCGATCTGTCCGGGGAGCGCGCCGATCAGGCCCCCTGCCACCCCGCTCTTCGCCGGAATGCCGACCCCGCGTGGTGACGCGCACGGAACACTGCCGGATGCAACCGTCCACGACGGCCTCGGGGTCCTCGGTGAGGCCACGCGCTCCGCCGGAAGCAGGTTCACCGCGCCGGCGAGTGCGTGCACGGTGATCGCACCAACGTTGATCATGGGATTGAGAGGGCGCAGTGCCTCTGCCCGATAGTCGGGAATGATCGGCCGCATTCGTCCTCCATGCGCAATCGGCGTCGGGCACCGCCGCACGACGGTTTGTCCGACTGTCCTTCCGCGCGGAAGGCGACGAGGTGACCGCGGTTTTCGGGCCCGGTCGAGGCGCCGCTGTTCTTCTGCGACGAGTGCTCAAGCAGCCGTGCCGGACTCGGGGGCGGCGGTGAGCGCGCGGAGCCGGTCGATCTCGACGTTGGCTCCGAAGGCGGGGGTTCCCGGCTCGAGCCGGACGCCCGCCGCAAGGCCGCCGATGGCGAGGGGGTCGAATCCGAGTGCGGTGATCAGGTCAGCGACGACGGCGAGATCCTCGGGCGAGTCCCCGGCGATCGCGATGGCCTTGCGTCCGACGGAGCCGACCGGACGGGCCCCGTCCTCGAGATCGTGGTAGCCCATGTGGTTGAGGGCTTTCACGACACGTGCGCCCGTCAGGAACCGCTGAACGGCCTCGCTTGACGACGTGTCGGGCGGGAGGATCTCGTCGCGGGGACCGTCGACCTCCCACCAGTGGTTCATCGCGTCGACGACCAGCTTGCCCTTCAGCTCCGTGACCGGGAGGTCACGGTGTTTGCCGAGCGGGAGGGCCAGGACCACCACGTCGGCGGCATCGGCGGCCCGGGCCGGCCATACGGCGGTCGCTCCGGGCGTGAGGACCCTGGCGGTGAGCGCGACCTTGGAGGGGTCGCCGGACCCGGAGATCAGGACTCGATAGCCGGCGGCGACCGCCAGGCGTGCCAGGACAGTGCCGACCTTCCCGGCTCCCAGGATTCCGACCGTGGTGACAGGGTCAGTCATCGCGTGGCTCCCGCCGAGGCCGCGGGCCGCTCGGACAGAAGTTCACGGACCCGAGGGATGACCTGGGTGCCGTACAGCTCGACCGCACGCAGGCGCGCGGAGGCCGAAACGGTGCCGGCGGCGGAGTAGATCATGTCGAACCGGCCCGCGTCCAGGACCCGGACGGCATGGGCGATCCTCGCCGCGACCGTCTCGGCCGAGCCGACGTACAGCGACCCGCGGTCCACCTCCGCGTCGAATTCCTCCCGGCGGAGCGGCGGCCAGCCGCGCTGCCTCCCGATGCGGTCGCGGATCTCCTTGTACCCGGGGTAGAAGAGCTCCTTGGCCTCTTCGTCGGTGGAGGCGACGAAGCCGGGCGAATGGGTCCCGATCGGCTGGGCCGTTGTGCCGAACTCGTCGCTGGCACGCCGGTAGAGATCCACGTAGGAAGCGAACCGGTCGGGAGCGCCGCCGATGATGGCGAGCATGAGCCGGAAGCCGTATCGCGCGGTGCGGAGCACGGACTGCGGTGTCCCGCCCACCCCTACCCAGGTGTTGAGACGTCCCGACTCCGTCTTCGGGTACACGTCGGCATCGCGCAGGGCGGCACGCGTGGTGCCGTCCCAGGTGACGGGCTTCTCGTCCAGGAGTCGATGGAAAAGGTCGATCTTCTCCTCGAACAGCACGTCGTAGTCCTTGAGGTCGTACCCGAACAGCGGGAACGACTCGGTGAAAGAACCGCGCCCGAGGATCACCTCGGCGCGGCCGTTGGAGAGCGCGTCGACCGTGGCGAACCGCTGGAACACCCGCACCGGGTCGTCCGAGGACAGCACGGTCACGCCCGAGGCGAGCCGGATGCGCCTCGTGGCCGTCGCGATGCCCGCCAGCACCGTCTCGGGACTGGAGATCGCGTACTCGGGTCGGTGGTGCTCGCCCAACGCGACGACGTCGATACCGACCTGGTCGGCGAGGACCGCTTCGGTCACCGCGGCGCGGATGGCCTGGGCGTGCGAGACGATGACGCCCTGGTCGTCCCGGGGCCGGTCCCCGAAGCTGTCGATGCCGAACTCGATTTGCGAAACGTCCATCGTGCTCACTCGCTCAACGCTTTCGTCGGGTCGGGGCATGGCGATGCGTGGCTCGTGACCGCCGGGCGGGACATCCGTCCCGGGCGACCTGTGCGCGGATTCCCCGCCGGTCAGGTGCAGCGACCGCACCGCCGTCGCTTTAGTTGACATGTAAACCATGCCACTCTCATGGTTGAGATGTCAACTAGATTCCGGTGCGACACCCTCGACAGCAGTGGATGGAGGGGAGGCGGGGCACAGACCTCCGGCCCCTGACGAGGATTCCTCGCCTGACGCGGGCCCGCATGGCCGTGCCGCCCACCGGCGGGGGCCGCTGCGGCCCCGCCGGAAGGTACTCGCTCTCACCCTCACCGTCGTCGCGATCGCGGCGACCGCGCTCGCGGCCGCTTCCGCGGCGACGGACACGCCCAAGGACACCGCGGCACCCCTGAAGTGGGAACCGTGCCCGAAAGAAGCCGCCGCGCCGCGGTTGGAGTGCGGAATCCTGCACGTCCCCCTGGACTACAGCCGGCCCGACGGCCGCCAGATCGAGATCGCGGTTTCCAGACTGGCCAGTGATCAGCCGTCCAGGCGCCGGGGTGTGCTGTTCACCAATCCGGGAGGCCCGGGCGCGGCCGGGCTCGTCTATCCCGCCAGCGCGTGGATGCTGCCGCACACCACCACCGCCAACAACGCCGCAAGGGGTGCGCGCCGAGACCAGGGCCGTGTTGTGCGGCTGCGGTCAGAGCCGCCTCCAGCCGTACTGCGACCACGCGGGGCCCTGCGGTCAGTGACACGACCGGCGCCCCGGCGCGCAGTGGGGACACCGCTCGGCTGAGTTCTCGTCAGCGGCGCCGAGAACGACTCCGCCCGCCTCACGCGCCAGAGGTCGGCCGGATGCTTCCGTCAGCCTCTGTGCGGCCGACTTCGACCACCGCCTTGCCGTGGAGCGTGCGCGTGAGGAGCCGGTCGATCGCTTCGTCGACGCGGTGCCAGGAGCCGCGCCACGCCACTGACGGAGTCAGGTCCCCCATGGCGACCCGCTCGCTCAACCAGCTGAGGTCAGGAGGCAGCGGAGCGCCGTCGAGCTGGTGGAAGGTGACGATGCTGCGGTTGTGACGCGCCGGGCCGGCGATGAGGGCACCCGGCGGGAACGACTCCGGCTCGGGAGCGACGTGCCCCAGGGCGACGAGCACCCCGTCCCGCTCCAGGAGGTCGAACGCCTCCACGAGGAGCGCGCCACCGACACACTCGACGACTCCGTACACGGATCCGGCGTACTCACTGGGGCGAGAGACCACCTCGGCGGCACCGAGAGAGCGCAGCTCGTCGGCGTACGGCGCGGCCGAGCCGGTGACGGCGACGACCGTGGCCCCGCCCATGCGCGCGAGTTGCACCGCGTAGCGTCCGACTCCCCCGGTGGCGCCCGTGACCATGACGGTTCGGCCGAGGATGGGGCCGATGCGCCGTAGCGCGCGCAGAGCGCTGTTGGCGGCGACCGGGATGGTGCTCACTCCGCCGAGATCCGCGTCCCGGGGAACCACACCGATCATCGCGGTGTCCGCGACCCTGTACTCGGCCCAGCCGTTCGCCTCGTCGAGTGTGATGACAGGCGTACCCACCGGGGGCCCGGAGCCGTCGCGTGCGGCTTCGACGACATGTCCGGCCGCTTCCCACCCCGGAATGGCACCGTCGGGCAGGTCGCGCGCGGTCACGATCTCCCCGTAGTTGAGCGAGAACGCGTCTACCTTCACCAGGACCTGGGAAGGGCCGGGCCGAGGTGGTTCGGCCTCGCCCACCCGGAGCGCCGTACCGCGTGTGTGGTCGACCATCAGTGCTCTCACGGAAGCCCTCCTCAATGTGCCACTGAGAGGCACATGCTACCAAGTGGCAGATCGAGGTTTCACGGTAGGCTGCACGCGTGGATGGCGCCAGACCGGTCGGAGGGCAGGGCGGAGCCCGGCCGGAGACACTCAGGGAGCGCAAGAAGGCGCAGACCCGCCGGGATCTGGTGGTCCATGCGCTGGAGTCCTTCACCCTTCACGGCGCGGATGCTGTCACCCTCGACGACTTGTGCCTTCAGGTGGGCGTCTCGAAGCGCACGTTCTTCCGGTACTTCACCAGCAAGGAAGACGCGGCGATGACGCCGTTGCAGGATCTGTGGCGCGAGTTCCTGCGGCGGCTGGATTCGGAGCCGCAGTCCCGCGACGCCGACGCGACAGTCCTCTCCGTCCTGCGCGACACCCTGGTCGCCTCCATCCGCGAATGTGCGGCTCGGGACGCGAACTGGACCCGGCTCACGCTCCTTGCGCTCGGGCTCGACGCCGTCCACCCGTCGTTCACCGCGCACAATCTCCGGTTCTGCGACGAGGCCGTTCAGGCTGCGCTGAGCACCCTGGCACCGGTCCTGGGCATCTCGGATGCGGACGATCCCAGGCCCAGGCTCCTGCTCGACCTCTTCCTCGTCGCCTCGCGTGACGCCCAACGAGTCTGGATGCGGCGCCCGGAAGACGGCGACAGCGCGGAAAGTCTCGTCCTTCTCCTCAACCGCACCGTCGCCGCGCTCCCGGCGAGTCTCGAACTCAAGGCGCCTCAAGACTGATCGCTCACGCGTCCACGCCGACCCTTCCCACCGCCCGGCCCGTGGCTCGGCTCGCGCCAGGAACGCGCACCACTCCGGCGCGCCCGTGCTGGCACTCGCCTCACATATCCCGCCCCGTCAGATCGACGCCGGTTTCTTCCAGGAGACGCACCCGGAACGGCTGTTCGTCGAGTGCGGCGAATACCGCGAGATGATCAGCACCTCCGAGCAGATGCCGGGGTACTGCGGAGGCGGGCGCTCTCGCACGACGGACCGTTCCCGGTCGACCTGGTGACCGACCCCGCCGCGCTGTCGATCCGCCGCACGTCTCGGCCGCTTCGGCCTTGGGGGCCGACATCGCACGCCCGGTGGCGCTTCCGTACGGGTTCGTCGGCTGCGTCGCCGAAGGCGACCTCGGGGTCGTCCCGTCCACGTCAGATCTGGTTGGCGCCGCCGTCGACGTAGATGTTCGCGCCGACGACGTAGCTGCTCTGCTCCGAGGCCAGGAAGGCCACGACCGCGGCGGCTTCCTCGGGCTGGCCCATGCGGCCCTTGGCCACGGTCGCGGCGACGTTCTCCTTGACGGCCCGGGCGGTCTCCTCGTCGCCGAAGGCGGCGGTGCCCCCGGGCGTCTCGATCCATGCCGGCGAGACCACGTTGACCCGGATGCCGCGGGTCTTGAGCTCGTTGGACCACGTCCGCGCGAAGGACCGGACGGCCGCCTTCGACGCCGCGTAGGCGCCGAACGCTTCCACGCCGCGGTCGCCGGCCGTCGAGCCGACCAGGACGACCGAGGCTCCGTCGTTGAGCAGCGGCAACGCCTTCTGCACGGTGAACAGGGTGCCTCGGACATTGACCCCGAAGGTCTGGTCGAAGTGCTCCTCGGTGGTCTGTTCCAGTGTCACGAACGCGCCGATCGCCGCGTTCGCCACGAGCACGTCCAGACCGTTGCCTCGCCCCCGGACGGCGGCGTAGAGCCGGTCCAGGTCCTCCGGCTTCGCGATGTCGCCGACGACCGCGGTGGCCCGGTCCGCTCCGATGGTCTTGACGGCGGCCTCCAGCTCGGACGCGCGGCGGCCGGTGACGAAGACGTACGCGCCCTCGTCCGCCAGCCGGACCGCGGTGGCCAGACCGATACCCGTGCTGCCCCCGGTGACCACCGCCGTCTTGCCTTCCAGCTGTCCCATGTGGATGTCTCCCTCACTGGCCCGGTGCCCATCTGTACGACATCGATACTGCGGGAGCAGTGGAGTACGATCAATGACGGATGGTCTTCCATTGTTTACGTATCGTCCAGGAGATGTCGTCGATGCTCGGGTTCGGGGATCCGGTGGCCGACGCGATCAGCCTGCTCCGGCCCCGCACGGTGATCGGGCCCAATCTCCGGGCCTCGGGAAAGTGGGCTCTGCGCTTCGACACGTTTCCTCACGTGCGGGTCGGGGGCCTCGTACGCGGCACGTGCTGGTTGATCCTCGAAGGGCACGAGCCGGTGCTCCTGCGGGAGGGTGACACCTTCATGCTGGGCAACCCGCCGCCTTACGTGCTGGCCAGCACGCTCGACGCAAGCCCGCGCCCCGCGGAGCCGGTGTGGGCGGGCGCCGACGACGGATTCGTGCGGATCGGCCCGGAGTCCGAGGAGGACCTCTACCTCTGCGTCGGGCACATCGCGTTCGACGACAGGAACGCGGCACTCCTGACCGATCTTCTGCCGCCGCTCGTGATCATCCGCGCCGGCGATCCTCATGGCGGGCGGCTCGCCCAGCTGATCGATCTCCTCGCCACCGAGGTCGGGATCACCGCCGCCGGTGGCCCGCTGGTGCAGAACCACCTCGCGCAGATCCTGCTCGTCCACATGCTCCGCGCCCACGCCGGTCAGACCGACCGGCCCACCGGCTGGCTGGGCGCCCTGAACGAGGACGGCATCGGTGCCGCCCTGCGCGCCGTGCACGCGGACGTGGCCCACTCCTGGACCCTCAAGGAGCTCGCCGAGATCAGCCACATGTCACGTTCCGCGTTCGCCCATGCCTTCAAGAGCCACGTCGGTGTCCCGCCGCTGGAGTACCTGATCCAATGGCGCATCAGCCTCGCCCGCGACGCCCTCACCCGCGACACTCTGTCGATCTCCGAGCTGGCGCGCGCCACGGGTTACCGGTCCGAGAGCGCGTTCAGCACCGCGTTCCGCCGCGTCGTCGGCTCATCGCCCGCACAGTTCCGGAACCAGGAACGGCAGTCATCACGCTCGGTCGCGAACGGAAACTGAAGGAGCCGTCCCACGCTCAGCCGACCCCGCCCGCGCTCGCGACTCATACGGCGGATCCGCGGGCCTGACGTGGGGACATCGGGTCGCGTCCTGCTTGCCACGGGATCAGGTGAGATGTCAACAACATCGATAGACTGTGCGTATGGACGTGACGCCACGCTGGCTCGAGCCGGAAGAGAAGGCCGCCTGGGACAGCTTCATCCGCATGCAGGAGACCCTCATCGGACGGCTGTCCCGCCACGTCCAGACCGACTCCGGAATGTCCGCGTCCGACTACATCGTGCTCTCCAGCCTCACCGAAAGGGGCGGGGGGCGCATGCGGTTCCTGGATCTGGCCAAATCCGTGGAGTGGGAGAAGAGCCGGATGTCCCACCAGGTCTCGCGGATGACGAAACGCGGGCTCACCGTCAGGGAGGAATGCCCCGACGACGGCCGTGGAGCATTCGTCGTCGCGACTCCCGCCGGCTACAAGGCGATCGAAGACGCCGCGCCGATGCACGTGGAGCGCGTACGGCGCCTGTTCGTCGACGCCCTGACCCCGAGTCAGCTCAGCACGCTCGCTCTGATCTCCAAGAGAATCCTGGACCACATCGAGAAGCAGCCGGACTGACCGGGCGTCACCGTCAGTTCACGTCCTGCCCGGCCGCCATGGCCTCGTCAGGTGCTTCGAAGGCGACGCGAATGGCCGCGGAGCCGGCACCGGAGCGCTGGGCTGAGGGCAGTACCGCGCACGGAGGGCGTCGGTGCAGAAGGCGGCAGGGCGGTGGCGGCGGGCGAGTCGAGCGGTGTGGCGGGGTCAGTGGTCCTCGGCTGACGCGCGTCGGCCGGGGTGGGGGTGGGGGCGGCGCTGGTGCACCACGCCGTAGGTCTGCGCGAGCGCGGCGGTCGCGCGGTCGTACGAGCGCTGGGCGATGCCGACGAACAGGCAGTCGACCACGGCCAGTTGGGCGATCCGGCTGGCGGTGGAGCCGGACCGCAGGGGCATCTCGCGGACCGCGGTGGTGAGCACCAGGTCGGCGGACCGGGTGAGCAGCGAGCCCGCGAAGTTGGTGAGGGCGATGGTGGTCGCCCCGCGCTCGGCGGCGGCCTCCAGGGGGTCGACGGTGTCCACGGTGGCGCCGGAGTGGGAGATGCCGACCGCCACGTCGTTCTTGCCGAGCAGGGCGGCGGCGGTCAGGGCCGCGTGCGCGTCCGTCCAGATGAACGCCATGAGGCCGATGCGGTGCAGTTTCTGGTGCAGGTCCTGGCCGACGAAGCCGCTCGCCCCGATGCCGAAGATGTCGATCCTGCGGGCCTGGGATATCGCCCGTACGGCCAGTTCCAGGGTGTCGAGGTCGAGGTTGGCGCCGGTCTCCTCCAGCGCCCGCGCCTCGTTGTACACGATTTTGTCCACGACCTGGGCGAGGGTGTCCGCCTCGCTGATGTCGCCGCTGGCCCGTAGCCGGTCCGCGCTCTGCGCGTCCTCGCGCGCCGCCGCTCCGGCCAGCGCCACGCGCAGGTGCGGGTAATTGCGCAGCCCGATCGTCCGGCAAAAGCGCATCACCGTCGTCACCGAGGTCTCCGCCTGCCCGGCCAGCGCCGTGCTGGACAGCCGCGCCGCCCCGGCCGGATCGCTCAGGATCGCCGCCGCGACCCGCTTCTCCGCGGGCTGGAGGGAGGGGACGGCGCCGCGGATCCTGACCAGTACGTCACCGGCGAGCGCGTCGTCGGGCGCCCGGTGCGCCGTGACGCCGGAGACGGGAGGGGCCGCCGCGGTCGGAGGGACCGCGGCGGACGCGTCCTGCGCGGTGGGCACGGGCAACAGTGCGCGCTTGGCCATGGCTTCCTCCAGATGACGTCAGCGACAGCGTAGCCCGGAGATGATGTTAAAAACGAACACTATGACCGCCGCTCGCGGTAGTTATTGACGCGTCAGGCCGTCATCTCCATACTTGCCGAATCACCGCAGCCCAAGGGCGGTCCGCAGCCGGACCGTCCGGCCATGCCGTACGCCCGGCGGGCGGGGCTGCGCGTACGGGGGACGGCGCCGCCGGGGTCCCCGTCCGACACCTCTGGCACCGCACCGCGAAGGAGACACAGCTCGATGAGATCTATGTGCAAGGCAGGCATTGCCGGGCTCACCGCGGCCGTCTTCCTGCTCACCGCGTGCGGGAACGACGGCTCGTCCTCCTCTTCCCCCTCCTCCGCCGACGGCAAGTCGCTGACCTGGTGGGTCATGAAGGGCACCAACCCGGACGCGACGGCCTTCTACGCCGCGGCGAAGAAGGAGTTCGCCGCCGAGACCGGCGCCACCTTGAAGATCCAGGAAGTGCAGTGGGCCGACGCCCACGACAAGCTGGTCCGCGCCTTCGCGGGCGGCGGCGGTCCCGACGTCTCGGAGATCGGCACCACCTGGACCCCGGAGTTCGCCGCCGCGGGCGGGCTCACCGACCTCACCCAGCAGATCGACTCCGCCGGCATCTCCAAGGACCTGATCCCCGCTCTGAAGGACTCCGCGACCTACGACGGCAAGCAGTACGGCGTCGGCTGGTACGCCGGTGTGCGGGCGATCGTCTACCGCAAGGACGTCTTCACCGAACTGGGCCTGAAGACCCCGGCCACCTGGGCCGAGCTCGAGCAGACCGTGAAGACGCTCAAGCAGAAGAAGCCCGACATGATGCCCATGCCGATCGCCGGCGCCAGCTCGTACGCCTCGGCGCCCTTCATCTGGGGTGCGGGCGGTGACTTCGCCAAGGACAGCGGCGGCAAGTGGACCGGCACCCTCGACTCGCCGCAGGCCCGGGCGGGCCTGGAGTTCTACACCAACCTCGCGCTCAAGGACGACTCCTCCAGCGTCGGCGCCTCGACCTGGAAGGAGACCGACCTGCTCGACTCCTTCGTCAAGGGCAAGGCCGCCATGGTGATCCAGGGCAACTGGACCCCGAAGACCGCGGTCGCCACCGACCCCACCCTCAAGGACAAGATCGGCGCCTTCCCGATCCCGGGCAAGGACGGCGGCATCGCGCCCGCGTTCCTCGGCGGCTCCAACCTCGCGGTCCTCAAGACCAGCAAGAACCCCGATCTGGCCTGGAAGTTCATCAAGATGATGACCACCGGCGGCCTGAGCAAGCAGTGGGCGGACCAGGCGGGTTACTTCCCCAGCACCACCACGCAGCTCAAGCAGTACGCCAACAGCCCCGACCCGCTGGTGGCGCCGTTCGCCAAGACGATGCTCGAAGCGGGCAAGAACGTGCCGAGCGCGCCGCAGTGGGGCGCCGTCGAGGGCGACCAGACCGTGACGCAGATGCTCCAGTCGATCCTTACCGGCACCTCGGTGCAGAAGGCCACCACGACAGCCTCTGACTCCATCACCAAGACGCTCCAGGGGAGCTGACGTGGAGGACGTCACCGTGACCGACGGCGTGCGCACCGTCCCCGCACTCGCGGAGGACGCGCGCCGTCCGGTCCGGCGCACGCCGCCGCTCGTGGCCCGGCTGCGGCCGTGGCTGCTGCTCGCCGCGCCGCTGGCCGTGATCGCGGCGCTGCTGCTCTACCCGATCGTGCGCGTCACCTATCTGTCGTTCCAGCGCTACGGCCTGAAGGAGATCATCTCCGGCCACCCGACGTACATCGGTGTGGACAACTACCGCGAGGCGCTGGCGGGCTCGTATCTGTGGCACACCGTGCTGCCGAACACCGTGCTCTTCGCGCTGGTCGCCGTCGCGGGCACCATCGTCTTCGGGACGCTGGTGGCGCTGCTGCTCCAGACCCTGGGTCCCAAGTCGCGGGCCGCCGTCATCGCCTCCGCGCTCATCGCGTGGGCGCTGCCCGCGGTCACCGGCACCTATGTCTGGGTGTGGATCTTCGATCCGGACTCGGGCCTGGCCCGGCGGGTCTTCCAGAGTGTCGGGCTGCTCGGTCCCGACGGGTACAACTGGTTCACCGACCGGTTGTCGTTCTACTCGATCGCCGAGCTGAACGTGATCCACCACAGCTACCCGTTCGTCGCCATCACCGTCTTCGCCGGGCTGACCACGGTGCCGCAGGAACTGCACGAGGCGGCCCGGCTGGACGGCGCGAGCGCCTGGCAGCGGTTCTGGCACGTCACGGTGCCGGTGATGCGGCCGGTGTTCGCCGTGGTCACCGTGCTCTCGACGATCTGGGACTTCAAGGTCTTCACCCAGATCTACCTGATGCCGGGCGGCGCGGGCTCCAACCCGGACGTGCTCAACCTCGGTGTGTGGTCCTACATGAAGGCGATCAACCAGAACCAGTACGGGCTGGGCGCGGCCATCGCCGTCCTGCTCACCGTCGTACTGCTGGCGATCACCGCGGTGTACCTGCGGGTGCTGTTCAAAGAGGATGAGATCCGATGACTGCCAGATCCTCCAACTGGGTCAGGACCGGCAAGTTCGCGGCCACGGCGCTGGTCCTGCTGTTCACGCTGTTCCCGGTGTACTTCATGCTCTCCACGGCCCTGAACGGGCGGGCGAGTTCGGGCACGGACAGCCTGTTCCCCACGCACTTCACGATGGGGCATTTCTCGAAGGTGATGTCCTCGGGGGCCTCGGGCGGCTTCGGCCGCTACATGGTCAACTCGGCGATCGTCACCGTGATCGTGGTGGTCGCCTCGGGTGTGCTCGCGCTGCTCGGCGCGGTCGCCATGGCGCGCTTCCGGTTCCGGCTGCGCACCACCGTGCTGGTGCTGATCCTCGTGGTGCAGATGCTGCCCGCCGAGGCGCTGGTCATCCCGCTGTTCCTTCAGATGAAGGACTTGCGGATGCTCAACTCGCTGCTGGGCCTGGCGGTTGTCTACACGGCCTTCGCGCTGCCGTTCGCGATCTGGAATCTGCGGGGCTTCGTGGCCGCGGTGCCGGTCGAGTTGGAGGAGGCCGCCTACCTGGACGGCTGCTCCTGGTGGCGGATGTTCCGCTCGATCCTGCTGCCGCTGGTCGTGCCGGGACTCATCGCCACCAGCGCGTTCTCCTTCGTCCTGGCCTGGGAGGAGTTCACCTTCGCGCTGACCTTCCTGTCCGACCAGAACAGGATGACCGTCGGCGTCGGCCTCGCGGAGTTCCTCGGCCAGAACACCAACGACTGGGGCGGCCTGATGGCGGCCTCCACGCTGGTGACGATTCCGGTCGTGATCGTCTTCGTGCTGGCCCAACGACGGCTGACCATGGGCCTGGTGGCCGGCGCCGTGAAGTGAGGACTCCATGTCATCTGTGAACACCGGGGCCTCCGGGAGCACCACGAGCACGGCGCCCGCCGTGGACGAGCGGACCCGGCGGCTGGTCCACGCCGTCCTCATGCCGGGCTTCACCGGTACGTCGGCGCCGCCGTGGCTGCTCGACGCCCTGCGCGACGGCCTGGGCTCCGTCTGCTACTTCGGGCACAATCTGGAGTCGCCCGAGCAGACCGCGGCGCTGTCAAAGCGGATCCACGCGGCCGGGCGGGCGGTCATCGCGATGGACGAGGAGGGCGGCGGTGTCACCCGGCTGCATGTGCGCGGCGGCTCTCCGCACGTCGGCGCGGCGGTGCTCGGCCGCGCCGACGACCTCGCGCTGACCGCGGCGGTCGCGCGCGGGATCGCCCGTGACGTACGGGCGGCGGGCATCGACCTGGCGCTCGCGCCGGTGGCGGACGTCAACTCCGACCCCGCCAACCCGGTGATCGGGGTGCGCTCCTTCGGCGCGGACCCCGATCTGGTCGGCACGCACACGGCCGCGTTCGTGACCGCGATGCAGGCCGAGGGGGTCGCGGCCTGCGCCAAGCACTTCCCCGGCCACGGCGACACGAAGGTCGACTCGCACGTGGGCCTGCCGGTCGTGGGGGTCGATCTGGAGACGCTGCGGAGCCGGGACCTCGTGCCGTTCGCGGGCGCGGTGGAGGCCGGGGTGCGCTGCGTGATGACCTCGCACATCGTCTTCCCCGCGCTGGACAGCGCGATGGCGACGGTCAGTCCCGCCGTCGTCGCCCTGCTCCGCGACGGTCTGGGCTTCGACGGCGTGATCGTCTCCGACGCGATCAGCATGCTGGCGGTCGCCGAGACCATCGGCTTCGCCGAGAGCGCGGTGCGGGCGCTGGCCGCGGGCGTCGATCTGGTGTGCCTGGGCAATCCGGGCCTGCCGCTGACCGGTGACACGCCCACCGACGAGGAGGAATTCCGCGCGGTGCTGGACGCGGTGACGCGGGCGGTCGCCGAGGGCCGCCTGCCGGTGGCCCGGCTCGAAGAGGCGGCGGCCCGCGTCCACGCCCTCGCGGACTGGACCCAACGGGCCCGAGGGGCCCGAGGCGGCGACGTCTCGGAAGCTTCGGTGACGTCGGACGTGACCGACGCCAACGCCGCCGCGGCGCGGCGGGCGCTGCGCGTACGCGGACAGGTCGCCGGCTCGCTGAGCGGGGCGGTGCGCGTCGTGGACGTGCGCAGGCGGCGCAATGTGGCGACCGGGCGGCTCTCCGACCTGGTCGCGGACGCCCTGCTCGACCGGCTGCCCGGCTCGACCGTCGAGGCGGTCTTCGCGCGGACGGCCACCGTCGAGGGCCGGGCCGAGCAGGGGGACCTGACACCGGGCGAGGCGCAGGACGGTACGGCCTCCCCCGGTATCCCGGCCGATGTGGTCCTGGTCGGCACGCCCGGCAGCGATCCCGCCCAGGACGCGGCGCTCGCACGGCAGTTGGCCCTCTCCCCCGGCGCTGTCGTCGTGTGCCTCGGCTGGCCGGGCACCGAGGACGTCCTGCCCGAGGCGGTCAACGCGGTCTTCACCCACGGCGAGTCCCTCCCCACCGCCCGGGCGGTCGCCGCGCTGCTCACCCGCTGACGCCCGGCGGCCCTCGGCCGTGGGGCCGAGGACCGCGGGTGCTGCGGGTGGGCGCCGCGCGTCGGTGCTACGCGTTCGCCGCCGTGCGGCTGATACGGACGCGTTGGGCGATCAGGGCGAGGGCGCCGAAGACGATGACGGCCGCGCTGTAGACGACGGCGGTGCGGTGGAGGCCGACGTCGGTGGTGGCGAATCCGGCGACCACGGCGGGGATGCTGAACGCGAGGTAGGAGATCACGAAGGCGACGGCGAAGAGTTCGCCGCGCTCGGCCGGTTCGGCGATCCGGGCGAGGGTGCCGAAGCTGGCCAGACCGGCGGCGCCGAAGCCGACACCGGCGACGGCGGTGCCGAGGGCGGCCGTGGTGACCGACTCGGCCTGCACTCCGGCCAGGCCGACGGCGGTGCCGGTGACCAGCAGGGCGGCGCCGAGCGCGAGGGTGCGTTCGGTGGGCCAGCCGCGCAGGGCGAAGGCGGTGACCGAGGCCGGTCCGCACAGCAGGGTGACGACGAGTCCGCCGATGACGTGGCTGGACAGGCCGAACAGTCCCACCGCGACCGAGGGGCCGAGCGCGAGGTACAGACCGCCCAGCGCCCAGCTCGCGACGAGGATCGGCACGAGTCCGACGAGGTCGGCGCGGAGCCGGGGGGCGACGCCGAGGCGCGGTTGCAGCGAGCGCGCCGCGCCGGGCCGCCGCTGCGAGGTCTCGGGCAGCAGGGAGACGAGCAGGCCCGCGAGCACCAGACCGGCGAGCAGGAGTACGTAGACCAGGCGGGTCGGGTGCGGGCCGTACTGCACGAGGAAGCCGCAGCCGAGCGCGCCCACTCCGAGGCCGAAGGTGGGGGCGGCGCCGCTGATGACTCCGGCGCGGTGCGGTGCGTGCGGCGGGTTGAGGTCGACCAGGGTCGCGCCGAGTGTCGTCATGGCCGCGCCGGTGGCGATGCCCTGGACGAAGCGGGCCACCAGCAGCACGGAGACGTCTCCCGCGACGATGAACAGCAGCATCGCGACGGCTTCGAGCGCGATGGCCGAGACGAGGACGGGGCGGCGGCCGATGTGGTCCGACAGCGCCCCGAGCACCAGCAGCGCGCCGATCATGCCGACGACGTACACCGCGAAGACGGTGGTCAGCATGGACGCGGAGAAGTTCCATTCGTGCTGGTAGACGACGTAGAGCGGGGACGGCGCGCTCGACGCCGCCATGAACAGGATGAAGATCGCGGCGATGGCGGCGAAGGCGACGGGACGGCTCAGGCCGCGCCGCCGGGAGCCGTTCCCCGCGCCCGGTATCGCCACGGGCTCGGCGCCCCGGGACGTGACACCCGGGGACGCGGGGCTCTTCTCTTGGGGCGTCAGCGCGCCGGTCATACGACTCTCCGATTGCAGTGATCGTTGCGTTAGCGACGTTCATGCTAACGCAGCGATTGGTGCGATAATTTCCGCATGACCGAAGCAGTCCAGACCCGTCCCGGTGGCCGTTCCGCACGCGTACGGGCCGCAGTGCACCGAGCCGTCGAGGAATCGCTCGCCACGGAACCGGGCGACGCGCTCACCATTCCCGCCGTCGCCGCGCGCGCCGGGGTGCACCCCACCACCGTCTACCGGCGCTGGGGTTCGGTGGCGCAGCTCCTGGCCGACGTCGCGACCAGCAGGTTCAGCGGCGACATCGTCGTACCCGACTCCGGCTCGCTGGCCGGTGACCTGGAGCGGTGGATGGGCGACGTCGCCACCGACCTCGCCGACCCCGACGTGCTGGCCCTGATGCGCGCGACGATCGGCTCGGGCCCGGAGGGCGGCTGCGCGTGCACGGCCGACCGGCACGACCAGCTCCGCGCGATCATCGAGCGCGAGCAGGCGCGCGGCGGCAAGGTCCCGTCCTTGGAGCGCGCGGTCGACACGCTGCTCGGCCCGCTGTACTACCGCGCGATCTTCAGCGCCCGCCCCGCTTCCAGCGCATGGGCGCGCGGCCTGGTCGCCACGCTGCTGGCGACCACGTAGCCGCGGGGGCCGGAGGTCACGTCACCGCGATCGGGGAGCCTCCGGCGGCCAGGGTGATGTCCAGGGTCGCGGGATTCAGGACGTGGTCGCGGACGAGATAGCCCGCGCCCGCGATCCCGGCGCGGGACTTGTAGCGGGTGGGCACGATGCGCAACTGCCGGGTGGCCAGCGGGAGTGAGCGCTGGTAGATCACCTCGCGCACGCCTGCCAGCAGGTGGTCGCCGGTGGTGCCGAGCATGCCGCCGAGGACGATGACGTCGGGGTTGAGCAGGCTGGTGGCGTAGGCGACCATCTCGCCGAGGACGCGGCCCGCGGCCCGCAGGCTGGCGACGGCCTCGGTGTCGCCGCGCTTGACCTGGGTGACGACATAGCGCGCGTCGTGGCTGTCGCTGTGCTGGCGGCTGCGCAGGTCACGGGCGAGGGCCCAGCCGCCGATCAGGGCTTCCAGGCAGCCGAGGTTCCCGCAGCGGCACTGGGGGTCGCCGAAGCCGCCGATGTGCGCGTGGCCGATGTCGCCCGCCGCGCCCTGGGCGCCGCGGTTGATCTGGCCGCCGATCACCATGCCGCTGCCGACCCCCGTACCGGCCTTGATGTAGAGCAGGTGCGGCTCGTCGCGCCAGAACCGCCGGTGTTCGGCAAGGGTGAGCAGATTGACGTCGTTGTCGATCAGGATCGGGACCTGCCAGGTCCTGCGCAGGTGGCCGCGGATGTCGTAGCCGTCCCAGCCGGACATGATCGACCAGCCGAGCACCTTGCCCGCGTCGTAGTCCACGGGCGCGGGCAGGCCGAGGCCGATGCCCGCCACCGGTATGTCGCCCAGTCCGGCCTGGACGATCATGTCGCGCACGGTCTCGGTGATCTTGTCGAGCAGGACGTCGGGGCCCTCGCCGAGGGCGAGTCGTTCGACCCGGTCGACCAGGATGTTGGTGTTGAGGTCGGTGACCGCGATACGGGTCCGCTCCTCGCCGATGTCCACGCCGATCATCAGCATCGCCGCGTGGTTGAGCTGGAGCGTCTTGGACGGCCGGCCGCGCGAGGGCACGTTCTCCGCGCCCTCGCGGATCAGGTCGGCGGCGAACAGCGCGTCGAGCCGCTGGCCGACCGTGGACCGGGACAGGCCCGTGACCTGGGTGAGGGCGGACCGCGTGCGGGCCTGGCCCGTGGTGATGAGTTCCAGGATTCTTCCAGGCCCCTCGTCGGCCCGCCACGGTGACGGGCCGCCTGTCGTCGTACTGGTCGTCGCAGTCATCTCACTCCCGGTCTCGGACGTCGGCCAGAGCTTAGTGAAGCACGTTCTTTTGTCGGTGGAAAGACAAAAGATAAATATTTCTGCTTGACAGCCAGTGAAACATTGCGAAATATCTCTGTCATCGCCCCGTGCTCTGCCGACTGGCCGAGTTAACGGCCCCGCATCCAGGAGGAACCCCATGAAGATCACCCGATGGGCCAGCAGACCGGCACAGCTCGGAGTCATGGCCCTGGCCGGAACCTGTGCCCTCGCCGTCGCGGGGTGCAGTTCGAGCAGCGGCAGCACCACCGGCAGTTCCGGCGGAGCGGTCACGATCGGCATCGTCGAGCTGAACCTGAGCAACCCGTTCTTCGGCACCCTGGAGAAGGCGACCGAGGCCGCCGCCAAGGCCAAGGGCTGGAAGGTCATGAAGGCCGAGGCCAAGGTGCCCGGTGACTCCGCCACCCAGGTGACCGCCATCGAGAACATGATCGCCAACAAGGTCAAGGCCATCGTGCTCACCCCGGCCAACGCGACCGCGCTCAACGGCGTGGTGAAGCAGGCGAGGGACAAGGGCATCCTCGTGATGACCGTCAACTCGCCGCTGTCGCCGGAGAGCGCCGCGGACGCCACCTACGCGACCGACAACGTCGCCGCGGGAAAGCTCATCGGCCAGTGGGCCAAGGCGTCCTCGCCGCAGGACCCGCACATCGCGATGCTCGACTTCGACCTGTCCGACGGTCCGGCCAAGGGACGCCACGACGGCTTCCTCGAGGGCTACGGCATCACCGCCAAGTCGCCGCAGGTGGCGGGCACCGCGCTCACCCAGGGCACGATCGACACCGGGCAGTCCGCGATGGAGAACCTGCTGTCGGCCCACCCGGACATCAACGTCGTCTACACGATCAACGAGCCGACCGCGCACGGCGCTTACACCGCGATCAAGAACAAGGGCCTCGCGGGCAAGACCACGCTGGTCTCGGTCGACGGCGCGTGCTCCGGCGTCCAGGACGTGAAGAACGGCGTCATCGGCGCCACCGCCATGCAGTTCCCCAGCAAGATGGGTGAGATGGCCGTCGAGGCCGCCGCCGCCTACATCAAGGACGGCACCAAGCCGAAGGCCGGCGTCACCGACTCGGGCACCGTCCTGATCACCGACAAGCCGGTCAAGGGCATCGCCTCCGAGACCTCCGCCTGGGGCCTCGACCACTGCTGGGGTCCGAAGTGACAGGAACGACGACGCATGACGCGGACGCGGAGGCGCTGGAGACGGGGATCTCGCGCGGCAGCCTGCTCCGCGCCTTCGCCGGCAACCAGATCGCCGGACCGCTCGCCGCCCTGATCGTCGCGGTGATCGTCTTCACGCTGTCGACCAGCACGTTCTTCAACTCGGAGAATCTGTCGCTGATCGCCCAGCAGTCCGTCGTGGTCGGCACCCTCGCCCTCGGACAGACCCTGATCATCCTGACGTCGGGGATCGACCTGGCCAACGGCGCGATCATGGTGCTCGGTTCTGTCGTGATCGGCAAGATCGCCGTCCACAACAACCCGGCCCTGGCGCTGCTGGTCGGCCTGGTGGTGTGCGTGGCGGTCGGCTCGGTCAACGGCGCGCTGGTCTCGCTGCTGAGACTGCCACCGTTCATCGTCACCCTCGGCGTGATGTCCGTGGTGGCCGCGGCGGCCAGGCTCTACACCTCGTCGCAGACGTACCCGATCAACTCCAGCCTGCTGACCTGCCTCAACAACGGTGTGACGGTCGGCGGGGTGACGATCACCTACGGCGTGATGCTCTGGATCGGCCTCACCGCCGTCCTGGCCTACGCCCTCGGACAGACCTCCTGGGGCACGCGGGTCTACGCCCTCGGTGACAACCACAAGGCCGCCGAACTCGCCGGGATCAAGGTCAAGCGCCTGCTCCTCGGGGTGTACATGGTCGCCGCGGTCGTCTACGTCTTCGCCGCCTGGCAGGCGCTCGGCCGTACCCCGACCGCCGACCCGAGCGGTTACTCGACCGCCAACCTCGACAGCATCACCGCGGTCGTCATCGGCGGCACCAGCCTGTTCGGCGGTCGCGGCGGCGTCATCGGAACGTTCATCGGCGCGCTGATCGTGACCGTGCTGCAGAACGGCCTCACCCAGGCCGGTATCGACTCGCTCTACCAGCAGGTCGCCACCGGCGTCCTGGTGGTCGTCGCGGTCGGCGTCGACCAACTCGTACGAAGGAGGCAGTCGCGATGACGCACTCCGCATCCCTGCCCGACGGGTCCGCTCCCGGCAGGTACACCCCCACCGGGTCCCAGCCCGCCGAGTCCGGGTCCCAGCCGAAGGTGCTGGAGGGCCGCGGCCTCACCAAGCACTACGGCCACGTCGTGGCCATGGACAACACCGACTTCGACCTGCGGCCCGGCGAGATCCTGGCCGTCATCGGGGACAACGGCGCGGGCAAGTCGACGCTGATCAAATCGCTGACCGGCGCGGTCGTCCCCGGCTCCGGCACCCTGCGTCTGAACGGCGAGGAAGTGCAGTTCCGCAGCCCGCTCGACGCGCGCAGGGCGGGCATCGAGACGGTGTACCAGGAGCTGGGCGTGGCCCCGGCCCTGGACATCTCGCAGAATCTCTACCTCGGCCGGGAGCAGCGCCGTCGCGGCGTACTCGGCACAGTCTTCCGGCAGTTGGACAAGGGCGCCATGCGCCGCGGCTCGGCCCAGCAGATGGCCGACCTGGGCATCCGCGTCCAGTCCATCCGGCAGAAGGTCGAGACGCTGTCCGGCGGGCAGCGGCAGGCCGTCGCGGTGGCGCGCGTCGCCGCGTGGGCGACCCGCGTCGTGGTGATGGACGAACCGACCGCCGCGCTCGGCGTGCGCGAGACGAACCAGGTCCTCGACCTGATCCTGCGCGTCCGCGACAACGGCCTGCCGGTGGTGCTCATCAGCCACAACATGCCGAACGTCTTCGAGGTCGCGGACCGGATCCACATCCACCGGCTGGGGCGGCGTATCGCCCTGGTCGACAAGAACGACACCAGCATGGAAGAAGCCGTCGCCGTCATGACCGGCGCCAAGGCGCCGGACACCCTCGTGGGCGTGGAAGCACCCGCCGGGGACTCCGCCCCGCAGGGCGCGCACGCGGCACCGACGGATCTCTCGAAAGGCGAAAATTGAACCCCCCAGGACCGGCCGCCGACCCCCAGCACAATCCCGGGGCCGACGGCGCGGACTACGACGCCCTCATCGACTCGGCCCAGGCGCTGATCACTTCCGGGCAGCGCCGGATCCTCGGAATCACGGGCGCGCCCGGCTCCGGGAAGTCCACTCTCGCCGAAGCCCTGGTGAACGCACTCGGTGACCAGGCGGTGCTCGTCAGCCTCGACGGCTTCCACCTGGCCAACGCCGAACTGCACCGGCTCGGCCGCCACGCCTCCAAGGGGGCCGCCGACACCTTCGACGCGGCCGGTTACATCAACCTCCTGCGCCGGCTGCGCGCCCGCGACGAAGAGGTCGTCTACGCCTCGTTCTTCGACCGCGCCATCGAGGAGTCCATAGCCTGCGCGGTGCCCGTCCCCCGTGACGTCCCGCTGGTCGTCACCGAGGGCAACTACCTGCTGGTCGACGGGCCCCGGTGGGGAGCCGTACAGCCGCTGCTCGACGCGTGCTGGTACGTCGACCCCGACGAGGACGTGCGCATGGAACGGCTGATCGCCCGGCACATGCGGTACGGCCGGTCGGCGGCGGAGGCGTACGAGCGGTCGCACGGCTCCGACCAGCGCAACGCAGAACTCATTCACGCAACCCGCACCCGCGCGGACCGGATCGTCCGGGTGCCCGACGCGCAGTCAGCGCCGACGTCAACCGAGGAGCAATCGGCATGAGTGTCCTGGACCAGTTCCGGCTGAACGGCAAGGTCGCCGTCGTCACCGGCGGAAACCGCGGCATCGGCAAGGCCATCGCCACCGCGCTGGCGGAAGCGGGCGCGTCCGTCGCCATCGCGGGCCGGGACGAGGCGCGCAACGCCGAGGCCGTCGCCGAACTCACCGCGCTGGGCGCCACCGCGATCTCGACGAGGACCGACGTCACCAGCCGCGCGGACATCGTGGCCATGAACGAGCGGGTCACCGCGGAGCTCGGCCCGGTCGACGTCCTGATCAACAACGCGGGCATCGGCATCCACGGCGAGTCCCTGACCATCGACGACGACAGTTGGGACCGTGTGATGGCCACCAACCTCGACGCGGTCTGGAAGGTCAGCCAGGTCGTCGGCGAGTCGATGGTCGAGCGCGGCACCGGATCGATCGTCAACGTCGGCTCCATGTCCGGCATGATCATCAACCGCCCGCAGTGGCACGCCCCTTACGCCGTGTCCAAGGCCGGGGTCCACCACCTGACCAAGTCCCTGGCCGCCGAGTGGGCGCCGAGGTCGGTACGGGTCAACGCGATCGCGCCCGGTTACACGAAGACCGAGATCTCGGACATCGACCTGCCCGAGTACAAGCACTACTGGATCGACGAAGTGCCCATGCAGCGGTACGCGCAGGCGTCGGAGATCGCCCCGGCCGCGCTCTACCTGGCCAGCCCCGCCTCGTCCTTCATCACCGGCGAGATCCTCGTCATCGACGGCGGCTACACCCTCTGGTGAGCCGGCGGGCCCCGCCCCGCCCGCACCCTCTTTTCGTGTCGAAGGAGCGCTCGTGACGAGCACGTACGTTCAGCATGCCCACATACCCTGGACCGAGGACGACCAGGGGGCCGTGACCACCGCCCGCGTCCTGGCCATGGACGCCGTGCAGGAGGCGGGCCACGGTCACCCCGGCACCGCCGTCAGCCTGGCGCCCGCCGCCCATCTGATATTCCGGCGCTTCCTGCGCCACGACCCCGCCGACCCCCGGTGGCGCGGGCGGGACCGGTTCGTTCTGTCCTGCGGTCACTCCAGCCTCACGCTGTACATCCAGCTCTACCTCGCCGGATATCCGCTCACGCTGGACGACCTGCGCGCCTACCGGAAGCGCGGCAGCCTCACCCCTGCGCACCCCGAGTGGGGGCACACGCCGGGTGCGGAGACCACGACCGGGCCGCTCGGCCAGGGCATCGCCACCGCGGTCGGCATGGCGATGGGCGCCCGCCGCGAGCGCGGCCTGCTCGACCCCGACGCGCCCGAGGGGACAAGCCCCTTCGACCACCGGGTGTTCGTCCTGTGCTCCGACGGCGACATCCAGGAGGGCATCAGCGCCGAGGCCGGTTCCTTCGCGGGTCACCAGCGCCTGGGCAACCTCGTCGTCGTCTACGACGACAACCGGATCTCCATCGAGGGCAGCACGGACCTGGCCACGAGCGAGGACGTCGGCGCCCGCTACGAGGCGTACGGATGGCACGTGCAGCGGGTCGGCCTCGCGGCCGACGGCGACATCGACGTGTCCGCACTGTCGCGGGCGCTGGAGGAAGCCGCCGCCGAGACGACGCGGCCGTCGATCGTCTTGATGCGCAGCATCATCTCCTGGCCGGTGCCCGGCGCGCAGAACACCGCGAAGTCGCACGGCTCCGCTCTCGGGGCCGACGCGGTCCGCGCGGCGAAGTCCGTCCTCGGCGTGAACCCGGACACCGCCTTCGACGTATCGGCCGATCTCCACGAGCGGCTGACGTCGGCGGCGCGCGCGGCGGGATCGGCGGCCCACCGGGAGTGGGACGCGGCGTTCGACGCGTGGGCGCGCGGGAATCCGGACGGGCGGGCGCTGCTCGACAGGCTGACGGCCAAGGGGCTCCCCGCCGCCTTCGAGGACGCGCGTCCGGTCTTCGCGGCGGACACCCAGGTGGCCACGCGGAAGGCGTTCGGGCGGGCGTTGAACGCGGCGGCGGCGGAACTGCCCGAGCTGTGGGGCGGCTCGTCCGACCTCGGCGACTCCAACAACACGACGGTGGAGGGCAGTTCGTCCTTCCTTCCGGCGTCGAGCGCGCAGCCCGGCGCCGACCCGGCGGGACGCACCGTCCACTGGGGAATCCGCGAGCACTTCATGGCCGCCGCGATGAACGGCATCGCGCTGTCGGGCCTCAGCCGTCCCTACGGCGGCACCTTCCTCGTCTTCAGCGACTACATGCGCCCGGCGGTACGGCTCGCCGCGCTGATGAAGCTGCCGACGCTCTACGTGTGGACGCACGACTCCATCGGCCTCGGCGAGGACGGCCCGACCCACCAGCCGGTCGAGCACCTGGCGTCCCTGCGCGCGATTCCGGGCCTGGACATCGTGCGGCCCGGTGACGCCAACGAGACGGCCGTCGCCCTGTGGAAGGTGCTCGGCGCGGCCGGGTCCGCCGGGCCGACCGGTTTCAGCCTCAGCCGTCAGGACCTGCCGGTCTTCCCCGACGGCACGGACGGGTTCGGCTCGGCCGCCGAGGCGGTCAGGGGCGGTTACGTACGGTACGAGGCGCCCGTCGCGGACCCGTCGGCCGGTCCGGCCGACCCGGACGTCGTGGTCATCGCCACCGGGTCCGAGGTGCAGCTCGCCGTCGCCGCGGCGCGGGCGCTGGCCGCGGACGGGATACGGGCGCGCGTCGTGTCGATGCCGTGCCGTGAGTGGTTCGACGCGCAGGACGCGGCGTACCGCGACAGTGTCATCCCGCCGGGCGTACGCCGCCGGATCGCGGTGGAGGCGGGCGTCGGTCAGGGCTGGTACGACCTGATCGGCCTCGACGGCCGGTCGATCGGCGTCCAGGAGTTCGGCGCGTCGGCGTCGGCCGCCGAACTCTACGAGCACTTCGGGCTGACGGCGGACGCGGTCGCGTCGGCGGCGCGGGAGCTGATGGGCAGGTAGTGAGGCGGCAGCGGGGCCGCCGGTCGGAGGGCGGGGTTCGGGCGTACGCGCAGGTGTGGGGCGCAGGCGTCGCAGGCGTCAGGCGTACGCGTCGTCCTCCGGCCGTCAGTAGTCAGTAGTCAGCCGTCAGCCGTCAGCAGCCAGCCGTCAGCCGTCAGCCGTCAGCCGTCGAAGGAGGCGGCCAGGCGGTTGCTCTGCGAGACCGGGAGTTCGCGCTCGATCAGCGGGATGAAGTCGCGCTGTTCGTGGCCGAGGAACTGGTCGATGTCGGCCAGCACACCGTTGACGGTCTGGGCACGCGTTCCGGCCGGACCCGGCGACGCGATGGAGCCGTCGAGGAGGGCGAGGAGGTACGCGCCCTCCTCGCGGTCGCGCCTGACCGCCTCGGCGACCGGCGGGTGTGACTCCAGCGCGCGCCCCGCCGTGGCGTCCTTGGCGGCGCAGTGCCGACGGAAGGCGTCGGCCACCGGCCGCAGATCGGCCGGGGCGGTCGTCTCCCTGTTGAACAGCGCCTGGATCATGTCGTGCACCGCCGTGCCCGACTCCAGCAGCCGGACGGACACGCCGTGGAAGCGGGCCCGATCGGCGGTGGCGGCCTCGGTCTCCGCGTCCCGGACCGACTGGTCGAACTCCTCGGAGTGGTTCTGGATGTTGTGCGGCCCCTTGGGCCGGTCCCCCATGCCATGGCCCGCGGTGCCGCCGTCCGTCGCCGGGTCCCACACGGTCGCGCCCTGCCGTCGCGTTGCCTCGTTCATGTCCGGACCTCCTCCACCGGGGGCGAGCCGCGGCGCGTGAGCCGCGACACGCGGGCGAACACCCCGATTGTCCCCCTCTCCCCCATTCTCCGCCCCTCCACCGCCTCTCCACCCGGCCGTGTCCCCGGCCACCGGCGGCGGAGGGGCGGCTGTCGTACGAACGTGACGAGATGGACTCGCACAAATATTCGAACACGTGCCAGGATTGCCCCCATGAAGCAGCACGACTTCCCCGCTGATCTCATCGAGGCGCAGCGCGACTGGTACATCACCTACCGCCTGCTCGCCGACGCTCCCGCCGGTACGCAGACCACCGTGCTCCGGCGCCGCCTGCAAAGGCTCTCCGTCCGGATCTCCACCCATCCCTACTGGGCGTCGCTGCCCGGAACGGCTCCGGCCGCCCGGATGGAGCTCAAGCAACTGACCTGGGCCGCCTCCGAGCAGTCCCCCCGGCCGGCCGTGTGACCTCGGACCACGGGCCGGGCGCGACCGCCCCCCGACCGCCCCGGCTCGCCGCCCCCGGGCTTGTCCCGCCGCCGGGGCATAATGCAGACAGATCTGTCCGAAAGGTGACGGCCATGGCGACTTCCCGGACCACCACGAAGCCGTCGGCGCGTGAGCGACTGCTCGCCGCCGCGGACGAGCTGTTCTACGCCGAGGGCGTGCGGAGCGTCGGCATCGACCGGGTCATCGAGCACGCGGGCGTGGCCAAGGCGTCGCTGTACAACACCTTCGGCGGCAAGGAACAGCTCATCCGGGCCTACCTCGACAGCCGCCACGCGGGCATCACCCAGCGGATCACCGACGCGGTCGACAGCCGCGACACTCCGCGCGAGCGGCTGCTGGCGGTCTTCGAGGCGCAGGGCGCGCTCTTCGGGGAACCGGACTTCCACGGCTGCGCCTTCGTCCGGGCCGGCGCGGAGGCCGGTCCCGGCAGTCTCGTGGAGGAGGCCGCGGACAACTACCGTGCCTGGCTGCGGGAGTTGTTCACCCGCCTCGCCGGTGAGGCGGGCGCCGCCGACCCGCGGTCGCTCGGCCGCCAGCTCCATCTGCTCTACGACGGCGCCGGGATCTCCGCCCGGATGGACCGCGACCCCTCGGCGGCCGTCGCCGCCCGGGCCGCCGCCTCGGCGCTGATCGCGGCGGGGACCGGTGACGTCGGCCGGACCGGGCCCGCCGTGACGGTGGCGGGTGCGCTCGGCTGACGCCCTCCGTACGATCGGCCCCGCTGCGGACAGGCGTACGGGATCGGTCAGGCCCTAGGAATCCCGGTCGTCCGGTCCGGCGCCGGAGCGCTCGCGCAGGATGCTCTCGACGGCCGCCGGATCGTCCGGGGTGATGAAGGGCCGGACGAATTTCCCGGTGTCCAGGACGAGACCTTCCGTCTTGGACAGCCGCCGCGGATCGAGGCTCGCCCAGTAACGGGGGTTCGCGGTGCCCCAGATGCGGCCCTGCCCGCTGAACACGCCCATCTTCACGCGGGTGACCGTGCGGATCGACGCGTACGGAATCGTCTTGGTGCCCCAGGGGAAGTAGTAGCCGCGGATGCGGAGCGCGTCAGGTGTGCACTCGATCCAGCCGTCCTGGTAGCTCGTGCTCATGTCCCCGCCCTCTCTCCTCATTCCTCCGCCTCCCCACGGAACGGATGATCAATCCCGTCGCGGTCCGCGCGCGGTACGGCTTCCGATGCCGATGCCGGTGCCCATGCCGGTGCCGGTTCCGATGCCGGTGCCGGTTCCGATGCCGGTGCCCATGCCGGTCAGCGGGACGCGATGGCGACGAGTTCGGTCAGGGAGTTGATCCGCCAGTCCGCGGCGGCGGCCACGTCGGGGTCGTCGGCCCACAGGTGGCCCCAGGGCCCGCGGCGCAGGTGGGCGACGCGCAGTCCCGCGCGCTTCGCGGGGAAGACGTCGTTGCCGGGGTGGTCGCCGACGTAGAGGATCTCTTCGGGTTCGGCCCCCGCGACCTCGACGACCTTCGCGTAGAAGCCGGGGCTCGGTTTGGCGACGGCCCATTCCGCGGAGGTGGCGACCAGGTCGAGCGGCAGGTCGAGGCCGCGCAGCAGCTCCCCGACCCGGGCGGTCTGGTTGCCGGCGGCGAGCACCTTGATGCCGGCCTCCCGCAGCCGGGCCAGCGCGGGGCGGACGTCCGGGTACAGATCCGTCTCGTCCAGGTGCTCGCCCCGCCCGGCCGCCTCCCTGGCGGCGTAGGCGGCGGGGATGTCGAGGCCGGGGGTGATCAGCCGTAGCGCGTCGCCGTCGTCGCGCCCTTCGGCGACGACCGCTCCCACCAGGGCCGAGACGGTGTGTGACGGGACGCCGAGCCAGTCGGCCCAGCCCGCCCAGTGCCGCGCGTCGGAAATCAGGGTCTCGCCGATGTCGAACACGATCGTGGTAGTCATCGTCGTCACCCTAGGGCAGCCGCCGCGCCGCCCGGCGCGCCACGACCGGTCCTTCACTCCGTCGTGGCGGCCGTCGGCTCACCGGTGGACGCGCGGGGCGGGCGGACGGCGGCCCGTCTCACCTCACACGCGCGCGCTCTTCCCCCGCGGGCGGGGACGGGTGCGGCAGGAGCTGGTCGGCGCGCAGCAGTTGGCCGGGGGTGTGGAGCTGGGCGCGGAGCGCGAAGGTGGCGGGCGCGTCGAGCGGGGCGATGACGGTACGGCCGCCGGGCGCGCGGACGGCGAGCAGCTCCGCCGGGTCGATCTCGTCGGTGTCGAGGAGGTCGGGACTGTGGCTGGTCGCGATGACCTGGCGGCGGTCGCTGGCGTCCCGCAGCGCGGCCAGCAGCGCGCCGGTCGCCGTGGGGTGCAGGGCGGTCTCGGGCTCCTCGACGGCCACCGTGCTGTAGGCGCCGCCCGCGGGGGTGAACAGCGAGGTGAGGACGCCGAGTGCGCGCAGGGTGCCGTCGGAGACGGAGGGCGCGCCGAACCGCCAGGGCGCCTTGGCGCCGGGCACGTCCTGAGTGAACTCCAGGATCTCGCGGCCCCCGCGCGTGCGCCGGGTCACGCCGTGGATGCCCGGCACGATCTGCCGCAGATAGCTCTCGATCCGCGCCTTGTCCTCCCGGCCGCGCGCGCTCCGGCCCAGCCGGTGCAGTACCGCGGCGATGTCGGAGCCGTCGCGCTGGAGGAGTTGACCGGATCCGGGCGTCCGCGGCTCGCGCATGGCCTCCGGGTTGAGGGTGAACACGCCGATGTCGGCGAGGCCGTCGTGGACGTGCTTGAAGGGCTTGCGGGTGGCGAGGTCGGCGAGCAGCAGGCGGTGACGGTCGGCCGCGGGCATACCGGACTCGGTGCTGGAGGTCAGCACCCCGTCGTCCACCCGGTAGGCGGCCTCGGCCGGTGCGGTGCCCGCGCCGTCGCGGGCGGCGGCGGCCCGTACGGTGCAGTGCTCGCGCACGATACGGAAGCCGCCGCCGCGTTCGGCCGCGACCTGGATTCCGTAGCCGCCGTCGCCGTGCGGGCCGCGGAAGTCGAGGTCGACGCTGAAGCGGGTCGGGTGTCCCGCCGACCTGCGGCGGACCTGCGCGACGCCGCCGCGCCGGTCGAGTGCTTCGTCGAGGGAGGTCCGCAGTCCCTCGGAGACCAGGCGCAGGGCGTCGAGGAAGTTGCTCTTCCCCGAGCCGTTGGGCCCGATCAGGAAGACGAGCGGGCCGAGCGCCACGTCGGCTTCCGGGATGCTGCGGTACTGCCGCAGCCGGACACGGGTCAGCGAGAAGGAGGTGTCCTGCATGCGGCCAGTCTGTCAGCCGCGCCGCCGGGATCCGCGCCGACCGGGCGGGTCGCGCGGTGGCGTGGCGCGGCGGAGGCGCGATCCGGCCATGAAGCGGCGCGTTCCGGGCAGGAGCGGGCCAGGGCCGGACGGGCCCTGGGAGCCGCGCGGGCGTGGGTGGTACGGCCGCGGACGTTCACCGAAGGGATCACCGCGTGATCGTGGATTGCGCCATCTACCGGGACGGTCGTCGCGAGAAGACGCCGGACGACCTGTCCGACGCGCTCGCCGAGGCCCGCGCGTCGGGGAACTGCTTCGTCTGGATCGGCATGCACGAGCCGACGACGAGCGAGTTCGACCGGGTCGCCACCGAGTTCGACCTGCATCCGCTGGCCGTCGAGGACGCGCTCAAGGCCCGTCAGCGGCCGAAGATGGAAGCGTACGACGGGGCACTGTTCACGGTCGTGCGGCCGTTGCGCTACGACGACGAGAAGAGCCGCGTCACGGCCGACGAGCTGATGATCTTCATCGGCGACTCCTTCGTCGTGACGGTGCGGCACGGGCACGCGAAGACGGCCGCCGACGCCCGTTCCCGTTTGGAGAAGTCCCCCGAGGTGCTGCGGCACGGTCCGGTGGCCGTGCTCTACGCGATCTGCGACGCGGTCGTGGACGACTATCTGGACATCGCCGCGGAGCTGCAAGTGGATCTGGAGGAGTTGGAGGAGCAGGTCTTCTCCCCCACCGGCGGCGACTCCTCGCGGGTGGCGGGCGTCATCTACTCCTTCAAGCGCCAGGTGCTGGAATTCCGCCGGGCCATCAGTCCGCTCTCGGAGCCGATGGCCCGGCTGGCCGGCGGCAACGCGCCGTTCGTCGACGCGCGCACCAAGCCGTTCTTCCGCGATGTCGCCGACCACCTGGCGCGCGTCAACGAGGCGGAGGAAGGGCTCGACCGGCTGCTGTCCGACATCCTGGCGGCGCATCTGACGCAGGTGGGTGTGCGGCAGAACGACGACATGCGCAAGATCTCCGCGTGGGCGGCCATGGCGGCGGCCCCGACGATGATCGCCGGGATCTACGGCATGAACTTCGACCACATGCCGGAGCTGCGCCAGGTCTGGGGCTATCCGGCGGTGCTCGGCCTGATGGCGTCGGTGGTGACCTTCCTGTACTTCCTGTTCAAGCGGCGCGGCTGGCTCTGAGCCGGTGCGGGTCGGGCGGTCCCGTTCACTCCTTGATTTCGCAGATGACGGCGCCGGAGGAGACGGAGGTGCCGACTTCGGCCTTGAGGCCGATGACGGTGCCCGACCGGTGGGCGTTCAGGGG
>NZ_JBVHLD010000023.1:0-95398 GCF_055559175.1 Streptomyces sp. NPDC024632
TACGTCGGCGGCACCTACGACCGCACCACCGGCTGGATCAAATACGGCCAACGCTGGTACAACCCCACCACCGGCCGCTTCACCACCCAGGACACACACTCCTTCCTCGCCGACCCCGCCCAGGGAAACCGCTACGCCTACGCAGGCGACGACCCCATCAACAACACCGACCCCACAGGGCAAATCGGACTGTCGTCGGTGACTAGTGGCCTCGCAAAAGGGCTCGACGCTTATGACTGGCTGCAGGCAGGCACTAGCCTGCTGAGCGGAGACATTTCAGGAGCGGCGTCTGGGTTCGCCAGCATCAGCGCCGGAGTGGTGGCCGGTGCCGTATGTGAGGCAGCAACAGCCCCTGAATCCGCCGGACTTTCCACCGTAGGCTGCTATGCGTTCGGTGTGGCCGCATCATATTCAGTGCAGGTAGCTCTGTCGTGAATTAGATCGCTGGGGGAGCGCTCTCTCCAGGAGCCCCCCCCCAGCCCCCTTCGAGAGGTGATATTCATTTCCGATAAAATCGAGAAAAACTCCGCTCTCGGCTGGCTGTACCTCGCTGCGGCTTTCTTGGGCTTCTACGTGATCGTTGGATTCATAATGACCGCCAGCGGAAAAAGCGCGGCTTCGGCCTGGGGCGGCACACTCCCTGTATTGATCGCCCCACTCCTAGGCATCGGATTCGTCCGATACCGAAGGCAAAAGCAAAATGGCCTCCGATAGGCCCGACACGAGTAAGCATGGCATCCAATACAAGCGGCAGGAGTCACAATGACGACAATAAGCTTCGCCGCCGGAGGGACGAGCCTACCCAGTAGCACCGGAACGGATACCGCAATTACCTGCGTGTGCGCCGTCGTAGCAGGCGTAATATTCTTCATCTTCAGGTTCAAAAATAAGAAGTAGCGCGACATTGCAACTCGGGTACGAGGCTGGTCTCGCAACATCGGGGTTAATACTCCAGTCGTAGTTCGTGATCTTCAAGCCTGAGTTGCTTGTCGTCGGTAGCGGCTGGTCTGGGAGCGGGCCCGGTAGTGACGTCGCCAGTCGGACCAGCCGAGCCGGTGGTCCGTGCCGTAGACGGGTTGTTCGTTGCAGGTGAGCGGGGTGCGGGTGTCGGGTGCGGGGTGGCGGTCGCCGTCGTCCGCGCGGACGACGGCGAGGAAGGCGTGCGCAGCATGGCGAGGGTGGCCCATCGGGACCAGGACGAGTAGCGGCGGACCTGGTGCTCGTCCAGGCCGGCCAGGCCCTTGCTGGCCTGGAAGTACTCCTCCACTCGCCATCGTGATCCGGCGACGCGCACCAGGGTGTTCAGCGGCACCGGTGCGGGCGAGTAGCAACGGTGGTAGGCGAGTTAGCCGGTGCTGCGGTTGCGGCGGATCAGCAATCGGCGGCTTCTGTGCCGGGGGTTTTGTAGGTCGACAGCGGCGACGCCCATCGGGGAATCATCTCCCTACCGTCACCGGTGTCCCAGTTCACCGCGAACTGCACGGCGACCTTGTCGCCGTCGATGCCCCCGCCGTCGAGATCGGTGACGTTGTACGCCGTGAGGGTGGGCAGCGAGCGAACGTACTTACCCGCGCCCGGCTTGCCGCACGTGCCTCCGGGATTCGACGTCAGCTGCGACATGCTGATCTGTGCCGACGGCCGGTTGTACTCCACGCGCAGGAAGGCGTCGTCGGAGAACCGCTTCCAAGCGGACGCTAAGATTCGGACCATACCCGGGCCAACAGAGTGGCACCAATCGACCCAACCATCGTTTTACCTGATCACAGACCTGTCGGCGACCTCCAAGCGGCGGCGCACGGCTTCTTCACTGCACCGGACGGCGTCCCGGGGAGCTGGCTCCTTGCCGCCGTTCCCGAGCGCACGGCGGCATAGGGCGCGACCGCGTGAGGGTGATCTTCGGGCCGCCCACCCGTGCGGCCAGGCGGCCCGAAGAGGTCTTCGCCGTGTTCCCCGCCGCAGCACCGGCGGTCACGCGACCAGCTCAATGCCACACGTTCACACCCCTTATCAGGTCAACTATATTAAGATTGGTGCGCAATGAGAAAATCGGGTCCGAATATGGCGCGGCGAATGGTAATCTTCATCATCATCACGTTCATTGCTGCCGTATTTCTTATCATCCAGGGAAGTAACGAGGAGGGCGCAGGCGGAGTGGCATTCATCTGCGTGGGAATCGTTACGCTCGCAGCCGCCGGAACGCTGACCTATCTCATGCTGCGCGGTCCGCGGCGTGAATGATTCTACTGGGGGCTGGCAGCGGCGGGAGCGGAACCACACAGTCAGTTGACCCGTGAACAACGGTCACCCACGACCGAGCAGTACGGCGCCGACGAACACTCCTGACGGCACGGCTCTCAGCGATGGGGGTGCCGGTAGCCGGGATGGCGCTGCGGGGTCGCGGTCCCGTCGAGGCGCTTGCGCGGCTTGGCCTTCGGTGTCTCGCGGGCGAGCGCGCCGATCCGGCGCCGCAGTTCCTCGAGCCAGGCCAGCCGCTCCGGGCTGAGCACCAACTGCTGCTCTTGGCCGTCGTCGTCCGTGTCGGCCGGATCGGGAAGGGCGGGCTGCTCGTGGAGCACCACGGCGGTCGACCGGTCCTGCGGCGAGCGCTTGCCGGGACTCACCTCACCACTTGGCGCAGCCTGGTCCGGGGCCGGGTCCCGTGAAACGAACGGGCCCCGGCTGTGCCTGCGGAGTCCGGACGCTACGGATCGCAGCGGCTCCCCCACAACCTGTACGAGTGGGTCCACCTGTCGTCCTACGCCATGACCGACGCCCACGCCTACACGCAGATGATAGTGGGCACCAATGGCGCTTTCTTCCAGATGCTGGGCTGGGCGACGACCGGATTCACCGCCAACTCCATTGCTGCGACGCCGACCACTACGTCACCCAGGACGCGGTCGCCCACGCGGTCGGCCTGTTCGGTCAACCGCTCCCGCCGGGCACCGACCTCAGCAACTGGTGGACCATCGGCAGCCAGTACGCCGCCGAACGCTCCTGACACAGGCCGCCTGTGCGGCGGCGGAAGCACTTCGCCGCGTGCTGCGGACATGCAGATGCTCCCGGTGCTCGGCACCGGGAGCATCGAAGAGCAGGGCCGCTCGCTCAGCCTTGCCGGGTCTCTCCAGGGCGGTCGACCCGGGTGACCACGGGCGGGTCGTCGCTCTTCTTCTCCGTGCCGACGAGTGCCGGGTTGGCGAAGGTGTCAGCGAAACTCTGCTGCTGAGCCGGTGGCGGGTGCCTGACCGGGCTCCCTCGTTCTGTGCGTCGCTCATGGTCACCAGTGTGGACCACGAGGGCGACGAATTCACTATTTGGTAAGGTGAAAAAAATAATGCACGTATTATTCGAAGTGCTGTTGGTGGTTGCTGGAATAGTTTTCATCGGTGGAGCGCTCTTTCGATGGCGCGACCGTCAATCGTACGGCGTGAAGTCCCTTTCAGCATCTGTCATGTTGGGTTTGACAGGGTGCTTTGCCCTGGCAGCAGCGGCCTGGCCACCTCTGCTTGGAGGCATGGTTTTGACGGGAATCGCCTTCTGGGTATTCCAGCGAAAAGAGTGACTTTCCCCGGGTGCCGGCGCGGTGGTTGCGCCAGCACCCGGCCCCGCCTATGGCCGTGATCCCGTGCCGTTCGGATCCGTGGTCACCGCGTCGACCAACACCGGCACGTGCGTCTACGCCCCAGCAGGTGATCTGGCCAACCGTTCGGGGAGTCCGCACTGGCTTCTCGCCAATAATAGAAAACGGGAAAAATGAGCAAAGACGCAACACGAACGCTGGTAATATTCATAATTATTTGCGCAGCACTGGGAATCGCTGGCATCGCTCAGGGGGTAAACGGAAATGCTGTAATCATAGCAGCAGGGATCGTCGCTCTCACTTGTGCCCTTGTGATGCTTTTTCTGATTATTCGAGGACCCAAAAAAGAGTAGCTTTACTCCAACCGCGGATTCCAGAGTAGCCCCTGGTGCCTCGGCGGTTCGGTAGAAGGCGTGGCTGGTCCTGGAAGGGGCATCGGCAGGAGCCGCGTCGAAGCGGCGGTGACGCCGGTGAACGACCGGCCCGGCCTGGTCAGCCTGGGCGCAGGACATCGCTGCGCAGGGCGCGCAGCAGGGTCAGGGCGTCGGAGTCGGCGTCGGCGTGGACTGCCCCCGGGACCGACATCCCGATGTGCTTGGCGGTGACCAGGTCGTCGCCGGCCAGCACCGCCTGCTGACGCGGGGCTTCGGCCAGGAGGAAGGTCAGGCGGGCCTGCGGGGCGGCGTTGAGCTCCGCCAGCCGCGGGCCCGTCCACCGTGGCCGGTCTCGGAGATGATGCCGAACGCGGCGACCAGGATCCGCTCCAGCGTGTGCTGCCGCTGGAACCTCAGTGTGGATCCCGTAGAGCACACCGCCCTTCAGCACCTCACCGAGACATGCCCGGACGGAATGATCGACGTCCCCCTGGCCTGATCACTGCCCGGCGCGGTTCGAGACCGCCCCGGTGCGGGGTCAGGCGTTCTGCCATGCGGTGCGGAAGGCGTGGCGGGCCTGCTCTGCGGATTCGGGCTGGGTGGAGGTGGCCAGCAGGACGCGCCAGGCGGTGCGTTCCGCGTCCTCCAGCCACAGGCTGCCGGTGCGGTGGCTGTTGAAGGTCCGCCCGATGTCCGGCTTGAGGTGTTCGCCGATCAGGTCGGCGGCCGCCTCCCGGTGGGTGGCGGTCATGGCCTGGAGGGCGGACATGATCTGTCCGGCCAGGCCGCCGGGTTCGCCGTCGATCGCGAGCAGCACCATGTCCTTCATGTTGGTGGGGTTGAGGTAGGCGTCGCTGGAGGCGGTCTCCAGGGACCGCCAGAACTCGGGGTCCTGCGCGGGGTCAGGAAGGGCGGCCAGGAGCGAGAGCAGGTGCTCGGTGGCGAGGAAGCCTTCCGCGTTGGCGGCCGCCACTACGGCGACGTCCACGACGTGCCGGACGCTGAGTTCGTCGAAGTCGAAGTCGAGGTTGAGCCGGTCCAGCAGGTAGTCCTCGAGGAAGGAGTTCGGGTACGAGCGGAACGTGAAGAACATCCGGGGCCTTTCGCTGTCCGGGGTGACCGGTACGTGAGTGAGATGGGGTTGGGACGTGCCGCATACTGCCGTCGGCGGCGCGAGGCGGTGTGGTGGGGAAAGGATTGCCGGGGCGGTGCCGGGGTCGCGGGCGGTGCCGGTCAGACGCCGGCAGTCATCTCCTCTATCCGGGCGGCGAAGCCGTCGGCGGGCAGCGGGAGTTCGATGTCGTCGTCAACGAAGCGCACGGCGGTCTTGACGTAAACCACGACGGCGTTGGCGGCGTCGGGGACAGCTTTGTGGCGGGCGACGGCGTGCAGGCGTGTCGCGGCGGCCGTGGTCTTCTGGTCGCGGCCTTCCTGGACGGCACGGGCCCACAGTTCCCGGCCGGAGGGGGGCACCTGGTCGTGCCACCAGTTGGCTTCCTGGATCTCGCCGAGGGCCAAGTGGTGGAGGAACAGGCAGAACTTGCCAAGGCCGTCGTCGGCACCGGCGGCGAACTGCCACCAGAAGCGGGCGCTGTCCTCGCGGCCGGCCAGGTGCAGAACGCAGGCCAGCACCCGGGCCCCGTCGGGTTCCAGGATCCGGTTGGCGTCGCCGTCGGGGTCCGCGGTGCCGCCCATGAACGTCGACATCGCGTGCAGGGCGTGGTTCTGGCTGATGACGAGCTTGCATATGTGGCGCCGGTCGTCGGCGGCGTCGATCCGGTCGCGGGTCCCAGTGTCGTCGGGCACCGGCTCCCACAGGTCGCTGGGCCGCACCGGCTCGCACCACAGGTCGGCGGCGGTGGCGTCGTCGAAGCTGAGGGCGCCGGTCACCAGCTTGTCGGCCGCGCCCGCGTACAGGCGGGCACGGGCGAGAACGAGTTCCTCGGCCGTGTAGTGCGGGGAGGCGAGCCGGGCCTTGGCCAGGAGTTGGTCGACGGTGGTGGGTACGGTCATCGGCGTGTGCCTTCTTCCGGGGTGAGGTTGAGGTCGAGCGCTTCAGCGAGCCGACGGCGGATGGCACGGACGGTGGGCTCGGTTATGCCCAGGACCCCGGCGGTGTCGCGGGTGGAGTAGCCGAGGCTGAAGCGCATGAGGAACACGTCGTGCTGGCGCTCGGGTAGGGCGTCGACGGCCTCCCACAGGGCCATGCTCGTCTCCAGCTCCGCGATCGGGTCGACGGTGTTGGTGTCGTACAGGGCCTGGGTGGCGAAGACGGCGTCGGTCATCTTCTGCCGGCGGCTGCGCGCGCGGGCCGCGTCCCGCACCCGGTTTTCCACCAGCCACCACGCATACGCGGCCGGTTCGGGCTGCGCGATGACCATGGGCCACTTGTTGAGCAGCTCCAGCAGCGCATCGTGGACCGCGTCCTCGGCATCGGCCCGGGAGCCGAGGTAGAGCTCGGCCCCCGCACATAGGCGCCGCGGTACAGGCCATGAAAAGCGCCGAAACCCAGCGGCTGCCGCTCCTCGCAAGTGTGGGCCTGCCGCGGCACCGCCCCGCGCACACGGTTGTCGGTCACCTGGAGTCCTCCCGGCCGCTGCGGCTGCGGACCAGCTCGGAGGCGCCCATGCGCACGCCCGCCGCCAGAACACGGCGCACGGCACGGCGCACATCGGGCCCGTAGGCGCGGGCCACGGCCGCGGCCGTGAGCACGACTTCGATCTGATGGTTCGTCACGGGACCAGACGGTCCTCTCGGGTCGGCGGTGAAGCGGCTCCCCGTATCGCTCCGGGACCGCATCAGCACGGTCTTGCATACATAGCGTCCGGAAGAGCCCGAACGTGCAGCCGACCCATGGGGCAGAAAATGACACAAAGCTACCGACCAGTCAGTTTCGCAACTCCCCGCGACCGTTACCCACCGACAGGTCCGGTCCACCCTGCGTCAACCACCAGGAGCGACTTACCTGAACCGGGCATTCCACGCACAGGCGTCCACTCGTGGTTCGCGCACCGGCGCACACCCCCATGTGACCGACACCACAGCCGCCCGACGGGCAATCAAAAACGGACGGACCGCGTCCAGTTCGGGCCGGACCGTGCAGCCTGAACAACGGGGCGGGCCCGCACACCGTGACGTGTGGACCCGGCTGCGGCCCGCCCTGTGCCGGCCCGGCACGGTGATTCCGTGCAGAAGACGGGTCCGGCCAGCCGAAGGGCATGCGGCCGGGGCATGTGGCCGCGGGTCAGGGAGAGGGCCTGCTGTCGATCAGGAGGGTGCGCAGGTAAGCGGTGTGGGCGCTCAGGAGTTTGATGTACCGGTCCGTGCCCTCCGACAGGAACGGCAGGACCGACAGCGCGGGAAGCGTCACCAGCAGTGCCAGCAGGACGGCCGGGGTCAGCAACGCGACGACGAGAACGCGCTGCAGGGCGCCGAGACGGCGGGGCGAGGGCAGCCAGGGAAAAGTCATGCTGCAAGTACAAGCGCACCGGGCGCCGCTCACCGAGCGTAGGGAACGGACTCGGTGAAAGGCGATCAGTCGTGAACGATCCCGTACGGGACGGGTGTTCCGTACCCGTGACTGCTTCGTCCGTGGACTGTCCGGCATTGTTCCGTCAAGTCCGCTGCTGTTCCGTTCGGTCTCTTCTAGTCTGTCACCAGGCGCATTTGTGGAGGGGACAGGATGCCTGGTGACGAGGTGCCGACTGTCTCGCCGCAGGACCGGCAGGCGGAGTTCGCCCAGGAACTCTCATCACTTGCCGAAGATCTGGCGGAGTTACGCCGGCATCGCGGACAGCGCTCCTATCGGGACATCCAGCGACGTGCTGACCATTTAGGTCTGCGGCCGCTGCCGCCGGCCACTGTCGGTGAGATCCTGGGAGGAAACAGGCTGCCGCGGTGGGAAACGCTGCTGACCCTCATCCAGACCCTGCTGGCGTTCACTGAAGACGGCGAGCCCTGCTCTCCCCCAGGTCCCCGCTCCGACGACATTGCCTCCTGGCGCAACAGATGGCGCCGGCTTGACGCTCTTCGCTCCGCCGCACGTTCCCGGCCTACCAACGTGGCACCGCCGATCGACGCGCTTCCCGGTTCCCCCGAAGCAGTCGGCCTTGAACCAGGACCGGACGCGGTGCTGCGTGACGCCCGCAAACAGGCTGAGGCCATCAAGGAAGTCGCCAGCGCCTATGGAGAGCGACTGCGCAATGAGGCGCAGGCCGAACGCGACCAGGCATCGGCGGAACTCTCACAGCTGCGCGACAGGGTAGCCGCTGAACTCGCGGCCGCCAGAGAAGAAGCCCGACGGCAACGGCAACGCGCCTCCGAGGACGCCGTCCGCATTCGTAAGCAAGCCCAAGAAGAAGCCGAAGTCCTCAAAGCAGCAGTCCCCGCTGAGTCCGAGGTCCCCGCATCCGAAGCCACTGGCAGCCAGGACGATAGACCCCCCGCTGCCGACACCGTGTCGGACACTACGTATCCGCGCTCGCGCACCCAACGCGGCCCGGACGGCACAATCCCCCTGGAACTGGAACTTAACGAGACGGCCTTCGGTATCACCCGGGACATCGGCGTCGACACCGCGGTCACCTGCGGCACCTGCGCCGGAGACGGAGCCGCGCCCGACACTTTCGTTCAGACCTGCAGCATGTGCCACGGCCGCGGCGAGATCTCCAAGGTCGCCCGATCCTTCATCGGCGAGGTGATGACGTCCTACCCCTGTCAGCAGTGCCAGGGCTTCGGCGCCTTTGTGCCCACCCCGTGCCCCGAGTGCGAGGGCACCGGGCGCGTACACATCCGGCGGAAGCTCACCCTCAAGATCCCCGCCGGCGTCGACAGCGGCACACGCATCAAACTCGCCGGTGAAGGAGAAGTCGGCCCCGCTGGCGGCCCCGCCGGTGACCTGTACGTCGAGATCCGCCAGAAGCCGCACCCGGTCTTCCAGCGGCGTGGCGACGACCTGCACTGCACCCTCTCCATCCCCATGACGGCCGCCTCCCTCGGCACGGAATGCCAAATCGATCTTCTTGACGGTCTCGTTGAGGAGATCGACATCCGGCCCGGCACCCAGTCCGGCCAGACCGTCCCACTCCCCCACCACGGCATCCCCCACCTCCGCGGCGGAGGCCGCGGCGACCTCATCATCCACATCGAAGTTCTCATCCCCGACGAACTCACCGCCGAAGAAAAGGAACTCGTCCGGCGGCTCGCTGTTCTCCGCGGCGAAGAGCACCCGACTGGCTTCGCCCAGCCAACACTGCTGTCCCGCCTCAAGGATGCCTTCAACGGCCGCTGAGACCCGACCGAACAACCACGAAGCCCACGACGGGGTGCCACCGGCTCACGGTTTGTCCACGGGGCCGGTCATGGCCCGGAGTTGCTCGTCCATGTCGGGTCGTGCGGCGTTGAAATGCCCGTGCTCTGTACCCGGCTCGACGATGCGCTGTGTCTGTGCGAGGTACCCGCGCAGTTGCTCTCGGGGCATGGCCACCAGTGCGGTGCCGGGGCCGGGGCGCAGTTTGAGGAAGGTGCAGCGGTCTGCGTCGGGGACCCAGTCGTTCTGGCTCCAGGCGATCGCGTCGCCGTCTCCGGCACGCCGGTCCAGGGCCTGGGCCAGCACATCGCGGGCCAGGTTCCACACGACGTCGCCTTGCGGTGTGCGGAAGACTAGGCACACGGCGTACGGCTCGGCCGCCTGGTACGCAAGGCGGGTAGGAACGCCTTCAACCCGCCCCCCGCCATCGATGAGGCGGGCCATCACGTTCCGCTGTGTGCTCCGCCGCTCCCCTGCCTCCCTCAGGCTCCCCACCGTCGGACGGGGCCAGTCCAACGTGGGAGGCGAGGCCGGTTCGTGGGCAAGCACCGAAAGGACACGGCTGCCGGACGCCCCCCCTGCGTCCTGTGAGCAGACCGTCCGCGGCAGGCGGTGCCGCGGGCAAGAACCCGGGCGCTTCCCGTTGCCGGGGCATCAGGCTGCCCACTGCCTGTCCTGTTAGCCATCCTCTCGCGTTCCGGCTCGCCAGTGCCGCCCACAGTGCCGCAGCACGGTCCCGGACGGTGCTCGTTCCTCTCGGCCGCCACACTCCTGGGCCCCCGCCGCGCACGACTGCCGCCCATCGCGTCCAGGCGGCCCGGACCGCCTGCTCCGCGTCATGCCCGATGGCACCCGCCGCCGTCAGCGCATCCGACCCCAGCAGGGCATACCGCAGCACCGCAGGCCGCCACCATGGCTGCCACAGTTGTTCCGCACCGGCACCTGTCACCATGTCCAGGACCCGGTCCTCCCAACCGGCCCGGTCCCAGCTCACAGGTTCCGCGCCTGCGAGGAGGAAGAGGTCCTCCCACCACGTACTGCTGGTTGCGCGGGGCCGCCGCAGGCAGGAGCGCAGGACGGCTTCCGCTGCATGCGGCATCTGCGCGATACCGCTCCGGCTCCCCCAACCGTCTGAACCGCCAGGCCTGTGTCGCCGGTACGCCCGGTCGCATGCGCGCCGTCCCTCCCGGCGTCTCGACGATCAGCAGGCTGTTTCCTGCGTGCCCGCGGGCCGGCAACGCACGCCCCCAGCCCGGATGCCAGAACGGAACAGAGAGAACGCGGTCCCCGCGCAACGCGGACTTCCACGTCCTGCTCACTGGCAACAGGTCCGCGAAGACACCGCGCAGTGGGGGAAGCCACGGACCTCGGACCACGGACGGGTCCGGGCAGTACCAGCAGATTCCGTTCCTTCCGGTGGACGCCATGACGTTCCCCACTGCGAAGGCATCGGTGTCAGGATCCTGCCGCAGCCCGGCCTCCCCCGTCACACGCTCCAGCAAGTCCAGGGCCACCAAGAGCCGTTCGGGCCGCAGGGACGCGCCCGGTGCCGCGGCCCACGGATCAATCAGCGTCCAGAGCCCGGGGTACACCAGCGGTACCCGCGCAAAGCCGGGGAGGTCCAGCAGTCCGGCGGCCGGGGTAGACGATGGTGGAGTAGCTCGTGCCGAGGTCGATCCCAAAGGACGAGAAGCGTTTGATGCCCGCGGTGGCGATGTCCGTGGTGCCGCCGCCGATGTCCACGACCTGCGTCCGCTCGCCGGGCCGGCACCACGCCTCCGAATCCGCCGTGCCCGCCTCCTGCTCCTCGCGGGCACTGCGGGCGGCGGCTGCCGTCCGCAGGTGCTCGCGGACCTGCCCGGGAACACCATCACCCGCTGCCACGACGTGCGGGGCGCCCAGGCTGGAGGCGTCCAGCAGTGCTTCGAAGTCGTCGTAGTCGTCGGCCACGGCCGGGCTGTCGGACTGCTCGTTGCGGACGGTCATCGCTTCCCCTCTTCCCCCGGGCTGTTGCCGATCTGCTGGCGCAGTCGGCGGATTCGTCCTCCAGTGCTCTGGGTGTCAGCCCGACCTTGATAGCTGCCTCGTGCTGGGTGTAGCCCTGGGCGTACCAGTACAGGCCGCCCCGGGTCTTGTTATCGGTGATGCCGAGCCGGTCGAACTGGTCCCAGAAGTCGGCGGCTTCGAAGGGACTTTCGGCCCGCTGATCGGGGATCGCGTCCAGCAGGCTGTCCGGGTCCTGCCCCCGGGCGGCTTCATCCAGGGCGGCGTGCATCGACGTACGGGTGGTGTGCCAGCGCAGGTAGACCGGACGGAAGACACGGATGCCGGCGCCCCCGAAATACGTCGCCAAGCTCGCACCGCCGTCAGGACTCCACTGGCCTTTGACCAAGCCGTGCTCCCGGAAGAGCACTTCGCCTTCCAGGAGGGTGTCGACCGCGACATCGCGGCGCTCCTCCCACTCCCAGTCCAGGGTGATCTTCTCCGCGGTACCGGACGGCCGATCTGCCGGGACTTCTTGAAGATCATCCCGCTGGCGTTCCACTTCATCATCACGGCGAAGCCGTACTCCGTGAGCCGGCCCACCAGTTGCTCGTAGCGCGGGCCGGTGAAACCGTCGGCCCGCAGCCGCTCCACGGTCACCGCATCGGCCTGCCTGCGCAGGCCACGTGCGGCGTCGTCGTCCGTACCGGACGCCGCGAGTACCGCCTCCAGGCCCCGCAGTGCCGGACCCGATAATTCCGCGACGGGCTCACCGAGGCGCAACGGCACAGGGCCGGCGGAAGCGCTGCCGTCCTTGGTGTCATCCGCCACGGTGGCTCCCTTGCTGCACGGCGGGCCCGAAGCCCTGCGGGATCTGCCTCACGTATCAAGTCATAGGCGCGCATTCCGTGTTGCCCCACGCGGACGGCGCCGCATTTTCCGTACGACAGGGTGTGATTCACATCACACATGAGGTGGGGGTGATTCCCTGCCTACACCTTCAGCGACACACCCCACCGAGGCGGACCCCGTCCCCGACCCACAGGAGCTGACGGTGTCCCAACAAAACGGCCCCCTCCTCACCAAGCGCGCGGCCATCATCCTGCTGCTCGGCGCCCTCACCGCCCTCGGCGCCAGCATCCTCACCGCCCTCACCCAAGGCACCCCCGCCGCCATCCTGACCGGCGGAGCCACCTTCGCCGGCGCCGTGATCTTCTTCAACACCATCATCAACTGACCACCCGCACGGGCTCTGCACACACCCACAGCACCCCACAGACCGCCCCGGATAACTACAGCCGCAGCCGGGCCAGACACATACCGACATCAGTCAGAACGACCGTCAGTCCTTTGTTCGCTGCCGGATGCGGACCTTTGTCCTGTCGCTAATGAGGGTGGTGAGGATGGCGCCGCTGAAGAACGCGCAGATGCAGGCTCCCGTGGTCCGCCCGGAATCCTGACTATCCCTGACGGCGTCGATCACGGTGTAGAGGAAGTATCCCGGGAGCCCTGCGGCAGCGACCCATCCGTAGATCCTGAAGCCACGGGATATAAAAGGCGGTCCCTTTCCAGAAGCGGGCCCGGCGTTGACGCCCCACGTCCACGAGTTTCCGCTGAGGGTCGTGGGCTGCGGTGCCGGGTGCACCGTCAGGGGCCGTAGGAGGGTGTGGTCGGCATGATGCCGTGATCGAGGTCGTTCAGGACGGCTTTGGCACCTTTGACGAGTTCGGGGTTGAAGCACAGCGGGTGGTCGTACATCAGCTCTACCCCGGCCCGTAGTTGTGCCGGGGTAGGCGTGACGCCGACGAGTTGCTTGTCCAGGCGGTCCAGGTCGGCCTTGACCTGGGCGCAGGTCAGGGGCGTCGCGGAAATGCGGCCCGGACTGGCGGGCGTGTCCGTGTCGGCTGTGCATCCGGCGAGGACGGCAGTCAGGACCGTCACCGCGGTGGTGACGGCCGTTGCCCGGGGTCTGCGGAACGGGCTGATGATAAGGACTCCTTGATGAGCGGGCGCCAGTTGCTCAGCCCGAATGCCACTGACCGGTCACAGCTTGACGACGACGGTGCGGGCGGCTTTGTCGGCGAAGGTCTGGTTCTTGTCGTCCCAGAGCGGCCACAGCCAGCCGATACCGCAGGCGATGCTGTCGAGAATATGGAGGAACCAGCGGCCGACGGCGAGACCGAATCCAATGGTGCGGCCGTCGGATGCGCGCTGCACGCGGATGCCGGCTGCTTTCTTTCCCGGTGTCTGGCCCGTTGCTCCCACCATGTAACTGAGGCCGAGCCAGATGACCAGGGCAAGACTCGCGCCCGTCACTGCCCCGGCGTAGCCGCCGATCGCATAGGCCGCCGCGCGGTCGGGCAGATACGTGATCAGGCCGTCGATGACGGCCGCCAGCACACGCCAGGCCCATCCGGCGAACCGCGGTGCCCCGGCCGGCTGGCGGGCGTCGGATCCCTGGTCTCCGGAACTGTCGCCGGGTCTGACCGGCAGTCCGGCCTGCTGGTCGGGGAGGTGCGGCCCGGCGCCGTACGGCCGGTGCCCGTCCGGAGCGGGCGTGACGCCGGGGCCGTCGGCCGGGGGTGAGGGGTCTGCGTCGTTCATGCGCGGAGTAAAGCAGATCATGCGATCGGAGCGATCTGCACCGTCTCCGGCTGGAGTTCCGCTCCGGGACGCGCGAGCGCCCCCGGCTTTCACCGGCGTGGGGGGGGTGTCTTGGGGTGGTCTTGACCTGAGCATGTACATCACATGTAAGATCTGCGAACTTGTGGGAATTCTGTGGCTCCGGGTGGGGACTTTGGGGCTGGGGTGGGGAGAGCTCTGTGGTGAGCACACATGCGCGCAGGTCGTTGATTGCTGCCGTGGCGGCGGTAATGGTGACGGGCGGCCTCGCGCCGTTGGGTGCGGGCGGGCAGGCGTTCGCCGCTCCTCCTTCGCAGACAGCGGAGAAGTCCCCGCAGGGAAAGGCCGCTTCGGCCCTCACCGAGGACGCCGCGAAGGCACAGGCCGCGTCCACCGGGGCAGATGTGGAGATCACGTCGCTGCGGTCGGAGTCGAGCGAGACGTACGCCACGGCCGATGGCCAGTTCGAGGTGGTGGAGCATGTCCGGCCGGTGCGTGCCCGGATTCGCGGCGGGTGGCAGCCGGTTGACAACACTCTGACCGCGACGGCGCAGGGAACAGTGGTCCCGAACGCGACGACTGTGGGGATCACCTTCTCCGGCGGCGGCAGTAGCCCGTTGGTGTCGCTGGACAACGCGGGCAAGAAGCTGACCTACACGTGGCCCGCACCGCTTCCCGCGCCGGTACTCGACGGGGACACGGCCACGTACAAGAACGTCTTCCCTGACGTCGATCTGCGGATGCCGGCCGAAGCGGCGAAGAACCCGGCGCTCGCCCAACTGAAACTGGGAGTTCAGACGCAGGGGCTGAGTCTGGCCGAGTCGGCCGACGGTGACCTGGAGGCGACCGACGAGGCGGGCGGAGGTGTCGCATTCGAGGCCCCCCAGCCGCTGATGTGGGACTCGGCGAGCCCGACGGGCACGCAGACGGCCACCAAGACCGCAGGAGGCCGGGCGGCTTCTGCCGATGAGACGGCGGGAGCGGCCGATGAGCACGGTCCCGGTGACGCTTCGACAGTCGCGCCGATCGATGTCGAGGTGTCGGCCGACGGCAGTGAACTGCACCTCACGCCTGATCAGGACATGCTGAGCGACGCGGGAACGCAGTTCCCGGTGTTCATCGACCCGCAGACGTACACGCCGAAGGCGTCGTCGTGGACGATGGTCTCGCGGTACTGGGCGTCCTCACCGCAGTGGCGGTTCAACGGGGACTCCGACGCGGGTGTCGGCTACTGCGGCTGGGACTACTGCGCCCCGTACGACCTGAAGCGGCTGTTCTACCAGTTCTCCACGTCGAAGTTCATCGGCAAGACGATCGTCAAGGCCACTTTCGTCGGGCATGAGACGCACTCGGCGAGCTGCGACAAACGCGTGGTCGAGCTGTGGCGGACCAAGCCGATCAGCTCGTCGACGACGTGGAACACGCAGCTCGCCAGCGGATTCTGGGCAGACGCACTCGGCACGGCCGATGTCGCCAAGGGCGGCGGTTCGGGATGCCCGGCCGGTGACGTGGAGTTCGAGGCCACGGACGGTGTGAAGTACGCGGTCTCTCACGGCTCTTCCACGGCCACGTTCGGTCTCAAGGCGACGGAAGAGGGGGACAAGTACGCGTGGAAGCGGTTCTCCGACGACGCGTTCCTGCGGGTGAAGTACAACAAGCCGCCGACGCAGATCAAGATGTCGCAGTTGTCGATGAATCCGGGCGGGACGTGCAATCCGCTCGGGAGCTCCACGCGGTTTGTGCCCACGGTCTCGGCGGTGAACGTCACCGACCCCGACGGAGACCACGTCGCCGTTCAGTTCGCGCTTCTGTGGGATGCGAGCAGAGGTACGAACCGGACGACGCACTGGACGTCAGCGTGGACGACGGCCAAGGCCTCGGGCTCCAGTTTCTCGATCGCCCTCCCCTCGACCATCCCGGAGAACCTCAAGATCGGGTGGACGGTACGTGTGGCGGACTACGACGAGGAAAATCGGTACAGCTACTCCCCCTGGTCGTACGACGGGGCCGCGACCGCTTGCTACTTCGTCTACGACACCAGCGCACCGGCAAGCCCGACGATCACCTCCGGCGACTACCCGCCGATCAACGTCAACGATCCGCTGGACCCGAGCTATGACGGTGTCGGCCGGTATGGCACCTTCACCATCTCCTCTCCCACCGACAGCAGCACCACGAAGTACTGGTACGGGGTGAACGAAGAGCCGTCATCGGCCAACGTGATCACCACCACCGCGGGCGCGGCCAAGACGATCAAGTTCCGCCCCACGAAATCCGGTGTCAACATCGTCTATGCCTCCACACTCGACTCGTTGGGCAACAAGCGCGCGCCGACGTCGTACATGTTCAAGGTGAAGGCCGGCCAGCCGGCCAGGGCCGCGTGGAAGTTGGACGACCCGGCCGGTGCGACCGCCGCCGAAGGCAGTGGCGGAGAGCGGACGCTCGACATCGCGGGCAACCCCACGCTGGGTGTTCCGGGCGCCGTGGGCAATGCGGTCACGTTCGACGGGATCGACGACTACCTGTCCTCCGACATCCCCACGGTGCACACGTCGTACGGGTTCTCGGTCGCCGCGTGGGTGAATCTGTCCACGATGCCGGGCTCCTCGGCGGTGGTGGCCGCGCAGCCGGGCAACAAGAGTCCAGGGTTCGAGCTGTACTACAACAAGACGACCGACCGCTGGGCGTTCAACCAGTACACGGCCGACACGACTTCAGCGACACCAGTAGAAGCGGCGCAGGCCGCCGGCGGCGGCGTCCATCCGGGTGAGTGGGTTCACCTGGCGGGCGTCTACGACTCGGCGGCCGACCTGATGACCCTCTACGTCAACGGAGTCGCGGCGGTTACGAAGGCGTACGCCACCCCATGGGACGCCCGCCGAGGACTGCAGATCGGCGCGGGCTCCCACGGTGGAAACCCGACCTCCTTCTTCCCCGGGTCCATCGATGACGTACGGATCTACGACAAGCCCCTGGTACAGAACGACGTCACCAGGCTGGCCAACAAGCAGCCGCTGGACACCGGACGCCCAGCCCGAGCCGTCTTCTCCCTCGACGAGGGAGCGACGCAGGACGACGGCGCTGCCACCACGGTGATCAGCGGACACGCAGACGTGCAGGCCGCCACGTACAAGGGCGGGGCGACGCCCGGTCAACCAGGTGTCTACGGCAACGCACTGACGCTCGACGGAGTCGACGACTACGCGGCCACTACGTTCCCGCACGTCAACGCAGTCGACAGTATGTCCGTGGTGGCGTGGGCGAAGCTCTCGGTCAAGCCCGACCACGGCGCGGTCGTCGTGACCCAGGCAGGGGCCTCACGTCCGAGTTTCGAGATCTACTACTCCAACGCACTCGGCTGGACGTTCGGCCAGTTCACCACGGACGCTCCCAGCGCCACACTGGTCCGGGCCGCACAAGGCGACACAACGACATCCCCGGCCGGTGTGTGGACGCAGTTGGTCGGCACCTACGACGGTATCGCCGATGAGATGCAGTTGTACGTGAACGGCGTCCATGTGACCACCACCAGCTTCGCGACCCCCTTCTACAGCACTGGCGGCGTACAGATCGGTGCGAGTTCCTTCGACCATGTCGCGGGGGACTTCTTCCCCGGACAGATCGATGACGTCCAGCTCTTCGACCGGGCGCTGTCCGGTCCCGAGGTGTCCGACCTGTACCGGTCCAGGCCGATCGTGGCAGGCCGGTGGAAGCTGGACGCCGTCTCGGGCAGCCCCGCTGTCTCTCCCGACGATCTGCCCACAGCAGCGGACCGGCACCCGCTGAATCTGGGTACCGGGGCGAGTATCGACACCAGCGGCTACGTGGGGCCGGGCAGTCTGCTGCTTGACGGTACGAGCAACGGCTATGCCTCCACCACGGCGTCACCGATCCACACCAACACCAGCTTCACCGTCAGTGCCTGGGTCAAAGGACCGCGGCCGACATCGCCACGGACCGTGCTGAGCCAGGCGGGTGTGAAGAACTCCGCCTTCGCCGTGCGCTACGTCCCTGACCCGGACGACCCGAACGCCGGGCGATGGCAGTTGGACATGGCCACCACAGACGACAGCGCCGCGAAACACTCTCTCGCAGAGCACACCAATTTCCAGGACGACGGCTGGAGCAACATCACCGTGGTCTACGACGCCTTCGCTGCGCAGATGCGCCTGTACGTCGACGGCGGACTGCGTCAGTCGGTGTGCGCGGATGACGACGGCGACGGCACGCAGAACGACCCGACGTGTACGACGAAGGTGTCCTGGAACTCCGACGCGCATCCCTTCGACGCGACCAAGGGCCTGCAGATCGGGCGCTCCCTGAACGGCGGCGTCTTCGGCGAGAACTGGTCGGGCGCGATCGACGACGTGTGGGTCTTCCAAGGCGCCGCCAACGACGAGCAGATCGCAATTCTGGCCAATGGAAACGCGATCCCCACCAACCCTGGCCCCTGACCGGCCATGGGGGGGGTGGCCGCACCAACTGTGCGCCCACCCCGCAGAGCAGTCCCAGTACCACCCTTTTGACCACGACCTTTCGGCGGACTGCCCCGAACCGGGGCGAGGGGGCATGGCTTGTGCGGCCCAGGACGGATTTCATGATGAAGCGGGCAAGGACAGCGACGACTTCTGCGGGCATGAGACGACGGATTCGCCGCAGGATCGCCGCAGTCGTCTCCGGCGCCCTGATCGCCACCCTGTTGCAAGGGGCGGTCCTCCCTGTGGCGGAAGCCGACGACATGCCGGGGATTCCGGCGTCGGAGAAGGCACTGAGCGGCCACGACGTGAAGATGGCTCCCCGCCAGACCAAGGGTGCGCCTGGCATCCCCCAGTGGACGCCGAAACAGAACTGGCCGAAGGCCAGTACCGCGCAGGTGACACTCCCCGCCCCCGGAAAGACCGCCACCGCCGTCCGCGCCGGAAGCACCGCGGTGGCGCTCACCACCGCGACCGCACAGACCGCCCGGGCGAAGACGGCGAGTACGCCCCTGGAAGGCGCCGCCACCGTGCGGGTGCTTGACCATCAGGCCGCCCAGCGGGCCGGCGTGGACGGCATGCTCTTCTCTGTCAGCCGCCAGAACGCAGCCCGCGGGAACGCGGTGGGACTGACCGTGGACTACAGCGCCTTCTCCCAGGTCTACGGAGGCGGTTACGCCGCCCGGGTCCGACTGGTGCAGCTCCCGGCCTGCGCGGCCACCACGCCTGAAGAGCCGTCCTGCTCCACGCGTACTCCCGTTCCGGCCCGTAACGACCTGGCTGCCCACAGCCTTACCGCGGCATCGGTAGGCGTGCCTGCCGCGGGCCAGTCGCTGCTGCTCGCCGTGGCCACCGGGACATCGAGCGATCACGGTGACTACAAGGCGACGCCGCTGTCGTCGTCCGCGACGTGGAACGCCAACCTGAACACTGGTGACTTCACCTGGTCCTATCCGATGCCCACACCGGATGTGCCAGGAAAATTCACTCCGACTGTCAAGCTCGCCTACTCCTCCGACTCTTTGGACGGACGTACGTCCAACTCCAACAATCAGGCGTCCTGGGCCGGCGACGGTTTCAACCTCTGGTCCGGTTCGATCGAGCGCAGTTACAAGCCATGCGCCGACGACAACGTGAAGAACGCCGACGGGAAGGTTCCCGGCGACCTGTGCTGGGCCTATGACAACGCGACGCTCTCCTTCAACGGGCACGCAGGAGAGCTCATCGCAACGGGAACCAACACCTTCCGTCTCAAGGGCGACGACGGCACCAAGATCGACCGCGTCTACGGTGACACGAACAACGTCCGGGCCAACGGGGCGCGCAACGACGAGTACTGGAAGGTGACGACCACCGACGGTACCCGCTACTACTTCGGCTACAACCGGCTCCCCGGCTGGGCCACCGGCAACGCAGTCACCAACTCGGCCTGGACCGTGCCGGTCTACGGCGACGACTCCGGTGAGCCCTGCAACGCGGCCACGTTCGCCAACTCCTGGTGCCAGCAAGGCTGGCGCTGGAATCTCGACTACGCGGTCGACGTCCACGGCAACGCCATCGCCTACTTCTACAACAAGGAGACCAACACCTACGCCCGTAACCTGAAGCCCGCCGACGAAACCGCGTACGACCGCGGCGGCAGCCTCGACCACATCGAGTACGGGCTACGGGACAGTTCCGTCTACTCCGCCAAGGCACTCGCCCGTGTCGATTTCGCCTCAGCCGAGCGCTGCATCCCCGAAACCGGCGTCACCTGCGACGCGGGCACGATCAACGACAAGTCGTTCTACTGGTACGACACCCCGTGGGACCTGAACTGCGCCGCGGGCGCGGACTGCACGAAGTCCGCGTCCCCCACGTTCTGGACCCGCAAGCGCCTCACCGACGTCACCACCCAAGTCCTCAAGCCGGACAGCAGTGGCTACAACCCCATCGACACCTGGCACCTGGACCAGGGCTGGGGCATGGCCGACATCGACTACCAACTGCTCCTCAAGTCGGTCAAGCACACCGGCAAGTCGGCCACTCCGAACATCTCCCTGCCGCCGGTCACCTTCGGATACGACCAGCGCACCAACCGCCTCAAACAACCCGGCGACGACACGGCACCGTTCATCAAGGAGCGGCTGGCCACAGTCGTCGACGAATCCGGCGGACAACTCGACGTCACCTACTCCGCGGCCACCTGCGACGCTGCCCACCTGCCGACGCCGGCGTCCAACACCACCCGCTGTTTCCCGGTCTACTTCACCAAGCAGGGCGACACGGATCCCACTCTGCAGTGGTTCAACAAATACGTCGTCGACACCGTCGTCCGGACCGACCGCACCAAATCGTCGCCGGACATGGTCACCCGCTACTCCTACCTCGACGGGGCGGCCTGGCACTACGACGACGATGAAGGGCTCACCAAGGAGAAGTACAAGACCTGGTCGACCTGGCGCGGCTACGGCCACGTCCGGGTCCAGACCGGCGGTCAGGACCCGGTCGGTATGAAGACCCAGACCGACCACTACTTCCTGCGAGGCATGGACGGCGACAAGGGCGGCACCAACCCGGTCACCGTCTCCGACGACCACGGCGGCACCATCACCGACAGCGACCCGGTGGCGGGCTTCGAGTACAAGACCGAGCAGTACAGCGCGCCGGGCGGCAAGGTCTTGTCGAAGACCGTCAACACCCCCTGGTTCCACGAGACGGCCAAGCGGGTGCGGGACTGGGGCACGACCACGGCCGACCTCACCGGTACCGCGAACACTCGCACCTGGGCCTCGCTGGACAACGGCGCGGGAACCACCTGGCGGCAGACCTACAAGGTCAACAGCTTCGAGAACACCGCCGGGCGCGTCGTCAAGACCGATGACTTCGGTGACGAAAGCACTCCCGCCGACGATCAGTGCACCCGCGTCACCTACGCGGACAACACCAGCGTGTGGCTGCTCACCGCCGTCGCACGCAGCGAGACCGTTGCCGTCAACTGCTCCGCCACCCCGAACCGGGCCAAGGACGTTCTCTCCGATGTCCGCACGGCCTACGACGGACTCGACTACGGTGTCGCGCCCACCAAGGGCGACGCCACCCACATGGCATCCCTGAAAAGCCATGACGGCAGCAAAGCTACCTACCTTGAGGCCGGCACCACATACGACAGCACCTACGGTCGGCCGCTGACCGCGACGGACCTCACCGGTACTGTCACCGCCACCGAAACCACGAGCCCGGTCCGGACCAACCGCACCGACGGTCGGACGATGACCACGGCCTACGCCCCGGCGACAGGCTTTCCGACGACCGTAACCGTGACCTCGCCGCCAGCGGTGCCAGGCACGGCATCGACCTCACAGGCGACGAAGACCACCTACGACACGCTGCGCGGCCTGCCCCTCACCGCGCTGGACACCAATAACAAGCGCACCGACATGACGTACGACGCCCTCGGCCGCAGTCTGAAGGTCTGGCTGCCCGACCGGTCCAAGGCCAACAGCGACATCCCGAACTACCAGTTCGTCTACACCATCACCGACACCAAACCGATCTCGGTCGCCACCAAAACGCTCAAGAGCGACGCCGGGCAGCAGACCTCCTACGCCCTGTACGACGGGTTCCTTCAGCCGCGGCAGACCCAGGCGCCCGGCCCGAACGGCGGACGTCTGGTGACGGACACGTTCTACGACGAGCGCGGTCAAGTTGTCATGGCCTTCGCCCCGTACTACAACACCAGCGCACCCTCGTCGGAGTTGCTGAAGCTCGATGACGCTCTCGGTGTCGAGACCCAGACCCGCAACACCTACGACGGCCTGGGCCGCGTCGTCCAGACCCAGCAGGTTTCGGGCAACAGCGGCGGCGGTGGCATTCTGGCAACCACCAGCACCACGTACGGCGGCGACCGCGTTACGGTCACGCCGCCGAGGGGAGCCACTCCGACCACCACGGTGGTCGACGCACGCGGCCGAACCACCGACCTGCTCCAGTACCACGCAGCCACCCCCACCGGAGCGGCCGACACGACCCATTACGGCTACACGCCCGCCGGGAAGCTGGAGAAGATCACCGACCCGTCGGGCACTGTCTGGTCCTACGGATACGACCAGCGTGGCAACCAGACCAGCGCGCACGACCCGGACAAGGGTGACACCTCCTCGGTCTTTGACGACCGCAACCAGCTCGTCTCCACCACCGATGCCAACCACCAGACGATCACGCATGTGTACGACGGCCTGGGCCGCGAGACCGAGACCCATGACGGCACCGCGACCGGACCGCTGCTGACCAGGCACGTCTGGGATCCGTCCGACTACAAAGGCCAACTCGCCTCCGCCACCCGCTACGTCGGCGGAGCCACCGGGACCGCGTACACCACCACGTACAACATCTACGACGCCCTCTACCGGCCCAACCGGATCACCACCACTATCCCGTCGGTCACCGGCGAGGAAACACTGGCCGGGTCATACCAGACCAACGTCAAGTACAACGCCAACGGCACACTCCAGTCGACCGGCTACCCCGCGGCCGGCTCCCTGGCCGCCGACGTCCTGGTGCCCACGTACGACGACGTGCTGCGCCCGGTCAAGCTCACCGGAACCGGCGGCACCACATACCTCACCGATGCCGTCTACAGCTTCACCGGCAAGCCGCTCCAGTACACCTACCAAAGCGGCGGCAAGAAGACCCAGGTCACCAACACCTACCAGTGGGGCACACAGCGCCTGGCCAACGCGCGCGTCGACCGCGAGGACGTCCCCGGCACCGACAAGTCCTCCACCTACGGCTACGACGAAGCCGGCAACGTCACCTCGATCAACGACGTCTCGCGCGACGGCACCGACAGTCAGTGCTTCACCTACGACTACCTCAGCCGTCTCACCGAGACCTGGGCCCAGACGGCCGCCACCTGCGGCGACCCCAGCGCCGCGCTTCTCGGCGGACCGGCCCCCTACTGGCAGTCGTACACCTACGACCTCAGCGGCAACCGCAAGACCGAAACACTCCACGACCCCAACGGGGTGACGGCCAACGACGTCCACCGCGCCTACATCCATCCGAGCGCGACAGCGGCGCGGCCGCACACTCTCAGCGAAGTCGACACCAACGGAGCGACTGGAACAGCGGCCGACTACTACACCTACGACGCCACAGGTAATACCGCCACCCGCACTGTCGGCGGCGACAAGCAGACCTTGATCTGGGACGCCGAGGGCCACCTCACCAAGGTCACCGAGGACGACGGAAACGGCGGCACCAAGACCGTCGCCTCCTACGTCTACGACGCAGACGGCAACCGCCTGATCACCCGCACCGCCACCGACACCACCGTCTACCTCGGCTCCACCGAGATCACCCTGACCAAGGGCGCCACCAAGGCCAAGGCCACCCGCTACTACGACCTCGGCGGCGGCACCCAGGCCATCCGCACCGACGACAACAAACTCAGCTTCCTCATCGGCGACCACCTCGGCACTGCCCAACTGGCCATCGCCGCAACCGACCTGGCCATGCAGCAGCGCCGTTCCACCCCCTTCGGCGGAGCCCGCGGCACCACACCGGCCAACTGGCCCGGCAGCAAGGGCTTCATCGGCGGCACCATCGACCAGGGCACCGGCCTCACCCACCTAGGCGCCCGCGACTATGACCCCGCCACCGGCCGCTTCATCAGTGCCGACCCCATCCTCGACACCGCCGACCCGCAGCAGATGAACGGCTACAGCTACAGCAACAACAGCCCGGTCACCTACAGCGACCCCACCGGCCTCCGTACCGACTGCGGCAGCAGCAGCCGCGACGGCGCCGCCTGCCCCAAGAACGACCAAAACGGCAACGGCCTGCCCGACAACGGCAAACAAACCGGAAACAGCCCCGCTCCCGTAACGACGAGCGCGGACACGGACCCGTCCTCCTGCGACCAGGACTGCCAGCGTATGAGGGACGCCTACAAGTGCGGTGTCCTCGGCTGCCAGGCAACACACAACCTTGGTGAATGGTGCCAGCACAACGAAGTCCTGTGCTACGCGCTCTCCAAGTCCGAAGGGTTCAACCGCACGATACAGAAAATCTGGGACACCGAGAAGGAAATGCTCGGGATCTCTGGCTTTGAGTCATGCAGAAACGGAGACCTCCTAGCCTGCGCGGAACTCCAGGCGAGCGTCGTATTCCAGAGCAAGCTGAGAGTCCTTGCGGCAGCGCTTCGCGAGGGCAACAAGTACACCGGTGGCACTCTAGGATGCCTGACGAACAGCTTCTCGCCGTCCACCCTCGTGCTCATGAAAGACGGCAAACTCAAGCCGATCAAGGACATCAAGCCCGGCGACGAGGTCGAAGCGGCAGACCCGAAAACCGGAAAACACATCGGCACCCGCCGCGTAACCGCCAGACTCGTCCACCACGACGACGACCTGACCGACGTCACAGTCCAGGCCTCGACCGGCGAGACAAAGACGCTTCACACCACTTCCCGCCACCCCTTCTGGGACGACACCAGCCACACCTGGGTGGAGGCAGGTCAGCTCATACCAGGCCATGTCCTCAACACGGAGGACAACAAGCACACCCGCATCCTCTCTGTCGCCGGCCGGCCCGGCGCCGCCGCGATGTACAACCTCACCATCGAACAGCTCCACACGTACTATGTACTCGCTGGCACCACACCAATCCTGGCCCACAATGGCGGCGGAACGATAATTTGCCAGCTCGGACAGCAAGGCGAGAAAGCTTCCGGAATTACCAAGAATACTCAAAAACTGATCATCAATGGACGGACCAGAATTCCCGATGAACTCGACCCTGCGGCAGGTGTGATCGGAGAAGTTAAGAACGTGAAGTACCAGCACCTATCGAAGCAAATAAAGGACGACTTGTCCTACGCCAACGCAAACGGCTACCAGTTCAATCTCTACATCCGCTCTACCACTCGAATTTCCAGGCCACTTCAGGATTTGGTCAATTCGGGTGACATTAACTTGATCAGGAACCTTCCATGACGGAAAAAGACCCGCGTGTGAGTAGCACTCGCCTCAGTCGCGAAGAGATCAGTGAGGTCGTGCACGGTGACCCTATTGCCCGAGCGGCGAAATCACGCAATAACCAGGTCATTCGGCGTCGGCAACTCTACGCCAATAGCGCTGGCGGGGTGCTAGCGGACCTCGCAAGTGTGGGTTTTTCGATTGAAAGCGTCGGAGAGCTGCTTCGGCTACGTTTGAACTACCGGACTGCTGTACCAATACTGCTCGACTGGCTGCCCCGATCTTCATACTTGCCACTCGCAGAAGACATCACGCGGACACTATCGGTCGGGTTCGCCAAAAAAGAGGCTGCACCTAAATTCTTGACACTCTTCCGTGAGCCGCCGGAAGTTGAAGATCCGATGCGACCAGAGAATTCTGAGCCACCAAAAGAACACCTACGATGGGTGCTAGGAAATGGACTGGGGATCTTCGCCGATCCATCAATAACTGATGAACTTTTCGATCTTGCGTGCGATCGAAGATACGGCCAGGCTCGTTCACAGATCGTTCTCGCCTTGCCCAAGACCAAGGACGATAGAACCCCAAGGATACTGCAAAGCCTGTTGGAAGATTCTACAGTTTCAGCCTTCGCAATCGAGGCTCTCGGGAAGATGAGAATCACGGAAGCGCGTGAACAGATCGAAGGATTGCTCACCAGCCCAGACATGAATATTCGAGACCAGGCCAAAAAGGCACTCAAGCGCATCGCCGAGTGAGAATTTTGTTCTCGCCGACTCTGGACCTGGCTCCTCGCGATCGTGGAAGCCGAGCGCCAGGGTCGCCGATACGCTCGGATGGCCCCACTCTGCCTGTCGCAGAGTCGGCTCATGAGCACTCCGTCGCCGCCTGTCCGCATATCTGTGACGGCCGCCGTTGTTGGCGTATTGCTGATCCTGGTTCTCGCCAGTTGCACCACCGGCGAGGGCACTGCTCATACCTCGGGCGCGACTCCCATTTTCTCCGCAAACCACCCGGACATGTTCCGACGTCAAAACAGACTTCGACCGCCAGGAGGAGCTCCTCGAAACCAGCCCCGGCCCAGTTGCGGATCGGCATCAACCTCATCGTCAGGAACCCCGCGTGCTTCTCCACGGAGGCGGTCAACGGCGCCCATGTCGTCGCCGACCTGAACAAAGGCGTCAGGCCCACCACGCCGCCGTTTGCTTCATGACCAATGAGTGGAACGGGCAGCCCCTGACCGCCGCACGAGCCGCAAAAGATGTTGCACAACACTGACATGGCTCTGCCCGGAGTTCCGTGAATTCCCAGGCCAAGAGGACGTATGCGGGAACATTTCGGCGAGGAACGCATTGCTGGTGGGTGTTTGCTCGCCGGATGACGCGCTCTCGGACGTCGATGTGCGGATAGAGTCCATAGACTTCACGGCGGACGTCCTGGCTCCGGTGACGGCCGTGTGCGGTCCGCCACTCAGATGCCTGGAATGCCGAGCCAGGGCTTGGCGGGTGCACTCATGCTACAAACGCTCTCTGGTCCAGCGACCTTCGACAGGGAAGAAGTTGCTGGTCAGACTGAGGGGCAGGCGGTCATCCACAACCTGGCCGAGCGCCGGAGGCCGACGTACGTCGAGCAGGTCAGCGGGTTGAACGAGCGGTACCGCCGCTCCAGTCTCGGGCTGAAGTCCTGGCTCCAGCAAGTCGAGCTCGGCGGGCGGCCGTGCGCCGCGTGCACATCGTCGCAGGCCGCCGTCGAGCTTCCGCGCGATCGCGCCCAGTGCTGTGTGCAGGTTCTCCAGCCGGACGGCCTCGGCCAGCGGCAGCGAGTGGCGTGCGATCCATTTCCAATCCGACGGCTACATCTGCTGGAGGGCGCCCATTCCCCGTTCTGGCGGCGGCTCATGCGGAATCAGGGCTGTTTCAAAGTCCGAGTGATCCTGCGAAGTCGCAGGTCGCGGTGGCGTGCCGATTCCCGGTCGACCCGTCTCTCACACAACGAAGCTTCGGTTGGAGCAGGTGACCTCTCAAGTCGCCCTGTGAACCGGAGTTTCGATATGCCGTCAGCCTGCCTGATCAAGTCGCCCTCGCGTCAGCACCGCGCGCTGCCGGGACTGCCCCAGTGGCTGGCCACGCTGGCCGTCCGAGGCATCGGCGCGGGAAGCGTCACCCGTTCGTGAGCGTGCTGCTGATCGCGTGCTCGGCCGTGCTGAGCGGAGCGCGTTCATTCGCCGCGATCGGCCAGTGGGCCAAGAACGCCCCGCAGGAGGCCCTTACCCGGCTCGGTGCCCGAACCACTAGCGTGTTCTCTGTCCGCGTCGCGCCGAGCATGGCGACCATCCGTCGGATCATTGACCGGACCTGTCCCGGCGGCCTTGCCGACCTGCTCGGCGCCGTCCACCGCGGGCGCTCCTCGCGGTGGACGGCGAGGGGCGCCTGCGGCTGCCGCCACGGTGACACCCCCGGCCGCGCATCTGCTCGCCGCCATTACTGGTGGCGGGCCGACCGTCACGCAACTGCGAGTCCCGGACAAGACGAACGAAATCACCTGCTTCGCCAACCTGTTGGCCCCGTTCGACCTGACCGGGTGACCGTGACTACCGCGGGTGCCATGCACGCCCAGTGCAGCCTCGCCCGCTTCCTCGTCAAGAACAAGGAGGCGCACTACGCGCTGTGCGTGAAGAAGAACCAGGCCGGTCTCTACGAGCGGCTGCACGCACTGCCCTGGATGCAGGTGACTGCGAAGTTCTACGACCGCACCCAGCGGCACGGCCGCAAGGAGACCCGTGTGGTGCAGGTCCTGACCGTCGATGACCTCGACTTTCCGCACGCCGCACAGGTCGTACGCCACCGCACCTGCGTGAAGACCGGGCAGACGCAGCCGCGAGACGGTCTACGTCATCACCGACCTGACTAGCCAGGAAACCTCCCCACAACGGCTCGCGAAGATCATCCGTTCGCAGTGGGTGATCGAAACCGGCTCCACCTCGTCCGGGACACCGCCTTCCGCAAGGACACCTCCAAAGTCCACACCGAGCATGGCCTAGAGAACATAGCCGCCTTGCGCAGCTTCGCGATCAACTGCCTCCGTACCGCCGGTCACCACAACATCGCCGCTGGACCCCGCGAGATGTCCTACGAACCGTTCACCCGTCCCCTGGCCCTCCTCGGACTCCGCTGACCAGCACAGACGCACCAACAGCCGGACTTTGAAATCGCCCTGCATGCGGAATGCCCATGAGAGCAGCGCTGCACGCAGGCCTGGCGGAGCCAGACTTTGCGCCGGTGGCAGGGTGAGGGCTGTTGTCACGGCGGCCTGAGCGTCAGCGATGCCCGCCCGGTGCTTCGCCGAGATGCGCGGCCACTTTACTTGCGCGTAGTCCACGGCGTGCTCGAACCACGCGAACGTGTTCCTCGTACGCAGTTCCTGGGCTGGCAGTCCCGTGGTGGTGTCGAACTGCTCGCCCAGCCGCAGCGCGGCCATCAGCTCAGCGCGTCGCTCGTCAGCCTGCGCCTCGAACTGATAACTCTCACTATGGTCTGTCCCGTCGACTCGCCACCACACCCCGAACGACCGGAACCTCCCCGGGGACTGTAAAGCGTTCGGTGTAACTCTCGATCATGGAAGATGCATCGATGACCAGTGAGTACGTGGCTGAGCACGAGGCCGTTGGATCGACGGAGGCCGTGCCGGTGAAGGCCGTGGATGTGCAGTTGATTGATCAGCTGGTGGGCCGCGCCCGAGCCGAGGGTCTGCAGCTGACCGGTGAGGGCGGGTTGCTGCAGCAGCTGACCAAACGGCTGCTGGAGTCGGCCCTGGAGGGTGAGATCACCGACCACCTCGGCTATGACAAGCACGATGCGGCCAGCAGGAACGGCGGCAACTCCCGCAACGGCAAACGCTCCAAGACGGTGCTGACCGACATCGGCCCTGTGGAGATAACCGTGCCGCGTGACCGTGACGGCTCCTTCGAACCGAAGATCGTCAAGAAGCGGCAGAAGCGTCTGACCGGCGTTGACGAGATGGTCATCTCGCTGGCCGCGAAGGGCCTGACCACCGGCGAGGTCCAGGCTCATCTGGCCGAGGTCTATGGCGCCGAGGTCTCCCGGCAGACCATCTCCACCATCACCGACAAGGTCCTCGAGGGCATGGCCGATTGGCAGAGCCGACCGCTCGACGCCGTCTATCCGGTGCTCTTCATCGACGCCATCCACGTGAAGATCCGCGACGGTGCGGTCGCCAACCGGCCCATCTATGTGGCCCTGGCCGTCATCACCGAGGGCCGGCGGGAAATCCTCGGGCTGTGGGCCGGCGACGGCGGCGGGGGCGCCAAGCACTGGATGCACATCCTCACCGAGATCAAGAACCGCGGCGTCGGCGACGTGCTCATGCTCGTCTGCGACGCCCTCAAGGGGCTGCCCGAGGCGGTGGAGACGGTCTGGCCCCGCACGATCGTGCAGACCTGCGTGGTGCGCCTGCTGCGGAACTCCTTCCGCTATGCCGCCCGCCAGGACTGGGACAAGATCGCCCGTCTCCTCAAGCCCGTCTGCACCGCTGCCACCGAGGAGGCCGCGCTGGACAGGTTCGCGGAGTTCGCCGATGCCTGGGGCCGGAAGTATCCGGCGATCGTGAAGCTGTGGGAGAACGCCTGGGAGGAGTTCACTCCATTCCTGCGGTTCGACACCGAGATCCGCCGCATCGTCTGCACCACGAACGCGATCGAGTCCGTGAACGCCCGCATCCGCCGGGCGGTCAAGGCCTGCGGCCACTTCCCCAACGAGCAGGCCGCCCTGAAGTGCGTCTACATGGCGATCATGTCCCTCGACCCCACCGGCAAGGGACAGACCCGCTGGACCATGCGCTGGAAGGCCGCGCTGAACGCCTTCGACATCACCTTCTACGGCTGCCTTACGGCGGCGCGTCAATAACCCCAACCACCCTGGTTACACCGTTCATTTGACAGACCCGCCGGACCCGACATTGGCAAGTCGAACCCCACGGCACACGGCCCGTACGCGAGGTCGGGCGCGATGGTCGGCCACTGTGGAGCACGCTTCCGCCTACGGCCGGGACTTCTCAGGCCCGTTCGGTGACGAGCTGCTGGAAGACCGCCGCCAGGCCGCGGAGCTCGCGTCCGTCGCCGCGCACACTCCGGCCGGGTGCGCACCGGTGTGCGCCCGGTGGGGCTTGCCTTGGACGGGCGTTTGGCCTTGGCAGCTTGCAGTCGCCGGTACCGTAGCCGCTGCCCGGCGCATCTGCCGGATCTCTGTCGCGGTTGTGTCCTGCGGGCCCGCCAGCTCCGGCAGCCCCTCGATGTCGGCGGCCGGGGGCTCGGGTGTCAGGGCCTGCTCGAGCAGCTGGTCGATGTCACGCCATGCGGCGGCGCTGCGCGGCTTCTGTCAGGTGCTCTCGCTGCGTTCTTGCTGGTTGCGAAGCTGTGTGCTGCGGCTCTCGGGGGCGTCGACGGGCGGCGTCGCGGTGGTCGACCTGTACGGCGCGCTGCTGGCGGGTGGTCCAGCAGGGCATGGTGGTCATGCCGCGCGGCCCGGCGGCGAGGAACCCGGACGCACGCCGTACGCCGCCGGGCGGTTCCTGGCGCAGGTCCAGGGCTGCCAGGACATCATCGGCGCTCCAGACCGCGTCGGAGACCTCGTTGACCGCCCACGCGATCCGGGCCTGGTCGGCGGCCCGCGGCCATGGCAGACGCCGCATCAGCTCTTCGGCCAGCGCGAACCGTTGGCCGACGTGGTTGTGCTTACATGGCCCGCGCTTGGCCTTCTTCTGGTGAGACGACGTGCGCTTCCCGCTGGCGAGCTTGCCCTCGGAGGGATCAGGGGTACTACCGGCAGTGGAGACAGTTGAGGTACCACCCCGCAGTGGGGGTGCAACGGCCCTCGCCCAATCCGGGCCGGACACCGCTCCTGGCCGTGCTCCCCGGCCTCCGTTGCACCCCGCGCCGACGTTGTCGGCGAGGTCTTCGCCGACCGCCTTGGGACCGTCTTCCTCGCCATCACAGCAAGCCGGACACCTCACCCACACGCCAACCGCGCGAGCCGGGGTTAGGGAACCACGGCCGGGCGCGGAGTGTCCTTGAGGGCATCCGCACCCGCGGGAGACCCTGCGGGCAGAGACGAGGATGATGAGGATGCCGGTGAGAGGTCGTATGACGAGATGTGTGATCGCGGGGGCATCGCTGGCCATCACGCTGGCCGCTCTGTCCGGGTGCGCAAGCGACAAACGCGGGACCGGGGACTCACCCGTGGCGAACCACAAGGGTGACAACGCGCCCGCCGACGTCACCAACTTCCCCGACCACTACGCCAACATCGCCACCAAATGCGTCGCGGGCGCACCCGGCTACCGCGCGTTCGTCACCACCCGCGACGCCGCACCCGTCATACTTCCCGACCCCGGCTGCAAAGGCTGACCCCTCACCGCCGCGTCGGCGGGTGCGGGATCATGGGGGGATGCGCGCTGCCCGGCTGATCCGTATGGCCCTGCTGGTCCAGTCGAGTCCCGGTATGACCGCCGGCGCGATCGGCCGGGAACTGGGGGTCAGCGAGCGGACGGTGATCAGGGACGTACAGGCGCTGCAGGAGGCGGGAGTCCCCGTACGGTCGGAGCGGGGACGGGCGGGCGGATACCGGCTGGCGCCGGGGTACCGGACCCGGCTGACCACGCTCGGTCCCGGGGAGGCCGAGACGCTCTACCTCACCGGACTGCCCTCGGCCCTGCGGGACCTCGGACTGTCCGACGCCGCGGACACCGCACGGCTGAAACTGTCCGCGACCCTGCTGCCGTCTCTGCGCGCGGCGGCCGAGTCCTCAGCGCACCGCTTCCACCTCGACGCACCGGCCTGGTTCCGCGAACCGTCGGCCTGCACGCTGCTGCCCGAACTCGCCCGCGCCGTATGGTCCGACCGGACGGTCGAGCTCACCTACACACGGCCGGGACGCGATGGCACACCGCCCGCCACCGTGACGCGGCACCTGGAACCGTACGGCCTCGTCCTCAAAGCCGGGGTCTGGTACGTCGTGGGCCGCGTCCCCGGCCCACCGGCAGAACACGAAGACCCGTGGCGGACCTACCGCGCCGACCGGATCACCGCCCTGTCCCCCGGCGCCGGCGAGCCCTTCACCCGCGACCCCGCCTTCGACCTCGCCGAGCACTGGCGGGCCAGGGCCGCGGAATTCGCCCGGGCACTGCTGCGCACCACCGTCACCGTCCGCCTGACCCCCCGGGGACTGGACCGCCTGCCCGCCGTCACCGACCCCGCCGCGACCGGTGAGGCACTCGCCCGCGCCGACGCCCCCGACACCGCGGGCCGCGTCACGCTCCGCCTGCCCGCCGAAAGCGAAGACGTCGCCTTCACCCAGCTCACCCAACTGGGCGCCGACGCCGAGGTATTGGCCCCGCAGGGCCTGCGCGCCCGCTTCCGCGACCACGCGCAGGCCCTCAGCGACCTCTACGGCCCCCCGCCGCCGGATCAGCGGTAGTCGTCCGCCGTACCGGCCTTCCCCCCGTACCGCACATCCTCGAAATACCCCCACCCGTCCGGTTGGCTGCCGTCGACGTCCCGCACACCGTAAACCCTCGCCAACTCCCCGCTCGACGTCGACGTGCCGTTCCACCGCGCCGACCTCTGCGGATCAGCCGCCAGCGCCGCCACCGCCCGCGCGAGATAGTACGGCGACTCCGCGACCGCGAAATCCGGCTCCGTCAGGACAGCGTCACGCCAGTTCTCCTCCGACACGCCGAAGTGCGCCAGCATCTGCTCCGACCGCAGAAACCCCGGCGACACCGCAACCGCCGTACCCCCGAACTCCGCCAGTTCCTCACCCAGCCCGAATGCCATCCGGATCGGGGCGTTCTTCGCCAGGTCGTAGAAGAGATTCTCCCGGTAACGACGGTTCGACACCGCCGTGCCATCCGTCACCTCCACCAGCAAAGGCTCCGCCGACCGCACCAGCAACGGCAGCGCCAACGCCGCGGTGATCACGTGCGAGCGCACCCCCAGCTCCAGAATCCGCAGACCGTCCTCCAGCGGCGTCTCCCAGCTCTTCTTCCCGAACACCGAACCGGTCAGCAGATGCTCACCGCCCCACAGATCGTTCACGAGGATGTCCAGCCGCCCCCGCTCACGTCCGATCCGCGCCGCAAGAGCACGGACCTGCTCCACCACCAGATGATCAGTGGGAACAGCCACGCCCGTACCCCCCGCCGCCGTCACCAGCTCCGCCGTCTCCTCGATCGTCTCCGTCGCCCGGCCGACCTCGCTGACGCGCCCGCGCGTCGTACGGCCCGTCACATACACCACCGCACCCGCACGGCCCAGCTCAACGGCCAACGCCCGCCCCGCACCACGCGTGGCCCCCGCCACCAGAGCGATCCTCCCGTCCAAGGAACCTGCGGAAGAACCAGCAGAAGAGACGGCGGAAGAGACCGTGGAAGAGACGGCGGGAGAACCGGCGGGAGAGACGTTCCGGCCGGGATCCTGAATGTTCGTGTTCTTGTCCATCCCCCCAACCTCCACCCCAAAGGTGACAACCCCCGTCACCCTTTCCCGGCGGTCACAGAAACCGCGACGACGAAGGTCCAACAGCGCCAAACCCACAGCCCTGACACCCCTGGCATCCGGCCCGGTCAACGGCACCCGGAGCCGCGCTCACCGTCGACCTGGGCAAGGCCACGTGCGTCGGACGCCCAGTGGTCCAGGCGTCCGGTGCCACGACCGCGTACCGGATCGACGTCTCATCCGACGGCGCCGCCTGGACGCCCTTCGGCGACCCCGTCGCCGCGTCGGGCCCCGCCACCTCGACGGTCACCGCGACACCGGTGACCGCCCGCTATGTCGGATACACCGCGCAGGGCCCGGCGGCGCCCCATGTGGTGAGTCTTGAGGTCTATACCGGGTAGCCGCGGGCGACAATGCGCACAGGCCGGGTGACGGTCCGCGGGAGCACCGCGGACCGCGCCCCCGCACACCGGTCCGGGAGGCCGACGTGAAGCTCCTCGTGTTCGGGGCCAACGGCAGGACCGGGCGGCAACTCCTCGCCCAGGGACTGGCCGCGGGCCACGAGATGACCGCCTTCGTCCGTCCCCGGGCCACCCCGCCGGAACCCCGGCCCCGGCTCCGCGTCACGACCGGGGAAGTGACCGGGGACCAGGAGGCGGTGCGCGCCGCCGTCGAAGGGCAGGACGCGGTCCTGACCGCGTTCGGCAGCCCCACCACCTGGCACGGCCTGACCTCGCCCACCCTGACCGTCACCGCGATCCCGCGGATCGTGCGGGCCATGCGCGACACCGGAGTCAACCGGATCGTCCACCTGTCCGCACACGGCGTCGGCGACACCGCCGACCAGGCGCCGGCGGTGTACTGGGCCGTCTACAAGGCCCTCGGACCGATGTTCGCCGACAAGGCAGCCGGAGAGAAGATCCTGCGCGCCAGCGGCCTGGACTGGACCCTGGTCTATCCCGTGATGCTCGTCGGCGGACCCCTCACCGGCCGCTACCGGACCGGCGAACGCCTCCCGTTGCGCGGAATCCCCCGTATCTCCCGCGCCGACGTCGCCCACTTCATGCTCCGCGAGGCCGCCTACCCGGCCCACCTCCACACCACTGTCCAGCTCGCCGACTGACCCGCTCCACAGCTGCGTCGGGTACCGGACCGCACGCGCGCCGGTGAGCGCGGCACGGGCCCGCGCAAAGGAACGGATTCCGGGCCGCCGACCCGCTAGTAGGCGACAGTGAGCGCGAGGGACGCGACCGCCAGGGCCAGATAGCCGCCGGGGAACGCGATGTTGTAGAGCACACGGGCACGCACATGGGTGAGGACAGCGCCCACGAAGAAGACGACGAGGCCCGCGGCGGCGGCGACACCGACGGGCCGGACGCCCAGGAGCCCGAGGAGAAGACCGGCGGCGCCGGCGGCCTTGAGCGAGGCCAGCCAGATGTGCCAGCTCTGCGGGACGCCCACCTCCGCCGAGTTCGCCAGGACGAACTCGGCGCGGGCGAGGTCCGCGACGGCGATGCCCGCGTTGGCCAGGATGGTGACGACGGTGATGATCACATACGCGGTGAACACGATGCTTGTCCTCGGGGTCGGAAACGTCATGGGCTCGAAGAAGGTGCGGGCGCCCGCGACCACCAGCCTCGTCACACTCAACTTTCCCGTCCAATACCTGCACCTATAACCTGGGGGCATGGACGTGGACACCCGGCTGCTGCGCTACTTCGTCGCCGTCGCGGAAGAGGGGACCCTCACCCGCGCCGCCGAGCGGCTCTTCGTGTCGCAGCCCGCGCTCACCAAGCAGATCAAGCAGTTGGAGAGTCAACTCGGGGTGCGGCTGTTCACCCGGTCCCGTACCGGCATGACGCCCACGGACGCGGGCCGTCTGCTGGCGCAGCGCGCGCCCGCGCTGCTGGCGGACTGGGACCGCGTGCTGACGGAGACCAGGAGCGCGGAGCGCCGGGGCCTGCGGCTGCTGCGGGTCGGCTTCCTCGCCAGCGCGGCCAATGAGGCGACTCCGCACATCATCGCGGAGTTCACGCGTCGGCGTCCGCGGTGGCGGGTGGAGATGCGGCAGGCGTCCTGGGCGAATCCGACCGCCGGGCTCGCCGACGGGGACGTCGATGTCGCGCTGGTACGGCTGCCGTTCCCGGGCCAGGAGGCGCTGCGGGTGGTGCCGCTGTTCACCGAGCCGCGCTGGGTCGCGCTGCCCGAGGCGCATCCGCTGGCCGCGCGGGAGACGATCGCCTTCCGGGACCTGTGGGACGAGCCGTTCGTGGCCGCTCCGGCGGAGACCGGCCGGTGGCGGGAGGAATGGCTGGCCGCCGGGGAGCGCGAGGGCCGTCCGGTACGGATCGGCGCCGTCACGGACCTGCCCGACGACTGGCTCAGCGCCATCGCCAACGGTTACGGCGTCGCTCTCGCGCCCGCGTCCGCCGCCCGCTTTTACGCCAGGCCCGGTATCGCCTACCGCCCGGTGAGCGGCGTCAGCGACAGCGAGGTCGGCGTGGCCTGGGCACCGGCCGACGACGCCAATCCCGTGGTCCGGGACTTCGTCAGCTGCTGCACCGACCGGCCGTGGCCGGACGCGTCAGGGGCCTGACCACCACGGGCGGGCACGGGAACACGGCGCTCGGACGGGGAGACCGCGGCACCCGGGCACGGGGAACGCGGCGCTCAGCGAAAAGCCCACCCTCGCATTATTCCGTTTCCGGCCGCTGGGGATACCCATGGTCTGACAACGGCTAACACAATGAGTTGACCTGTCGTCGCGTGATGAGGCAGCAGGCGAGTTTGAGGAACGCTTCGTGGACGGCGGTACGGCGCCTCAAGGGCCGTATCGCCGAAGGCCGTTCAGGGATCTGACCTGACGTCAGGCGGGCAGGACGGCCAGCGATCCCGAGTGCACGGTCAGGGCGACCCGGTGGGCGGCGCCGTCCCGGTTCGGGACCTTCACCTGGACGTCGGCGGAGGTGGCGGACGTGGTGACGGCGTAGGCGTCGCCCGCCGGGACCGGGAGGCGTACGGCGGTCGACGCGGAGGTCGTCACCACGGCGAGGGTGTCCGGTGCCGCGCTGAAGCCGAGGTCGGCGCTGCTGGAGGTCACCGCGAAGTCGGCGTGGGAGGGGTGCAGCGCGTGGGCGGTGAGGCGGTCGGAGGCGACATTGACGGTGAGTCGGCCGCCGAGTCCTTCGAGCAGGGTCTCGCCCGAGGTCTGCCGCAGCCGCAGGCCGGTCTTCTCGGGGACGGTGAGGGTCAGGTCGCCGTCGCACGAGCCCGCCGTGTCGCCCCCGACGTCGCCGCCGACGTCGCCGCCATCGTCGTCACCGCCGTCGTCACCGGTGTCCGTACCGCAGACCAGAGTGAGGGTGCGCAGGCCCGCCGCGTCGTCGACGACACCGCGCACGCGCGCCGTACCGCCGTCGGGGCGGTGATACGTGCCCGAGACCGTGTGGGCGCTCGCGTCGGCGGTGATCCGCACGCGACCCGAGACTCCTTCGAGGACCAACAGATCGGCGGCGTCGGCGTGCAGACGGGCCGTGGCGTCGGGATCGGTGCTGCCGAATCCGGCGCTTCCCTGGTCGGCACTTCCTTGGTCATCGCTTCCCGCGCCGGGCGCGCCCTTGTCCGCCGGGCCACCGGCTCCGGCTCCGGCTCCGCCGTGGTCGCGGCCGTGTCCGGTGAGGACCACAGCGGCGGTCACGGCGAGGGCGATCACCAGTACGGCGATGAGGACGCCCGGCCGGGCGGTCCGTCGTCCTGCGGGGTGTACGGGCTGGTCAGCGGTCTCCATGCCGCCCGTCTGCCCCGGGGGCCACGCCCGAACCCCACCGGGATGCCGGTCGGGTCACGGGCGGGCGGGGTGCGGGCGCGAGGTCCCGGCGGCCCTATCGGGCCAGCGTGACCAGGACGGTCTTGCCGCCTCCGGGGCGGCGGGTCACCGCCAGTGAGTGGGCCAGCCGTTGGATCATCATCCAGCCGAAGCCGCCTCTGGCGCCGTTCCAGTCGGGCGCGCGGCCTTGCGGCGGGGTGTCGCTGGGGTCGTCGATCGCCACGCGAAGGGTGTTCGCGGCGGCGCTCAGACGCAATTCGCGTACCGCTCCGGCGTGCCGGAGGGCGTTGGCGGCCAACTCGGAGACCACGAGGGTCAGATTCTGCAGGGTCCGTACGGCCAGCGGAGGGTGGAGGGTGTCCGCGAACTCCGAGGCGGCGACGCGTGCTTCCGCCGCGCTCATGGGCCGGGAAACAGTCACGGCGTGGGCCACCGGCGTTGCCGCCGGTGCCCCGCCATCGGACGGATCGCTCACGTGAATCACCTCTGGAGGAGATCCCGCGGCGCGTGCGACCTGAGGTCAGCCGCGCCGCAGCATCATGACGACGAGTACGACGACGACGATGAGAACGATGGTTCCGATACCTATGTACATGTGACGCTCCTGAACCAGATTGTCCGGCGGTTTGCTTCCTCAGGTCGCTTGCCCGGCTCGGACCGGTCTACCGCGTTCTTTCGATACAGGGGTAAGGGACCGGATCCGGGGAAGGACGCCGGGTCGGTCAGCGCGTGGCCGGGGGCAGTTCGCGGGCGGCCTGCGCGATGAGCATGTCCAGGGCGTCGGGATAGGCGCTGCGTGTCATCCGGGCGGCGAGCAGGGGCGCGACCGCGGCGATGTGCGGGTGGGTACGGGGCGACAGGGCCGCATACGTGTCCTGCCAGATCTCCTCGTCGGCCGCGCGGGCGGCGGCGGGCAGCGCCAGCGAGGCCGCGTCCAGGGCGGCGAAGGCCAGGCAGCCGTCGATGAAGACGTGGTAGACGCGTACGAGGCCGGGGCCGGTGAAGCCGGCGCGGTGCAGGATGCCCAGGATGGCCTCGTCCGCGGCCAGTTCGCGCTTCCCCCCGCTGACCCGGCTGGCGGTCAGCACCGCCGCCTGCGGGTGGGCGAGATACGCGCGGTGGATCCGCAGGCCCAGGTCGCGCAGATCGCGCCGCCACTGGCCGGTGGGCGTCCAGCCCGCAAGGGCCCGGCCCATCAGTTCGTCGGCGATGGCCAGGACGAGGGCGTCCATGCCGCGGAAGTAGCGGTAGAGGGAGCTGGGGTCGGCGCCGAGTGCCAGGCCAAGCCGCCGCGCGGTCAGCCCCTGCGCGCCGTGTTCCGCCAGCATGTGCAGGGCGGTCTCCACGATCAGTTCGTGGCTGAGCACCTCGCCCTGCCGCGTCGGCCGACGTCGTTGCCGCGCGGCTCCGTCCACCACCTTCTTGGCCACGGCCGGGAGCTTACGCCAACGGCATTGACCTTACGGCGTCGTCGGCGGTTCCATCACTCCACGGCGCGAGCACCCCCCGTGCGAGGGCCCCGGCCGCACCGCTCACCCGCTCACCCACTCGACCAGCGGAAGGAACCCCGCCATGCGCGTACTGCTCATCGGAGCCGGAGGCGTCGGAAGCGCCATCACCCGGATCGCCGCCCGACGCGGTTTCTTCGAGCACATGGTCGTCGCCGACTACGACCCGGGCCGGGCCGAGGCGGCCGTCGCGGCACTGGGCGAGGCGGCGGACCGGTTCAGCACGGCCAGGATCGACGCCTCCGACCAGCTCTCCGTGGAGGATCTGCTGCGGGAGCGGCGGTGCGACGTGCTGCTCAACGCGACCGACCCGCGTTTCGTCATGCCGTTGTTCCAGGCCGCGCACCGGGCCGGGGCGACGTATATGGACATGGCGATGTCGCTGTCGGTGCCGCACGCGCGGCGGCCTCACGAGGAGTGCGGCACGAAGCTCGGCGACGACCAGTTCGCGCAGGCGAAGGCGTGGGAGGAGGACGGGCTGCTGGCTCTGGTCGGCATGGGCGTGGAGCCGGGCATGTCCGATGTCTTCGCCCGCTACGCCGCCGACCACCTCTTCGACGGCATCGACGAGATCGGGGTGCGCGACGGCGCGAACCTCACGGTGGACGGCTACGACTTCGCGCCGTCGTTCAGTATCTGGACCACCATCGAGGAGTGTCTGAACCCGCCGGTGGTGTGGGAGAAGGACCGCGGCTGGTACACCACGGCGCCGTTCAGCCAGGCTGAGATCTTCGATTTCCCCGAGGGCATCGGCCCGGTGGAGTGCGTGAACGTCGAGCACGAGGAGGTGCTGCTGATCCCGCGCTGGGTCGACGCCCGCCGGGTGACGTTCAAATACGGTCTCGGCCAGGACTTCATCGACAAGCTCCAGACCCTCCACGACCTGGGCCTGGACCGTACGGACCCGGTCACCGTCGCCACCGACCGGGGTCCGGCCCGGGTCTCCCCCAGGGACGTCGTCGCCGCCGTGCTGCCGGACCCGGCCGCGCTCGGCGACCGGATGCACGGCAAGACCTGCGCGGGCACCTGGGTGAAGGGCACCAAGGACGGCCGCCCGCGCGAGGTCTACCTCTACCACGTGGTCGACAACCAGTGGTCGATACGGGAGTACGGTTCCCAGGCCGTCGTCTGGCAGACGGCGATCAATCCGGTGATCGCCCTCGAACTCCTCGCCGACGGCACCTGGAGCGGCAGTGGTGTCCTCGGCCCCGAGGCGTTCGACGCGCGGCCCTTCCTCGACCTGCTCGTCGCGTACGGGTCCCCGTGGGCGATGCGCGAACAGGCCGGGAACGCGCAGGATCGGGACGCGGCCCCGGCGCCGAACGCGTAGCCACCGCCGCCCTCGGGGCGGATGCCCCGAGGTGCCCCCGGACCTGGGGCGCCTGTGTAGCCAGGGAGGACAGGGGCAGGCGTGGCATCACACGGTGATTGAGTACGACGGGGTCGGTCTTCCGGCCCCAGGACGCACGGAGGTCCCACGATGCGCAGCCTGTCCGTACGCGTGATGGTGCCCGCCGCGGCTCTGGCCACGGCGGCCCTGACCTTGACGGCTTGTTCGGACGACGGCGGGTCCGCCGCTCCGGCGGGCTCGTCCGTCTCGGTCAGCGCGGCGCCGTCCGACTCCCCGTCCGCCGGTGCGCCGTCCACGACGGACGACGGTACGCAGAGCGCGCCGGGCGGTACGCCCACGTCGTCGGCGGACGGCTCCGGCGGCGCGTCGGCCGAGGCGGCGGGGCCGAGCGCGTGCGCCAGCGACCACCTCAGCGTGGCGCTGAAGGACGCCGAGGTCGGTGCCGGGCAGTACCACGCGAAGGTCGTCTTCACCAACACCGGCAGCACGGCGTGCACGCTGACGGGCTATCCGGGCGTCTCGTACGTCAAGACGGCCGGGGCGCAGGCCGGTCCCGCGGCCGACCGGGACGGCGGTTCGCACGGCACCGTCTCGCTGGCCCCGAAAGCGACCGCGTACGCGGAGCTGCACGACAGCAACGGTCAGGGCGGCTACAGCGCGGACCAGTGCAAGCTGACGAAGGTCGAGGGGCTGCGGATCTATCCGCCGAACCAGAAGGCGGCGCTGTTCCTCGCCGACAAGACCGAGCACTGCGCCGGTACGGGCATCCACCCGCTGACCATAGGCGCCGTGCGGCGCTGACGGCCGGTCGCCTGACGCACCGTCAAGGGCCCGCGCGGGCCCGGATGGTGGACCGCCGCGGACCCGCCGCTTCCCGGTCGCTAGCCTGCGTGCAAGGACGCGGCACCGTGATGTGCCAGGTCATGGCGGCGGACGGCCCTCGACGCGGGCAACGGGACGCGCCTTGACGGGAGTTGCCCGACCCGAGAGAGGCGCAGCGCATGTTCACGACCAGGCCGACCCTCCAAGGCACCTTCGGCATGGTGGCCTCCACCCACTGGCTCGCCTCCCAGAGCGCGATGGCCGTACTGGAGGGCGGCGGCAACGCGTACGACGCCGCCGTGGCCGGTGCTTTCGTGCTGCACGTCGTGGAGCCGCACCTCAACGGTCCCGGCGGCGAGGTGCCGATCATCGTCGGGCCCGCCGAGGGGGAGGTACGGGTGCTGTGCGGGCAGGGGGTGGCGCCCGCGGGCGCGACCGTCGCCCACTACCGCTCGCTCGGCCTGGACCTAGTGCCCGGTACCGGGCCGCTGGCCGCCGCCGTGCCCGGCGCGTTCGACGCCTGGATGACGTTGCTGCGCGACTACGGCACCGCGTCCCTCGCCGAGGTGCTGCGTTACGCGATCGGGTACGCGGCGGACGGTCATCCGCCGGTCGAGCGCGTCACGGCGACCGTCGAGACGGTGCGTGAGCTGTTCGAGACGGAGTGGACGACGTCCGCGGAGCTGTATCTGCCGGGCGGCGAGGCGCCGCGTCCCGGCGAGCTGTGGCGCAATCCGGCGCTCGCCGCGACCTGGCGGCGGCTGATCGCCGAGGCGGAAGCCGACGGCGGCGGGGACCGGGTCGCGCAGATCGAGGCCGCGCGCCGGATCTGGCGGGAGGGCTTCGTCGCCGAGGCGATCGTCGCCCAGGCCGCCCGTCCGACCATGGACACCAGCGGCGAGCGGCACACCGGGACGCTCACGGCCGCCGATCTGGCGGGCTGGTCCGCGTCGTACGAGGAGCCCGCCACCTACGAGTGGGACGGCTGGACGGTCTGCAAGGCGGGTCCGTGGAGTCAGGGCCCGGCCTTCCTCCAGCAGCTCGCCCTGCTGCCGTCGCGCGCCGCCGACCTGCCCGCGTACGGGTCCGCCGCGTATGTCCACCGGCTGGTCGAGGGCACGAAGCTCGCCATGGCCGACCGCGAGGCGTGGTACGGCGACGCGTCGGACGTCCCGCTCGACGCGCTGCTGTCCACCGCGTACAACACCGGCCGCCGCCAACTCATCGGTGACCGGGCCTCGTACGAACTGCGGCCCGGCGGCCCCGAGGGTCGGACGCCGAAGCTGAGCGCGTACGCGACCGCCACGGGGCAGGGCGCGGGTGCGCGGGTGGCGCCGACCGGGGGCGGGGCGGGCGAGCCGACGGTCGCGGTCGACGGCGGCACGCGCGGCGACACCTGTCATATCGATGTCGTGGACCGCTGGGGCAACATGATCTCGGCGACGCCCAGCGGGGGGTGGCTCCAGTCGAATCCGGTGATACCGGAGCTGGGCTTCCCGCTCGGCACGCGGCTCCAGATGACCTGGGTCGAGGAGGGTCTGCCCAACTCCCTGTCCCCCGGCCGCAGGCCGCGCACGACGCTCAGTCCGTCGCTGGCGCTGCGCGACGGGGTGCCCGTCCTCGCCTTCGGCACCCCCGGCGGCGACCAGCAGGACCAGTGGCAGGTGCACTTCTTCCTCGCCGTGGCGCTGCGCGACCGGGTGCGCGGCGGCTACGACCTGCAAGGCGCCGTCGACGCGCCGAACTGGCACACCGACAGCTTCACCGGCTCCTTCTACCCGCGGGCCATGGCGCCGGGCAGCCTCACCGTCGAGGAGCGGACGGGTCCCGATGTCGTGGCCGAACTGCGCCGCCGGGGGCACGCGGTGAGCGTCGGCGGCGCCTGGTCGGAGGGGCGGATCTCCGCCGTCGCGCGCGATCCGGAGACGGGCGTGCTGTCGGCCGCCGCGAATCCGCGCGGCATGCAGGGCTACGCCGTGGGACGTTGACGCGTCCGGACGGCGGCGCGCGGCCCTGCGGAATCCTCAGCCCATGCCCACGCTCTGGTGCTCGGGCTCGATGAGCGCGACGACGAGCTCGTTGTCGCGCGAGTAGGGGCCGCCGGTGTACTTCGTCGCCATCCGGTCGATGATCTCCCAGACGGCGTCGCCCTCCACCCATTCGACGACCTTGCCGCGGATGACGACCGGCTGGAAGGGGTTGTCGGCCGGGGTGAGGGAGAGCGCCACGCGCGGGTCGCGGCGCAGATTGCGGGCTTTGCGGGACCGCGGGCCGGTGAAGATCGTGACGCGGTCGCCGTGGGTGCCGATCCAGACGGGGACGGTGTGCGGGGCGCCGTCGGGCAGGACGGTCGCGATGTGGGCGAGTGAGGTGCCGTCGAGGACGCGGCGGACGTCGGGGTCGAGCATCGTGGTCAGCTCCTGATGGCTGGTGCGGGTGCGCCGGTGAACGGGTCGGCGGCTCTGGTGGTGTACGCGAACGGCCGCCCAGGGCCGCGTCCGGGGACGTATCCGTGGACCGACACGCGTGCACACTGAGAACCCTGCCAGGTCCGCGCGACCTCGGCATCCCGCGCGAGGCGCCGGCCGAGCCGCTGAACCGCCTCGTCGACGAGGGCGTCCTGGAGCGGCGCCCGTACGGCCGCCGGGCCGTACGCGGGCGAGGCCGGTCCGCCGGGGCTCCGCGACCTGACGGACGCTGCGCGACCGCAGCGCGGTCATCGCTCAGGCGGTGTGCTCCGCCACGAGGCCGATGATCTCGGGCCACAGCTCACGGGGGCGGTCGTGGCCCATATCGGGGATCAGGACGAGTTCGGCCCCTGGCACCAACTCCGCGGTGCGCTCCCCGCCGCTGGGGCCGATCAGGGTGTCGTCCAAGCCGTGGATGACGAGGGTCGGCACCTTGAGCTTCCGGAGTGCGTCCGCGCGTGAGCCGCCGAGGATCATCGCGCCGAGCTGCCGACCGACGCCGGAGGGGTGATAGGCGCGGTCATAGCTGCGGGCGGCCAGGTCGCGCAGGGCGTCGGCGTCGCCGTAGCGCCGGGAGGCCCACACCGACTCCCTGTCCGCCGCGGCGACATAGCCTTCGCGGTCGGCCGGTTTCGGGGCGAAGAGCACCGCCTGCGCCTCGGGGGTCGGCCGACCGTATTCGGACTCGCCGGTCGAGGACATCATCGAGGTCAGGGTCAACACCCGCGACGGCCGGTGGATGGCCATCGTCTGGGCGATCATGCCGCCCATCGAGGAGCCGAAGACGTGGGCCCGGTCGATGCCGAGCGCGGTGAGCAGGCCGAGGCCGTCGTCGGCCATGTCCTGGAGCGTGTAGGGGACCATGGCCAGGGCGGAGGCGATGTCCCCCGAGCTGACCGCGGCGATGAACCGGCCCATGTCGACGGGGTGGGCGTCGAAGGAGGTGGACAGCCCGCAGTCGCGGTTGTCGTACCGGATGACGTGGCGGCCACGGTCCGCGAGCGCGCGGCAGAAGTCCTCGTGCCAGGAGATCATCTGGGCGCCGAAGCCCATCACGAGCAGGACGGCGGGATCGGCGGGGTCGCCGAAGGTCTCGTAGGCGAGGGACACTCCGGGCGCGACGTCTGCATGGGGCATGTGCGGAGTCTGCCATTCGGCCGATCGCCTCGCATCCGGCTTTCGGCCAGGGCTGACCTGCGTCTTCTCCCGCACTTTCAGGTGCCGGGTCGGGCGGGCAGGGGGCGCGGATGCCGGTGGCGGCGCCCCCTGCCCGGACATCGGGCGGCTAGGCGGTGATCTTGACCGCGTCGATCACCCAGTACCAGTTGTTGGAACCGGTGTAGTGGAAGCGGAAGCTGACGCTGAAGGCGCCCACGGGCGCGGTCAGGGTGAGGGACTCCACCTTGGCGACCGTGTCGGCGGTGTAGGTCTTGACGACCGTCGGGGTGCCGCCGTTCCAGGAGGCGAGGATCTCGGCCTTCTGGCTGCCTTCCTGGAGGTAGTGCGTGACGTAGTCGAGGGTCACCTTGGAGCCCGCGGTGACCGCGTGGGCGGGGGTGACGAGCGTCGAGTCGAACGTGCCGGAGAAGGACTTGTCGGCCCACTCGTCGGAGTCGGCGACCGCGAAGACCCCGCGCGAGCGGACGTTGAGTTCACGCGACTGGTCGGCCTGGGCGCGGGACCAGAACTCGTCGGTGGCGAAGGACCAGCCGCGCCACTCGGTGACACCGCCGGTGCCCATCGCGGAGTTGATGATCGACCAGCCGCTGGGCGTGGTGTGCGTGTAGCCCAGGACCCCGGCGGGGATGCCGGTCTCGTCGGTGCGCGGTGAGAGCGTCAACGCGTCGAAGGGATCGGTCGAGCGCTCCTGAATGGGCTTGCCGTCCAGGCCCCAGGAGGCGGCGGGAACGATGCCGAGCTGCTTGAAGACCGTGGCGGCCACGTCGACCAGGCGGGTGTCGATGGGCCGCAGGCCCGCCGCGATGCCGGGCCCCTGGGCCAGCACGAAAGTGCGCCGCTCCTCGATGGTGGAGCCGCCGTGGCCGCCGGCGTCCAGGTGTCCGTGGTCGGTGGCGACGATGACCGTCCAGCGCTCGCTGGCGTAGGTGGGACGGGCCTTGACCGCGGCGAGCAGGCGGCCGAGGTAGCCGTCCTGGGTGGCGATGGCCTTGAGGTACGCCTGGCTGGCGGCGCCCGAGGCGTGCCCGACCTCGTCGGTGTTGCCGAAGTAGACGAAGGCGACATCCGGGTTCTGATCGCGCAGGACGGATTCGGAGTCGGCGACGATCTGGGCGTCGGTGACGGTGTAGTCGGCTGTGTCGCCGTCGTAGACGACCTTGCCGTCCGCGCCGTCGGTGAAGGTGCCCTGCGCGTCGAGCGGCTTCCAGTCGACGGCCACGTAGGTGGACAGGGCCGGTTTCACGGACGCGATGCGCTTGATGAAGCCCGGGTAGGCGCCGTAGTTCTTGCCCGCGAAGGTGTTGTCCTTCACGCCGTGCTTGTCCGGCCACACGCCGGTGGCGATGGTCGACCAGCCGGCGCCGGAGACGGTGGCCGCCATCGGGCTCGCGTAGAGCAGGCTGGTGCCGTAGGTGCCGTTCACCATCAGGGACTTGAGGTGGGGGGCGGTGGCCGCGTCGATCCTGTCGTGGCGCAGGCCGTCCATGCCCACGACGAGGACCTTGTCCTTGCTGGTGCCGTTCGGCAGCGTGGGGGCCGCGGCGGCGGCCGGGGTCGCGGCGGTGACGCCGCTGACGGCGACGGTCGCGCCGACGGCGGCGGTGGCCGCGAGGACGCTGCGGCGGGAGATCCCGTGGTCGGACATCTGTTGCTCCGTTCGACATGGCGGAGGTGGCGGAGACGGGCGGTGCGGGAGAGCACCAGTGGGACCGAACACCCCGGAACATCGAGACCGTTCGGTCCATACCTGTTATCTTTCCGTGACGCATGGGCGGAGGCCAGACCCCTGCGGGAGACGACCTGTTGAACGGTCGGCTACCAGTGGCCGACGTCCGGATTCGCCACGCTCCCCCGTTCCGGGGCCGCCGGGGTACGCGGCGTTAGCATGCGTCCCATGCCCGATGCCCCGTCCCGCCCCGAACCCTTCGCCCCGCGGGCCGACGCCGCCGCGCTCGACGACCTGCGGACCCGGCTGCGCGCGACGCGCTGGCCGGACGCGCCCGAGGACGCGGGATGGTCGCTCGGAACCGACCTGGACTACCTCCGCGAACTGGTCGCCTACTGGGCGGACGGCTTCGACTGGCGGGCGCAGGAGGCGGCGCTTGCCCGGCTCCCCCGGTTCCGGGCCCCGATCGGCGGGCTCGGCATCCACTTCGTCCACGCCCGCGCCGTCGCGCCCACGGGGCCCGTCCTGCCGCTGGTCCTCAGCCACGGCTGGCCGGACTCCTTCTGGCGGTACGCGAAGGTCGTCCCGCTCCTCACCGATCCGGCCGCGCACGGCGCCGACCCGGCCGACGCCTTCGACGTGGTCGTGCCCGACATGCCGGGCTACGGGTACTCCGACCGCCCCGCCGCGGGACGGCCGCTCGACTCCGTCGCCGTCAGCGGCCTGTGGGCGGAGCTGATGGACGTCCTCGGCTACGCGCGGTTCGGCGCGGCGGGCGGGGACATCGGCAGCCATGTGAGCCGCTATCTCGGGCTCGACCACCCCGACCGGGTGGTGGCCGTCCACCGCACCGACGGCGGCCTGCCCGTCTTCGCGGGCGATCCGGCGGAGCTCACACCCGAGGAGAGCGCCTGGTTCCAGCAGACCGCCGCCTGGGGCGCGGCCGAGGGCGGATACGCCGCCATGCACCGTACGAAGCCGCAGACCGCGGCCGTCGGGCTCCAGGACTCGCCCGCGGGGCTGGCCGCGTGGATCGTGGAGAAGCTGCGGGCGTGGAGCGACTGCGGCGGCAACATCGAGCGGAGCTTCACCAAGGACGAGATCCTCACCAACGTGACGATCTACTGGCTCACCGGGACGATCGCCTCGTCGATGCGGATGTACCACGCGAATTCCGCGATCCCGTCGGCCCAGCTCACCCGCCGCGTCGAAGTGCCCTCCGGCTTCTCGCTCTTCCCCGGCGACATCGCCCGCCCGCCGCGGGCCTGGCTCGAGCGGACGGCCAACGCCGTACGCGTCACCGAGCCCGCGCGCGGCGGCCACTTCGCGGCGTTCGAGGAACCCGAGCTGTACGCGCGGGAGTTGCGCGAATTCTTCCGCCCCTACCGGGCGGCAGCGGGCTGAACGGCGGTCCTGCGTAAGGGCGTCAGGGTCGCGTCACAGACCGGTCACCGCGCTCGACGCGCTGACCTCGTAGACGAGGGTGATCTCGCGGCGCTCGCCGGGAGCCAGGCGCTGGACGTAGCGGACGATGCCGTCGTCGTCGGTCTCGTCGGGCGCCGGGCGGCAGCGGTCGGGCAGGGTGCGGACCTCGACGGCCGAGACCTCGGAGACGGGGACGCGTTCGCGGATCACGACCTCGCGGGTGAGGTCGGCGCCCGGCCGGTCGGCGTCGCCGGGGTGCTCGGCGCTCGGCTGGTCCAGGCGGGAGACGAAGAGCCGCACCTGACGGGTGATCACGGTGCGCTGGTTGATCCCGGCGAGACCGGTGGTGTCGCGCTGCTCCTCGGTGTGGCGGACGACCCGGAAGGTGTCCTGGCTGCCGAAGGACAGGCGTACGTCCTCGCCCGTACCGGCGAAGGGCATCGTGGCCCGGCCGGTGTAGCCGCTGTCGCGCACCAGGTCGACGGGGCCGGCCAGCAGGACGTGGCCCGCGGCGTTGGGGAACCGCGCGGTGGTCACGACCAGCGGCGACAGTTCGGGGGCGCAGGTGTCCTCGGTGCGGCAGGCGGCGGTGAAGGCCGACAGGTGGACGCGGTGCGGGCGCCGGTCGGAGGGGACGGTGACGGGGCGGGGCGCGTGCAGGACGCGGACCGCGCCGCCGTCGTGCAGGCCGGGCAGCGGTCCCGCGCCGTCCGCGGTGTCGGCGGCCGAGTCGCCGCCCACGGTCGTGACGTCCTCCTCGCGCAGGTCCACCTCGACGGTCCGGCGCTCCTCGACGGTGCGTTCCCTGAGGGTCAGGACGTCCTCGGTCAGCTCCGGCGGGGCCGCGGCGAGGGTCGGGCGCGCGGTGGACAGGGACAGCCGTACGCCGTTCCAGTCCTCGCCGGTGTCCTGCCACACGAAGGCGTCGGTCTCCAGGGTGACGCTGTCGCGGTCGGCGGCGAGCGTCGCGCGGTAGGCGGGGCGCCACAGCGCGCACGGGACGAGGCTCACGACGCGGATCCGCGCGGAACCGGCCTCGGGCGCCTCCACGACGAGTTCCACGAAGGCCGTGAGCACCGGGGGCTCGGTCTCGGTGGCCGCCAACGCCGTACGCGCCGTACGCAGTTCCTCGTTCAGGTCGTGCTCGCGGCGGCGCAGCCGGTGGAGTTCGCCGATCCTGGTCTCGGCGTCCTCGTCCACGCGCTCCAGGCGGTCGGCCCAGCGCTCGGGGTCGGCGGCGCCCGCTCCCGCGCCCTGCACGATGTCGCGGTGCAGATCGGCCTTGGCCTGGTGGACCACGGCCAGCGCGCTCTCCAGGCGCTGCCGCAGCTGTCCGACCTCGCGCATCTCCCGTTCCAGGGAGTCGACTTCGCGGCGCAGCTCGGACGCGTCGGGGCCCGGCCCGCCGGGAGGCGCGGGGGTGTAGGTGCGGATGACGCGGGCGTCGAACACGCGCGGACCGTCCGCGCCGAGGTCCGTGTCGTCGTCCCCCTCGGTGTGCGCGGAGATCTCGGCGCGCAGGGAGCGGTCGACGGTCAGCGGGGTGACCGGGCCGATCCGCAGGCGCTGGACGCCCGCGGTGAGCCGCGCGGTGCCGGTGCGTTCGACCTGGGCGCGGTCCTCCAGGCAGGTCACGGTGGTGACCGGGAGGAAGAGCGCGTCCGGCTCGGCGGGCGTGTCATCGGCGCCGGGCGCGCCGGTCCCGTCGGTCAGGGTCTCCGGGGTGGTCACGGTTCACTTCCTCCGGTTTCCGCCGACGACCGACTTGCCCGCGGGGAGGCGGACCTCGAACCCTCCGGTGAGCGTCGTGGTCCGGCCGGGTGCCAACTCCACGCGCCACACGCGCGCTCCGCGGACGTACGAGCCGTCCTGGCCCGTGAGCGGTTCCTCGGGTTCCGTCCAGGCCGGTCGCGCCCGGTGCTCCTCGATACGGACGTCCTTGTCGGTCGACACCGGTACGCGCTCGCGGACCTCGACGACGACGGGGTACGGCAGGCGGTTGGCGACCTCGATCTCCACGGTGTGGTCGAGGACGGTCGTGCCGCCGCGCAGTCCCGCGGTGGACTCGCGCATGTGGGTGCGGCGGGCCACCTGGACGCTCTCGGCCACGCCGACGCCGACCGCCTGCCGCTGTCCGGGGGCGAGGGTCGGCAGGGCCGCGGTGAGGACGAAGTCGCCGTCCACCATCACGTCGGCCGGACCGGCGAGCAGCGCGTGCGGGGAGGTGTTGGTGACCAGGACGGTGCCGAAGACGGCCGTGTCCACCGCGGGGACGCACACGTGCAGCGACTCCGTCACGACCGGCACCTCGCTGACCGGCACGATGTGCCACGCGCCGTCGGACACCACGTCCGCGGGCGCGGCGGTGTCGAAGCGGTAGTCGAAGGAGCCGGCCGAGGTCCGTACGTCGACCGCGTGCGCGGGCCGCGGGAGGCGGCCGACGGTCTCGGCCCTGCGCCGGTACTCGGTGACCACGGTGGCGATCGGGGCGGCTTCCGGTCGCAGCGTGCCGCGCTCGGCGCCCGCGTCGGGACCCGCGACGGTCAGGCGGCCGTAGTCGAGCATGTCCACGGACGGCGCGGTGGACGGCGGCGGTACGGGCGGCGCGGCGGTTTTGCGCCGGGCGCTGCGGGCGACGGGCGCCGACCTGCCGCGTGCGCGGTCCGTCGCGGGCTCGGCGTGCGCCTGGGACATGGGCGCCTCGGCGGCGAGCGGAGCCGGGGGCGGCGCCGCTCCCGGTGCGGGCACAGGCCCGCCGAACGAACCGCCGTAGCCGACGGCCTCGGCCGCGCCGCCGGGCTCCGCGGGTCCGTACGCGCCGCCCGCCGCCAGGTCCGGCGAGAGGTCGGCCTCTTCCAGGTCGTCCTCGACGCCGCCGAGCCACGCGTTCATGGACCTGGGGGCGCCCGGGTCCGACGGCCGGGCCGGACCGCGCGACGCGGCGGGGTGCGCCGCGGCGGCGCCGTCATAGCCGGTGAACAACTCGGCGAGCCCTGGCGGCGGTTCGCGCCATCCGGGGGTCTGCGGTTCCTGCTGGGCGCGGCCGATCCGCAGCGACCGCAGTTCGGGCAGGTCGGAGCGGCGCAGCAGGTCCGCGGTGGACAGCGCGAGACGTACGCCCGACCAGTCCTCGCCGGTGCGCTGGGCGACGCAGGCGCGCAGGACGAGCGTGCCCTCGCCGCTGGTGCCGTCCAGGCGGAGTTGGTAGGTGGGGACCCAGGTGGCGCCGGGGACGTGGTACTCGACCTCGACCTCCACGTCGATCTCGGCCGGGGCGTCGGCGGGTGTCCGGGCCTCGTCGTTCGGGGAGGTGTCCTCGCGGGTTTCGGGCGCGTCCGGTTCGTCGGCCGACGCGTCCGGTACGTCGGTCGCGTCGGTCACCTCGGAGGCCAGCGTCACGACCGCGCCGACGGCCGGGTCGGTGCGCTCGGCGCTCAGGGCGGTGGACGACTGGTGCAGTCGCGCCCGCAGGACGTCCACGTCGTGGTCGGCGCGCGCCAGTTGGTCCTCAGTGGCCCGCAACCGCTCGTGCAGGAAGCCGAGTCGGGTGTCGACGAATCCGGCCAGGGCGAGGAAGGACTCGACCGGCGCCCAGCGGGGCGGGTCGCCCCTGCGCGGCTGCGGCGGCTCGGCGCGCAGCGCCGCCACCTCCTCGATCTCGCTCTCCAGCCGGTACTTGCGGTCCTGGAGCCGGGACTGCTGGTCCTCGGCGTCCTCCAGGTCCAGCCGCAGCGAGGGCAGTTGCTCGCCCCGGTGCACGGTGGCGCCGACGTCCAGCCGTACGTCGGTCACGCGCAGCCCGTGCGGTCCGTTCACCACCCGGCCGCGCAGCGACTGTTCGTAGAGCGTGGGCGGCAGGCCCTCGACGCGGACGGTGGTCTCGGCGGTTCCGGTCGGCACCGTGACGCGCGCGCGGCGGGTGACGACCGCTCCGGAGGCGTGCACGACGACGGAGGTCACCTCGGACTCAGCGGCGGACGGCTCGTTCGGCTCATCCGTGCCGCTCGGAACGGCTGCGCCCACCTTGTCTCCCCCACGCTCGGCCCGCGGCCGGTCTGCCCGTCACGTCTCGGGGCCCGGACTCGTCCGTACCCTAGCCGAGTCCTCCTGGGCACGCCGAGGGTCGGTGCCGGTCCGGCGGCGCGGGAGGTCCGGCCGGTGACGGACGATCACGAACGCCGTGTCTTAAGGGCCGGTTAAGAGCGGCTTATCAGCGCCTCGGGCCGATCGGCGTCCTCGCAGTTCGGGCACGTCACGGGCGTGCGGGCGGCTGTCCGGGCGGGTTGGCGGGCAGGGTGACCGTGCGTAGCATCGGGGCCGTCGGCGGCGGTCGTCGCTCCCGTGAGAGCGCTCCCCCGGCCACGGCCCCCGCCTCCCCCCGACGCCGTACGCCCGGCCGCCGCCGACGCGAACCCTGATCTCCCCCACAGACAAGGTACGTAACCCATGGCTGCACACCGCGCACGCAGATGGTCGCTCGGCGGACTGGTCGTCCTGGTCGCCGCCGCTCTGGTGGCCGCCGTCCTGGTGGCGACGACCGGTCCCGGCACGTCGAGGGCGGACGCCGCCGAGGGCCGGCAGACCTGGTCCGACGAGTTCGACGGCCCCGCGGGCAGCGCGCCCGACCCCGCCAAGTGGACGCACGAGAAGGGTTGTTCGGGCAACGGCAACAACGAGTTGCAGTACTACACCGACAGCACCTCCAACGCCGCTCTCGACGGCGACGGGCACCTGGTGATCACCGCACGGCCCAACTCCGACACCGGACTGTCCTGTTGGTACGGACCCTGCAAGTACACCTCGGCGCGGCTGAACACGGCCTCGACCTTCACGCAGGCGTACGGTCACTTCGAGGCCCGCATCAAGATCCCGCGCGGCCAGGGCATCTGGCCGGCGTTCTGGATGCTGGGCAGCGACATCGGCAGCGCCGGCTGGCCCCACAGCGGTGAGCTGGACATCATGGAGAACATCGGACGGGAGCCCGGCACCGTCCACGGCACGATCCACGGCCCCGGCTACTCGGGCGCGGCCGGTATCGGGTCCCCGTACACACTGCCCGGCGGCGCGGCCTTCGCGGACGACTTCCACACCTTCGGTGTGGACTGGAGCCCGAGCGCGATCACCTGGACGGTGGACGGCACGGTCTACCAGACGCGTACGCCGTCGGACGCGGGCGGCAACACGTGGGTGTTCGACCACCCGTTCTTCCTGATCCTCAACCTGGCGGTCGGCGGTGACTGGCCGGGCTCGCCCGACGGTTCGACGTCCTTCCCGCAGACGATGACGGTCGACTACGTACGGGCGTCGCAGTGGGACAGCGGCTCCGGCACGACGGCGGGCGGCGGCACCGGCGGGTCTGGCGGCTCCGACCGGGTCGGTTCGATCAAGGGCATCGGCGGCATGTGCGTGGACGTGGCGGGCGGCTCGTCGGCCGACCGTACACCGGTCCAGCTCCACGACTGCACCGGCAATGTGGCCCAGCAGTGGACGCTCGGCGCCGACGGGACGGTACGGGCGCTGGGCAAGTGCCTCGACGTGGACGGCGGTTCGACGGCGGACGGCGCGGCCGTGCAGCTCTACACGTGCAACGGCACCAAGGCGCAGCAGTGGAAGTACACCGACGCCCACGACCTGACGAACACGGGCGCGGACAAGTGCCTTGACGCGAAGGACAATGCGTCGGCGGACGGGACGCGGTTGCAGACCTGGACGTGCGGCGGGGCCGCCAACCAGAAGTGGATCTTCGGCTGACCCCTGGTCCGACGGCGTGGGGCGTGCCCGGTCCACCGGGCGCACCCCGCGCCGTCTTTGGCCGGTTTCGGCGGTTCGCCCGGTTCGCTCGTGGGAGTACCGTCACCTTCCGGGAGCACCGACCGACAAGGAGTACGCCATGTCATGGGTGACCAGCGGCCTTCGGGCGCTCAGCGGCGAGATGCGCGCACGGTGGCACGGGTACTTCGTCGGCTACGGGCAGCAGGACTGACGCCCGCAGCAGGACCGGGCACCACTCGGACCGACAAGGAGGACGGCCACGATGTCATGGATCGTCAGGAGCCTTCGCGCGCTCAGCGGTGAGGCGCGTGCGCGGCGCAACCAGTACGGCGACAGGTACGGGCACAACGCCTGACGTCTTCTCCGCGCGGGGACGGGACGGGCGGCCGTACGCGGCGCGCGTTCCGTCCCGTATCCGACAAGGCGGGCGACCCGTGTTCCTCGACAGGAAGAGTCTGTGGCCGGACCTGCGGCGGTGGGAGGAGCAGGCGGCGGGCCGTGACGGGCCGTTCCGGCTGCGCTTCGGCACCCTGTTCGTGGCCGACGGCGGCGCGGCCCGTGACGTGCTGGTCGAGCAGGCGGGCGACTATCTGTCCCAGTCCGGATTCTTCCGCCTCGGGCCGGAGTCCCTGCCCCCGGCGGTCAGGGGCGAAGCCTCGCGTGAACTGCTCAGGGTCCTGGCCCGGCACGATCCCGCGTCGTCCTTCGACCTCGACGCGGCTCTCGGCGAGGTGTGTGACGGTCGCGGCCGTCTGCGGCACCAGCACTGGGGCGTCGAGGTGGTCCGGCGGTACTTCGGCCCCGTCATCGCGGACCGGAGCCACACCGCGATCAACGCGCTCGCCGACACGTATGTGACGTCGAGTGTGGTCGCCGACGACGTCGTCGGCCATGTGCTGAGACGCTCGCACCGTACGGTGCCCGCCGTCCGGGCCGGGCTCGCCGAACAGCTCGGGCGGCTGTCCGCTCAGGAGGACGGGGCGCGGGATCTGGTCGACCTCGTGCTGGGGCTGCCCGGCGAGCTGTCGACGGCCGATCGCGCGCAGGTGCTGCAACGCCTCGTGCTGTCCACGGTCGGCTTCACCGGCGTGACGCTCGAATGGGTGGTGCTGCTCGGGGTCCGGCACGGCTACGACACCCCGACGGTGCGGCGGGAGCAGGTCCACCGCCTGGTCAGGGAAGCGCTGCGCCTGTATCCGACCGCCTGGCGGCTGATGAGAGTGGCCGCCGCCGACCACGAGATCGCCGGGGCCGAGGTCCGCGAGGGCGAGCATGTCCTCATCGGCACGCACGCGATCCACCGGTCGGCGGCCGTCTGGGAGGCGCCGCTGGACTTCCGCCCCTCGCGCTGGGAGCGGCCGACCGACGAACAGCGGCGGTCCTACCTGCCGTTCGGCAAGGGCGAGGGCATGTGTCCGGCGAGCGGCTTCGCCGTCAGGGCGCTCGAACACCTCGGCCACCTCATCCTGAGCGGCTACCGGGGCGAGGTGCGGCTGCGCACGCGCAGGCCGCATGTGCGTACGCTTCTGGCGCCGCCCGCCGGCTGGACCCGGCTCACCGCGCGAGCGGTACCGGCTCCCGAGCGCTGAATCGGCCACCGCGGCCCACGCCCTCGGCCGCGGGGCAGGACTTCTTCGTGGCCGCCGCGTCAGACCGGCGACTTGCGCAGGCGGGCCCGCCTGCGGTGCAGCGGTCCGCGCTTGGGCGGCGGTGAGGCGAGGCCGAAGCGGACGGCGACGCGGGTGCCGCCCATCGGGCCGCGGTCGATGTCCAGCGCGCCGCGGGTCGCGGCGGCGGCGCGGCGGGCGATGTCGAGGCCGAGGCCGGTGGACGCGGTGCTGGCGCCGCGGACGAGGGCGTCGTCGGGGTCCGGGATGCCGGGGCCCGCGTCCTCGACGGTGAGGGTGACGGACTGGGCGGCGCGCACCAGGCGCAGCGCGAAGGCGGTGCCGGGCGCGGTGTGCCGGAAGACGTTGCCGACGAGCGCGTCGATGACGGCGGCGAGGTCGTCCTCCGGCAGGTCGATCAGGGCGTCCTCGCCGGTCACTTCCACCAGGCAGGGGCGGCCCTGCTGTTCCGCGAGCGTCGTCCAGAATCCGGCGCGGCGGCGGACGATCACCGTGGCGGCGCACAACACCTGCTCGGGCCGGTCGAGTTGGGGCGCGCCCATGTGTCCGACGGCCAGCGGTGTGCGGGCCGCGGTGATGACGGCGTGCAGTTGTGTTTCGAGCTGGGCGACCGCGGCGGCCACGGGGGCGGCGTCCGGTCCCGTACCCATGCGTTCGGTGGCCAACTGGAGGGCGGTCAGGGGTGTCCTGAGACGGTGGGACAGGTCGGCGACCAATTCCCGCTCGACGGCGAGGAGTTCCAGCATGCGTGCGGCCATGGCGTTGAACGCCTGCCCGGCCTCGCGCAGTTCCGGCGGCCCCATGGGGTCGACGCGGGACTCCAGGTCGCCGCGGCCGAGCGCGTTGGCGGCGCAGGAGAGGTTGCGGGAGGACCGTACGACGCGGGAGGCGAGGCGGTCGGCGACCAGGACGGAGCCGACGACCAGGCCGACGGCGAGCAGCGCCATCACGGTCAGCGACGCGTTCACCCCGCGGTTCAGCTCGGCTTCGGGGACGAATTCCTCGACGACGGCGACCCGGCCCTGCGGCAGCACGACCGGCTGGAGGTAGACCCAGCCGCCGCCCGGCAGGTCCTGCGCCAGTGACTCGCCGTCGTGCTGTGCGCGCACCAGCAGGGAGTGGGGTGCGTGGCCCGCGCCGATGGAGCGGCCGGCGGGCTGGTGGACCGCCAGGTTTCCCGACGGGTCGAGGCCCGAGACGGCCTGCCGTACGGCGGCCGGGTCGTCGGTGAGCGTGAGGACCGGCGCCAGGGCGGCGGCGCGCTGCTCGGCGGCGGTGATCGCCTGGTTGCGGGCCTCGGAGCGGACCAGCAGGCCCAGCGGGATGAGGAAGGACAGGGCCACCATCGAGGTGACGGCCAGGGCGACCCTGGCCAGGGTCCCTCTCACCGCGGGGTCACCAGTTTGATGCCGACGCCGCGCACCGTACGCAGCAGGCTCGGCGCCGCCGCGCTCTCGCCGAGTTTGCGGCGCAGGGAGGACAGGTGGACGTCGATGGTCTGATCCTCGACGTAGGGGTCGCGCCAGACTTCGGTGAGGATGTGCCGTTTGGACACGACGGTGTCGGCGTTGGCGGCGAGGAAGGACAGCAGGTCGAACTCGCGGCGGGTCAGGGGGACTTCGTGTCCGTGCAGGTGGACGGTGCGGGGTCCGGGGTCGATGCGCAGCGGTCCGAGGGTGACGGGCTCGCGCAGATTGGGGGCGCCGGTCCTGCCGTCGGGGCCCGCGGAGCGGCGCAGGACGGCGCCGAGGCGGGCGGTGAGCTGTCCGCCGGAGAAGGGTTTGACCAGGTAGTCGTCGGCGCCCGCGTTGAGGAGCCGGATGATCTCGGCCTCGTCGTCCCTGGCGGTGACGATCAGGACCGGTACGCGGGAGATGCCGCGGATCATGCGCAGCGCGTCGCCGCCGTCGAGGTCGGGCAGGCCGAGGTCGAGGATCACCGCGTCCAACGGCGTTCTGGTCGCCTCGCGCAATCCGCTGAATCCGTCGGCGGCGCTGCGGACTTCGTGCCCGTCGCGGGTGAGTATCCCGATCAGTTCGGCACGTATGCCGGGATCGTCTTCTACGACAAGGACGCTCGCCATGCGGCACACCGTAACGGATCGGCCATGATGGCCCGGTGCCCCGGTCCTTGCGCCATTTCCTGATCTGGCTGTCGTGCACGGTCCTCACCGTCACGGCGGTGTCGTTGACCGTGCGCTTCGTGGTGGGTTCGACGGCGCCGCTGCCGCCGTCCGCGCGGGATGTGGCGGCCGGGATCGCCACCAACTCGCCCAGTTCCGTGGTGATCGGCTCGCCGACGGCCACGCCCCGGCAGTCGCCGACGCGGACCCGCAAGCCCACGGTGTCGCCGTCCCCCTCGACCCGTCGCCCGACGGCGACCGCGACCAGCCCGTCCTCCGCGCCGGCCGCGCCGCCGTCGACCGCCTCCCGGCCGCCGGACTGCGAGGGGGGCGCCGGGACGCACAGTTTCGAGTCGACCGGCGGTCAGGCGTCGATACGGTTCGGCGCGGACGCGGTGTGCCTGGTCTCGGCGGTGCCCGCGATCGGCTTCACCACGAGCACCCGGCAGAGCGCGCCGGACACGCTCACCATCACCTTCACCGGGGCGCGCCACCGCTCGGAGCTGACGGCGACGCTGCGTCCGCAGGCCAAGGAGGTCACCAGCGAGGTGTCCTGGTGAGGCGCGGTGTCCGCGGTTCTTCGCCCGCCCGGCCGGGGGCGGGGCTCAGCGGAATCTGCGGCTTTCCTTAGGGGAACGTGAAGTTGGGCTCGGACGGCGGATCGGACGGCTCCGGCGGCCTAGGGTCGTGCCCGCCGGACCGTTCCTGTGAGCGGGTCCCCCCTCACGACATGTCTCCCCCACCACGAGGTGCCAGCGATGAGTTCGTCCCGCCGTGCCCACTCCCGTAACTCCGCCCATGGCCAGCACAGGGCGAGGCGCAAGCCGCGGATACGCATGGCGGTGACCGGAGCCGCGGCCCTGGCCGTACTCGGTGGCGGCACCGCCTTCGCCTGCCTCGGGGCACCGCATCAGGGGTCGCCCACCGCCGGGCACAGCGGCTCCGGCTCCGGCTCCGGCGACACGAGCGCGTCGGCCGGGCACAGGCCCGGCGGCAAGCCGGCCGGTTTCCGGCCCACCGCCCCCGCCGCGACCATCTCCACCACGCACCGCCCGCGCCCCGGCCGGCCGAGCCCCAAGCCGACGGCCACGCCGACCGGCGCCCCGGTGACCACCGCGCCCACGACGGCGGCGCCCAGCCCCTCGGCGACGACTCCCGCGCCGCCCGCCACGACGAACCCGCCGAGCGCCGGGGACGCCGTGCGGCAGGTGCTCGACCTGATCAACCGCAATCGCGCCGCGGAGGGCCTCGCCCCGTACACGCTGCTCGAAGGGCTTAACAAGAGCGCCGCCGCGCACAATCAGGTGATGGCGTCCGGCTGCGGCCTGTCCCACCAGTGCCCGGGCGAACCGGCCTTCGGTGACCGCGAGACGGCCGCCGGGGTGCACTGGACGTCGGCGGGCGAGAACATCGGCGAGGGCGGCGGTGTGGGCTCCTCCGCCTCCGCGATCGCCGCGAGCGCGGTCGGTCTGACGCAGATGATGCTCGACGAGAAGGCCCCCGACGACGGCCACCGCCGCAACATCCTCAGCAGCGGCTACACGCACATCGGCATCGACGTCTACCGCGACGGTTCCGGCACGGTCTGGATGACGCAGGACTTCTCCAACTGACCGTCGCCGCCTCCTACTTCCTTCCCGCCCGGTGCCGCGAACCCCACAGCGCGGCACGTTCCCGTCGGCCGGGGCCGACCTCCCCCCGGCCCCGGCCGACGGATGTCCGACCGGCCGCGCCGTTCCCTCGCGGGTCTCCGGCAGGGGTGAACGGGCCGCTCACGCGGTGTGGTTGTCCGGCTGGAGGGCGGCGGCCAGGGCGGTCGGGCCGTGGGCGGTGGACCCTTGGGCGTACGCGGCGGCGTACGCCTGGTCGCCGAGCGCCGCGCGGGCCGTCTCCTCGCAGCGCTCGCGCACCAGTTGGAGTTCCGGCGCGCCGCGCTGCGGGTGGCCGACGCTGCGCCAATAGGCGCCGCCGGTGCCGTAGACCGACGCGGCCTGCTCGGCCCGGCCCTCGGCGGCCAGGGCCGCGGCGAGCAGGTCGAGGCCGAGCGCGATGCCGAAGGCGTCCCCGATGAGGCGTTTGCTCTCCAGCATGGTGCGGGCGTAGCCGATGGCCTCGGTGGGGGCGCCGGAGAAGAGGGCGACGACGGAGAGCTGGTAGTCCAGGTAGGAGCGGGTCCAGACCTCGCCGGTGCGTACGCAGTGCTCGCGCAGTTCGAGGGCCCGCTCGCGGCCTTCGGCGAAGTCCCCGAGGGCGGTGAGGGAGAGCACTTCGACAAGGTTGCAGCGCAGCCGGTCCGGGGAGTCGAAGGCGAAGCCGGGCGCGCCGCCGAGCGCCGCGCGTACCGCGTCCAGTGCCTTGCGCGGCTGGCCCATGAGCAGGCCCAGCAGGCCGGTGAGGCAGGCGGCGGCGATCCGCTCCTCCTGGTCGCCGCCCGCTTCGGCCGCGGCCTCCACCTCGGCGCTGATCTCGGTGGCCAGGGCGTAGTCCCCTTGGAGGGTGACCGTGGCCCCGAGGCCGGTGAGCGCGCGGGCGCGGGCCCGGTCCTGCGCGGTGTGCAGTTCCAGGGCGCGCTCCAGATAGGAGCGGGCTTCCTTGAGGTGGCCGCAGCAGGTCCAGAAGTAGACCAGCAGCCCGGCCAGTTCGGCGGCCTGCGCCGGGTCGTGGACGAGCCAGTGGTCGAGGGCGGAGCGCAGGTCGGGGTGGGTGTCCTCGATCACCCGATAGCCGAGGAGCTGGTCGGGGCTCGACCAGCTCCCGTCCGCCCAGCGGGCGAGGCCGGTGAAGTAGTCGGCGTGACGGCGGGCGGTCGCGGCGGACTCGCCCAGCTCGCGCAGCCACTCACCGCCGTACTCGCGGATCGTGTCGAGCATGCGGTAGCGCTCGCGGTGTCCTGCGCCGCTCGACGCGTCCTCGGCGGGGGCCGTCCTGATGATCACCGACTGGGTGACCAGCCGTTCCAGGGTCGGCGCGACGTCAGCGGCGCGCAGCGGGCCGCCGGTGGCGACCGCTTCCGCGGCGGCCAGGTCGAAGGCGCCGCGAAAGACGCTGAGCCGGGCCCAGAGCAGCCGTTCCTGCGGGGTGCACAGCTCGTGGCTCCAGCCGATCGCGGTGCGCAGTGTCTGGTGGCGCCGGGGCCAGACGAAGCCGGTGCGGGACAGGACGTCGAAGCGTGAGCCGAGGCGGTCGGCGACGTCGGCGACGGTGGCGGGGCCGACCTGGGCCGCGGCCAGTTCGATGGCCAGCGGTATCCCTTCGAGGCGGCGGCAGATGGTCGCGGCGGCCTCCGCCGCGCCGGGTTCCGCGAGCGGGGTGTGGCCGAGGCGGCCGGTGACGCGCTGGTTGAAGAGGGCGAGCGCGTCCTGTCCTTCTGCCGACAGCGGTGCGACGTCGATCAGTTCCTCCACGGCGGAGGCCAACGGGCGGCGGCTGGTGGCCAGTACGGTCAGGCCGGGCGCGGCCGTCAGCAGTTCTCCGACGAGGTGGGCGCACGCCTCGATCAGGTGCTCGCAGGAGTCGAGCACGAGTAACAGGCGCTTGTCGGCGAGCCATTCGCACAGTGCCTCGACGGGCATCCGCGGTGAGTGGTCGGCGAGGTCGACGGCGTCGCTGACGGTGGCGAGCAGCAGGTGCGGGCTGTCGAGGGTGGCGAGGTCGGCCCACCAGGTGCCGTCGGGGAAGCGGGAGGAGTCGGTGTCTTCCGCAGAACCGATTCGCCGGTCCGCGCCCGGCTCCTGTTCCGCGGCGACTTCCACGGCGACGCGGCCGACCGACGCGCGCGCCGCCGCCCGCAGCGCGAGCCGTGTCTTGCCGACTCCGCCGGGCCCGGTGAGGGTGATCAGCCGGCGGTGTGCCAACGCCATGTCCAGCCGCGCGAGTTCCGCCGTACGGCCGACGAAACTCGTTGTCTCCTGCGGAATGTGCCCCTTCATGGCCACAGCCTGACACCGACCGACCGCGGAGGGAAACGGGCCGTCGTGGTGAAGCTCGGCGCGAGTGCCCTATGAGGGCGCGTCAGGCGGCGTACGCGGAACCGGACTCGGGCCGGTCCCGCGGGTCGCGCGCTTCACCCGCACTGACGGAGAGTCACCCGGTGAACCAGGGGTTCCCGCCGCCGAGGGACCAGACGGAGACTTTGGTGACGCCCAGTGAGGTCAGCACCGCCAGCTTGGAGTTGAGCGCGGTGCTGTCCACGTAGTCGTAGAGCCTTCCTCCGGAGACCCAGCGGATCTCTCCGGAAGAGGCGTCGCGACGGGCGGCGATCGTGCTCGGGTCGGTGGAGAAGCCGGGGCTGTGCTTCATGTCGCTGAACTGGATGTTGCCGGTGACCGCGTCCAGGTCGCACGGGTCGGGCGCGCTGATGCCGTACGAGGGCAGGGCGATGACCAGCCGCGACGGGTCCGGGATCTTGCTCTGCGCGTACCGCGTGACCTGCTTGAGCCAGGCGAGCGGGGTGATCGGCAGGCAGCGGCTGCCGGGCGCGGTGTCGAACTCCTCGTCGTACGCCATGATGTCCAGTTCGTCGACGCCCTTGGCGCTGACGGCGGCGTAGTCGTAGAAGGCGGCGTCCTCGGTCATCGCGGGCGCGTCGACCACGAGTTTCTTGCCCTGCGCGTGCAGGGAGGTCGCGAGCTGGCCGAGGAAGGTCTTGTAGTTGGTGAAGTCGGCGGCGCTCCAGGACCAGTAGTCCTCCATGTCGACATCCACGCCGGTGAGTTGGTTGGTCACCACGAAGGAGGTGAGCTGCGAGACGGCGTCGCTCCGGTTGGCACTGCTGCTGACCAGGGCGTGGACGTCGGCGGTGGTCATGCCGGAGACGGTCGGGTACTGGTAGGCGGAGTGCGCCTTGAGGTCGGCGACGTTGGCGGCGCTGTAGGTGTTGCAGAGCCCGGCGGCCGTGGTCTCCAGGCTGACCTTGCCCTTGCCGGTGACGCTCCAGTACTCGGGTTTGAGCGCGCCGTTCTTGACCCGGTTGTCGGCGTATTCGCTCGGCGCGGTGCAGGTGGAGTCGCCTGCGGAGCCGGGGTAGAGCCAGGTCTGTAGCTGTACGGCGGAGGCGGCGGTACGGGCGGCGGGCGGCCGGTGGGCGGCGCCGCTCGACGCGGCGGCCGACGTACCGGGTCCGGACGTACCGCTGTCGGTCGTCATGGCGCCCGCGGCCATGGCACCGGCGAGGGCGGCCGAACAGGCGGCGGCCGTGGCGAGGATGAGCCTGCGACGAAGCATGATCCGTCCCTTCGGGGCGTGGGGGTGCGCCGCGTCGGCCGGGGGCGGCGGCGCGGGGTGGGGGGTGACGGAGGAGTCGTGGGTGGGCGCGGGGGCTACCCGTTGTCGTTCCAGTAGGGGTCGAGGACCAGGGTGTCGGCGCCCGGTACGCGCGAGGCCGCAGACCAGGAGCCGCCCAGGACGCGTCCGCTGTCGGGCTCGGGGGCGAGCGACAGTTCGGTGAGGATGCGGTACCGGTCGCCCCGGTAGACGGAGCGGGTGAACTCCACGACGCGCCCGTCCGCGTCCCTGGCGGCGCGTTCGAAGAGCAGGGCCGGGGTGTGGACGGGCACGCCGAGCAGTTCGGCCTCGGTCTCGTCCACCACGGTCGGTTCGATGAGCTGTGAGGCGCGGGTGAGCAGGATGCCGTACCGGCTGCCGAGCAGGCGGTAGAAGGAGTCGGTCTCCAGGTCGTGGGCGGTGAGGCCGGGGACCAGCGCCAGCGGTATGTGCAGCGTCTCGACGCACATCGGGTCGCCGTCGACCAGCCGCAGCCGGGCGATCCGCAGGATCCGGTCGGCCGGGGCGGTGCCGAGGCGGCGGCCGATCCTGGGTCCGGCGGCCATGGCGGTGAACTCCACGGTGCGGCTGGTCCACGCGCCGTCCACACCGCCGACGCCCAGGCTCGGTCCCGGCCCCGCGGCCGGCCCCAGGCGCTGGGCGACCTTGTCCTCGGCGACGAAGACGCCGCGCCCGTGGGCCCGGATCAGCAGTCCGTCGCGCACCAGGTCGTCCATCACCGAGCGCAGCGTCGGGCGGGAGACCTCCAGGGTCTCGCAGAGCTGGCGCTCACCGGGCAGCGGTCGTCCGGTCGCGGTCTCCTCGACGAGGTCGAGGAGGTGCGTACGGATCCGCTGCCGCTTCTCCCAGCGGCTCTCGCTGCTGACCATGGGCCCACCAGTCCTGTCCGCGCGGGGCGGGTGCCGGTGTCTCGGCGTCCGGACGCCGAGGTGTTCGGCGACGCACCGATGATGGACCCCGTTCTTACCACTGGTCAATATGTGGTCAACGAATCCGCGCCGGAGTCAGCGGACAAAGGTCGGGGGACAAAGGTCAGCGGGTACGGGTCAGCGGAAAAAGGTCAGCGGGTACGGGCGGCGCGCTCCGCGTTCTTCTCCTTGATCCGCACCGCTTCCTTGCGGACCTCCGCCTGCACGGCACGCTCCTCGACCAGCCACTGCGGCTGGTCCCGCTTCAGCGCCTCGATCTCCTCGGTGGTGAGCGCCTCGGTCACGCCGCCGCGCGCGAGACCCGCGATGGACACGCCGAGCTTGGACGCGACGACAGGGCGGGGGTGCGGTCCGTTGTGCCGCAGTTCCACCAGCCACTCGGGGGGATCGGCCTGGAGCGCGTTGAGCTCGGTGCGCGAGACGACACCCTCCTGGAACTCGGCGGGTGTGGCCTGGAGGTACACACCCAGCTTCTTCGCCGCTGTCGCGGGCTTCATGGTCTGGGCGGTCTGCTGCGACGTCATGCCGTCAAGGGTAACGAGCGCGTGCGCCGCCTCCGACCACCAGCGGATAACCTGCTGGGGTGACAGGTTCGGAAGTACCTCCTTCGTTCCGGCTCGCATACGTTCCGGGCGTGATGCCGACCAAGTGGGTGCGGATCTGGAGCGAGCGACTGCCGGAGGTCCCGCTCACCCTGGTCCCGGTGCCCGCCGCCGAGGCGTTCGGCGCGCTGCGGGACGGCGGCGGGTCCGGCGCGGACGCCGGATTCGTACGGCTGCCGGTCGACGGCGCGGACCTCAGCGCGATCCCGCTCTACACGGAGACGACGGTGGTCGTCGTCCCCAAGGACCACGCGGTCGCGGCGGTCGACGAGGTGTCGCTGGCCGACCTCGCGGACGACATCGTGCTGCGCCCCCTGGACGACACCCTCACCTGGCAGACGCCACCGGGGCAGCCCGCGAAGGAGCGGCCCGCCACCACGGCGGACGCCGTGGAACTGGTCGCGGCGGGTGTGGGCCTGCTGATCGTCCCCCAGTCGCTCGCGCGGCTGCACCACCGCAGGGACCTCACCTACCGTCCGGTCCCGGACGCGCCCGAGTCCCGCGTCGCCCTGTCCTGGCCGCAGGAGGAGACCACGGAGCTGGTGGAACACCTCATCGGCATCGTGCGCGGTCGCACCGTCAACAGCACGCGCGGCCGGCCGCTCCCGGAGCGGTCCGCACCGGGGGCGCAGGCCGCGAAGGCCAAGGACAAGGCGAAGGACAAACGCCCGGACAAGGTGTCGCAGGCGCGCCGCAAGCCCGCGCCGGGCCGGGGTGCCGGAGGCAAGGGCGGCAAGAGCGGCGGTACGGGCGGCGCGAAGCGCGGCAAGCCCCGCCGCCGCCCGTAGCCGGACCGGGGTCCCGGTCCCGCGTACGGCAGCGCGGTCGGCCGGACCCGCCATCGAGGCACCGCCCGGCCGGCCGACCGCGATCACGTGGACGATGCGTGCCGGAGGCGGGTCGTCAGCTCGCGGGCGTCACGACGATGGCGTTGACCTGGGCCTGGTTGGCGGAGCCGCGGGTGAAGTCGAGGGAGAGAGTGCCAGAGGCGTCCACGGTGACGGGGAAGTCCTTCTCGACGCCGAAGGCTTCCTGGCCGTCCGCGCCCGCCGCCACGGCCGCGCCGATGATGTCGAAGTCGGTCAGGACCTTGGCGCCGTCGATCGTGACGTCGAACTCACGCTGACCGGAGTGGGTGTAGTACCAATCCATGAAGTAGAGACGGACCTGGTAGTCGGCGCCCGGCGTGAGACCGGGGATGCTGTAGGAGGAGTCCCCGACGCGTGAGGTGTTCCAGATGTCGGCGGGGATCGGGTGGGCGACGGTCCGTCCCCAGTTCGGGAAGCTGGGAGCGCCCGCGGGAATGGTGTCGGGCCTGCCGCCGGTGCCGGTGTCCGCGATGAAGTCGCCGCCGCCCGCGCCGCCGAGGTCGATCGACACCCCTGGTGCCACGTCGGCGTGAGCGGTCCCCGCGGTCACGAGACCGCCCAGCACCATGCTCAGAGGGCGCCTCCCGCCGGACCCCTCGCTCGGCCGACGCGGTGGCGCGCGGGCCGGACCGGCCTCTGTCGGCCCATGGATCACCGGCGCCCGGACGGCGATACTGGGGGCATGACGTTCGTCGTTTTCATGACCCTGCCCGGTCTGGTCATCCTGCTGACCCTGGTGGCCTTCGCCGATCAGATGCTCATGCGGGCCGGGCGGGCCGGAATCCTGCCGTGGCGCGGCCCTGGCCGCCAGGGGCAGATCTCGTCCACCGGCTTCGAGATGCTGCACGCGAGCTTCTCGCCGGGCAAGCAGAACGAGTTGAAGGAGCGGCAGTCGGCCCTCGTGCTGCGGGACGACGAGGAGGACGGCGCGCCCGCGAACCGTACGACCGTCGATCTCCAGCGCGGGACCGCGGTCGTACGGATGGCGCGGCCCCGCTCCTGAGGCGCGACCTTCGGAACTCCTCTCGCCTAGGACGGCACGCGGCTCGCGACCGCCGCGTCCAGTCGGCTCACTTCGTCCTCCCCCAGGTGCAGTTCGGCGGCGCGGGCGGAGTCGAGGATCGTCTCGGGGCGGCGGGCGCCCGGTATGGGGATGAGGGCCGGGCTGGTGGACAACAGCCAGGACAGCGCGGTGCGTTGCGGGCTGGCGTCGTGGGCGCGGCCGATCTCGGTGAAGGCGGCGGTGAGTTCGTCGTCCTTCGTGCCGATGGTGCCCAACGGCCGCCAGGCCAGAAAGGCCAGACCGAGTTCCTCCGCGCGACGCAGGACCGCGCGGTGCTGTACGGCGCTGGGTGAGAACTCGTTCTGCACGGCGACGAGGGCGTCACCCAACAGCTCGTGTGCCTGGTCGAGTTCGGCGACGGTGACGTTGGAGACACCGACCGAGGTGACGGTCCCGTCGGCGACCAGCCGGAGCAGCGCCGTCAGTGAGTCGGCGATCGGCACCACCGGGTCGGGGGCGTGCAGGAAGAACAGCTCGATACGGTCCAGGCGGAGCCGGTCGCGGGAGGCGGCGGCCGAGCGGACGAGGTGGTCGGGGCTGCTGTCGGTGAGCCACCGCCCGTCGCCCGGTCTGACCCGGCCCGCCTTCGTCACCACCGTGACTCCGGAGGCGTCGCCGTCCCAGCTCTCCAGCGCGTCGGCGATCAGCGTCTCGTTGTGCCCTACTTCGTCGGCACCTGTGTGGTAGGCGGAGGCGGAGTCGATGAGGGTCACTCCGGCGTCGAGCGCGGTGTGGATCGTCGCCGTGGCGCGGGCGCGGTCCGGGCGCCCTTCGATGGACAGCAGCATGCCGCCAAGGCCGACCGGGAAGACCTTCGAACTCCCGCACGCGCGGGTCGGGTTGGTGAGGTGCGGTGGGTGGTGCATACGGCTCCCTGTCTCGTGTGATGGTGCTGCCGCGTGCGGCGCCGGGGCCCTGGCGGCGCCTAGCGGCGTACCGCGAGGCGGCCCCGTGAGAAGACGGCGGCGACCTCGGCCTCCGGGTCCGCCAGCCGCTCGACGTGGACAGCGGGGTTGTGGCGGGTCAGGACGATGTCGGCGCGGGCGCCGGGCGCGAGCACACCGAGTTCACCGGCCGCGCCGAGCAGCCGGGCGCCGGTGGTGGTGGCGCTGCGCAGCACCGCCCAGCCCGGCTGCACCCTGGCCCGCAGCGCGAACTCCCGCGACTGGTGGACGTGCATCGCGCCGAGCAGGTCGGTGCCGAAGGCGATCGGGGCGTCGGCGGCGTGGGCGTGGGCGAGCGCGGTGAGGCCGCTGTCCCGGACGGCCGCGACCTTGGCGGTGCTCGCGGGCGGAAGCCCGTGGAGCGGACCCTCCTGCGCCAGCACCGTGTACGTCACCAGCGTCGGCACGTAGTACGCGTCGTGCTCGGCGAACAGCCGGGCCTCGTCCGGGCCGATCAGATTGCCGTGCTCGATGGTGCGTACGCCCAGGCGCAGCGCGCGGGCCACCGCCTGCGGGGTGTAGGCGTGCCCGGCGCAGTAGACGCCCGCCCGCGCGGCCTCGTCGACCGCCGCGCGGATCTCGTCCTCGCTGTACTGCGGGGTGTCGATCCGGTCGGTGGGGCTGGAGATCCCGCCGGAGAGCATGAGTTTCACGAACGACGCCCCGGACCGTACGCCTTCGCGTACGGCGGTGCGCAGTGCGTCGGGTCCGTCGACGATCCGGCCGATGCCGGGCACGGCCGGATGGTCGTCGGCGTGGTAACGGCCACGGGGGCGCAGGTCGCCGTGGCCCCCGGTCTGCGACAGCGCCTTGCCGCACACGTACAGCCGGGGTCCTGGCGCCAGCCCCTCGTCCAGGGCGTCGGCCAGCCCGGCGTCGGCGCCGCCCGCGTCCCGGACGGTGGTGAAGCCGCGTTCGAGCATCGCGCGCAGTTCCCGTAGCGCGTGGGCGGTGACGTAGCTGGGCGCCATCCCGGTGTCGGCCCACTCGTCGGCGGTCACCGAGGTGACGTGCACGTGGCAGTCGATGAAGCCGGGGACCGCGTACAGGTCGGTGCCGTCCACGTCGCCGGGCGCGAGTGGGTCGGGGGTGTCGGCCGTGACGGCGGTGATCCGGTCTCCTTCCAGGGTGATCCGCCGGTCCCTGAGGATCTGTTCGCTCTCGGGGTCCACCACGTGGACGTGTCTGATGTCCATGCCGGTACGCCGCTCCTCGTCTCCGCTACACCGGTCGCCCGCTGGCTCGCGCCCCTGCGCTCAGGCGCCGAACAGCTCGTCGACGGTGGTCGTGGTGCCGGCGTTGCCGACCATGAAGCCGTAGTCGCCCGGCGCGGTGCGGGAGTAGCCCTCGCGGCTGAGCACCAGGATGTTGGAGTCGTACGGCGCGACGAGCTGTTCCAGCGTCTCGAAGGTGTACGGGTCCACGACCTCGCCCAGCACCGTGCCGCCCTTGATGACCTCGCCGAGCCGGTCAGGGGTGAAGTGGGAGATCATCGTGCCGCCCTTGGTCGGGCGCAGCGTGACGAGTTCGGTCATCACCGTCTGCTGCTCGACGATCGCCTCGGGGGCGCCTTCCAGCATGCCGATGCCCTTGAGCATGTTGCGGCCCTGGCGTACGGCCTTGTCGAGGAAGGCGTCGGTGAGCTGCCCGCCGCCGCCCAGTTCGCAGACGGTCGAGGAGATGCCGTTCTTGATCGCCCAGGCGTTGGAGGTGCCCTCGTAAGGCTCGTGGTGGTAGAGCAGCGCGGCGCCGAAGGACGTGGCCATCTCCCGGCCGTCGTCCATGATGTAGGAGTACTCGACCGTGGAGTACAGGCCGCTGGAGTGGAAGTCCACGAAGTAGTCGGCCTGGAGCATGATCTCGGCGAGCACGGCGGCCAGTTGCTCGGTGACCGAGCCGTTGCGGTCGCCGGGGAAGATGCGGTTGAGGTTGAGGCCGTCCTGCGGGGTGAAGCGGGACATCGCCGCGTACGCGTACGGGTTGGCCACCGGTACGGCGACGATCGTGCCCGCCAGTTCGGCGGGGTCGACCGACGAGACGAACCTGCGGATCTCCTCGGGTCCCATGGCCTCGTCGCCGTGGACGCCGCCGAAGGCGACCAGGGTGGGCCCCGGCCGGGCGCCGGTCAGGCGGTGGACGGTGAGCGCGAGGTCGTGCCCGTTGTCCACGCGGGTGACGGGGACGGTCTCGACGGTGTGGCCGGGCTGCGCGGCCGGGGTACCGGTGGCTGTGGTGTCGCTCATCCGCTGTGTCTCCTTGCTGATACGGGTACTGATACGGGGATCGGTGCTCGGGTTCTTGTCGTCGCCGGGGCCGGGGACGGTGTCCCCGGCCGCGGCGGGGGTCACCGCATGTCGCCGATCGCGGACGCCTCCTGGCGCAGCGCGGGAACGGCTCCTTCGGCGAGGTCGAGGGTGAAGCGGGCGGCGGGTCCGCTGATGGAGAGTCCGGCGACCGCGACGCCGTCGGGGCCGACGACGGCGGCGGCCCGGCAGCGCAGGCCCACGCTGTAGGTCTCCTCGTCCACGGCGTAGCCGCGCCGCCTGGCCTCCTCCAGCTCCGGCTGCATCTTCTCCAGCGTGGCCTCGGGATCCGCCACGTCGGCGCCGCGCAGCAGCGCGAGCTGCCGGGCGCGGGGCAGCCGGGACATGATGGCCTTGCCGAGCGCGGAGTTGTCGGGCGGTATGAACTCGCCGATGCGGTTCACCGCGCGCAGCGGCTGCTCGGACTCGGTGCGGGCGATGATGAACATGCTGTTCCCCACGATGCGTCCGGCGGTCGTGCTCTCGCCGGTGACGCCGGTGAGCAGCCGGGTGGCCTGCTGGAGGCGGTCGTTGCTGTAGAGGTGTTCGCTGACGGCCGCGGCCATGGCGGCGAGCCGTCGGCCGGGCACGAAGCGGTGCGAGGTGGTCTCGTTGAGGAAGCCCCAGGTGACGAGCTGGGCCGTCAGCCGGGACACGGTGGACAGCGGCGCGTCGGCCGCCGCCGCCAGTTCGGTGAGGGTCAGCGGTGCGCCCTCGGCGACCACGGACTGCTCCAGCAAGTTGAGGATGCGCCCCATGTAGCTGGGTGACTTGGTGTTCTCGCTGGGGGCCGGTACGGGGACTTCGGTGTCCTCTGCCATGGGTACGTGCGTCTCCTGTCGTCCCAAGTCGGTTGCTTTGGGCGGCTGTTCGGGCAGGTCGGTCACCATCCCGTGGCCCGTCCCGGGCGCCGCGGGTCGCAGTATCCGTGGCGGTGGCCGTCCGCGTCGACTTCCACCGCGTGGACGGATCCGAAGTGCCAGAAGTAGGGGGTGGTCAGTCGTACGTCGGCGCCGTAGCGGGTGGCGAGCGCGTCGAGCACCCGCGGGTCGATCCGTGCCTCGACGGTGAACGGCTGGTCGGTCTGGACGCCCTGGAAGCGCGGCGCGTCGATCGACTCGGCCAGGTCGAGGCCGTATCCGAGGTGGTTGGCCAGGACGATCGCGGTGGCGCGCGCGGACAGGCCCGGTGACCCGAGGGCCAGGTGCGGGGTTCCGTCGCGGGCGACCATGGTGGGCGGGAAGGGCGACAGGACGCGCCGCCCGTCGCCGTCGCCGGTGCCGGGGAAGCTGTTGCCGCTGTTGACGTGGACGCCGTCCACGACCAGGCCGGTGCCGAAGGTGGTGCCGTAGACGCTGTGGGTGAGCGACGCCATGTTGCCCGCGCCGTCCACCGCCACGACGTGGTCGGTGTTGTGGGTGTGCGGCGCGCCGGGCGGCCGGACCGTACCGCCGCTCGCGGGCGCCGGGTCGCGTCGGGTGTTGCCGCGGATCAGCGCGGCCAGCGACGCCGTGAAGTCGGGCGAGAGGAGTTCGTCCACCGGGACGTCGAAGGACAGCGGGTCCTTCACGAAGCGCTCGGTGAAGAATTCGGCGAACGCCATGGCGCGTCGCAGCACTTCGAGGGCTTCGGCGTCGCGGGTGTAGTGGCCCAGGGCGGGCAGGTCGAAGTGTTCCAGGATGCCGAGCACGAGGCCGATGAGGACGCCCGCGGACGACGGGGGCGGGGCGCCGACGATCTCGTGGTCCCGGTAGGCGCGCCGCACCGGGCGGCTCGCGCGGGCGGTGTAGTCGTCGAGGTCGCGGGCGGTCACGGTGCCGCCGGTCTCGCGGACCGCGGCCACGAAGCGCGACGCCCACGCGCCGCGGTAGACGTGGTCGGGGCCGTCGGCGGCGATCCGCCGCATCGTCTCGGCCAGTGCCGGGCGGACCAGCCGCTCCCCGACGGGCGGTACGTGGCCGTCGGGCAGGAATTCGGCGCGGCCCGACGGGTGCGCCGCCAACCGGCCCGCGGCGGCCTCGAATGCCTCGCCGTACAGGAAGGAGTACATCGGGAAGCCGGCGGCGGCGACCTCGACGGCGGGTGCGAAGTAGTCGGCCCAGGGGATGCTGCCGTGGCGTTCCATGGCCAGGTGCATGCCCGCGACCGCGCCGGGGACCGCGACGCGGCGGCCGGAGGAGGCGCCGAGGGCGCCGTCCACCGTCACGTAGTGGTCCCAGGTGGCGGAGACCGGCGGGCTGTCGCGGGTGTGGTCGAGTTCGCCGTCGATGTAGTCGTAAGCGCGCCGGGCGGCGTCGTAGTAGAGCACGGACATGCCACCGGCCAGGGTGGTCATCTGCGGTTCGACCACGCCTTGCAGGGGGACGGCCGTGAGCACCGCGTCCATGGCGTTGCCGCCGCGCCGCAGGACGTCGAGCATCGCGTCGGCGACGGCCGGGTGCATGGCGGAGACCATGGCGGTGCCGCCGTGGGCGGAGTCCTTCCGCCCCTGTTCGAGTGCCCGGTCCACGACCGGCCGCTGGCCCGCCGTCATGCCGGTCCGCTCCCCTGGTCCGCCGGTGCGCCAGGACCCGGCTGCGGGAGCGGCGCCGGGCCGATGCCCATCGCGGAGGCCACCAGGCCGACCGGCGGGGAGCCGAAGGCCATCAGCTCACGGTGGAAGCGCGGCAGCGTGAAGCCGCTGCCCCACGCGGTCTTCGCCTGGTCGCGCAGCCGCCGCATGAGGACCTTGCCCCAGGTGTAGCGGATGTAGGTCGGCTCCCACACACCGCGCAGCGCCTCGGCCCGCGCGGCCGGTCCCGCCAGGAACGCCTTGCGTTCGAAGAGGGCGATGGCGTCGTCGAGGGTGAGGGCGCCGGTGTGGATGCCGAGCGCGGCCTGGACGCGGACGACCCGCATCATGGCTTCCTGCGCCATGCCGAACTGGTAGAGGGGGCTGTCGTCCTGGTAGCCCTCCTCCCACATCATCTCCTCGGCGTAGTGCGCCCAGCCCTCGAAGAACAGCTCGGACCAGAGCGTCTTGCGGATCGGCCGGTCGACCTTGCCCATCATCAGGGCGTGGCTGCAGTGGCCGGGCCCGATCTCGTGGACGGCCATCACGGCCATCGCGGGCCGGTTGAACCGGGACAGCCAGGCGCGGTGGTCGTCGAGCGACCAGTGCGGCGAGGGTCCGGTCACGTGGAAGAGCGAGTGGCCGCGCGTCTCCCACGGCGCGGTCCAGCTCACCCGGCCCGCGGCCCAACTCCGCGCGGGCGGGCTGGGTTCGATGACGCACGCCTCGTCGACGACGGGCACCAGTTCGCGCTCGCGCACGAAGCGCGCGGCCAGCGCGACCTGGGCCTGGGTGTCGGCGAGGATGCGCGGGAAGTCGCCGTGATCGGCGCGCACCCGGGCGCTGAGCCGCCGGGTCCTGGCGGCCGGGTCGTCGGCGCCCGCGGGGTCGAGCCGGGCCGCGGCGTCGTCCAGGATGTCGCTCATCCGCGCGTACTCGCTGTCGGCCATGGCGGCCAGTTCGTCCAGGTCCACCGGGACGCGGTCCTCGCAGCCGAGGAGCGCGGTGAGGTCGGCCCTGCCGAGTCCCGCTGCCGGAGCGGCCTCGCGCGCCGCGCGTTCGAGGTGGGCGGTCAGCCGTTCCAGCGCGGCCAGGGCGCGTACGCCGTCCTCGCCGTCGTCGGCGCGGACCTCGGCGGCCATTCCGCGCGCCGCGGGCAGGAACATCCCGGCGACGGAGGACGACAGTTCGTCCAGCGCCTCGATCGCGTTGTCCACGGCGTCCGGCCAGAGCCGCATGTGGCGGCGCCTGGCCCGCACGCGTACGGCGTCGTCGTCGTAGGGCCGGTCGTACGGCGACAGGTCCAGCGCCTCGATGTGGACCCAGGGGTCCCAGCGGTGCTGACGGATACGGCCGAACCGGGTCCGCATCGCGTTCTCGGTGGCGGCGAGCTGTGCTTCGTCGTGCGCGTCGTCCAGCGCGGGACCGCCCAGCGCGGCCAGCGCCGAGGCCACCCCGGCAGGCGACAGGTCGACGATCGTGCCGTCGTACTCGTCGTGCAGTCCTGAGTATTCGCGCAGGTAGGCGGCATCCAGGTCGCAGACGTGGCGCAGCCGTGGGAACAGCTCAGCCATCGGGGGTCTCCTTGGTCGTACGAAGGCGGGTGGTGTGCGGGTACGCGGACGCGGGTGCGGCGTGGCCCGATGCGGTGGTGGCGGTCGGTCACAGCTCCAGTCGTCGGCCGCGCTGGACGACACGCAGGAGCAGGGCGCCGAGTCCGACGACGAGCACCGACAGCGCGGTCATGATCGTGGACAGGGCCGCGGGGGTCGGGTCCTGGTAGTTGTTGAGGTAGCCGTACATCCACACCGGCAGGGTCTGCTGGTCGGAGGTGAGCAGGAAGATCGACAGGTCGATCTCGTTGAAGCTGACGAGGAAGGCGAAGACGCCGCTGATGAGCAGGGCGGGCGCGATCTGCTGCAGCGTCGTGCGCAGGAAGGCGCGCAGCGGCGAGGCGCCGAGGTCGATCGCCGCGTAGTCCAGGGTGCGGTCGGCCCGGGTCAGGGCGGCGGACAGCAGCACGATCACGAACGGCACGGTCGCCACGGTGTGGGCGAGGACCACCGCCCACCTGCCGGAGGGCAGACCAGCCCGGGCGAGCAGCATGAACACGGCGAAGCCGAAGGCGATCTTGGGCACCACGACGGGTGAGAAGAGCGCCGACTGCACCACCCCGCTGCCCCGGAAGCGGTAGCGGACCAGGGCGACCGCGCCGGCGGAGCCGAGCAGGACGGCGAGCACCGCGACCAGCGCCCCGATCCACAGGCTGCCGACGAAGGCGTCCATGACGCCGTCCTGGTGGTAGAGGTTGGTGTACCAGCGGGTGGAGAAGCCGGGCGGCGGCCATACCCCGTAGGAGACCGACGACAGCGAGCTGATCACGACGATCGCGGCGGGCACGAGCTGGAAGGCGTACAGCACGGCCATCCACACGCCGAGCCCGCGGATGCCGCGGGGCGGCGAGGGGCTGATGGTGACTCCGCCCTGGTCGGCCTCGGCGAACCGGCGCTGGAGGAGGACGAACGCTCCGGTGGAGACCAGCGCGAGGATCAGCAGCACCAGGGCGCAGACGGAGGCGCCCGGATAGTCCGTGGTGCCGACCAGGGAGTAGATGCTGGTGGACAGGGTCGCGACCCGCCCGCCGCCGAGGAGGCTGGGGGCGGTGAAGCTGGAGATGGTCAGGGCGAAGGTGAGCTGGCATCCGGCGATCAGGCCCGGCGCGCTCAGCGGCAGGGTGATCGAGCGGAAGGTGCGCCAGCGGGAGGCGCCGAAGTCGTCGGCCGCGTCGGCGAGGGTGCCGTCGATCTGCCGGAAGGTGCTGCTGATCGGCAGGACCATCAGCGGCAGCAGGGTGTGCACGAGGGCGATGACGACGGCGCTGCGCTCGTAGAGCAGATGGACGGGGCCGATGCCGAACAGGCCGAGCGCGGAGTTGAGGAAACCCTCCTGGCCGAGCAGCAGTTGCCAGGCGTAGACGCTGGCGATGCCGGAGAAGACCAGCGAGGAGAAGACCACCGCGTATCCGGCGTTGCGCCAGCCGGTCCGCTTGGTGTGGTGCAGTGCCAGGGCGGTGAGGTAGCCGACGACCGCGGTGATCGCGGTGACCAGCAGACCGACGAGTACGGTCTGCCAGATCACCGACCAGTAGTAGGAGCTGGTGAGGACTTTCGTCCATGTGGCCAGGGTGTTGGTGGTGTTGACGCCACCGGGTTGGTACTTCTGCAGGGAGTACTCGACGAGCGACTCCATGGCGAAGGCGAACACCGCGAGCAGCAGCACGATGCTGGGCGCGAGCAGGAGCAGTGCGGTGCGCCGGTCGCGGCCCTTGCCGGTGAAGGCTTTGGGCTGCGCTCGGCGGGGTCCCGGCTTCTCCGGGGCCGGGCGCTCCGCCGTGGCCGTCGCCGCCCCGCTCACCGGGGCGGCTTCTCGTATGCCGCCTGGAGGGTTGTCCGCCATCGTGCAGGTCCTTCCGGTCGTGGGGTGGACGTCGTCGGGGCTGAGCCGTGAGAACCGGGCTGTCGGAACCGGTCCGTGAGGGCTGAGCCGTAAGAACTGAGTCGTACGAACGGGGCCGTCAGATCTTGGAGACGACTTCCTCGTTCCACCGCGCGGTCCAGGCGGCCATGTTCTTGCCGACGGTGTCCCAGTCGACGTCCACGAACTTCTGGTCGGCGCCGGCGGCGATGGCCGGGATGGCCTGGAGCTTCGGGGTCAGCTTGGAGGTGCTGGAGGCGGGGATCTCGACCGAGGTGTCCACCCAGCGCTGGTTCCACTTGGGCTGGAGCATCTCGTTGACGATGTCGTAGCAGACTTCGAGCTGGTCGTCGGAGGAGCCGGAGTTGATGTTGACGCCGACCGGGTCGAAGAAGGCGCCCTCGGTGGGGCGGCTGAAGCCCAGCGGCGCGCCCTGGGCGTGCCACGCCGTCGAGGTGCCCAGGTAGTGCGAGGTCAGCGGGGCCTCGCTGGTGGAGAGCACGTTGAGGAACTGGGGGTTGGCCGTCACGATCGTGCGGATGTTCTTGGCGTGCTCGATCCACAGCTTGAAGCCGGGGTCCATGTTGTCCCAGCCGCCGCCGTTGAGCTTGGCGGCCATGCCGATGGCCCACCAGGGGATGGTGAAGAAACAGAGCTTTCCGCGCTGGTCGGGCGACCACAGGTCGGTCCAGGACGCGAAGCCCTTGGGGTAGGTCTTGGTGTTGTAGACCAGCCCCATCTGGTCGGCGCCGAACACCACACCGCAGTGGTCGCGCTCGACGAACTGGGCGTGCAGTTGCGAGGTGTTGGGGATCTTGCTGTAGTCCAGCTTGAGGTACATACCGGTGGCCTTGCCGGTGGCCGTCGCGCCGCCGTTGGAGAAGACCAGGTTGTTCAGCGGCTTGTGCGGGTTTGCCTGGTAGGCGGCGGTCTGCTTGGCGAGGTTGAGCGTGTCGTCGATCTTGATCTGCACGTTGGGGTGCTTGTCCTGGTACTCCTTGGCGAACTCCCTGGGCATGAGGCCGAGATCGGCGCCCGCGAAGGGGGTCATGGTGATGGTGAGCTTCTTGCCCGCTCCCTTGCCCGCGCCCGAACTCGCCGACGTGCCGGGCTGCTTGTTCGAGGCGCAGGCGGCCAGGAACAGTCCGGCCGCCACCGCGCCGCCGCCGGTCAGCAGCGAGCGCCGCGACACCGGGGTACGGCCGGTGCCTTCGCCTGCGGGCGACGCGGCTCCGGCCGCCGCCGCCTTGTCCCCGTTCGATCTGCCCGTGTTGCTGTGCATGGTCTCTCCCTGGGTGGTCACAGCACTTCTGGTGGTGGGCCCGCGCTCGGCCGGGACTGTCGCGCGGACAGGCCCGGTGGCCCGTCGCGCGGACGAGTCCTAGGAGTCGGCGCCGAGCATGACGGCGGCGTCGGACGGCCAGCCGATCTCGACCTCGTCCCCCGTGGCGATCCCCCGTGCGTCCTTGGCGGGGAGTTGTACGACCAGTTCCTGCCTGGAGTCGGCCACGGCCACCTGGAAGCGGATGCTGGCTCCCTGGAAGGTCAGGTCCGTGACGCGGGCGGTGAAGCGGTTGTCGAAGTCGCTGGTCAGCCGGGGCCGCATGGCGATGGCCTCGGGCCGGACCGACAGCGCCGTGCCGGGCCCCGGCGTGCGGCAGGTGAAGCCGTCCGCGCGCAGCACCCGGTCGGCGACGGCGCCGCGGATGATGTTGGTGTCGCCGAGGAACGTGGCGACGAATTCGGTGGCGGGGCGGTCGTAGAGCTCGTCGGGCCGCCCGACCTGCTCCACACGGCCCTGGTTCATCAGGGCGATCCGGTCGGAGATGGTGAACGCCTCGGTCTGGTCGTGGGTGACGAAGACGAAGGTGGTCCCTGACTCCTGCTGGATCTGCTTCAGGGCGCGCTGCATCTGCACCCGCAGCCGCAGGTCCAGCGCGCCCAGGGGTTCGTCGAGCAGCAGTACGGCGGGCTTGTTGGCCAGGGCGCGGGCGATCGCCACCCGCTGCTGCTGGCCGCCGGACAACTGGGCGGGCTTGCGGTTGGCGTAACCCGCGAGGTCGACCAGGTCCAGCATGTCGGTGACGGTCGACCGGATCTCCGCCCGTGACTGGCGGCGTATCTTCGGACCGAAAGCGATGTTTTCGGCCACGGTGAGGTGCGGGAAGAGCGCCAGTCTCTGGAAGATCAGGTTGGTCGGCCGCTTGTTGGGCGGCACTCCGGTCATGTCCTTGCCCGCGATGGCGACGGTGCCTTCCGTGGGCTGTTCGAGACCGGCGAGTATCCGCAGCGTGGTGGACTTGCCGCATCCCGACGGTCCCAGGAGCGAGAAGAACTCGCCTCGCCTGACACCGAGGTTCATGCTGGTCACCGCGGTCTCGCCGCCGGGGTAGGTCTTGCTGACATTGGTCAATCGGGCGTCGAGGGCCGACGGATCGTCCGGGTTCACAGCGTTCACCTGAACTTCCATTCATTGGAACTTGGCTTCCACTGGGGTGAGCAGGACGCTAAGTGAGCGACAAGGGTGCGGTCAACGGTCGATCACGAAGTTCTTGAATCGGCGACGACGCACAGGGCACCGTTCAAGCCATCCGACCGGGCTCGCGAGCGGGTCGGGAAATCGTCGTCCGGGCGCTCAACGCCCGCCCGCCACCTGCGAGTTGACTCCCCCGGGCCGCACGGGGCCGAGCCCGCGCGGAGCGCCGCCGGGCGGGGAGAAAATTTCGTCCGATCCGCCCGGTAAAACCTGTGTTACGCGGACGGAAGGGACGTCAGCGCGCCGCCCAGAGCCCCCGGACATGCCCGATGTGCCGGTGCATCATCAGCTCGGCGCCCACCGCGTCGCCGTACTCCACGAAGTCCGTGAGCTGGTGGTGCTCCATCGCCGACTCGACGAGGCTGCCGTCGGCGAGCAGCGGCGCGAGGCCCAGCAGCCGGGTCCGCGCGCGCAGACCCGCGACGACGTTCACCAGGTGCCGGTTGCCGGTGTAGCCCAGCAGCGTGAGGTGGAAGATCCGGTCGGCCTCGACGTATCCGACCAGGTCACCGGCGCGCGCGGCGACGACGATGTGCTCGGCGAGCGTGCGCAGCAGGGGCAGGTCGGCGGCGGGGACCAGCGGGACGACGGCGCGTACGGCGGGCGGTTCGATCAGCAGGCGGACGGCGGTGATCTGGTCCAGGTCCTGGTCGGAGACCTCGGTGATCCGGAAGCCCTTGTTGGGCTGGGCCACCGCGAGCCCTTCCTTGACCAGGTCGAGCATGGCCTCCCGCACCGGGGTGGAGGACACGCCGAAGCGCGCCGCCAGGCTGGGAGCGGAGTAGACCGCGCCCGGGATCAGGTCCCCGGAGACCACGGCGGCGCGCAGTTCGTCGCGCACCCGGTCCCGCTGCGTCTCCCGGCCGTCGGCGCTCTGCCCACCGCTCACGTGCCCCGCCCTTCGGCTCTCCCGCGCCCCCGCCGCTCGGCCGACGCACCGCCTGTCCGAGGTCAGGATGACAGCCGGGCGGGGTACGGCGGCGACAGGGCGGAGGTTCAATGAGGTTTCATTGTGCGGCGCAATGATATCCACGGACGCGCGAGCCGGGAGCGAAAGGGGCAAAGGCGCACGTCCCCGCGCTGTTCACTCGAAGATCCGTCGGGGTCTGGCGTCAGTGCCATTGCACAGCTACTGTGACAGCGCAGCGCCCACGGTCCCGGCGGCCGGTCCGTAGCCCGTTGCGCACCACCGATCCGGGCTCCCGTCGCGGCGCCCCCGTCAGCGTCCAGGCGCCCAACGCGCGGCCCGCGAGCCCTCGTTCGCCCGCCCGGCCCCCGTCGTCCTCGCACCGCCGAGGCGGCGCGTCCGCCCTTCCCGTGAGGAGAACCGCATGCCCGACACCCAGGCGCAGCCCTGGCACGGGGTCTACGTCGCCACCGCGCTCCCGTTCCGCCCCGACGGTTCGGTCGACCTCGACGCGTACGGCGAGCACGTCCGGTTCCTGGCCGACGGCGGCTGCCACGGCGTGTGCCCCAACGGTTCGCTCGGCGAGTACCAGACCCTCAGTATCGACGAGCGCACCCGCGTGATGCGGACCGCGATCGAGGCGGCCCCCGAGGGCTTCGGGGTGATGCCCGGCGTGGCCGCGTACGGGTCGCGCGAGGTCTGCGGGTGGATCGAGCGGGCGGCGGAGGCCGGCGCCGCCTCCGTCCTGCTGCTGCCGCCCAACTCCTACCGGGCCTCGCGCTCCGACGTCGTCGCCCACTACCGCGAGGCCGCGCGGGTCGGGCTGCCCGTGGTCGCGTACAACAACCCCATCGACACCAAGGTCGACCTCACCCCCGGCCTGCTCGCCGAACTGCACGCCGAGAATCTGATCGTGGCGGTCAAGGAGTTCAGCGGCGATCCGCGCCGCGCCTATCTGCTGGCCGAGTCGGCGCCGGGCCTGGACCTGATCGTCGGCGCCGACGACATGGTGCTGGAGCTGGGGCTCGCGGGCGCGGTCGGCTGGATCGCGGGCTACACCAACGCCTTCCCGGCCACCACCGTCGAGATGTTCCGCCTGATCACGTCGGACGACCCCGCCGACGTACCGGCCGGATCCGCCCTCTACCGCTCGCTGCACGCGCTGCTGCGCTGGGACTCCAAGACGGAATTCGTCCAGGCCATCAAGCTGTCCATGGATGTGGCCGGACGGTACGGCGGCCCCTGCCGTCCGCCGCGCGGTCCGCTGCCCGACGACGTCGCCGCGCGGATCACCGAGCTGACGAAGGCCGCGGTCGCGGAGGGCTGCCGATGAGGGCGCGGCGCGTCTTCCACGCCGTCGACTCCCACACCGAGGGCATGCCGACCCGTGTGATCACCGGCGGCGTGGGCGTCCTGCCGGGCGGCACCATGGCCGAGCGGCGTACGTGGTTCATGGCCAACAAGGACGATCTGCGCACCCTGCTGATGTACGAGCCGCGCGGGCACGCCGCGATGAGCGGTGCGATCCTCCAGCCCCCGACCCGGCCCGACGCCGACTGGGGCGTGCTGTTCATCGAGGTGTCCGGGGTGCTGCCCATGTGCGGCCACGGCACCATCGGGGTGGCGACCGTGCTGGTCGAGACCGGCATGGTGGAGGTCCGCGAGCCGGTCACCGTGATCCGGCTGGACACCCCGGCGGGGCTGGTCACCGTGGAGGTGGCGGTCGAGGACGGCGCCGCCAGATCGGTGACGCTGCGCAATGTCGCCTCCTACGCGCACGCGCTGGACCGGACCGTCACCGTGCCCGGCCTCGGCGAGGTGGGCTACGACCTCGCCTTCGGCGGCAACTTCTACGCCGTCGTCGACCTGGAGCGGATCGGCCTGCCCTTCGACCGGCGGGAGGGCGGACGGCTGCTGGAGGCGGGCCTGGCCGTCATGGCCGCGATCAACGAGGCCGACGAGCCGGTCCATCCGGAGCGCCCTGACATCCGCGGCTGCCACCACGTCTATCTCACCGCGCCCGGCTCCACCGCCCGCCACTCCCGGCACGCCATGGCCATCCACCCCGGCTGGTTCGACCGCTCCCCGTGCGGTACGGGGACCAGCGCGCGGATGGCGCAGTTGCACGCCCGCGGGGAGCTCGCGCTGGACACCGACTTCGTGAACGAGTCGTTCATCGGCACCCGCTTCGTCGGCCGTCTGGTGGAGGAGACCGAGGTCGGCGGCGTCCCCGCGGTGGTACCGACCGTCACCGGGCGGGCATGGATCACCGGTACCGCCCAGTACATGCTCGACCCCGACGACCCCTTTCCCGCGGGATTCCTCCTGTAGTGCCCTGCCGGTGGACCCCCCGCCCGCACCCGCCGGTGGACCCCGCGTCCGCACCCGACCGTGAACCCCACGCCCCCGCCCCTGACCTGCGACCGGGAAGGCCGCCATGCGCACACCGCACCCGCCCGCGTCGCGAACGGCGCCGCGCCCGGCCACGGCGTCCGACACCGCTGACCTGGTCGTCATCGGCGCGGGCGTGATCGGTGCCGCCGCCGCGTACTTCGCGGCGCGCGCCGGTCTCGACGTCACGGTCCTGGACCGCGGTCCGCTGGCGGGCGGCACTTCCAGCGCGGGCGAGGGCAATCTGCTGGTCTCCGACAAGGAGCCGGGCCCCGAGCTCGATCTGGCCCTGCTCTCGCTGCGCGTGTGGCGTGACGACCTCGCGGAACACGCCGGCCTGTGGGAGTACGAGCCCAAGGGCGGTCTCGTCGTGGCCGCCACCGCGCAGGGTTCGGGGACGCTGGCCACGCTCGTACGGCATCAGCGCACCCTCGGCGTCGAGGCGGTCGAGGTGTCCGGCGACGAACTGCCCGGCTACGAACCGCTGCTGTCGCGGGAGCTGGTCTCCGGCGCGTTCTACCCGCAGGACGCCCAGGTGCAGCCCGTGCTCGTCGTCGCGCACCTGCTGCGCCTGGCCCGTGAGGCGGGCGCGCGGGTCAGGACCGGCACGGAGGTGACCGGTTTCCGCACGTCCGGGGGACGGATCACCGGCGTCGACACCCACCGCGGTCCGGTGCACGCCCCGGCCGTGCTCAACGCGGCGGGGCCGTGGGCGGGCGACGTGGCGGCGCTGGCCGGAGTACGGGTGCCGGTGCTCCCCCGGCGCGGCGCCGTCCTGGTCACCCGGCCGCTCCCCCTGGTCATCCGGCACAAGGTCTACGCCGCAGAGTACGTCGCCGATGTGGCCAGCGGTGACGCCGCACTCCAGACGTCGCCCGTGGTGGAGGGCACCCGCGCGGGCACCGTCCTGATCGGCTCCTCGCGCGAACGCGTCGGCTTCGACCGGCGGCTGTCCCCCGCCGTCCCCGCGGCGCTGGCCCGCAAGGCCATCGCGCTCTTCCCGTTCCTGGCCTCGGTCCCGGCGCTGCGCTCCTACGTCGGCTTCCGCCCCTACTGCCCCGACCACCTGCCGGTGATCGGCCCCGATCCGCGGGCTCCGGGGCTGTGGCACGCCTGCGGGCACGAGGGCGCCGGGATCGGTCTGTCGGCGGGCACGGCCAGCCTGCTCGTCGGTGCGCTGACCGGCCAGGCCGTACCGCTGGACCTCGCGCCCTTCGCCCCCGAGCGCTTCGACACCAGCCCGCCCACCGAGGAACCGCAGGAGGAACCCCGTGCCCCCTCACGCTGACGACCTCGCGGCGCCCTGCACCGTGTTCCTCGACGGCCGGCCCGTTTCTGCCCGCGAGGGCCAAAGCGTCGGCTCCGCCCTGATGGCGGCGGGCATCGTCGCCTGGCGGTCGACCCGCGTCGAGGACCGACCGCGCGGCCTGTTCTGCGGGATCGGTGTCTGCTTCGACTGCCTGATCACCGTGGACGGCCACCGCGACCAGCGCGCCTGCCAGGTGCCGGCGGCCGACGGCATGCGGCTGGAGACGGCGCCCGCCACGTACGAAGGCGCTGACCGATGACGGGCGTCGCCACGACGGCGGAGGCCGAGGTCGCGCGGGCCGAGGTCGCGGTGGTCGGCGCGGGTCCCGCGGGGCTGGCCGCGGCGGTGACCGCCGCCGAGGCAGGGCTGAGCGTCGTCCTGGTCGACGCGGCGGCGCGCCCCGGCGGCCAGTTCTGGCGGCACGGACCGGGGGGACCGCGCGCCGACGAGGGATACCACCACCTGGGCACGTACGCGGACTTGACGGAGCGGCTGTCCCGAGCCGGGGTACGGACGCTGTACGGCCGGCAGGTCTGGCGGGCCGAGCGCGGGGCCGACGGCTTCATTCTCAGGACCCGGCCCGCGCACGACACGGCCCGCGCACCGGCCGTGACGGTGGCCGCGCGCGCCCTGGTGCTCTGTCCGGGCGGATACGACCGCCAACTGCCCATTCCCGGCTGGGACTTGCCCGGTGTCATGGCGGCGGGCGGCGTGCAGGCGCTGCTCAAGGCGGACGGCACCCTGGCCGGGCGGCGGGCGGTGGTGGCCGGGACCGGCCCCTTCCTGCTCCCGGTGGCGACGGGCCTCGCCGCGGCCGGGGCGGACGTACCCCTGGTCTGCGAGGCGAACGCGCTGCGCGGCTGGCTGCGCGAGGCCGGCGGCGCGGCGCGGGAACCGGCCAAGGCGGTGGAGGCGGCGCGGTACGCGGCGCTGCTTGCGCGCCACCGTATCCCGTACCGGACGAGGACCGTCGTCACCCACATCCTCGGCGGGACGCGCGTCCGCGCGGTCCGGGTGGCGCCGCTGGGCCGCGACGGCCGCCCCGTCACCGCGCGCGCCACCGAGGTCGCGGTGGATCTGGTGGCGCTCGGCTGGGGTTTCACCCCCGCTCTCGAACTGCCGCTGGCGCTGGGCGCGGGGACGCGGGTGGACGTGGACGGCTCGCTGGTAGCGGTGGTGGACGCGTGGCAGCGCGCGAGCGTGCCCGGCGTCTACCTCGCCGGGGAGTGCACCGGGGTCGGAGGCGCCGCGCTCGCCCTGCGCGAGGGCCGGTTGAGCGGGCTCGCCGTGGCCGCCGACCTGGGCCGGTCCTACGACCGCGGCGCCGTACGCCGTCTGCGGTCGGGCATCCGGCGGGGTCGCCGCTTCGCCGCGGCGATGCACACCGCCCATCCGGTCCCGGCGCACTGGACGGCGTGGCTCACGCCCGACACGGTCGTCTGCCGCTGCGAGGAGGTCACCTTCGCGGCGCTCGACGAGGCCCACCGCACGCTGGGCGCGGACGACCCGCGCACCCTCAAGCAGCTCGCCCGCCCCGGTATGGGCATGTGCCAGGGCCGTGTGTGCGGCTTCGCGACCACCGCGATCAGCGCCGCCCTCACCGGCCGCCCCGCCACCGCCGCCGACCACCGCGGCCTGGCCACCCGCCCGCTGGCCTTCCCCGTGCCACTGGGCGAGATCGCCGCGGCGGACGGGGACGGCGACGGGGGCGGTCCTGACGCGTAGGAGGCGCGCTCAGCCACGGCGTCCTCAGGCATGGCGTCCTCAGGCATGCGGCACGACATGGTGCCGCTGAGCCCAGCCGTTTACGGTTCGCTGCTCCCCGTCGCGTGGCGGTAGTCGCGGGGCGAGAGGTGGTAGGCGGTGCGGAAGGAACGGGTGAAGGTGGAGTGGTCCTTGAATCCCCAGCGGGCGGCTATGCGGTGAATGGGGAGATCCCGGAGGGCGGGGTCGCGCAGGTCGCGGCGGGCGCGCTCCAGGCGGAGGCGGCGGATCCAGGCGGCGAGGGTGGTCTCGCGCGTGGTGAAGAGCCGGTGGAGGTAGCCGACGGAGACGTGCAGGGCGTCGGCGATGTGGGTCGGCGAGAGGTCGGGGTCGTGCAGATGCTGCTGGACGAAGGCTTCGACGCTCAGCAGGAGTGTGCGTCGGCGTGAGTCCTCGCGGAGGGCGGCTTCCGCGTCGAGGTGGTGGGCGACGACGGCGGTGAGCAGGTCCTCGGATATACGGGCCAGCCGCCCGAGGTCGTCGGGGCGGTAGGCCGCCTGCGTGGTCAGGCCGGTGAGGAAGTGCACGAGCATGCCCGCGAATCCGGCCTGTCCCGGTAAGGGCCGGGCCAGCAGGCGTTCGATCCGGTCGGCGGGCTGTCCGAGCTGTGCGCGCGGGATGTGGACGCGTACGAGTGTGGTGGGCTCGCCGCCCGCGCCGAGTTGAAGTCCGAAGGGGCGCGAGCTGTCGTAGAGGACGATGTCCGTCGCCTCCAGGACCGCCTCGCGGCCGAGCTGGCTCATGACGAGCTTGCCCGAGGGCGCCATGGCCAGGCAGAGGAGTTCCGGATCCGCCTGGCGGACCATCTTCGGCGTGCGGACGACCTGCGAGGGCGAGACCCTCAGCTCGACCACGTTCACCGCCGCGAGGTCGACGGTCCTGGCCGACGCCCTGAAGTCCTCCGCCTCCCGGCTGGACAGGCTCATCGGGTGCTCGCTGGTGACGAACAGCTCGTTGAGGGCCGCCAGCCGGTCCGGCGGCGACAGATCGTCACGATCGAACATCGTCCGCATCATGGCTCCCCCTCGGACCGCGGTGGCCGCGTCCCGGAGTCTCCGGCCGCGGACCGCCTCGGGCCAAGTATCCCCCGGTGGTCGTCGGACCCGCCCAAGGCGCGGACCCCGCCGGGGCCCGGCCCGACTACCGCGCGCCCACCAGGACTTCCGCCGCGGCGACACCGGAGGCGGCCGTCGCGCCGTGGGTGAAGATCTGCGCGGCGCCCTGGACGGAGTCGCCCGGCAGGCCCATCTCGACGACGATCGCGTCGGGACGTGCCCCGGCGAGTTCGGCGAGCGCGCGGCCCATCCACTTGTTGCGGGAGGCGTCCCTGACGACGACGACCAGCGGGCGCCCGGCGGCGGGCGCGAGCGCGTACGACTCCAGGAGGGCGGCGTCGGCGGCGAGTTCCTGGTGGTGGACGCGGACGAAGGTGGTGCCGGGCAGCCGCTCGCGCAGCGGGGCCGCGACGCCCCAGGGGGTCTCCTTGCCGATGGCCAGGTTGGTGGACGGCACCAGTTCGACCACGTGCGGGGGCGCGGTCAGCGGGAGGACGTCGCTCGCGGAGCCGCCGAGGCGTATGGCGCGGCGGGCGGCGACGTAACCGATGTCGCCGCTGACCGGATTGACCGGAACCGCCCGCGCCAGGCCGGTCGACCACTCGGCGAAGGCGCGGACCCGCTCGGACGCCTCCTCCAGCCGCGCCTGCGTGAGGTCGCCGGACCGTACGGCGTCGGCGAGCGCGTCGGTGAGCAGGTCGACGGTGTCGGCCCCGGAGTTCTCGCCGCCGACACAGACCGCGTCGCAGCCCGCGACGACGGCCTTCACCGTGGCGCCGTCGATGCCGTAGCGGTCGGTGACTGCGCCCATCTCGATGGCGTCGGTGACGATCAGGCCGTCGAAGCCGAGTTCCTTGCGGAGCAGTCCGTCGAGGATGCGGCTGCTGAGGGTGGCCGGAACGTGCGGGTCGTAGGCGGGCACGAGGAGGTGACCGCTCATCACGGCGCGCACGCCCGCGCGGACGGCGGCCTCGAAGGGCGGCAGGGCCTGGGCGGCGATGGTCGCGAGGTCGGCGTCGTAGCTGGGCAGGCCGTGGTGGGAGTCGACGGCGACGTCCCCGTGACCGGGGAAGTGCTTGGCGCAGGCGGCGACTCCGGCCGACTGGAGGCCCTGGATCCAGGCGCCCGCGTGCCGGGCGACCAGACCGGCGTCGACGCCGAAGGAGCGCACCCCGATGATCGGGTTGTCCGGGTTGGAGTTGACGTCCACGCTGGGCGCGTAGTTGAGGCTGACGCCGGCGGCGTGCAGTTGGCGGCCGAGGTCGCGGGCGACGGACTCGGTGAGGTCGGGGTCGTCCACGGCGCCGAGCGCGAAGTTGCCGGGCCGGGTGGAGCCGGTCGAGGACTCGATACGGGTGACGTCCCCGGCTTCCTCGTCGATCGCGATGATCAACGCGGGGTTCTCGGCGCGCAGTTGCGCGGTCAGCCGGGCCACCTGCTGGGGCGAGGCGATGTTGCGCGAGAAGAGGACGACGGAGGCCAGGCCGTCACCGATGGCCCGCAGCACCCACTCCGGCGCCTCCGTCCCCACGAAGCCGGGCTGGAGAACGGAGAGCGCGAGTCGTCGCAGCTCCTTGTCGGGCGTGCTGGAGGACATCAACTGGGCCTTCCACGTAGAGCCAACGCATTTGTGACACGGCGGACATTGGTACAGACCATCCGGATACTCGCCCAGCGTGATCTGGGGTGTCAAGTGCCTGACGCACGTACACCGGCCACATCGGCCGGGGCGTCCGGGAGACCGCGCCTGACCTGGTCCGTCGCCGCCGGGGAAGCCGCGTCACCCGTGGTAGGGCCCGGATCGCGCACGGCGACGAGGTGGCCGAATCGCCGCCTTCGGGCGCCGCGACACGTCAACTCCACGGTTGACATGGGCGGTTGGTCTAATCCATTTTAGTGGGACGCGAGTTCAGCGAGCGACAAGCGCGGCGTAGTGCCATGAATGATGGGCAAGTTGCGAACGTCCGTTGCCGTACGCATCCACTCGCCCACCGACGGCAACGCACGGTTCCGCCGTGCTTTGGCGTAGGCACATGTAGTGGCGGTCGCCCAGAACCACTCTCGGCACCGGACGCGATTGCCTGTCCCCACACGGCCGATCCGTCCCGGCCGAAGGAAAGCCCGGGGGCGATCCGCATCAGAGAACCGAACCCTGGAGCGACTGCTTTGTCGGCGCCTGATCATTCTTTTCGAGCCTCTTCCGAACGCCCGTACTTCAGCTCGGACGGCGAGACCTACCTCACACCGACTCCGCTGCGGAACCTCCGCAAGACACAGAAACTCCGTGTGCTGTCGGAAGAGGACTTCACTTTCTGGCAGACCTACGGATACGTCGTGGTGCGGCAGGCGATACCCGCCGTCGCGGCCGACGAGCTCCTGGAATTCGCCTGGAATTTCCAGGGACTTGATCCGGCCCGCCCGGACACCTGGTACGAGGAGCGGGAGTTCCGCTCGGATCTCGACAGGGAACTGCACATCTACGGTTTCGTCGAGGCTTACCAGCACCAGCTCATGTGGGACAGCCGGCAGTCGCAGCGCGTCTACGACGCCTTCGTCGACGTATGGGACTGCGAAGAGCTGTGGGTGACGCTGGACCGGCTCAACCTCAACCCGCCCAACATCAAGAACCGGGACCGCGCCCACATCGCGCCGACCGAGCGCGGCTTCGACATCACGCTGCACTGGGACATCGACACCACGCTGGAGGTGCTCCCGCAGCGCGTCCAGGGGATCATCGCGCTCAACGACACCAAGCCCGACCAGGGCGGCTTCCAGTGCGCGCCCGACCTCTTCCACCGGTTCGAGGAGTGGAAGGCGCTCCAGCCGGAGGACCGCGACCCGATCCGGCCGAGCGTCGACCGCGCCGAATACCCCGTCATCCAGCCCGATCTCAAGGCCGGTGACCTGCTGATCTGGAACGGGCTGCTCGCGCACGGCGTCGCGCCCAACACCTCGCAGAGCGGCGTCCGCGCCGCCCAGTACCTCTCGATGATGCCCGCCCTGGAGTCGCACCAGGAGCTGCGGGACTCGCGCGTCAACTCCTGGCGGACGCTCAGCACTCCGGAGTGGAACGGCACGCTGGTCGGCGACGCCACCCGGCACGAGTCCCTGCGGTACGGACCCGCGGAGCTGACCGACCTGGGCGCCAAGCTGCTGGGCCGTGACTCCTGGAAGCAGCCGTCCGCGGACCAGGGGACCGGGGAGCGGACATGCGCCGAATCTGCCTGACGCTTCCCACCAACAGGCCCTGCGCGACAACGATATCGGCGGTGCACGAGGAGGCGGCCCACGCCGCCACGCACTTCGACGTCGAGGTGCGTCTGCTGGTCCTGGACTCCTCCGACGCCGGAGCCCGCGAGCAGCACGCTCGGGTCGTGCGCGGTCTGCCGGCCGTACCGGGCGTCGTCGTGCACCACCTCGGCGAGGCGGAGCAGCGCGACTTCCTGCGGCGGGTCATCGAGCGGGCCGCGCCGGACAAGCCCGAGTTGCTGCTCGATCTGATGCTGCCCGCCGGGCTCTCGTACGGCGCCTGCACCAACCGCGCGTTCCTGATCGCCGCGGCGCTGGGCTGCGAGTCCGTACACCGCAGGGACTCCGACAGCCGCTACCAGTCCGTGGACGGTCTGCCGGTCTTCCCCGTCCACCATGAGCTGTTGTCGCTCGGCAAGCGGGCGGCCGACGCGGCGGCCGGAGTGACCGAGACCGATCTGGCGGACGCGCACACCGGCAAGACCGTCTCCATGGTGGGCAGTTCCTTCATCGGCGAGATGTCCGTCGACATCGAGGAGATGCACCGGCTCGACCGCGACGCCTACTACGACGTGGTCGGGCTGTGGGCGCCGGTCCACTGGTCGTCGCGGAAGAAGCGCGAACTGGTCGACGAGTCCTTCAAGGGCGCGGGCCACGAGCCCTTCGCGGGCGACCACTCGACGCTCACCCTGGTCGACCCGATGCGGGTCGACATGTGCAACATCGCCTTCCACGGGGTCCACGAGCAGGTCCCGCTGATGCCCGCGACGGACACGATCGGAAGCGACTACTTCCTGATCCACCTCGTCCACGACGCGACGCTGCCCGGTGTCCTGCACAACCGGAACATCGTCAATTACCACACCGGTGAGCGGAAGACGGACGCCGGGTTCATGGCGTATCACTTGCGCTTCGCCAAATTCTTCCTGTCGATGCTGTATCTCAACGCCGTGTACGACCGGATGGCCGAGGCCGGTTCCGCGCTGCTGGACGACGACCACCGGATACGGGTGGCCGCGGTCGCCGAATTGCTGCGGGACAGCGCTCTGCTGGACCGTGCGGAGAATGTGGAGCGGCTGGACATCCTCGACCGGTCCTACCGCAAGCTCGGCGGCAGGTACGCGGAATTCGCGGAATCGCTCACGGAGCGGCGCGAGCGGTTGCTAGACGAGGCCCGCGGGGACATCGAGGACTACGCCCTGTTGACGGAAACATGGTCGGCGATGATTCGGGCGAGCAGGGAAACGGGTCTCGACACACTCCAGCGGCTGCCTGGCTGACGCCGCACATGACGCACGAGAACGCCTCACTGTTCGCCGCTCTTTCGGCCAGCGCCGAGGACCGGATCGTCTTCGATCTCAGCGGTATCGAGGAACGCTACGATTCCCTGCTGCGCGAGCTGCCGAGAATCGCGGTGCGCTTCGCCATGAAATCCTGTCCCGTGGACGAAGTGCTCGCCTGTCTTGTCGCGAAAGGCAGCGGATTCGACGCGGCGAGTATCAACGAGATCGAGCAGGCCGTACGCTCCGGCGTCGCGGTCGGGAGAATTCACTACGGCAACACCGTCAAGTCGGACCGGGACATCGCGGCGGCCTATCGCCTCGGTGTCAGGGACTTCGCCACCGACAGCCTGGAGGACGTCGCCGCCGTCGCGGCGCACGCCCCCGGCTCGCGGGTGTTCTGCCGGCTGGCGACCGACGGTGACGGAGCGCTCTGGGGTCTGAGCAACAAGTTCGGCTGCTCGGCCGAGGACGCCCTGGCCGTGCTGGAGAAGGCGCGGGAGTCCGGGCTGCGGCCGGCCGGGCTCTCCGTGCACGTCGGTTCGCAGCAGATCACGGCCGAGGCGTGGCAGCGGGCGTTCGAGCAACTGGTCGACACGCTGACCGTGCTCGGCGAGCGCGGTATGCCGCCGCGGTACGTCAATCTGGGCGGCGGCCTGCCCGCGCTCGGCTATCTCGACAAGCGCGGCAGGCCGCTCGACCCGCCGATCGACAAGATCTTCGCCGTCATCCGCGAGGGCATGCAGCGGTGCCGGGAGGCGGCGGGCGACGGCCTGGGCTTCGTGACGGAGCCGGGCCGCCATCTGGTCGCCGACCACGGGGCCGTCCGGGCGCACGTCTCCCGGCTGTCCACCCGGCACACGGCGGACGGCACGGCCCACCGCTGGCTCTACCTGAGCTGCGGGAAGTTCAACGGCCTGTACGAGATGGACGAGTTGCAGTACCGGCTGGTCTTCCCCACCCACCCCGACACCCCGCGCGTCGAGGCCACCGTGGCCGGTCCGACCTGTGACAGCGACGACGCCTATTCGCGCGAGCACAGCCTGGTCCCGGTACCCGAGTCGGTCGAGTCGGGCGACCCGGTGTGGGTGCTGTCCAGCGGTGCCTACGCCGTCAGTTACATGACCCAGGGGTTCAACGGCTTCAGCCCACTGCCGTACGTGTGCGTACGCGGCGCGGGCGACGGGCCGGGCCGCCCGCGGAAGGAGCACGACAGGTGAGCGACCGCGAGACACCCCGGCGCGCGGTGACGGAGCACGCGCGCGTCCGCCCTGTCGGCGACGGCGACTGGGCGGACCTCGTCGCGCTCGAAGCCGCCGCCTACACCTCCCTCGGTCTGTCCGAGGGGCGGGCCGCGCTGGAGTCGAAGGCGTGGGCGTCGCCGACGACGTGCTTCGTCCTCGACGTCGAACAGCGGCTCGCCGGTTACCTGTTGGCGCTGCCGTACCCGGTCTCGCAGGCGCCCGACCTCGCCCGCGGCGAGGAGGTGGTCTTCCGCTCGCGCAATCTGCATGTGCACGACCTCGTCATCGCCGAGGATCTGCGCGGCCGGGGCCTGGGCAAACGCCTGCTGCACCACCTCACCGGGCGGGCGCTCCGGCAGGGATACGAACAGATGTCGCTCGTCGCGGTCGGCGGCAGTCACACCTTCTGGGCGGCGAACGGCTTCGCCGCCCAGAAGGAGGTCGTGAACTCCGAGAGCTACGGGGCCGGTTCGGTGTACATGTCCATGGCGCTGCCGACCGCGCCGACCGTCGAGAGTCCGACGCCGACCAGCGGCCTGCTGAGCGGGGCACCAACGCGAAACGAAGTGGGATAACGCCTGTGTTGCACGTTCACGATCCGTTCCGGCGCGGGCAGTTGGCGATCGGGGCGCTCTTCTTCTCGCTGGGCTTCCAGTACGCCACCTGGGCGTCGCGGCTGCCCGCGATCAAGGCGCATCTGGACCTGACCGCCGCGCAGGTGGGGCTGCTGCTGATGGCCACCGGCATCGGCGCCGCCGCCGCTTTCCCGCTGGTGGCGATGCTGATGCGGCGGCTGGGCTCGCGGCTGCTGTCGCTGCTCTCGGCCGTCGGCCTGACGCTGCTGCTCATCCCGCTGTCCGTCATGCCGAACTACCCGGTCGCGCTGCTCGTCATGGGATGTGACGGGGTGCTCGTGGCCTGCCTGAATGTGGCGATGAACGCGCAGGGCGCGGCGCTGGAGGCCGTCCACCGGCGCAACGCCATGGCCAAGCTGCACGCGACCTTCAGCGGCGGCTCGCTCGGCGCGGCCCTGCTCGCCTCCGGAATGAACACCGTCACCTCGACGATGGCGGTGCACTTCGGCGCCGCCGCCGTCCTGTTGCTCCTGCTGACCGCGTACGCCAGGACCGGGCTGCTGACGCAAGAGCAAATCGCGGCCAAGGACGAGGCGGCCGAGGCGCAGGAGCAGAAGGAGGACGCGGTCGCGGTCGCGGAGGAACGGGGTGCCAAGAGCCGCGGCAAGTGGACACTGCCCGCCCGTATGACCCTGTGGATGGGCTGCGCGATGGCCTTCGGCACGGTCACCGAGGGTGCGATGAACGACTGGTCGGCGATCTACATGAAGGACGTCGCCAAGGCCTCGGCCGAACTGGCGCCCATGGGCATCGCCGTCGTCTCGGTCATGATGGTGCTCGCCCGGCTCTTCGCCGACGGCTGGCGCAGCCGCTGGGGTGACGGCCTGATCGTCCGTGCGGGCAGCGCCCTGGCCGCGGCGGGCCTGGCCATCGCGCTGCTCAGCGGCGGCGTGGTCCCGGCGCTGATCGGCTTCGCCGCGGTCGGCCTGGGCATCGCCGCCGTGACGCCGTGCGTGTACGTGGCGGCGGCCGGTCAGGGTTCGGACGCGCTGACGCTGGTCGCGACGATGGGCACGACGGGGCTGCTCGCGGGGCCGCCGGTGATCGGCTTCATCGCCAACGCGACCGGTCTGGTCTGGGGCCTGGGCGCCGTGGCCGCCTCGGCGCTGGTCGTGTCCCTGTGCAGCACGCAGATCCGCTGGACGTCGACCGCCTGAGCCGCGGGCCGCGCCCCGAATCACGGTTGACGCCTCGGGGCGCGCCCGCTTCGCTGTGCAGGTGAGCACACTTCGCATCGAACGCGTGCGCCCCGACGCCTTCGTCCAGGACTGGCGCGCCGTCCACAACACGGTCATCCCCACGCATCCGCTGTCCCTGGACGACGTCCGGGAGCGCAGCGGACGCCACCTCCTGGAGGTCGCCTACCTCGGCGACGTCCTGGTCGGAAACATGACGGTACGGCCGCCGACCGACGACGAGCCGGTGGTCACGGTCATCGCGCGGGTCCTCAGCGCACACCGGGGGCGGGGCTTCGGCCGGGAGCTGTACGCGCGCGGCCTCGCGCACGCGCGGGAGCTGCGGCCGGGCGCCGTCGAGACGGTGGTGCTGGAGTCCAATGAGGACGGGCTGCGCTTCGCGCTCACGCAGGGCTTCGTCGAGGTCGAGCGGTATCTGCTGCCGGGCGACACGATCCGTTACGTGACGCTGCGGCTGCCCTGAGCGGCGTCCTCCGCGCCGCCGCCGTGGCGGCCGGGGCGCAGGTCGAGCATGTGGAACACCTTGTCGTAGCGGCGCGGCCCGACCGCCACGAAGTCCGGCAGGCGGCCGTACTCGCGAAAGCCCAGTGATTCGTAGAGGCCGATGGCGCGGGCGTTGTCGCCACGGGCGTCGAGGGTGAGCACTTCGATCCCGGCCCGGCGGGCGTCGGCGACCAGCGCCGCGGTCAGGGCGCGGCCGATGCCGTGGCCGTGGGCGGCGCCGTCCACGGCGAGCCGCTCCAGGTCGGCGTGGGGGCGGTGGGTGGGGCGGGTGTACCGCAGCCAGTAGCCGAAACCGACCAGGTCCTCACCGAGATACGCGGCGCGCAGCGACCCGTCGCCGGCCCGTACCGCGGTCAGGACCCGGTCGAGGAGGGCCGTGACCTCGTCGGTGCCGGGCGGCTCCAGCCAGCCGAGCGGGGCGCCGCCCTGAACCAGCGGGGCCAGCAGCGCGTGCGCCGCTCCGGGGTCCAGCGCTCGCGCCCGCTCGATGCGCAGCCCGTCCCCGAGCGCGCCCGCCTCAGCCGTCGTCATCGCGTTCCGCCTCTCCCGCGCAGGTGCTTCCGTCCGTGGGCCGCCGCGCCCGGGTACCGCCGGGGTCCGGCCGCCCGTTTCCGTCCCACATCATCTCCGGCGGGATCTCGCCGACACCTCCCCGCGCGACCGCGTTCACGCCCGAGTCGTACAGTGGCGACATGGCCGTCAGTATTCTGGACATTCCCGGCGTCGCAGCCGTGCGGCAGCGGTTGCGCGCGGAATTGCTGGCGCGGGTGGCGGGGCCCTCGGGGCCGGAGAACCGGGCGCGGATCCAGGACGCGCGGGGGCCGCGGTGGTTCGGTCCCGAGCGGCCGATCCGCGTGGTGCACGGTGACGCGTCGATGTTCATCGGGGGCTTGCGTGCGCTGCTGTTGCAGTCGCTGCATCCGCTGGCGATGGCCGCGGTCGCCGCGCACTCCGGCTACCGGGGAGATCCGTGGGGCCGTCTCCAGCGCACCAGCACCTTTCTCGCGGTCACGACCTTCGGCACCGCCGAGGACGCGCGGCAGGCCGTCGAGCAGGTACGGGCGGTGCACGCGCGCGTCAGCGGCACGACCGCGGAGGGGGAGCCGTACCGGGCGTCGGATCCGCATCTGCTGGGCTGGGTGCACGTCGCCGAGGTGGACAGTTTCCTGCGCGCTCATCAGCGGTACGGGGCGCGGCCGTTGGACGCCGCGGGCTGCGACGCCTACGTGGCGGACACCGCGCGGGTCGCGGAGGCCCTCGGTGTCCTCGACCCGCCGCGCGACCAGGCGGCGCTGACCGCCCGGCTCGCCGCGTACCGGCCGGAGTTGCGGTCCACGGCCGAGGCGCGGGACGCCGCGCGTTTCCTGCTGCTCGACCCGCCGCTGCCGTGGGCCGCCCGCGGCCCGTACGCGATCTTGGCCGCGGGCGCGGTGGGGCTGCTTCCTTCGTGGGCCCGCAGCCCGCTGCGGCTGCCGTATCTGCCGATCACCGAGGCGACCGGCGTCCGGCTCGCGGGACACGGTCTGACCAGGACGATCCGCTGGGCGATGGCTCCGGAGGCCGCCGCGCGGTCCGACGGGCCGTCAGAAGGCTGACGGGCGGGGCCGGAAGACGGCGCAGAGGCGGGGGGGGGGGGGGGGGGGGGGGGGGGGCGGGGGGGGAGGGGGGGGGGGGGGGGGGGGGGGCGGGGGGCTCGCGAGCATGGGTGTGGGGGCGGTCGATCTGGTCGCGCT
>NZ_JBVHLD010000023.1:95408-158444 GCF_055559175.1 Streptomyces sp. NPDC024632
TGTTACCGGGGTGGGGGCGCCTTCTTCCACCGTGGTGGGGGGGGGTGCGGGGGGGGGGGGGGGGGTTGTGGGGGGGGGGGGGGGGGGAGAGGGGGGGGGGGGGGGGGCCCCCCCCCCCCCCCCCCCCCGCCCGCGAGGAACGGGAGGTCAGCCCGCGAAGGCCGTCGTCCCGGCCGGGGTGCCGAGACCGGTCGGACCGTCGTAACCGGCCTTGCCGGTGCACAGGTAGCTGCCGGAGCAGCTTCCGTTGGAACCGCTGGTCACGTCGTTGAGCGCCGTGGTGTGGGCGTACGGGAAGGACGTCGGGTACGAGCCGGAGGACGGGTTGCCCGCCAGCGCGTAGACCGAGGCGATGATCGGCGAGGAGACGCTGGTGCCGCCGAAGGTGTACCAGCCGGCCGTGACGCCGTAGGAGTCGTAGACCGCGACACCGGTGGCCGGGTCGGCGACCGCCGAGACGTCGGCGATGGTCCGCTTGGAGCAGCCGGTGTCCTTCTGCCAGGACTGCTTGGCGTCGTAGGCCGAGCAGCCGGAGCCGGAGCCGGACCAGACCGTCTCCGTCCAACCGCGGGTCGTGGACGACTTCTTGAGGTTGGTGCCGCCGACGGCGGTCACGTACTTCGAGGCCGCGGGGTACTCGGCGCCGTAGCCGGAGTCACCGGCGCTGACGGTGATCGCGACACCGGGGTGGTTGAAGTACGAGGAGTCGTAGCTGGTGTCGGAGGACGACTCGGAACCGCCGTAGCTGTTCGAGACGAACTTCGCGCCCAGGGCGACGGCCTCGTTGACCGACTTGCCGAGGTTGGCCATGGAGGCGGAACTGGCCTCGACCAGGAGGATGTTGCACTTCGGGCAGATGGCGCTGGCCATGTCCAGGTCGAGGGAGATCTCCTCGGCCCAGCCCGAGTCGGCGCTGGGCAGGGACGTGGTGGAGCCGGTCTGGCTCACCTTCTTGAAGCAGCCGCTGGCCACCGTGCAGGCGGGCAGACCGTAGTACGACCGGTAGGCGGCCAGGTCACTGGCGGCGTTGGGGTCGTCGTACGCGTCGACGATCGCGACCGTCTCGCCGCTGCCGTTGGTGGACGCCGCCGAGGTGAGGCCGTAGGCGGCGCGCAGGTCGGTGGGACCGTAGCCCGACGGCGTGGCGGCGGTGGCCGCGTCCGGCGAGACCGTGGTGGTCCGCGCGGCGTGCACGGTGCCGCTGGTGACGCGCAGCGCCTTACAGGCCATGTCGCCCGCCTTGGCGGGCGTGGCACAGGCCCGCGCGGTGTGGACGGGCTGCGCGGCGGCCGGCGTCTGCGCGACGGCGGACGGGGTGAGGGCCAGCGCGGAAGCGGCCAGAGCGGCGACCGCGGTGAGGGGTAGACCGGCGCGACGTATCGCCGGATTCAGGGTGATGCGCAACGAACTGCCTCCTGTGGTGGGTTACCTGGGGGCCTGCGGATGCAGTGGTGCCTGTGGTGCCAGGTGGGGTGACTGAGGCACCGAACCGCCACTATGGGTGACGCGGTCACGTCAATACAGGGACCGGGCGAAGTCTCTACCTCCGCTTTGCCTTCGTCAGTTCGCCTTGGGGAAGACGTGGTCGAGAAATGACCGCGCAGGATGCATGGATTCCACTTGCGTGGTTTCGCAACTCCCCTGCGCGGTCCGCCGCTTGGGTCCGCCCTACGACGTCAGGTAGCAGGATTTGGCGACGTTCGGGATCGGGTCACCGCCGCCGAAGGCCGCGGTGGTGCAGGGGGTGCCCCCGGTGAACGTCGCGTAGAGGTAGTCGCCCGCCGCCCCGTACGCCACGGTCCTGCGGCCGGTGAAGGCGCAACTGCCGTTCTCCGCCGAGCAGGTCGCCGGAAAGCCGGGCGGGGCGCCCGCGTACGTGGAGCAGCTCTTGGCCACGCCGAAGACCGGGTCGACCCCCATCGTGTCGTTGCCGCAGGTCGTCGGGCCATTGGAGCGGCCGGTCCAGAACGCGCCCGCGGCGCCGTACGCGACGGGTTGCGATCCGGTGGCCGCGCAGACGGACTTCTCGGCCGCGCACTGCGTCCAGTTGCCCGCGGGCGGACCGTTCGGGGCGGCCCAGCAGCTCTTGGCCGTGTTGTACAACGGGTCGGTGCCGAAGGCGTCGTTGGTGCAGGCGACGCTGCCGGTGACCACCTGGAAGCGGAAGGCGCCGTTCGCGCCGTAGGCGACCTCCCGGGTGCCGCTGACCGCGCAGGTCCCCTTCTCCGCCGCGCACGAGGTGTAGCCCGCGGGGCCGCCGGACGGGGCGAGATAGCAGGACTTCAGTACGCCGTACGCCGGGTCGGCGCCGCCGAAGGCGGAGGCCGCGCAGAGCGTCGCGCCGCTCACGGACCGGTAGGCGTACGCGCCCGCGCCGTAGGCCATGACCTGGCTGCCGGACGGGGTGCAGGTGCCGCCCTCGACGGCGCACAGGGTGTAGCCGGTCGGCAGCGTCGTGCCCGCGACCGAGGTGGCGAAGGGCACGGGGGCGCCGAGGCCGGTGGCGGACACCGCGTACGTCCCGGCGGGGACGCCGGTGAGGTAGACGTAACGGCCGTCGCTCGACCCGCCGTTGATGCCCGCGCCCGGGTGGAAGGCCCCGCCGCTCCACACGGTGGCGCCGTTGACGGTGACGGTGGCGTCGGCGGAGCCGTTGGTGGGTACGCCGATCCGGCCGGTGGTCCCCGCCGGGCTCGTCAGCGACTCGGTGAGGGTGCCCGCGGCCGTGTCCCGGTCCCAGGAGCCGGTCACCGTGCCCTGCGGCATGGTGATGGTGCCCTCGGTGTGGGCGAGGTCGCCGGGGTGCGGCACGAAGTCGTAGGCAGCGGTGCCGGTCGGGGACAGGCCCAGCAGGTAGAAGGTGAGGGCGGAGGTCGGTCCGGTCCCCCAGCCGTGCGCCAGGCTCATGTACGTGCCGCCGTAGTCGAAGGACCCGTCGGAGCGGAACCCCTCCCAGAACGTACTTCCCGTGCCCGTGGGGCTGCCCAGCATGTAGCCCCACTCGCGGCGGATCAGGGCCAGCGCGTTGATGTCGTCGTCGGCCGCGAAGTGGGCCTGGACCTCCATCGATCCGGGGAAGGTGCCGATGGCGCCGCCGTCCTTCTCAGGGCTGGCCGCGCCGTGGTCGTTCCACCGGGCGGCGAGCGCGTGCGCGATGGCGGTGTCCTTGTCCGCGCTGTCGGTCAGCCCGTACCAGACCGCGAGCGAGTTGCCGTCCTGCGGATAGAGCGTGCTGGTCGGGTTGTCGCGGTAGAGGCCGACCGCGCCGTTCCAGAGCCGCTGGTTGACGGCGGACTTCACGGTGGCCGCGCGCTGACGCCAGGCGGTGGCGTCCGCCGTGTCCCCCTCGACGGACGCGAGCGTCGCGCCGCTGGTGAGGGCCGCGTAGAGCAGTGCGTTGGCCTCGATGTTCTCGCCGCCCTGGCCGCCGCGCGCCCAGTCGTTGGTCCCGGTGACGTTCAGCAGGCCGTTGCCGTCGATCTTCGCGGTGATGAAGGACATGCCGAGGCGGTAGCGGCTCCACACCGAGTCCAGCCACGCCTTGTCGGCGGAGTAGGTGTAGTACGACGCCGACCCGATGAGCGTCCACGTGTGATAGGTGTCGGAGCCGTAGAAGTTGACGGCCGGACCGCCGTACTCCAGCTCACCGGTCGAGGAATTCTGGTGCTGGTAGAGGCTGTTGAGGGCGTTCTTGGTGGACGCGATGTCATGGGTCGAGACGTATTCGGTGGGCGTCGACACACCGAGGTCGCCGGGCCAGACGGCGCGGTCGCGCTTGGCGCCGTCACTGAGGATGCCCGCTCCCGTGCCGATCACGGCGTTGTTCTCCCACCCGGAGGCGGGCGGCGGATAGGCGCGGCCGGTGTCGGGCGCGATCGTGTCCATCTGGACGGTGTAGGCCCCGGCGTACCAGATCTTGTTCAGCAGCGGGTCGCTCGAATAGAAGTAGTTGGCGTACGCGGCGGGGTCGCTCATCCCGGCCGCGCCGGTGAACGCCAGCGAGACCCCGTTGAGGTCCACCCAGCCGGACGTCCCCATGAAGACCGTCAAGTAGCGGAAGCCGCCGCGCAGTTTGTCGGTCGGCATGGTGTACGTGCCCGCGCCGTCGACGGTCGCGGTCAGCGCGCCGTCGGTGCCGGAACCGGAGTACACGGTGCCGCTGCTCAAGTCGCTGACCGGGCCGACGTACAGCGACGACTCGCTGAAGGCCAGGCCGACCCGCTGCCCGCTGCCGCTCGCCCCGGCGAATCTCAGCGTCACCAGCCCGCCGACCTCCTTGCCGAAGTCGAGGACCAGATACGCGTTCGTCCCGGAGATGCGGGTCGAGGCGCCCGACAGCACGTTCCCCGGTGAGGTGACGGACCCGGACGTGCCCTTGACCGCGACCGGGGCGAGCGTCCTGCTGTGCGGGGCGTAGATGTACGCGTCGCCCGCCGACCGGCCGGCGAGCCCGGTGGGGGCGGCGGCCGGAACCGCGGGGGCCGCGGCGGTACGGGCTTCGGAGGTGCGGGCATCTGCGGACGCGGGCGGCGTGGTCGACAGGCCGACGGCGGCGCACAGGGTCGCGAGGAACAGCGCGACCCTGAAGCGGCGGGAAGCGGATAAGGGCGATCGTCGCCCCGGCGGGTGGGGGAAGGGCATGACTCCGGCCTCCGTGCGAGGTGGGGGGTGACTCAACGGCAGACGTGAGTGAATCGTTTCATTCATGCGGTGCGTGGGGAACATATGAGAGCGCTCTCCCGCGCGTCAAGGGATCGGACAGGGGGGCGGGCGCGGCCGTCGCGTCGAGGGATGACCGCGAGCGTCACGCCAGGGGCGGGCCGGGCTCGTATCGCGGCGGGCAGGACGGCATTGCGGGGCGGGCTGGCGGCGGCCTGAGACCGCCTTGTCGGCACGCCGGGACGCGCGGGCAGCGGCCTGAAACCGACTTGTCGGCACGCCGGGACGCGAGAGGGGCAGCGCGTAAGCGGCCCCTCACTCCTCGCTGTCGGCCGGGTCCTCGGGGGCCGTGCCGGTGAAGTACGCCATCGCCTCGGGTGCGCCCGGCCGCGGCTCGGTGTCGAAGCACGCCCACGAGCAGAAGGTCGTGGGGTTCCAGTCGCTGGTGCGCCCGCATTCGGCGCAGACCATCACCGGGTCGTCGTCAAGATCAGCCATGCGGTGAGTGTGCCCCGTCGGGCCGGTTCACAACGGGTTTGGAGCTGATATGTGCCGGTCCGCGTACCGCCGCCCGTGGGCGCGGGAGGTGACGTGAGGTTCTGGAGGTGACGTGGGGTTCGGGAGGGGCCCTAAGCCGCCGCTTCGAGGGCGGTGGTCGCGTCTCCGGCCTCGTCGTCCAGCGCCTCGGTGTCCCCGGCTTCGGCGAGCAGGGCGCGGGCGGCGGCCAGCGCGGCGCCGATCTCGCCGGTGCCGGTCGCCACGCACAGTGTGTAGGCGGTGTCACGCAGGAGGTCGCGGATCCGCGGCTCGGAGCGGACCTCGGGGCTCTGGGAATTCAAGTGCTCGTACCGCTCGACCAGTTCACGCAGCGCGGCAGGGTGGGCCGACATCGTCACAGCCTCTCGTGGAAAATTGCTCACCCCGTGTCACGGGGCAAGAGTCGCCTACCCCGTAACAGGCCGTCCACTCCCCTAAATCGTGATTGATCGGGAGCGGGTGACCGACCGTCAGACCGTCAGTAACCGCGGCTGCGGTAGGTGGCGTTGGCGCGATCGAGTCGGGTGGTGCGCAGACGGCGCTCCTCGGCCAACTCCTCGACGGCGTGCCGGAGTGCGCGCAGCACCACCCGCGACGGGCTGCCCGTGGGGACCTCGTCCGGCGGCGGCTCGTCGCCCTTGACCCCGATGAGGGTGGCGAGCGCCCTGAGGACCGGCGCGTCCGACGCCCAGTGCTGGGCCGCCCGGCGCCGACCCGGCGTGTCGGCGAGGACGCGTCGGCTGGTGGGGAGCAGGCCCCAGCGCCGGTGCCGCTCGGGGACCAGCGTGCCGTCCTCTTCAAGCGCGGCGATGTACGCGGTCGGCAGGTCCCGGCCCCGGCGCCACAGCCAGTCCTCGACGCGCTCCCCCGGATTGTCGTCCGCGCCGCTCTCCGCGGCCGGTTCCGCCCGCTTGCCCGTCGGCCTGTCCGCCGCCTCGCCCGCCGCTCTTTCCGTCGCCTTGTCCGTCGCCCTGCCCGGGTCGCGGTCGGCGGCCTCCGCGGAGCGCGTCGCCGTCTCGTACGCCGTCAGCGCCTCCCCCAGCAGCCGGTCCGCGGTGCGCCGCTCGCCTTCCGGCCGGGGTACGGGCACCACGCGGTCGCCGCGCAGCGTCAGCTCCTTCGCCGCGATGAGGTCGATCAGCTCGGCCCCGGCCAGGGCGAGGGAGAGGTCGCCGCGGTCCACGAGGAGGTCGGGCGGCACGTCCATGGCGACGACGATCAGGTCTCGTGGTGTGGTCATCGCGCTGCTCCGCATCGTGGGCGGCGCGGCCGGGCCGCCGGACGGCGGTCGCCGGCCCGGAGGCGGTCCGGCCTGGACCGCTGTGAAGGACGTGCCACAAAACTACCCAACGCGACCGCGACCCGGCGGGTACTCCGGCGGCGGGGCTCTCAAGGACACCCGATAGGGGCGCGGGCCCGCGTCGGCGTGACCGCCGCCTCCGCCCCGACTGCCATGTCCGTCCGGGACGTCACCGCCGCCGTGCCCGCTACTTCTGCCCCTTCATCACGTTGCGCACCGTGGCGATCAGCGCGGGCTGGTACGCCCGCAGGTCGGTCTCGGAGGTGCTGTCGCCCTGCTGCCCGTCCACGCTGGTGGCGAGGTAGTTGTAGCCGTTGAGGGTGAGGGTGAACACCGCGCCGCCGTCGAGGACTTTGAGCTGCTGCGACCCCGCGTTGATGGTGAGGAAGTACGCCTTGTCCCCGAGGTCGGGGACGGATTCGGTGGTCGTGACGGGGATGAGGTCGGCGGTGTCGAGATCGCGCTGGTCCTCGAATTCGGCGGCGGGGTCGGTCGCCTTGTGCAGGTCGACGCCGACGACCACCTCGTAACGCGCCGTGCCGCCGCGCAGCGGGATCGGTGACGTGGTCTCGATCGTGCAGCGGATCTGGTCGAGCGCGGGGCCGAGGTGGACCACCGCGGGTGAGACGGTCTGGGTGTCGGTGGCCTTGAGCGCGTCGGTGAGCGGCTTGAGGGTGAGTCCCGCGCACGGGCTGCCGTGCAGGACGTAGCCGTGCATGTCCGGTGCGCCGCTGTGCCGCGGGCCGTACGCGTACAGGCCGCCCGCCCACGCGGCGGACGCGACGAGGGCGCCGCCGAGGCCGACCGCCCACAGGCGCCTGCCGCCCGGGCCGAAGGCGGCCGGTCGGGGGGCGGGGTCCCCGTCGGAGACCATGTCCGCGGGCGTGGGCTCGTCGAGTCCGCCCGTCAGTTCCGGCTCGGATATCACGGCTGCTCCTCGCGGTGCGCCCGGTCGTGCGTCCGGCGGTGCGCGTTGGTGTGGTCCGTCGTGCGCTGCACACGTCGATCGCCTGGTCAGCAGATTGTCGCCGCCGCCCCGCTCGGCGCACCAGTGACCGTACGCCCTGTCGTGCCCCGGCAACGCCCGAATCGTCCAGGCGGCCCGGGAGGGACGGGCGGGAAGGGGAGGACGGGGCGCGGCGGGGGCGCGTGTCGGGGTCCGGCGGGGGCCCGGGCGGCAGCACGATGCCCCGGCGCGGGGGCCGGGGCAGGGGGTGTGTCGGTTCGTACCGTATGCGGAGGACGTGCGTCCGCACAGGGCGCGTCCGAGGGCCGTGGCGTCGCGTCGCGGGACCCGCGGAACGGACAAGCGAAGGTCCCGCAGCCGGGGGGGGTGGCTGCGGGACCTCTCCTACCTTGGCACACGTGGCGGCCGCACGCACGCCGACGGGCGAATGACCGCCGCCATTCGTGGCGGCACCGGCCGGGCGTCAGCCCGCTGGCACCGCCTGTGGGCCGTCAGCGTCAGCCCGCTGGCACCGCCTGTGGGCCGTCAGGCGTCGGTCGCGGCGACCGCGGGCTTGTGCCTGCGGAGCAGCGCGGAGCCCGCCAGGGCCGCCGCCACCGCGGCGCAGGCCAGCACCGTTGTGGTGGACCCGGCGAAGGACCGGCCGAGGCTGTCCCTGAGCAGGTGCACGGGCCCGAAGCCGGCGGCGAGCGAGTGCAGCACCAGTGTGCCCACGGCCGCGGTCGCGCTGGCCGCCCACGTCCAGACCGTGTCCTGCACGGTCAGCATGACCGCCAGGACCAGGCAGAGGACGGTGATGGCCAGGGACACACCCGCCGCGAGGTCGCCGGCGCGCAGGCCCGCGATGTCGGTGGGCAGGTGGATCGCGGCGACCGCGAGGAGCGCGACGGCGGCGGGCCAGCGCAGGACGGAGGCCAGGGCGGGCGCCGCGCGGCGGGTCCGCGCGGGGCCCGAGCCGGGGCGGCGCCAGGCGAGGCGGCCCGCGCCGCCGCCCGTGGCGGGCGGCTCGTCGGTGCCCTGCCCCTCCCCCTCGGGTCGCTGTTCCGGCCAGGCGTTCCCTGACGTGTCGGGGCCGGTCGGCTCCGGGCCGCGGATCGGCGAGCCGTCGCTCTCCGGGCCGAAGATGGTGACCAGGTGGGCGACGTCCTCGATGGGACGGCCCATCGCCGCCGCGCGCAGGGTCGTACCGGCCTCGCCGTCCGCGTGCGGCGGTTCGTTGAGCAGGACGACCAACTGCCGTACCTCGTCGACCGGTCGGGACACGGCGGCCAGCCGCAGTGCCTCGTCGGCCGGACTCGGCGACTCGCCGTTCTGCTTGAGGAGGTTGACCAGACTGGCCACTTCGGCCAGCGGGCGGGTGGTCGCCGCGGTGCGGAGCAGGGTGTGCCTGGGCTCGTCGCGCGTGGCTATGGGGGATCGCTCGTCGGGGGATGAGCTGGGATCAGATGACATGGTGCGTATTCCTTTGCCGAACTACCAGGGGTGAGACTTCCCCGGCGGTCGCTGTGCGTCACGAGAGACACACGCTTAGTACCATGACATCCGATATGTCCATATTGCGCCATTCGAGACCGTTCCGGAGCCCGCAGCGGCCGACTCCCAGCACACTTTTTTCCCAGCTCAGTGGCGGTGCGAACGGTTTCCGCCGGACTCCCGCTACGGCTTCCAGTACGGAGCGAGCGTGCACTGCATGTAGTGCGTCCGCGCCCAGCGCTGCCACACCCGCGCGTGGACGGTGCCGGGTCCCGCCGCGTACTTGCCGCATTCGGGGCAGTCGGGCAGGGGTTCCGGCTCGGCGTCGTGGTCGTCGAGCTGGTGGGTGGCCCAACCGTAAAGATACGCACCGGGGTTGACGGTCGACGGATCCCTGAACCGGGCCTCCAGCTCCGCGCACCGCACGCACTCTTCTTGCTCAACACCCGTCAGCCGACTCACGTGTTCGAGACTACGTTCCGCACCGCGGCTCGCGCACGTTTTCCAGGTCGGTGTCCCCTGACCGCGTCCGGCGTGCGAATCCGCGAGCGCGGCGCGACGGCGCCGGTCGGCGGCGAGCGCCCTTGCCGGACCCGGCCGCCGCCGCTTCCCGTTCCGCACCGCCCGCGGGCAGGTGTTCCCGTCACCATGGAGCGCGCACCCCTGCGAGCCGCCCCACCGGCCGGGCTCGCGCGCCAGAGCCAGCCGAGGAGGGCCCGATTCCCCACCGCCCGCCCACCTGCTCGGCGTCCCCGCCCCCCGGTCATCCGCCCGCCGCCGCCCCGTCGTTGTGTGAGCGCGGCAGCTCGGCCGGGGCGCGGGCGAGCCCGAACTCGCCTACCGCATGCTGCTGGAGCGCGACTGCCCGTCCTGGCCGTTTCCGGTCGCCGTGGGCGCCACGACGGTGGGGGAGCGCTGGGACTCCCTGCTGCCGGACGGCTCGGTCAATCCGGGCGGGGGGACGTCGTTCGACCACTACGCGCTCGGCGCCGTCGCCGACTGGCTGCACCGCACGGTCGCCGGGCTCGGCGCCGCCTCCTCCGGCTGGCGGCACATCCGCGTCGCGCCCGTGCCCGGCGCCGGTCTCACCCGGGCCCCCGCCGCGCACGAGACGCCGTACGGCAGGGCGGAGGCCGGCTGGCGGACCGAGGGCGGCACCCTCTCCGTCACGGCCGTGGTCCCGCCGAACACCCGCGCCGAGGTGCGCCTCCCCGACGGCCGGGCGCCCTTCGGCGTGGGCTCGGGACGCCATGAGTTCTCGCTCCCGTTCCTCCCCCGCGCCCCGGCCATGACCGCATCCGGCTCTACGAGCTCTCTTATGGATCACTGGCGGAGATTCGGTCGCAGGACCTGCTGGCGTTGACAGAACTGCTGCCTGCGACGATGCGTCTGTGAGCTATGACCTTGCTGTGTGGGACGGCGACCGTCCATTCGATGTCCGCCAAGCGGTCTCGATGTACGACGAGCTTTATGAGCGCTACCTGGAGTCGGACGATGTCGTCGCGCCTCCGGCACCGCGCATCGTGGAGTACGTGGAAGCCCTCGTCGCGCAGTACCCGGATGGCATCGACCGCAGCATGGTGTCGGCGTCGACACCGGTCATCGATGAGGCATCGGGGCCGATCGTGTACCTGATCATGTCTTACGGCAAGGCCGAGGAGGTGTCGGAGTACGCCGCTGAGCTGGCCCGTGAGCATGAGCTCGTCTGCTTCGATCCGCAGGGAGAACGTCTCCGCCCCTGAGCGGGCTGTCCTTCAGCGGACGGACCAGAGAAAGATGCCCGCGATGAGGAGGCCGGCGCGGTAGACCGTGGCGGTCTTCTCGTAGCGGGTGGCGAGACCGCGCCATTGCTTGAGGCGATTGATGCAGCGTTCGACGGTGTTGCGTCGCTTGTAGGCCGCGCGGTCGAATCCGGGCGGCCGCCCGCCGCCGCGTCCTCTGCGCTTGCGGTTGGCGATCTGGTCGGCGGGTTGAGGAATCACGGTCCGTACTCCGCGCCTTCGCAGATGGTCCCGGATGGCCCGTGACGAGTACGCCTTGTCAGCCAGCACCATGAAGGGCCTCTGGTCCTGGGCCTGCCAACCCGACGCGGGATCCGGATGGCAGCCATCACGTGGTCGAACGCCAGCGCGACTCCTGCCTGGCCGGGCGTGAGCACGAAGCACAGAGGGCGGCAGCGGATGTCAGCGGCGAGATGGACCTTCGTGGTCAGCCCACCACGCGACCGTCCGATCGCGTGGTCGGCCCGCTCGTCAGCCGAGGCCCCCTTTTCCCGGGCCCCGGCACCATGCTGGTGCACGCGCACGACCGGGGAGTCCACCGCGACGACCCAGTCCAACTCGCCGTCAGCATCGGCCTGGGCCAGTAGGGCGGTGAAAACTCGATCCCAGGTGCCGTCGATGGCCCAGTTCCTCAGCCGCGTATAGACGCCCTTCCACGAACGGTACTCCGCGGGGAGATGCACCCACTGTGCCCCGGTCTGGAACTTCCAGGCGATCGCGTCGATCACCTGCCGGTGATCACGCCACCGCCCTCTGCGTCTCGGTCTCCGGTCCGGCAGTAACGGCTCGATCCGCGCCCACTGCGCATCAGTCAACGACACACATCAACCAACGATCAGATGACCCGAAGGAAATGACCTAGCCACGGTGGCCCCACCCCTGCCCGCAGCGACTCGTACCAGATGCGGGCCACTTCCGGGTCGTCGGTCACCGGCACCGATGTGTCTGCCTCGTGGCGCCCGAGGCGTACGGCGGCGCGCAAGCTGCCGTGCTCACACCACGCCGTGGAGTGACAGCTGGCGTGCTCACTGGCTGCCAGAAGTCGATGATGCACCCGGCTGACCACGCACTAGGACGAATCTAGGACGGTCGAAGGACCTCTGTGCTTAGCGTCTTCACGGGTGGGCGGTCTCCGGACAACGTCTTGGCTGAAGCACCGAACGCACCCAGGACCCGCGCTTCTCTGCGAACTACCGCCAGACCTGTCGCCCTCTAGGAGGTAACAGAGATCGTGATCAGGCTCCGGAAAACATCAGGCATCCTCGCCGTCACCGCGATTACGGCCCTCGCCGGAGGCTCGCTGCCTCTGCTTACGGCCGAATCCGCAAGCGCCGCATCCTGCCTTCGCACGGTGGGTCAGATCAAAAGTCTGGTGGCCGACGGTCAACACATCGGCGTGTTCTACCAGGGCTTCGATCAGTGCAACAAGACCGCCTACGCGGAGCTTCACTTCGATACCTCACACGCATCGAGCGAGGTCACATCCACTGACCCATACACCGATAATGATATCGAAATCCAGCATTTTCCGGACGGCAGTCCGGGCATTAGCAACCGCAACCTTCCTCGCGGTGCGCTGTACTGGGATGCCGGATCAGTTTCGGTCGAGCAGCCCGACGGCGAGTATTTCAACGCCAGCACTCATTTCTACTACTGGACGGGCAGCCACATAGCAGAGTGCTATGCCGTAGTGGGCTGGGACTACTCAGATGGCAGCGACCAAGGCGCCAGTGTCAACTGCAACGATGTTGACTAAAACTCCCGCCTCCTGATTGCCTTCCGGCGTCACCGCGTCCAACTCGCCGAACTGAACACGGTGTTGCGGGCGAGCCCCGCCCCAGGCGGCATAATCCCGGCTGCGGCGAACCCTGCCCGTCCTGCTCTCCGCCACCGCAGTTTCGGCGTGCACCTCGGCGGCGGCCTGCCCCTCGTCTAGGGCGCTTCTTGAGGATCATCTGATCGTTGATTGATGTGTGTCGTGAACTGACGCTCAGTGGGCCCGGATTGAACCGTTGCTTCCTGACCGGACGCCGGAGCGGGGTGGGCGGTGGCGTGATCACCGGCAGGTGATCGATGCGATCGCGTTCAAGAACCGCACTGGCACGCCGTGGATGGACCTGCCCGAACGCTTCGGGTTCTGGAAGGGCGTCCACAACCGGTTGCGGACCTGGGCGGCGGACGGCACTTGGGAGAGGGTCTTGTCCGCGCTGCTCGCCCAGGCCGACGCCGAAGGCGAGGGCGACCTGGACTGGGTCGTCGCCGTCGACTCCACGATCGTACGCGCTCACCAGCACGCCGCCGGGGCCCGTCAAAAGGGGCCCCAGCCTGCGAGCCGAAAGATCATGCCCTCGGCCGGTCCCGCGGTGGACTGACCACGAAGATCAACCTGGCCGCCGACGGCCAGTGCGGCCCGCTGACCAGGCCGCCAGCCGCAAACGCCGCGGCAGCCGGGGCGGCAGGCCACCGTCCTTCGACCGCGACGCGTACAAACAGCGCAACACCGTCGAACGCCGCATCAACAAGCTCATGCAATGGCGCGGCCTGGCCACCCGCTACGACAAGACCGCCACCATCTACCTCGCCCTACCTCGCCGGACTCCACCTCGCCGCCATCTTCATCTGGTCAGCACGATGATCCGAACGACACGGCCTAGGGGGGAGAGATCTCTCCCTGGGCCCGTCCGCGCGTGGGTGCCACGCTGAAAGAGACCTGATCAGCAGGTCTGCGAATGCACCCTTCCAGGCAGAGAGCGAGACGTACCCCCATGCGGGCAACGTTCATGTATAAGGCCGGGGACGTGCGCGTGCAGGACGCGCCGGACCCGACGATCGAGCAGCCCACCGACGCGGTCGTACGCGTCGTCCGTTCCTGTGTGTGCGGCAGTGACCTGCACCCCTTCCACAGCCTGTCCGCCACGGACGGCCCGGTCCCCATGGGGCACGAGTTCCTGGGCGTCGTCGAGGACCTGGGCGCCGAGGTCTCGGGACTGAGCGTGGGCGACCTGGTGGTCTCCCCGTTCGCCTTCGCCGACAACACCTGCGAATTCTGCCGCGCGGGCCTGCACACCTCGTGCCCGCACGGCGGCTTCTTCGCGGCGGGCGGCGTCGGCGGCGCCCAGGCCGAGGCGGTCCGCGTCCCGCAGGCCCAGGGCACGCTGGTGAAGCTGCCCACCGGAGTCGACACCGCGCTGCTGCCGTCGCTGCTGACGCTGGCCGACGTGTACGGCACCGGCCATCACGCCGCCAAGCAGGCGCGGGTACGTCCCGGCGACAGCGTCACCGTCATCGGTGACGGGGCCGTGGGCCTGCTCGCGGTGCTGTCCGCCAGGCGGCTCGGCGCCGAGCGCGTCATCCTCATGGGCCGCCACAAGGTCCGCACCGACCTGGGCCGTGAATTCGGCGCCACCGACGTCGTCGCCGAGCGCGGCGAGGAGGGGATCGCCAAGGTCCGCGAACTGACCGGAGGACACGGCACCCGCGCCGTCCTGGAGGCGGTCGGCCACATGCCCGCGTACGAGACGGCCGTCGGGGTCGTCCGCCCTGGCGGAGTGATCAGCCGGGTGGGCGTCCCGCAGTACGCGAACGCGCCGGTCGGTTTCGGCAGCCTCTTCGGCCCCAATGTCACCCTGACCGGTGGCCCGGCTCCCGTGCGCGCCTACATCGAGGAGCTGCTGCCCGGGGTGCTGGACGGCACGGTCGACCCCGGCCGGGTCTTCGACCAGACCGTGTCGCTGGAGGACGTACCCGAGGGGTACCGGGCCATGGACGAGCGCACCGCGCTCAAAACGCTCGTCATTCCGTAGCCGCTCCCCCGCGGGACCGACGCGGTGAGGGACGGAGGGAGGCCGTGTCACGGCCTCCCTCTTCGCGTGCGCCGGGTATTCCATGGACCCATGGAGTACCCCAACCTGGGAAGCTCAGGACTCAAGATCAGCCGTATCACCCTGGGGTGCATGAGCTTCCGGCGGTCGGGCACCGGCCGCGGCTGGGCGTTGAACGGCCCCGAGGCCGAACCGCTCTTCCGGCAGGCCGTCGAGACCGGCATCACCTTCTGGGACACCGCGAACACATACGGCGCGGGCACCTCGGAGGAGATCACCGGCGAGGCGGTGAGGAAATACACCAGCCGCGATCAGGTCGTCATCGCGACCAAGATGTTCGGCCAGATGGGCACCGGCCCCGGCGGCCAGGGCCTGTCACGGCGCGCGGTGTTCGAGCAGGTCGACGCCTCGCTGCGGCGGCTGGGCACCGACTGGATCGACCTCTACCAGATCCCCCGCTTCGACTCGCGGACTCCCGTCGAGGAGACGATGGAGGCCCTGCACGACGTGGTGAAAGCGGGCAAGGTCCGCTATCTCGGCGCGTCCTCGATGTGGGCGTGGCAGTTCTCGAAGATGCAGTACACGGCGCGGATGCACGGGTGGACGCCGTTCGTGTCCATGCAGGACCAGTACAGCCTGATCGCGCGTGAGGAAGAGCGCGAGATGTTCCCGCTGCTGGCCGATCAGGGCGTGGGCTGCCTGCCCTGGTCGCCGCTCGCCGGGGGTCTGGTCACCCGGCCGTGGGGCGACCGGAGCACGACCCGCGGCGGGCAGAACCCGACCACCGACTCCTCGGGCAGGCCGCTGTTCCTCGACAGCGACAAGGGCACGGTCGACGCCGTGCAGACCATCGCCGAGTCCCGCGGCATCTCGATGGCGCAGGTCGCGATGGCCTGGGTCCTGCACCACCCGGTGGTGACCTCGCCGATCGTCGGTGCCACCAAGCCCCACCACCTCACCGACGCGGTCGCCGCGCTCGACGTCCACCTCACCGACAAGGAGGTCACGGCGCTGGAGAGGCACTACACGCTGCGCGAGCCGACGTACTACGGCTCGGCCTCCGGCTACTGAGCCTGAACAGCGGCTGGTGCGAGGCGAGGGCGAGTGCCGGTGGGCCGCTCAGCGCGGTTCGAGGCTGAGGGTGGAGGCGCGGGCCCGGTCGGTCAGTACGTGCTCGACGATGCTCGTGTAGTGCCCGTACTTCTGCCGGTAGGCGGCGTCCACCTCCGCGTACTCGCCGGATCCCGCCTCGTGGAAGGTGACGTCCCTGCGTACGCCACCGGCGTCGATACGGCCCTGGTGCCGGGCCCGGGCCCCCCGGTACCACGGGCCTTCGGTGCCCTTGACCGAGCGGACGTACAGCCGGTCGCCCGAGCGGACCACCCACATGGTCACCGGATCGCGCAGGGTGCCGTCGGCCCGTTCGGAGGCGAGGTTCAGCTCCTCGGCCTCGGCGATCTTCGTCAGATCCGACGCGTTCCAGTCCGCCATCGTCGTTCCCTCTCCGTCACGTCGAGCCGAGCGCCGGTGCTCGGTCCGGCCGAGTCGTCGGCCGTCACGTCCACCGTTCACCGCGCGCGAGGGGCACGCCATCCGAAGAGGGCGCCCGGTCGGACCGGCGGGTGCGGGGACGCGCGCCACTGCGGCCCCGCCTCGCCCGCACCAGGAAGGCCGGGATCTGCCGAGGGACGGCCGGCGGGGGTGCGACAGGGCTCCCCTCCAAGCGCGTGTCACGGCGGCGGGGGAGAGAGACCGGCGACACGGCTCCTGAGCAGCACAGCGGCGACGAACCGGGGCGCTTCCTGCGCGCCCGTCGTACCCAGACCAGCCCGCGGTCCACCGGCCTCACCCCCGGTCCGGGGGTCCGCCGCACGCCCGGCCTGCGCCGCGAGGAACTGGCCACGCTCTCCGGGGTCAGCATCGACTACTACACCCGGCCGCCCGCGAGGTCTTCCCCGACTGGGCGGACCAGATCCGCGGCTGTGTCGCCCGGCTGCGCGCCCTGGCCGGTACCGACCCCGACGCCCCGACCACGACGCGACGCTCCTGCTCGACATGACCGCCCCCCGTACCGCGCCGACGCCGTCCCGGCAGAAGCGCTGAGCGACCGTACGGCCCTGCCCGGCACGCGCACGGTGGTGCGGCGCCCGCGCGGCTCGCCGCCGGATGCGGTCCTGGCCGGGACATCCCGGTCACCGTGGTGGCCGTCGCCTACGGCGCGTCAGATCAGCTCCTTGTGACGGGAGTGGTACCTGTTGACGGACGGTCGGGTGGGGAGTTCACTCTGCGAGCGGTTTGCCTACGGTTCCGGTCCTCGACAGGAAAGAGATCCGTGTCCACACGTCTCTTCGCCCCGCGTGCCGTCAGCGGCCGATCCTTACGCGTCAGGGCGTTCCTCACCGTCCTGGCGACCCTCCTGGCCCTCGTGACGGGCGCCGTCGCGGCAGGACCCGCCGCGTCCGCCGGGACGAGCGGGTCGAACAGGTCGAACGGGCCCAGCGGGCCCAGGGAGCTTCCCGCCGGGAATGACGCGACGACGGGGAAGGCCCGCACGGCGACCCTCGCCGCGCCCTCCGCCGTCGACACCTCGGTCGCCGAAGCCGCCGTCACGCGCCTGCTCGGCCCCGATCACGCGCGCCAGATCGACCTGCGGGGCATCGCCGCCGGGTCGGGCCAGGACCGCTATCTGATCGAGGCGGCGGGCGGGCGGGTGCGGATCAGCGGCACCACACCGGGCACGCTCCTCGCGGGACTCGGCCAGTACCTGCGCGTCGTCGCCCACGCCGACATCTCGCTCAACGGGGAGCAACTGCGGCTGCCCGACCGGCTGCCCCTGCCGTCCTCCCCCATCGGCCGGTCCGCGAACGTCGCCCACCGTTTCGCCCTCAACGACACCGACGAGGGGTACGCGGGCGCGTATCCGACCTGGCAGCAGTGGCAGCGGCGGATCGACGTGCTGGCGCTCGACGGCATCAACGAGATGCTGGTCTACGAGGGGCAGGAGGCCGTCTACGACAAGACCTTCCAGCGCTTCGGCTACTCCGACGCCGAGATGCGCGCCTGGATCCCGCAGCCCGGCCACCAGCCGTGGTGGCTGCTCCAGAACATGTGCTGCGAGAACGGCCCGATCAGCGCGCAACTCCTCGACCAGCGGGTGACGCTCGGCCGCCGGATGACCGGCTATCTGCGGCAGCTCGGCCTCACTCCGGTGCTGCCCGGATACTTCGGCACCGTCCCGCCGGGCTTCGCCGCGAAGAACGCGGAAGCCCATGTGATCGCGCAGGGAACCTGGAACGGCTTTCCCCGGTCCGACTGGCTGGACCCGACGACGGCGCTGTTCGGCCAGGTCGCCGACGCGTTCTACGGCGAGCAGAGCAAGCTGTTCGGCGACAGCTCGATGTACAAGATGGACCTGCTGCACGAGGGTGGCCAGGCGGGCGACGTCAACGTCGGCGACGCCTCCCGGGCCGTACAGAACGCCCTCGACCGGGCCCACCCCGGAGCGATCTGGGCCATCCTCGGCTGGGAGAGCAACCCGCGCGAGGAGACCCTCCGGGCCGTCGACACCTCCCGCATGCTCGTCCTCGACGGCAACTCCGACACCACGGGCGCGACCGACCGCGACCAGGACTACCTCGGGACCCCGTACGCCTTCGGCACGATCTGGAACTTCGGCGGCAACACCAACATGGGCGCGAGCATGGCGCTGTGGAACACGAAGTTCCATGCGTGGCTCGCCAAGCCCGGCACGGCCCTGAGCGGTATCGCGTTGATGCCGGAGGCGATCGACAACAATCCGGTGGCCGTGGAGTTCTTCGCCGATCTGGCGTGGGAGTCGTCGGCGGTCGACATGGACACCTGGATGGCCGCGTACGCCACGGCGCGCTACGGGGCCGCCGACCCGCACGCGGTGGCGGCCTGGCAGATCCTGGGCCGTACGGCGTACTCCTGGCCGGGCGACACCGGGACCAGGCACACCAGCAGCATTTTCTCGATCCAGCCCGGTCTGTCCGCGACGGCCGGTTCGGTCCCGTACGACCCGAAGGACGTCCAGCGGGCGTTCGGCGAACTCCTCCAGGTGGGACAGCCGTCGCGCGGCAGCACCGCGTACACGTACGACCTCGTGGACCTCGGCCGTCAGGTGCTGTCCAACGACACCCGGACCCTGCTTCCGCGCATCCGCCAGGCGTACACCGCCCGCGACACCGCCGCCTTCGACGCGCTCAGCGGGCAGTGGATGACCAAGCTGAATCTGCTGGACGCGCTGCTGGGCGCCGACGGCACGTCGCTGTTCGGCGTCTGGCAGAAGGAGGCCGCCGCACAGGCGCCGACTCCCGCGGAGGCCAAGCGCCTCGAGTACGACCTGCGCACGCTGGTCAGCGACTGGACGGAGACCCATCCGATCCAGGACTACGCGGGGCGCGAGTGGAACGGCCTGGTCGGCGACTACTACGGGGCGCGCTGGCGGACGTTCTTCGACTCGCTCCGCACCGCGCTCAGCACCGGCGGGCCGCCGCGGGCCGTCGACTGGCGCGCGGTCGCCTCGACATGGGTCCACAAGGTGGCGCGCTATCGGAGCACGCCCACCGACGACGCCTATCAGCAGGCGCGGAAGGTCGCCGCGTACCCGGCGGGGCACGTGGACCTGGCCGCGGACCCGAAGGCCGGGCCGCCCGGCGCGACCGTACGGCTGACCGCGGTCTTCACCAACGACAACGCCCTGTGGCCCACCGGCGCCGCGAGCTTCGCGCTGACCGCGCCGGGCGGCTACACCGTCCGCCCGGTCGGCGGTGCCACGCCGTCGGTGCCCGCGGGCGGGACGGCCACCGCCGCCTGGGACGTGACGATTCCGAGCGGCGCCGCACCCGCCGGCCTGGCGCGTCTGACGGCGACCGTGCGCTGGTCGTCGGGCGGAGCCGACGACGCGGTGTCGGCGACCGCGGCCGACACGACCGACGTCCTGGTGTCAGGACCGGTGGCCGAGCCGTATCGCACGGCGTCCTCCGCTTCCCCCGCGTCGATCGCCTTCGCCCAGCACGGCGACGTCTTCGGCATGGCAGGGGGCGGCGCGGACATCGGCGCGTCCACCGACCAGTACGGCGCCGTCTACCGCCCGCGGTGGCTGACCTCCGGGCAGGCCGTCGGCACGGAGGTGCTGGAGCAGGACGACAGCGGCCCCTGGGCGCGCGCCGGACTCGTCGTGCGCGCGGACCTCGCGCGGCCGGGAAGCCCCGGTTACGCCGAGCTGGCCGTCACGCCGGAGCACGGCTGCGTGTTCATGTGGGACGCCGACGGCAACGGAACCCTTGAGCACTCCGCGTCGAGCGGCGGATTCACCGGTCCTGTCCACCTGCGGATCAGCCGCGACGGCGACACCTTCACCGGCTGGTGCAGCCAGGACGGCACCGACTGGACCCGGGTGGGATCGGCGCCGCTGCCCGGCGCCGCGCCCGCCGAGGACGCCGGTCTGCTCTTCTCCGCGGTCAACGCGTCCACCCACCGCCAGGGCGCCGCGCGGTTCGACGGGCTGACGCTGGCACCGTTCACCGCACGGGACACCTCGGGCGACACCGTACTGAGCCTCGGCAGGCCGACGACCGCCCTGTCCTACGAGGCGGGCCGCCCGCCCTCCGCGGCGGTCGACGGCGACCGCACCAACAAGACGTACTGGGCGAGCGCGATGGCCGGCGGCGACACCTGGTGGCAGGTCGACCTCGGCGCGGCCCACGACCTGTCGGCGGTCAACGTCCGCAATTACGTGGACGGCAAGCGCGCCTACACCTATACGTTGACCGGCAGTCTCGACGGCGTCCACTGGTTCGCCCTCGGCGGCAAGGACACCGCCGGGGTCGCCACGGACGCCGGGGACACGTTCTCTCTCACGGCCCTGGCGCGCTACATCCGTGTCGACGGCCTCAGCAACACCGCCAACACCTCCTTCCATCTCACCGAGGTCAGCGTCACGGGCGCGGCCTGACGCCCACGGGGTGCGGCGGGGTGCGGCGAAGTGCGGCCGTGCGCGAGGGTAGGGCGCAACGGCAGGGCGGGACGACCGATGTGACGGCAAGGTGGTGGCAGGCGTGCGGGCTGTGGTGTTCGAGGAATTCGGGCGGGTGCCGGAGGTTCGGGAGGTGGCCGATCCGGGATGTCCGCCCGACGGGGTGGTCGTAGGGGTGGAGGCGACCGGGCTGTGCCGCAGCGACTGGCACGGGTGGCTCGGGCATGACGACGGGATCACGCTGCCGCATGTGCCGGGTCATGAATTCGCGGGCCGGATCGAGGAGGTGGGTCCCGGGGTCAGCCGGTGGCGGGTCGGCGACCGGGTGACCGTGCCGTTCGTCTGCGCCTGCGGGAGCTGCGCCGCCTGCGCCCGCGGCGACCAGCAGGTGTGCGAGCGGCAGGAGCAGCCGGGCTTCACCTACTGGGGCTCCTTCGCGGAGTACGTCGCCGTCCCGCACGCGGACGTCAACCTGGTGGGGCTGCCCGACGCCATGACGTACGCGACCGCCGCGTCGCTCGGCTGCCGCTTCGCCACCGCGTACCGCGCGGTGGTCGCGCAAGGCCGTACGCGGCCGGGCGAGTGGGTGGCGGTGATCGGCTGCGGCGGGGTCGGCCTGTCGGCGGTGATGATCGCGGTGGCCTGCGGGGCACGCGTGGTGGCGGTGGACACCTCGGCCCAAGCCCTCGGCCTGGCGCGGAAGTTCGGCGCCTCGGTGGGGGTCGACGCCTCGCGGTCCGATGTCGACACGGCGGAGGCGGTCCGCGCGGCGACCGACGGCGGGGCGCATGTCTCGGTCGACGCGCTCGGCTCCCCCGCCACCTGTGCGGCCTCCGTGGCGGGGCTGCGGCGGCGGGGCAGGCATGTGCAGGTCGGGCTGCTGCCGTCGGGCGGTGTCGCCGTCCCCATGGACCGGGTGCTCGCGCTCGAACTGGAGATTCTGGGCAGCCACGGCATGGCCGCGCACGCGTATCCGGAGATGATGCGGCTGGTCGCGGCCGGGACGCTCCGCCCCGATCTGCTGGTCGGCTCGGTCATCGGCCTGGACGCGGCACCGGGCGCGCTGGCCGCCCTCAGCGACGGGTCGGCCGGCGGCGTCACCGTGATCACGCCGCAGAAGAAGTGAGCGCGGGCGTGGTGGGCACGGGCTCGGCGGCCAAGGGCGCGACGTTCTAGGCGCAGGCTCGACGTTATGGGCGCGGGCGCGGTGTCACCCGTACGGACGCGGCGTGCGTCGGCGCCGTCGTGCCGCGGAGCGGTTAGCTTCGGCGAATGCAGAAATGGTCCGGACTTCCGTATCCCCTGGGCGCGACCTATGACGGCTCAGGCACCAATTTCGCCCTCTTCTCGGAAGTGGCGGAGAAAGTCGATCTGGCCGTCATCGACACGCGCGGGCGTGAACAACGCACCCCGCTGGCGTCGGTGGACGGATCGGTCTGGCACGCGTATCTGCCGGGCGTCGGTCCCGGCCAGGCGTACGGATATCGCGTGCACGGCCCGTACCGGCCGGACAGCGGGCACCGGTGCAATCCGGCGAAGCTGCTGGTGGACCCGTACGCGAAGGCCATCGACGGCCAGCCCGACAGCCACCGGTCGCTGCTCGGTTACCGCGACGACGGCTCGGACGAGCCCGACACCGCCGACAGCCTCGGCCACACCATGCTCTCGGTGGTCGCCGACCCGGCGTTCGACTGGGGCGAGGACCATCTGCCGAAGCGGCCGTACCACGAGTCGGTGCTGTACGAGGCGCACGTCAAGGGCCTGACGGTACGTCACCCGGCGCTGCCGGAGAAGCTGCGCGGCACCTACGCGGGAATGGCGCATCCGGCGATCGTGGAGCACCTGACCGAACTGGGCGTCACCGCCGTCGAATTGATGCCGGTGCACCAATTCGTGCAGGACGGCCATCTGCGCGACCGTGGTCTGTCGAACTACTGGGGCTACAACACCATCGGTTTCTTCGCGCCGCACAACGCGTACTCCTCCAGTGGCACGCGCGGTCAACAGGTCACCGAATTCAAGGAGATGGTCAAGGCCCTGCACCAGGCGGGCATCGAGGTGATCCTCGACGTGGTGTACAACCACACCGCCGAGGGCAGCGAACTCGGCCCGACGCTCTCCTTCCGCGGTATCGACAACGCCTCGTACTACCGGCTGGTGGACGACGACCCTCGGCACTGCTTCGACACGACGGGCACCGGCAACAGCCTGCTGATGCGGCACCCCAATGTGCTGCAACTCATCATGGACTCGCTGCGCTACTGGGTGACCGAGATGCATGTCGACGGCTTCCGGTTCGACCTGGCGTCCGCGCTGGCCCGGCAGTTCCACGAGGTGGACCGGCTGTCCGCCTTCTTCGACCTGGTCCAGCAGGACCCGGTGATCAGCCGCGTGAAGCTCATCGCCGAGCCCTGGGACGTCGGCGACGGCGGGTACCAGGTGGGCAACTTCCCCGCCCTGTGGAGTGAGTGGAACGGCAAGTACCGTGACTCGGTACGGGACTTCTGGCGTGGCGCCCCTTCCACCCTGCCGGAGTTCGCCTCCCGGCTGACCGGCTCCTCCGACCTGTACGAGGGCAGCCGCCGTCGCCCGCGCGCCAGCGTCAACTTCGTCACCGCCCACGACGGTTTCACCCTCCGCGACCTGGTCTCGTACAACGACAAGCACAATGAGGCCAACGGCGAGAACGGCAACGACGGGGACAGCAACAACCGTTCGTGGAACTGCGGCGCCGAGGGCCGGACGGAGGACAAGGAGACCCTGGCCCTGCGGGCCCGGCAGCAGCGCAATTTCCTCGCCACGCTCTTCGTGTCCCAGGGCGTGCCGATGCTTGCCCACGGCGACGAGTTGGGCCGCACCCAGCTCGGCAACAACAACGTCTACTGCCAGGACAACGAGATCGCCTGGGTGGACTGGGACCTGGACGAACCCCGGCGCAATCTGCTGGCGTTCACCCAGCGCGTCATCGCCCTGCGCTCCCGGCATCCGGTGCTGCGCCGACGGCGCTTCTTCCGCGGCGGGGACGGCAAGGGCACGCCGGATCTGGTCTGGTTCCGCCCGGACGGCCGCGAGATGGAGGAGGCCAACTGGCTGCGTGAGGACGCGCACGCGGTGGGCGCCTTCCTCAACGGCGACAGCATCCCCGAGCCCGGCCCGCACGGCGAGCGCGTCACCGACGACTCCTTCCTCGTCCTGGTCAACAGCCATGACGAGCAAGTGGACTTCACCGTCCCCGCAGGTGCCTTCGGCGACGGCTGGCAGATCGTCGTGGACACCGCCGTCGAGTCCGACACGGGCGGCCCGGACGGACCGCGCATCCCGGCCAACGCGGTGGTGCCGGTGCACGCGCGGTCGATGACCGTACTGATCCGTCCGCGCACCGACTGAACCGACTGAGCGGCGAGCCGAACGCCCGGCCCGGTGGACTGACGGCCGGCCGGGCGGGCTGACGGCCGGGTGGACTGACGGCCGCGTGAACTGACGGCTGGGCGGGCGCGAGTCCGCTCAGCCGGTCGTCGTCACCGGGGCGCCGGGCGGACCCGGGACACCGTGCGCACCGGGGAGGAGCGCCAGCAGGGCCCGCTTGTCGGGCTTGCCGCTGGGTGCGACCGGCATCGCGTCCAGCACGGTGACGGTGGCGGGCACGGCCGCCTCGCCCAACTCGGCGCGTACGGCGCCGCGCAGGATGTCGGCGGTCGGCGTGCGCCCCACGACGGGTACGACGAAGGCGTGGGCGGCCTCACCGGTCGTCTCGTCGGGGGCCCCGACCACATAGGCCTGGTCGACGTCCGGGTGGGCGGCGAGCGCGGACTCGATCGCTCCCGCGTAGTGCAGGATCGCGTTGACGAAGATGACGTCGCGGGCGCGGCCGACCAGGCGCAGATAGCCGTCGTCCGCGAGGGTGCCGAGGTCGCGGGTGCGGATCCAGCCGTCGCTCACTACCTCGCGGGTCTGTTGCTCGTCCTGCCAGTAGCGCGACATGGCGCCCGCGCTGCGGACCCAGATCTCGCCGGGTGTGCCCGGCCGCACGGGGCGCCCCTGGGGATCGCGCACGCTGACATCGACGCCGGGCATCGGCCGGCCGACCGAGTCCATCACTTGCTCCGGCCGCTCGGCCACATCCTCGGGGGTGAGGAGCGCGAGCATGCCCGTCTCGGTCTGCCCGTACCCCTGGTGGACGGCGGGGCCGAGCCGGTCGGCGGCCTCGGCGAGCCGGTGCGGCGGCAGCGGTGAGCCCGCGACGAGCAGGACGCGCAGGCTGCTGGTGTCGATGTCCTCGGTGCGCAGGGTGTCAAGGATCTGGTAGAGCCGGGGGACGGTGCACAGGCACGCGGTGATGCGGTGGCGCTGCCAGATCTCCGGGAAGGTGAGCGGGGGTTCGGGGATCACGGCGGTGCCGCCGTCCAGCAGACACAGGGAGAGGTGTTCGAGCATGACGGCGCTGGTGAGGGTGCCGAAGACGAGGTAGCGGCGGTATCCGGCGGCGAGTCGGGCGGTGGTCGCGCTCCACCGCGCGGGCTGCCACGACCAGTGTTCGCTGAGCGCGCGGTAGGTCTGGGCGCAGCCCTTGGGGTGGCCGGTGCTGCCGCTGGTCAGGGTGATGAGGCCGATGTCGTCGGGGCGGCCGTGCGCGGTCAGGGCGTCGGGCGATGTGTCCGCCGGTGCGGCCGACAGGTCGCGGTCCACGTCGAGTACGGGGCGGGTGCCCGCCGCCGCCAAAAGCGCGGGGGTCGCGGTCGAGTCGTCGGCGACGACCGCGTCGACTCCGGTGGACAGCACATGGGCGAGCTGGCTCGGCGTCAGTCCGGGGCGCAGCCCTGTGACGCGGCATCCCAGCAGGTGGGCGGCGATCTGGGCGGCGAAGCCCCGCGGGGTGACGGCGGTGGTGACGGCCACTCCCCCGCCGGGGCCGAGTCCGGCCGCCCGCAGTCCCGCGACGCAGCGGCGTACGAGGTCGAGCACCTCGCCGCGGCTGACGGGATGTGACCGGAATTCGAAGGCCGGGGTGCCCGGATCGCGCAGGAAAGCGTCCACGAGTGGCTGGGGAAATACCGATTCGGCCGGATTGTTCACGGCGCTCTCCGATCCGGTGGGGCGGTCACGGGGGTCGCGTTTCGGCCGCGGACAACTGCAATGCCGGGAGGGAAACCTCGGCGGGCATATGTGCGCACGGCTCGCACGGCACACGTCGGGCACTTGCGCCGAAGCTGAAATTATCCGCCTGAACACCAAGGGCTGTGGTGTGATATGGATCACATCCCTGCCTATAGATGTCTCCTTTAACTCTCAACTACGGTGACTCCGTCCATCTCAGGAGCCGGGAGGCCCAGTGTCCGGAGAAGAGCGGATCGATTACCTCGTCGTCGGTGCGGGACCCGCGGGAATCCAGGCGGCATATTTCCTGGAACGCGCGGGACGCGACTATCTGATCGTCGAGGCGGGCGCGGCTCCCGGCACCTTCTTCACGAGGTTTCCCAGACACAGGAAACTCATATCCATCAACAAGGTGCACACCGGCTGGGACGATCCCGAGCTGAATCTGCGCACCGACTGGAACTCGCTGCTGTCCGACGAGGGCTCGCCGCTGTTCACCACGGTCACACCCCGGTACTTCCCCGACGCCGACGACATGGTCGGCTATCTCGCCGACTTCGCCGACACCCACCGCCTGCGGATCCGCTACGGCACGCGGATCACCCGTATCTCCCGGCGACCGGCGCAGGACGGCGGCCCGCGCGGGGACTTCGAGACCGTGGACCAGGACGGCACCGTCCGCAGGGCCCGGCGGCTGATCATGGCGACCGGCGTGTCCCGCCCCTACATCCCGCCCATCGAGGGCGTGGAACTGGCCGAGCGGTACGACCTGATGCCGGTCGACCCAGCCGGGTTCACCGGGCAGCGGGTACTGATCATCGGGCGGGGCAATTCGGCCTTCGAGACCGCCGACAACCTCATCGAGACGGCCTCGGTCATCCATGTGGCGGGACCCGGCTCACTGCGGCTCGCCTGGCAGACCCATTTCGTGGGGCATCTGCGGGCGGTGAACAACAATTTCCTGGACACGTATCAGCTCAAGTCGCAAAATGCCCTGCTCGACGGGGAGATCATGCGCATCACCAGGGACGGCGAGGACGGCCCCTACCGGGTCCCGGTGAAATTCGCGCGGGTGAACGAGGTGGTCAAGGAGATCACCTACGACCGGGTTATCCTTGCCACCGGCTTCCGCTTCGACGCCTCGGTCTTCGCCGAGGAATGCCGCCCGGAACTGACCATCAAGGACAGATTCCCGGCGCAGACGGACGCCTGGGAATCCCCGAACGTACCCGATCTGTATTTCGCCGGCACGATCACTCAGGTGCGGGATTTCAAGAAGTCCACCAGCGGTTTCATTCACGGCTTCCGCTACGGTGTCCGCGCGCTGCACCGCATCCTGGAACAGCGTTACCACGACCGGCCGTGGCCGCGCCGGGAACTGGCCGCCGATCCCGCCGGTCCCGGCGACCGCACCGACCGCACCGACCCCGCCGGACTCCCCGGGACGATCGCCGAAGCGGTGATCGAGCGGGTGAACCGCAGCTCCGCCCTGTGGCAGCTCTTCGGTTTCCTCGGCGACGCGGTCATCGCCTCCCGAGGACCGTCGGGCGAATCGGTCGGCTATCACGAGGAGGTGCCGGTCGACCATCTCCACCAGGCGGTCGGCGACGGCGTCTTCGGAGACGTCGGCCGCTATCTGACGGTCACCCTCGAATACGGCGCCGACCACGACAAGGTGAATCCGTTCGACATCTCCGTGGGCCGGGTGTCGCAGCAGGCGACCGCCGGGCTCGACGGCCGCTATCTCCACCCGGTGGTCCGGCTGTTCGAGAACGGCAAGCCGGTCGCGGAGCACCACATCACGGAGAATCTGGAGAACGAGTGGGACAGCGAGGAGGTCCACCGCGCCCCGCTCGTCCGCTTTCTGACGGACCATCCCGTCACGGGTGACGCCCCCGTCCCCGCCGCCGACCCGTCGTGAACGGGGTGCTGTCGGCGCTGCGGGACAGGGCCCGCGCCCGACTCGACCCGGTCCACTGGGACTTCTACGAGGGCGGCGCGGGCACCGAGACCGCCCTGGCCGAGAACGAACGCGCCTTCGCCCGGCTGGCCTTGCTGCCCCGGGTGCTGACCGGCACGGGCCACCCGGACACCAACGTGTCGCTGCCCGGCGGCCGGGCGTCGATGCCGGTGGTGGTCTCCCCCACCGCCTTCCACCGGCTGGCCCATCCGGACGGCGAACGCGCCACCGCGCGCGCTGCCGCGGCGGCCGACACCGTACTGATCACCTCGCAGGCGGCCACCACCGCCGTGGACGAGGTCACCGCCGCCGCCCGCTCGGTGCGGTCCGACGCCGTGGTGTGGTTCCAGCTCTATCTCCAGCCGGAGGCCGAGGTCACCGCCGCGCTCGTCCGGCGCGCGGAGAAGGCGGGCTGTACGGCGCTGGTGGTCACGGCGGACTCGCCGGTCTTCGGCCGCCGCGGCCGGGACGAGCGCAACGGCTTCCACGACCTGCCGCCGGGACTGGCCGCCGAGAACATGCGGGATCTGCCCGGCGCGCCGCCCGGCCGCACCCGCGACATCGCGATGTCACCGGCCCTGTCCTGGGACGACCTGCGCCGCCTGCGGGACGTCACCGGCCTGCCGGTCGTGCTGAAGGGCGTTCTGCACCCCGCCGACGCCCGGCGCGCGGTCGACGAGGGCGTACAGGCGCTGATCGTCTCCAACCATGGCGGCCGTCAGCTCGACGCGGCACCGGCCACCGTCGAGGCGCTGCCCGCGGTGGCCGACGCGGTCGGCGGGCGCGTCCCCGTGCTGCTGGACGGCGGGGTGCGCGGCGGCTGCGACGTGGTGGTCGCGCTGGCGCTCGGCGCGGCGGCGGTCGGCGTCGGCAGGCCCGTGCTGTGGGGCCTCGCGGCGGACGGCGAGGCGGGCGTGACCGCCGTACTGGAGGAGTTGCGGGCCGAGTTGGCGCATGTGCTGACGCTCTGCGGCAGCGCCGACTGCCGCGGCCCGGCACGCGATCAGGTCGTGGCGCGGGGGGCGAGGGCGTGCTGAGGCGCGCCGGGGCGGCGGCGCTCGCGCTGTCCGTCCCCTATTGGCTGCCGCGGACCGTCGTCGCCCTGCGGGTGTGGGTCTTCGCCCGGATCAACGGCCCGGAGGGCGTGGTCGTCCCCAACCCGGAGGTGGCCGCTGACCGCTTCACCGAGTTGTACGAGCATCCGGCCGCCAGCGGTCGCAGCAAGGGCGCGGCACTGTCCGATCTGTTCTGGTACTGGCTCTCCCCCGGTCCCGAGGTCCACCAGGAGCATCTGGAGCCGGGGCCCCGCTACGACGCCGTCGCCCGGACCACCGCCGCGATCCTCGCCGGGACCAGCGCCGAACTCGCCGCGGCCGCGGCCCGGCGGACGGCGCGGGTGCTGGACGAACTCGTGCCGGGCGACGCCGCGTTGGTGCGGCTGCGAGATCTGATGATGCCGGTCTGGGCGGAGTTCTTCTACGGCCTGGTCTTCCGCGAGCCGTGCCCGCCGCACGCGCGCCGGCTCATCGTGGCCAATGCCGAGGACGTCATCAACTCCCTGAAGAACACCCGCCTTCGGCACATGCGGCGGCGCGAGCGGCTGACCCGCTACCTGCTGCGCAGGCTGGCCGCGGGCGACGTACCGCACGCGCTGCCGCCGGAGTTGGCGTCGCCGAAGGACCGCGCGCACTACCTCCAGGGCACCTTCTTCAACACCGCGGTCGTGCAGATGTCGGAGGCGATGGCGCATCTGCTGCTGATGCTCGCCGCGGAATCCGACGTCCAGCAGCGGCTGGCGGACCACCCCGAGGACGACCGGTACCTGTCCCACGTGATGAACGAGACGCTGCGGATGTACCCGCTGTTCGGCATCGCGCACCGCGTCACGGCCGAGGAGATCGACCTCGGCGGCGGCGCGCGCTATCCGGCGGGCACGGTGCTGTGCTTCGACTATCCCGCCTACCACGCGACGGGGTACGCCGATCCGGACACGTTCGACCCGGAGCGGTGGAATGGGACGTCCGCCAAGCACGCGCACCACATCCCCTTCGGGGTGGCCGCGAACCGGCCGTGTCCCGCCTGGCGGCTCGCCCCGCTGATCATGCGGGCCGCGACCCGCGAGGTGCTGGCCCGCTTCACCCTGCACACCGCGGTGTCGCACACCCGCTCCATCCCGCACCGCGCGCCCTGCCTGCTGGTGCGCCGCGACCGGCCGCTGCCGCGGTACCGGATCTTCGCCGTCCGGGCGTTCCTGCGGGTCCGCGACCGCTGGGAGGACGTCGGCCGCAGTCTGCTCCAACTGGCCTTCGGCACCTGGATGGTGCTGGACGCGCGGCGGCAGCGGCCGACAGAGCGGTGGTTCGCCGCGCACGACACGCAGGGCCGCCCGCTGACCGACGCGCGTCCGGGCGGTCACGGCCCGGACGACGACGCGTCCGGCGGGCCCGCGGACCGCTGTCCTCACCCCCACTGACCCCGGCAGTCACAGGCACTGCCTCCCCCCATGAATCCGCACCCGCCGAAGGGCAGCCCGCCATGTCCGCGACCGCGCTCGGCCCCGCCTTCCTGCTCGCCGTCGTCGTCATCCTCCTCACCTGCCGGATCGCCGCCTGGGCGCTGCGCCCGCTCGCCCAGCCGCCCGTGGTGGCCGAGATGATCGCGGGCGTGCTCCTCGGTCCCTCCGTACTCGGCCTCGTCGCCCCCTCGTGGGAGCACGCCGTCTTCCCCGCCGACCTGCGGCCCGTGCTGTACGTGGCCGGGCAACTCGGTCTGGTGCTCTTCATGTTCCAGGCGGGGTACGAATTCCGCGTCGACCGGATCAAACCGGTGGCCAGACCCGCCGCGCTGATCTCGACGGCCGGGATTCTCGTACCGCTGGCACTGGGCACCGCGCTGGTGTGGGCCGTGCGCGATTCGGTGCACACCGCTCCCGCCGGTGTGCCGATGTACGTGGCCGCGCCCTTCGTCGGCGTCACACTGTCGATCACCGCGTTCCCCATGCTGGCCAGGATCATCACCGAACGCGGCCTGACCGACACGGCGTTCGGCACCATCTCGCTCGCGGCCGGCGCGCTGGACGATGTCGTCGCGTGGATTCTGCTGGCGGGCGTCCTCAGCCTGTCGCGCGGCACCTCCGGGCCCGTCGTGCTCGCGGTGGCGGGCGCGGCCGGTCTCGCGGTGGTGCTGTTCGCACTGGTGCGGCTGCGCGGTCCCGCGATCCGGATCGCGGAGCGGCTGCCCTCGGATCAACTGCTGCTGATGACCTTGCTGTTGCTGTGCCTGGCGGCCTGGTACACCGACCGGATCGGCCTCTACGCGGTCTTCGGCGCTTTCAGCCTGGGCGTCGCGTATCCGAGGGCGCCGAGGATCGACCGTACGCTGGAGGCCGCGGCGCCGGTCAGCCGCGTCCTGCTGCTGCCGCTGTTCTTCACGTACTCCGGGCTGAACACCGACACCGGTCTGCTGACCGACCCGACGCTGCTGCTGTTCGCCGCGGGCTGCACGCTGGCCGCCGTGGTCGGGAAGTTCGGCGCGTGCTGGCTGGCCGCCAGGCTCGCCGGGCAGAGCGGTCCCGTGGCGCTGCGGGTCGGCACCCTGATGAACGCGCGCGGGCTGATGCAGCTCATCGCCATCAACGTCGGGCTGGCGGAGGGCGTGGTGACGCGGTCGATGTTCACCGTGCTCGTCCTGGTCGCGCTGGTGACCACGGTGATGGCCACGCCGCTGCTGGCGCTGTGGGACCGGCGGGACGGCGGCGTCCCGGACGCGCCCGCCGTCCCCGCCGCCCCGCCTCCGTCGAAGGTCTCCGCCGTCAGCGAGTGAGGACGCGGCCTCGCCGCCGGGCCGGACGCGGCGCGGTCAGCGGGGCGCGCCGAACGAGCTGAGCGGTGTCGGACGCAGCGGCTTCCCGTGCCAGGCCGCCGTGAAGTCGCGGGCGGCGAGCGAGCACGTGAGCGTCAAGTGATGCGGGGTCTCCAGGAATCCCAGCTCGGCGACGAAGGTGTCGGCGTCGGTCCAGCCCGCGCTGACCGCGGTCGGTACGGGGACGGCGGGCCGTTCGGCGACCGCCCAGCCGGTCCCGGCGAAGCGCAGCGCGAACGGCGGCTCGTCCTCGTTCTTCGCCTGGTCGAGCGTGAGGATCCAGCCGTCGCCGTCGGCCGACAACTCCACCGCCGTCAGGCTCGGTTGGGCCTCGGCCTCGCCGTCGCGCGGCGCGAACCGCACCCCGGACCACGCCTCGGTGTCGGCGGGCGCCGCCTCCCCCTCGACCGTCGGGAGGACGAGCCGGGACAGCCGCTCGCGCAGCGCCGCGTCCTCGGCGCTCTCCGCCGCGTCCTGCCCCGCGGCGCTCACCGGCTCCGGCCCGAAGGCGGGCAGCAGGTGCTCCCAGATCATGTCCATCACGGACTGCATGAGATCGGTGTTCGCGGTGATCGCGATCACCACGTCCTGCTCGGGCAGCACGACGCAGAACTGCCCGACCGCCCCGTCACCGCGGTAGCCGTGGCGCGACATCCAGAACTGGAAGCCGTATCCCTGCGCCCAGTCCGAGTTCCGCGCCTCGGGCGAGCCGTCGCTGTTGTCGACGTGCGCGCGGGTCGCCTGCGCGACCCAGGACGCCGGAAGGAGCTGCTCGCCCTCCCACACGCCCTTGTCGAGGTAGAGCTGGCCGAGTCGGGCGACCGCGTCGGTGGCGGCGTGCAGCCCGCTGTAGCCCAGCTCGCGGCCCGCCCTGTCGCGCTCCCACAGCGTCTCGCCGATGCCGAGCGGATCGAGCAGACGGGGCCGCAGGTACTCGGTCAGCGTCTGCCCGGTGGCGCGCTGGATGATGGCGCCGAGGGTGTACGTGGTGGGCTGGTTGTACGCGAACACCGAGCCCGGCTCGCGGTCCGGCGGGATCAGCAGGAAGCCGCGGACGGGCTCTTCCGCGTCGATCGCGTGCGCCTGGACCACGGTCTCGGACAGGTGACCGCTGGCCATGGAGGCGATGTGCCGCACCTTCATGGCGCGGCTTCCGGGATCGGTGATGTCGGCGTCGAATTCGGGGAAGTAGGAGATGACCCGGGCGTCCAGGTCCAGCAGTCCCTCCTCGATGGCGAAGCCCACGGCCGATCCGGTGAAGCTCTTGCTGATCGAGTAGAGCCGGTGCGGCCGGTCGGCGGTGAAGGGAGCCCACCAGCCGGAGGCGACCACGCGGCCGTGCCGCAGGATCATCAGGCCGTGCGGTTCGACACCGGGCGCCGCCTCGATCGCGTCGAGGAACGCCTGGACTCCGCGGGCGTCGACGCCTTGCGCGGCCGGGCTGCTGACGGGCAGCGGGTGAGCGGTCATCGGGCTTCCTCCTGCTGCTGGATCTTCGACGGCCATCCTCGCCGCGCCCCGGCACGGGTGTCCAGGGGGGTGTCGTCGGCGGGCCGCCGGACAGATCCGCGCGCGGGGCCGCCGCGTCCCCTCCGCCGGGTCGCGTACGGCCCCGGTGACGCGGCGCGGTCGCGCCGAATAGCGGGCATTCCGCATTCCGAATGGCCGCCATTCGCATAACGGGTGCGGATTTATCGGCGGCCCGACCGTCGAGAACTCCCGCTATTCGTCCCGCGGATGACCGCCTTCCGAAAGACGCGATCGACGCAGATGGGAGGCGTCGATACGTTCATCCCCAACTTGTCGACGGCGCGTTGCCGCCCACGTCGGGCCGTGTTCAGCAATTCGCGCCATGCAGGAGAGGACGTCATGTCACCCCCCCACCCCATGGTGATCGCACCCGCTCCACCCCGTATGAGCCGCCGTCTGCTGACCTGGGTGCTGACCGCCCTGGCCATGCTCACCGTGGTCCCGCTGATGACGGTGACCGCCGCGACGTCGGCCACCGCCGCCGAGACCCCCCTCAACCCCAGCCAGTTCCACGGCGTGCACTGGTCGCGCCTCGGGGACAACTTCACCTTCGACAGGCTCGTGCTCCAAGGCCTGTCGGCCAACGACGACTACAACTCCGCCAGGATCAAGGCCGACGGTATGTTCGCCGCGTTCCAGAGCACTCTGGGCGCCAACACCGTGCGGCTGCCGATGAATCCCGCCACGGTCAACTGGAACACCTACAACGCCGTGATCGACGCGGCGACGGCCAAGGGCTTCAAGGTCATTCTCTGTTACTGGTCGGAGGACGGCAGCAACACGATAACCAGCGCTTACCTGCCCACCTGGAATCAGATGTGGGACACGGAGATCGCCCGGTATCTCAGCAATCCGCTCATCTCCTTCGACCCGATGAACGAGCCCGTCGGCATGACCACTCCCCAGTGGCTCGACTTCGCCGCCAACTGGATCGCCCGGGCGAGCGCGGCCGGGCTGCCCAGGAGCCGGATGTTCATCGAGGGGGCCCAGGCCGACGGCGGCGGCTGGGGAAGCGACCTCAGGCCGCTGTGCAACGACTCCCGTTTCAACGGGGTCTATCTCGCGATGCACCGCTACGCCTTCCCCTACGGCGCGCGGTCGTACAGCGACTGGGTCAACGACATCAAGACCTACATGGGCAACTGCTCCTCGCGCACCGTCATCGAGGAGTTCGGCGCCGACGCCGACAACGGCATCAACTACGACGCCACGCCCAGCAGCACCACGCCCAAGGAAGTCGCCTTCCTGCGGGCCGTCACCGATGTCGCCCGCCAGTACAACCTGGGCACGATCTGGTGCCACGGCATCGGCGGCAGGACCACCAGTTCCGACCACGACTCGCTGAACATCCTCAGGCTCTACAGCGCGTACGGCGGCGGCACCCAGAATCTGCCGCTGTGGGTCCCGAACCAGACGGCCGTCAACCGCCTCGAATACGCCTGGGGCGCGTCCGGCGCGAGCACGACCCGGCTGCGCGATGTCGGGTACACCGCGTGCCTCGACGTCCCCGGCGCGTCCCACGTCAATGACGTCCAGCTCCAGGTGGCGGGCTGCGGCGCCGGCGACAATCAGCAGTGGACGCGCCAGTCCAACGGCGCGATCAGCGTCTACAACGGGACGAAGTGCCTGGACGCCCAGGGCTTCGGCAAGACCAACGGCACTCATGTCATCAGCCATGACTGTCTGGGCACCGCCAACCAGCAGTGGCTGTTCTTCTCCGACGGCACGGTCCGCGGCGTCGACTCGCACCTCTGCCTGGACGCCGACCTCTACAGCGCCCAGAACGTCCAGCTCTGGTCCTGCGGGAACGGCACCAACCAGAAATGGCAGCTCCTGTGACGAGGACGCCTGCCGGGCACATGCGCCGCCGGTCGCGGAGACTCCACCCCGCGGCCGGCGGCGCTCGCCGAGTCGGCGGGCGGCGGCACCGCCCGGGGGACGGCGGAAGCCGCCGCTCCGGGCCATTCGCTTAACGGATTGACGCCTCCCGAAACACGAACTTCACACGCACGACTCTTGGCCTTAGCGTCATCCGCATCCTGACAGGCCGATATACGGCGTCCGGAGATCAGATGTACCGGGGCGTCAGATCAGGTGTACCGGGACGTCCCCATCACTTCACGGAGGAAACATGTCTGCCGGAATTGCGAGCCGAGGATGACGGGCGGGGCGCCGGCGATCGTGGTGCGCAATGTGTCGAAGTCGTTCGGCGGTGTCGCGGCGGTCCAGAATGTGTCCTTCACCGTATCGGGCGGCGAAGTCGTCGCATTGGCGGGTGAAAACGGCGCGGGGAAATCCACGGTGAAGAACATCATCGGCGGAATCCTGCGTCCCGACACCGGGCGGGTCGACTTCGGCGGGCCCGGCGCCGACGCCGACAAGGCGGGCGGGACGGGCGGTGCGGCGGCCGGAACGGGCGCTGCGAGAAAGCGCTCAGGTGTTGCCACGGTGCACCAGGAGACCAGTCTCTTCCCGGATCTCACGGTCGCCGAGAACATCCTCATCGGGCGACTGCGCGACGGCCGCTCGCTCACCGTCAGGCCAGGACACCTCAAGCGGCTCGCGGCCCCCGTCCTGCACCGCGTCGGCGCGCGCTTCGGCCCGGAGGCGCTCGTACGGGACCTGTCCGCCGGTCAGCGGCAGTTGGTGGAGATCGCCAAGGCGCTGGCCACCGAACCGCGGGCCATCGTCTTCGACGAGCCGACCGCTTCGCTCAACCTCGCGGAACGCGAACTGATCATGCGGATCATCGAGCAGTTGCGCGCCGACGGAGTGGCGGTTCTCTACATCTCGCACTATCTGGAGGAGATCGCGCGGCTCAGCCAGCGCATCGTGGTGATGCGGGACGGACAGGTCGTCGGCGACCGCCCGACGAGCGAACTGGACCGCAGCGCGCTCGAAGCCCTCATGGTGGGACGCGAACTCGCCCGCGGATACCCGGCGCTTCCGCGTCCGCGGTCCGAGACCATGCTCTCGGTGCGGGACCTCGACGACGACGCACGCGTCAGCGGGGTCTCGTTCGACATCGCCAAGGGCGAGATCTTCGGGCTCGCGGGGCTGATGGGCTCCGGTCGCACCGAGGTCGCCAGGGCCGTCTTCGGGCTCGGCGGCAGGACCGGGCGCATCGAGATCGCGGGGCAGCCGCTGCGCCGCGGCGACGTCCGCGCGGCCATCGCGGCCGGAATCGCGTTCGTCACCGAGGACCGCGCGCACGAAGGGCTCTTTCTGGAGCGGCCCATTCGGGAAAGTCTCTCCCATGTCGACCTCGGCTCGGTCTCCGCCGCGCGAAAGGGCGGCTGGCTGGACCACCGGGCCGAACGGCGTCTGGCCCAGGAACTCGCCGCCAAGGTCGGGCTCGTCGCCCGCGGCGGCCTGGAATCCGGCGGGAATTCACTCAGCGGCGGAAACCAGCAGAAAGTCGTCATCGGCAAGTGGCTTGCCAGGAAACCACGTCTGATCATTCTGGACGAGCCGACCCGGGGAATCGACGTCGGCGCCAAGGCGGAAATCTACCGTCTTCTCGTCGACCTGGCCGACAGCGGATCGTCCATCCTGCTCATCAGTTCGGAAATGGAGGAAGTGCTCGGCCTCAGCCACCGCGTCGGGGTCATGCACGACGGCAGATTGGTTGACATTCTCGACAGGTCCCAGGCCACTCAGGAAACGGTGATCAGGCTCGCCACGGGCGGCGTCCGATGAGAACCCCTTCGTGGCTGTACGACGGCCCCCGCGCGCTGGTGCGGCGACAGCCGCTGCTGCCCGTGCTGGCGGTGCTGCTGATCGTTCTGTCGGTGTCCTACGACGGCTTCGCCGGTACGGCGAACTTCCGCAACATCGCCGTACAGGCGAGTCCCCTGACCATCGCCGCGGTCGGCGCGACCTACGTGGTCATCACGTCGGGAATCGACCTGTCCGTCGGCTCGATGCTGTTCCTGGCCGCCGCCGTCGAGTCCAGCGACGCCCTGATCGGCAGGCCCGCGGGCGTGGTGTTCCTCGCAGTCGCCGCGGCGGGGGTGTGCATGGGGCTGCTCAACGGCGCCGCGGTCGCGACGAGCCGGGTGCCCGCCCTCATCGTCACCCTCGCCACTCTCCAGGTGTTCCGCGGCGCCGGGGGTCATATCACCGGCCAGCAGAACATCAACCTCCCGGCGAATCTGCGGGACATCGGCACATCGGCGGTGCTGGGGGTTCCCGCGCCGGTCTGGCTGGCGGCGGCCGCGGCGCTCGGCGGGGGCTGGGTGTTCAGCCGCACGCTGTTCGGCCGGTATCTCCAGGCGGTGGGTTCCCACCGCGACGCCGCCGTCAACGCGGGCCTGCCCGTGAAGTGGGTGACCGTCGGGGCGTACGCGCTGGCCGGGCTGCTGGCCGCGCTCGCGTCCCTCACCCAGACCGGCCGCCTCGGCGCCGTTCAGCCGTCCATCGGCCAGGGCTACGAACTGACGGTCATCACGGCCGTCGTCCTCGGCGGGACGAGTCTGTTCGGTGGCCGCGGCAGCATCACCGGCACCGTCCTGGGCGCCCTCGTCCTCACGACCGCGCAGACCGGACTGGTGTTCTCCGGGGCCTCTCCCTATGTCTTCGACATCGTCCGGGGCGCCGTTCTGCTCGTCGCTGTTCTCGCCGCCGCCGTCCGGTGGCGCAATCCGGTCCGGCTGTTCGGTCCGACCCGTACCTCTCCGTCGGACGGCCCCCGGACCGTGCCCGCGGAGGCCGGCGCAACGAAACTGAAGGAGCTCAGATGAAGCCGAACCTGATCACAAGATGCGCGGCCGTCGCGGCCGTGGCCTGCCTGGCGCTGACGGCCTGTGGCTCGTCCTCGAAATCCGGGGCGGGATCGACGTCCGGGGGCAAGCACGGCACGATCGGGGTCAGTTTCGATCTGCTCAACGCGATCCGCACCTCGGAGAAGGTCTCCATCGAGAAGGCGGCGGCAGCGGCCGGTTACAAGGTCGTCTTCTCCGTCGCGGACCAGGACGCGCAGAAGCAGGCGTCGCAGATCCAGGATCTGATCCAGACCCGCAAGGTCGACGCGCTCATCGTCATCGCGCAGGACGGGAAGCAGATCGCCTCCTCGATCAGCCTGGCCAAGGCCCGCCGCGTTCCCTTCGTGACCATCGACCGGGCGGTCGCCGACGAACAGGACATCACGTTCCAGATCACCGGCGACCCCAAGGCGGACGGCAAGCTGGCGGCGGACGAGTTCGCCGCGGCGGCCAAGTCCAAGCCGTTGAAGGTGCTGGAGCTGGTGGGCGCGCTCACCGACCAGAACGCGATCGGCCGCAGGGACGGCTTCGACCACACGCTGGACGGCAACCCCGACGTCACGGTGGTCAGCCGGGTCCCCACCAACTGGGACCCGTCCCAGGCGCTGGACGGCACCTCCAACGCGCTGCAGAAGGACTCCGGCATCAACGCGATCTTCGTTCCGTCGGACTTCCTTCTGCCGTCGGTGCAGTCGGCGCTCACCACCGCCAAGCGGCTCGCTCCGATCGGCGACCCCAAGCATGTGTTCCTGGTGACGATCGACGGTGACGAGAACGGCTGCAAGGCCATCAAGGACAAGACCCTCGACGCCGACATAGCCACCCGCGTCGACCAGTTCGGCAAGGAGGCCGTCGCGTCGATCGCCACGGCGCTGGCCAAGCAGACCGTCAACCCCAAGACGGTCCAGAGCGCGGGCGTGACCCTCGACCAGGCCAACTTCGCGGCCGTCAGCTCCCAGGTGTGGGGTTGCGGTGCCTGAGACCGCCGACACCGGATCGCGTCCGGGCCGCCTGTCGTGGCTGCGTGATCCGGCCCGTCGTCCCGCCTGGTTCGGCGATCTGTCGATGCTGCCGGCCCTCGCCGTGCTGATCGCCGTCCTGAGCCTGACCACCGACGGCCTGCTGACGTCGTCGAACATCACCAATGTGTTCAGCCAGTCGGCCGTCGTTGCGATCGCCGCCATCGGCGCGACCTTCGTGATCCTCACCGGCGGCATCGACCTGTCCACCGGGAGCGTGATCGGCGCCAGCGGCGTCGCGGGGGCGTGGGTCATCACCACGACCGACAGCGTCGCGGCGGGCATCACGTTCGCGCTGCTGACCGGGGCGGCCATCGGTGTGCTGGTCGGACTGCTGGTCGCCAGGCTGCCCGTCGTGCCGTTCGCGGTGACGCTCGCGGCGCTGTACGTCGTCAGCGGCGCCACGACGCTGCTCAGCCACGGCAGGACGATCGCCCCCGTCCCGACCGGTTTCGTCGACTTCAGCATCGACGGGCCCGGCGGCGTGCCGTACGCCGTGTGGATGACGGTCGGGCTGTACGTGGTCGCGCAGGTCGCCCTGACGCGCACGGCGTGGGGCCGCCGGGTCCTGCTGCTGGGAGCCAGCGAGGAGGTCGCCCGGATCAACGGGGTCAACGTCCCCCTCATGAAGACCAGCGTGTACGCGGTGGCCGGTCTGTTCTCGGCGCTGGCCGGTGTCGTGCTGACCTCGGAACTGGCCGGGGCGGGAGCGAGCATGGGCAGCCCCCTGCTGCTCAACGTCGTCGGCGGCGTGGTCCTCGGCGGCACCAGTCTGTTCGGCGGTCGGGGCAGCCTGCTGCGCACCGCGACAGGGGTGCTGTTCCTCGGCTTCCTCTCCAACGGCATGAGCCTGCTCGGACTGGCCTCCTACGACCAGCAGATGGTGACCGGCGCGCTCATCTTCGTCGCCGCCTGCGGGGACGGTCTGGTGCGCTGGATACGCCCACGATCGGCCACCGCCTGACCGCCGCCGTCGCCGTACCTCACTCAACAACTCGACCCATGGACGAAGAAGCAGGCGATCAATGAGATTCACCCACAAAGTCGCGGTGGTCACCGGCGCCAACTCCGGTATCGGCCGGGCCACCGCCGTACGGCTGCTGGCCGAAGGCGCCCAGGTGCTCGCGGTCGACCTCCGCCATGACGCACCGTGGCCCGAGCCCGACCGCGACCGGCTGAGCACGCTCACCCTCGATGTCGCGGCGGCGGACGCCGCCGACGTCCTGACCGATACCCTGCGGTCGCGCTTCGGGCGCGTCGACGTGCTCGCCAATGTGGCGGGCATCCTGCGCATCGCGCCCTTCCTCGACGTGAGCCGCGCCGACTGGGACCGCGTCCTCGCGGTGAACCTGACGGCGCCGTTCTTCCTCGCCCAGGCGGTGGCGCGGATGATGGTCGACACGAAGACTCCCGGACGCGTCGTCAACGTCTCGTCGGTGCACGCCGTCGTCTCCGAACCGGGCGCCGCGCCGTACACCGCGACCAAGGGCGGTCTCGAGGCGATGACGCGGACCATGGCGTCCGAACTCGCCCCGCACGGCATCACGGTCAACTGCGTACGGCCGGGGCCGGTGCGTACCGGCATGAGCGACCCGATCTACACACCCGCCGTCGAGCGGGCGCTGGAGTCCCGCGTGCCGCTGGGCATCGCGCCGCCCGAGTGGATCGCGGCGGCCATCTGCTACCTGGCGTCCGACGAGGCGTGCTACACCACCGGAGCCGGTCTCGATGTCGACGGAGGGTACGCGATGGACGGCGCGCTTCCCGGATTGGCGTACTCGTGAGCGCCCGGGAGCCGCGGGTCGCGGTGGTCACCGGGGCGGCGTCCGGCATCGGCCGGGCCACGGCGCTCCGGTTGGCGGACACGGGATACGACCTCGCGGTGCTGGACATCGACGCCGACGGCCTGGCGCGGACCTGCGCGGAGATCGAGAAGGCGGGGGGTACGGGCCGCGCCTTCCCTGTCGACCTGCGCGATCCCGACGCGGTCGGCTCGGTCACCAGGGAAGTCGCCGTCACGCTGGGGACGCCCGTGCTGCTGGTGAACGTCGCGGGCACCGGACTCGCCGCGACGGTGCTGGAGACCAGCGACGAGGACTGGGACCGCGTCCTGTCGGTCAATCTCACCGGGCCCTTCCTCACCACCCGCGCGATGCTGCCGCTCATGCTCGACAACGGCGGTGGCGTGGTCGTCAACGTCGCCTCGGTCGCGGGCCAGGTCGGCCTCGCCCGGCGGGCCGCGTACTGCGCCTCCAAGGCGGGGCTGGTCGGGCTGACCCGGGCCATCGCGGTGGACCACGCCAAGGACGGCATCCGGTGCGTCGCGGTCTGCCCCGGCACCGTCGCGACCGAGTGGATCGACAAGATCGTCGCGAACGCCCCCGATCCGCTCGCGGCCCGGCAGGCGATGGCCGCCCGCCAACTGGACGGACGGCTCGGCTCGCCCGAGGAGATCGCCGCCACGATCGCCTTCGTCGCGGGCCCGGACGGCCGCTTCATCAACGGCGCGGCGCTGATCGTCGACGGCGGCCTGACCGCGGCGTGAGCCGTCCTCGGAAGGGGACCGGCCGTACGCCGGGGAGTGACGGTCCGGGGTCCGCCGGGGCCGCCTCTCACGGACGACGCCGTCCGCGAGAGGCGGCCCCGGTCCCCGGCCGGACCGCGCTGATCAGGCATTGATGTCCTGCACGCCCGTAGTGGCCCGGGGGGCGATCGGGTAATTTGGCCGCACACGAAAGGAACCGTCAGTGACCCTGTCCACAGGTGACAACGACGTCCCGTCCGAGCAGGGGACGACGGTTCCCCGCGACGCGATGTCTCTGCAGACAGCGTGGCTGCGCAGCTTCCTCGCGGTCGCCGACCGGGGCGGATTCGGCACCGCCACGCATACTCTGCACCTTTCGCAGTCGCGGGTCAGCGCGCACATAGCGGCGCTGGAACACGCCCTGGGGGTCACGCTCTTCGACCGCAAGGCCCGTCCGGTCTGCACCACGCAGGCGGGTGACCTCTTCTACGGTCACGCGCGGGCGGCGCTCCAGGAACTCCAGCGCGGTGTCGACGCCGCCCGCAGTACGCAGGACCAGATCGTCGCCCACCTCACCGTGGCCAGCTACCCGTCGGTCAGCTCCACCTATCTCCCGACGCTCCTCCAGGTCCTCAAGGCCGACCATCCCGGTCTCACCGTCGAGCTCTGGGAAGGGACCGCGGCCACGTTGGAGGAGGCCGTCGCGACGGGCACGGTCGACATCGCCTTCCGGCCGACGCTGCCGAAGATGCGCGAGCCCACGCTGTGCCACCGCACGATCTGGCGGGAGGACATCGTCGCGGTCATGCGGGACAACGATCCGCTGGCGACCAAGGCGACCGTCCGCGTGGACGACATCCTCTCCCGGCCCCTCATCGGCAATCCGGCCGGTTCCGAGGAGGAGGGCGGCGGCTACGACCTGCGGCACATGCTCGGGGAGTACGAGTCGAAGGCGGACATCGCCTATCTCACCGATCATCCCGCCACGCTCATCGCCCTTGTCCGGTCGGCGTTCGGCATCGGGATCATCAACCAACTGGCCGTGGAGACAACGACGACGGACGGTCTCACCGTCCGCCGCATCGAGTCGCCCACCGCCCACCGGGACGTCGCGCTGTTCTGGCTCCGCCGGCGTTCGAGCAACGCGGCCGTCTGCGCCTTTCTCAACGCGCAGGGCCGCACGCCGCTCCCGGCGAGCGTACGGCCCCTTCCGCCGACGGCCTGAGCCGGTCGCCCGGACGCCGCCGCCGTACGCCCCCGGAGCGGCCTTCCCGTCTCAGCCGCGGAAGGCCGCCACGGGGACGCCGCGCGTGTCCGTGGCGACGACGAAGACGGAGCCGGACAGCGGGGAGCGCTCCAGATCCTCGGCGGACAGGCCCTCGCGGGCCGAGGTGACGTACAGCCTGCCGTCGGCGCCGAAGGCACAGCTCGTGGGCTGCGGGACGGGCACCGGTACGCGTCCGATCACGCGGCCCGCCGGGTCGTAGCGCCGTACCTCGGCGCCGCCGTGCATGGCTGTCCAGAAGCAGCCGTCGACGTCGACCGCCAGGCCGTCGGGGACCCCGGAGCCCTCGGTCTTCGTCAGGACCTCAAGGCCGCCCAGTTCCCCGGAGTCGGCGTCGAACGCGCTGCGGTAGAGCAGTCGGGCGTAGCTGTCGGCCAGGTACATCACGGTGTTGTCGGCGTTCCAGCCCAGTCCGTTCGGCAGGACCAGCCCGTCCGCGACGACGACGCTCGGGGCGTCTGCGTCCCAGCGGTGGAGCCGTCCCTGGCCGGGGGCGAACCGCATGTCGTTGCTGCCCGCCCAGAACCGTCCGCGGACGTCCACCTTGCCGTCGTTCATCCGCAGGTTCGGCTCCGGCAGGACCGGGTCGACGACGGTGGTCACGCCGTCGACGACGAAGCCGAATCCGCCGGCCACGGCGGCGGCGAACCCGTCGTCGTGGGCCCGCGGCGCGACCGCGCCCACCATGACACCGACCTCCGTCACGGTCTGCCGCCCGGTGGCCAGGTCGTCCTCGTAGACCGTGCCGCCGTAGATGTCGACCCACACCAGCCGGCCGGTCCTGGGGTCGAAGACAGGGCCCTCCCCCACCTCGGAGGTGTCGCTGCGCACCGCGACATCCAGATCGGTGTAGGTCCGCACACTGCCCATGACGACTCCGTTTCCGCGTGACTTCCACGTTTTCCCGCGTGTTCTTCGGCCGCGTGCCTCTTCTGCGTGCTGTTCCGGGCAGTCGCGGCGGCCCCTGCCGGACAACCTCGCCCGCAGCCGTGGCCACTGTCAACGGCGGATAGCGGATGGCGGGGATCCGGGCTGCGAATGGGCCGTTTCCCGTGGTCGCGCACGGCCCAGTTCACAGCGGTGGCACGGCGTTCGTTCCCTCCGGCCAGGGTGCGTGCAGCACGGCTCTGATGAAGGCGCGGGCCGCCGCGCCCAGCGGCCGTTCGGAATGCCACCGAGGCCCTCACCAGGTCCTGAGCCCGCACGGGGACCTCGCACGAGAACCCGAGCAGGACCCTGCACGGGGACCCCTCACAGATAGGCAGGCAACCTGCTAATCTATTCGACAGGCAGCCTGCCTATTCGGGGCCGCTGTGATCCGCCCTGGACCACGCCCGAACGCGGGCGGCAGGGGACCGGCGGGCGCGGGAAGCGAGAGGAGTCACGCGGTGAAGGTCATCGCACGCGGTGCCGTACCGGTACCCGTCAGCGGGGCGCACGGCGACGGGCGGGGAAAGCCCTTCGGCGCGCGCTTCGTGACCCCGCTGTACACGGGGGCCGCGCTCAATCCGGTCAACAGCTCCGTGATCGCGACGGCTCTGGTCCCCATCGCCGCCTCGCTGGACATACCGGTCGGGCGGACCGCGATCCTGATTTCGAGCCTCTATCTGACCAGTGCGATAGCGCAGCCCGCGGCCGGACGGCTGGCGGAGGTGTTCGGCCCGCGCCGGGTGTTCCTGACCGGCACGCTCATCGTGCTCGCCGCGGGCGTGATCGGCGCGATCGCCTGGAATCTGCCCGTCCTGGTGCTCTCCCGCGTCCTGATCGGCGCGGGCACGTCCGCCGCCTACCCCTCCGCGATGCTGCTGATCCGCCGCCGGGCGACCGCGGTCGGTCTCCAGGATCCGCCGGGCAACGTCCTCGGCGGTCTGGCGGTCGCCGGTGCGGCCACCGTGGCGATCGGCCCGGCCGTGGGCGGGCTGCTCGTCGGCGGGCTCGGGTGGCAGACCGCGTTCCTGGTCAACGTCCCGGCCGCCGGTGCCGCCTTCGCGATGGCGCTGCTGTGGATCGACAAGGACCCCGCCCGCGCCGGGGGCCGCTCACCGCGCGAGCTGGCCGTACGCATCGACGTCGTCGGCATGGCGGGCTTCGCGGGCGCCCTCACCTCGCTCCTGGTCTTCCTGACCGGGCTGCCCACGCCGGACTGGACCGCGCTGGCGGCCGCGGTCGTCCTGGCGGGAGCACTCGTCGCCTGGGAACTGCGGGCCGCCCGTCCGTTCCTCGATGTGCGGCTGCTCGCCTCGAAGCCCGCGCTGACCCGCACGTATCTGCGCAACGGGCTGACGCTGATGGGCACCTATGTGATCCTCTACGGTCTGACCCAGTGGCTGGAGGCCGCGCACGGGCTGTCCGCGTACCAGGCGGGCCTGGTCCTCGTCCCGATGGGCGCCCTGTCGGCCGTCACGGCCCGGATCGCCTCGCGCCGCACATCGGTGCGGGGCGTGCTGATCGGCTCCGCGGTCCTGCTGCTGCTCGGCGCGGCGGCCGCCCTGCCGCTCACGGCGCACACACCGGTCGCCGCCGTCGTCGCCGTCACCGCGCTGTTCGGCCTCACCTCGGGGGCGAGCACTGTGGCCAACCAGACGGTCCTCTACCGCGAGTCCCCGCCCGAGAGCGTCGGCACGGCCTCGGGGCTGCTGCGCACCTTCGGGTACATCGGCTCGATCGCCTCGGCGGCCATCACCGGGATCGCCTTCCACAGCCGCGTCGACGACACCGGCCTGCACCGTATCTCGTGGTCGCTGGTCGCCATCGGCGCCGTCGTCCTCCTCATGACCGTCTTCGACCGCCACCTGGCCGGTGTCCGACAGGGCTCCGCGGCGGCGGTCGATCCCCCCGTCCGACACGACCACACCGCTGAACCGCACCGCTCAGGTGATCCGCGTCTCTCAGAAAGTACCGACATGACCACCCCCGCCCAGCCCGTCGTCGCCTCCCGTACCGCCCTGTTGCTGATGGACTTCCAGCCCGCGGTCCTGGCCGCCGTTCCCGACGGCGAGGCCGTGCTCGCCCGCGCCCAACAGGCCCTGGCCTGGGCACGTTCGCTGGACATCCGCGTCGTCCACGTCCGCGTCGCCTTCGCACCGGAGGACTTCGCCGCCGTGCCCGACCGCAACAAGTCCTTCGCCCCCGTCGCCCGGCACGGATTCCTCGCCGACGGCAGCCCGGAGGCGGACCTGCACGACGCGCTCGACGTACGGGAGGGCGACGTCGTGGTGCGCAAGGTCAGGGTCGGCGCGTTCTCCGCCGCCACCGGACTCCACCCGACGCTGCTCGGCCAGGAGATCGACACCCTCGTCCTCGCCGGGCTCTCCACCTCGGGCGTGGTGCTCTCGACCGTGCGGCACGCCGCCGACGAGGACTACCGGCTCTACGTCCTCAAGGACGCGACCGGCGACCCCGATCCGGAGGTCCACCGCGTGCTGACCGAGAAGGTGTTCCCGAGCCAGGCGGACGTCATCACCACCGATGATCTGTCCGCGCTCGGCAAGCAGGCTTGAGCCCCGCTCCCGACGTGAAGTCGGGATCCGGAAATCGGATCGGGCCCATATGCGATACGGGTCGGCGGTGTTGTCCGGGCAGTGCACCGCCTCCCGGCTCTGAACTGGGCCGATCCGCTTTCCGAATAGGGCTGTTCCGACATCCACGCTTCACTGTCGCCGCGGTGCGCACGTATCGTCCTGAGGTATGGACATCCCACTTTCCAGTCCCCTGTGCGCAATTGAAGAGTTGCCTGAAATCCGCCGCGGTGGATTCACGGAACGGGACCCTGAATCAGCGCACACAGCGGATGAGTGGGTGAGCTTTCCCTCGGTGTTGGGGGATCTCCCGCCGGAATCCGGCGCGGGTCTCCTTCCGAACTCCGTCCGGCCGGTGTGCGCATGACGAACGTGCGCGGAACGGACACCGGCGCGGCGGCGCCCGCGCGGACGGCCGGTGAACCGGCCGTCCCGCTGGTCGCACGGCCCGGCATTGACAACATCGGGCTGGTGCGGACGGACGTGGCGGCGGGCACGCCCGTACGGGTCGCGCGGGGTGTGGTCCCCGCCGCCGACGACATCCCCGCGGGCCACAAGGTGGCCGTCTCCCCCATCGCCGCGGGCGCCGAGGTCCGCAAGTACGGGGAGGTCATCGGTGTCGCCGCCCGCGACATCCGGCCCGGCGAACACGTACACGTCCACAATCTCGGCCTCGGCGACGCCACCGCCCGCGCCGGGGCGCCGCGGCCCGCTCCCCCGGCCTGGCGGCCCCCGGCCGAGGCCACCCGCGACCACTTCCTCGGCTACCGGCGCGCCGACGGCCGTGCCGCCACCCGCAATTACCTGGCCGTGCTCCCGACGGTGAACTGCTCGGCGACCGTGGCCCGGATGATCGCCCAGGCCGCCAACGACCGCCACGCCGGGGCGCCGGGCCTGGACGGCGTCATCGCCCTGACCCACGACCTCGGCTGCGGCATGGCCGAGGGCACCGAGGGCGACGACCTGCTGCGGCGCACCCTGCGCGGCTACGCGCGCCATGTGAACATCGCCGGTGTGCTGACGGTCAGTCTCGGCTGCGAGGTGAACCAGCCGGAGAACGTCTTCGGCGACGATCCGGCCGTGCGCACGCTCACCATCCAGGCGCTCGGCGGCACCGCGGCGACCGTGAACGCCGCCCTCGACCGCGTCGCCGAGATGGTCGGCGGCCTGGCGACGCTGGCCCGTGAGCCGGTCGGCCTGCACGAACTCACCCTCGGACTCCAGTGCGGCGGCAGCGACGCCTATTCGGGGCTGACGGCCAATCCGACGCTGGGCGTCGCCGCCGATCTGCTGGCCGCCGCGGGCGGGCGGGTCGTCCTGGGCGAGACCCCGGAGATCTACGGCGCCGAGCACCTGCTGCGCGACCGCGCCGCCACGCCCGCGATCGCCGAACGGCTCGACGAGTTGATCGCGTGGTGGCAGCGGTACGTCACCCGGCACGGCGCCGCGCTGGACAACAACCCCTCCAAGGGCAACAGGGCCGGGGGCATCACCACCATCTGGGAGAAGTCGCTCGGTGCGGTGCTCAAGAGCGGGAGCAGCCCGCTCAACGGAGTCGTCGGCTACGCGGAGCCGGTCACCGCGCCCGGTCTGACGTTCATGGACACGCCCGGATACGACCCCGTGTCGGCCACCGGCATGGTCGCGGGCGGCGCGAATCTGCTGGCCTTCACCACCGGTCGCGGCTCGCTGTTCGGCTCACGGCCCGTGCCCTGCCTGAAGATCAGCACCACCAGTCGGCTCTACCAGCACATGAGCGGCGACATGGACTTCGACGCCGGCCCGGCGATGTCCCGCGACGAGCACGTGCGGTACGGCACCCGGCTCTTCGAGACGCTGGTGGACATGGCCTCCGGCACGCCGAGCAAGTCCGAGGCGCTCGGCTTCGGGGCCGAGGAGATCGTGCCGTGGCGCATGGGGGCCGTGCTGTAGGAGCCGGACCCCGGCGGCGGGTCAACGGTCGCTGTCCGCCAGGCGGTTCATGATCTCGGCCGCCTTCAGCAGCGTCCTGCGCTCGTCGGCCCGGAGCAGATCGCGTACCGCCGCCTCCAGCCAGGCTTCCCGGACGGCGGGGATGGTCTCGACCAGCGCCCGGCCCTCGGCCGTCGCGTGCAGGAGCGTCTTGCGGCCGTCGGCGGGGTCCTTGCCCGAGGTGATCAGCCCGCCGTCGCGCAGCGCCGCGAGCGTCTCGGCCATCGACTGCCGCCGTACGTGTTCGGCCGCGGCCAGATCGCTCGCCGTGGTGGGGCCCTCGTCCACGATGCGCCCCAGCGTGGTGATCTGCGACCAGGTCCACCGCATGTCGTCCGTCGCCGACTCGGCCCGCAGCCGGGCCCGGAGCCGGGTCATGGCCTTCATCAGCTCAGCGGCCGTTCCGGCCTGCGGTCTCGGTTCGCTGCCCACCGCCCAAGACTATCCGGCGCGCGGCCCACCTGCCCATTCTCCCCGTGGGTCCGCCGCCGTCCCCCGCGGCCTCCGGGGGTGACGGCGGGTCAGATTAGCGGCAGCAGGGCCCTGCCGCCCGCGGCGCCCGCTTCCGGCGCGGTGGCCGTGCGGTCCGCGGGGACGCGCTCCAGGACTCCGCCCGCGAAGACGTCGTAGAGCGGCAGCGACTCCAGGTGGACATAGCCGATGTGGCAGTCGCAGACGGCCAGCGGGCAGGGGCGGGGGGCCAGGGCGGTCCGGTAGGAGCCGTCGTAGAGATTGCCCAGTTCGGCGCGGACGAAGTGGCAGCGGCGGACCGTGCCGTCGCCGTCCACCGACAGGACGGACTCGCCGGTGCGGCAGGGCAGGCCGGCCGAGCGGTGCGGGTGGCGGCTGTAGGGGAAGTGCGGGTCGAGGGCCGTCCAGGCGTCGGCTTCCGCGTCGGTGTAGGTGTGGCCCTCGGCGGCGTTCACCCACAGGTAGACGTGGCCGGGCAGCGCGGCGCGCAGCCGGGCGGCGTCCGCGAGGTGTTCCGGCAGCCCGACGACGCCGACGCTGAACCGGACACCGCGGTCGGCCACTTCGCGGGTCTTGCGCAGGAAGCGGTCGTACGGGGTCTGGCCGGGGTGGTAGGTGCACCACAGGGCGACGGTGCCGGGGTCGGCGTCCGCGAGCCAGTCGGTGCGGCAGCTCAGATTCGTCTGGATGGCGACCCGGTCGATGTGCGGCTCGTGCGACAGCTGGGCCAGGGTGTTCCGGTACCAGGAGCGGACCAGGCCCTCGCCCCACGGGGTGAACAGCACGGACAGCCGGTCGCCCCGCTGCTCTCGCGCCCAGTGCGCGAAGCGGGCGAGCGCGGCGCGGTCGGCGCGCAGTTGCGCGGGGCTGTCGCGGCGCTTGGCGAAGGGGCAGTACGGGCAGTCGTAGTCGCAGGAGGCGAGCGGGCCGCGGTAGAGCAGTGTCAGATCCATGGCGGGGTCCTCACTTCAGCTCGTACGCGGCCATCGCCGCCCGGACCCGGGGTGAGAACAGTTCGGGGCCGAGGGCGTCGGAGTGGGCGAGTCCTTCGGGGGACAGCCGTATGCGGCCGGTCGCGGGGGCCTCGTCGTCGAGCCAGCCTCGGGCCGCGAAGCGGTCGATCTCGGCGGCGAAGTCGGCGTGGGCGTCGGTGCCGAAGCGGTCGCGGTAGTCGGCCAGGGGCATGCCGTCGGCTTGCAGCAGCGACTGGAGCAGGTGCCTGCGGCGGGCCTCGTCGGCGTCGACCCGGCGGCCGTGGGCGGCGCGGGTGAAGTCGTCGGTGGTGGTGTACTCGTCGATGATCGCGCGGATCTCGCGCATGTCGACGGCGTAGTCGAAGGAGTAGTGCAGCGTGGAGGTGTAGGAGCGGGCGCCGCAGCCGAGGCCGATCATGCCGTCGGTCTGGCAGGCGTGGTCGTCGGGCCCTTGGGGCGTGGCGTCGGCCCGGCGGAACATCCGCATGGAGACCTGCTCGTAGCCGTGCGTCAGGAGGTGGTCGCGGCCCTGTCGGTACAGCCGCAGCCGCTGCTCGTCCCAGGCCGGGTCGCTGACGGCGGTGCGGCTCTCCAGGCCGGTCTTCGGCCGTACGTACAGCGGGTAGAGGTACAGCTCCTCCGGCCGCCAGCGCAGCGCGGCCTCCAGCGAGGTGCGCCAACTGGCCGGGGTCTGGCCGTCGATGCCGTAGATGAGGTCGATGTTGAGGACCGGGATACCGGCGTCGCGGACGCGGGCGAGCGCGGCTTCGACGTCGGCGCGGCGCTGGGGCCGTACGGCGGCTTTCGCCTCGTCGTCCACGAAGCTCTGGACACCGAGGCTGAGCCGGGTGGCGCCGCGGTCGGCGAGGACGGCGAGCCGGTCGGCGGTGGCGGTCGCGGGCGACGCCTCGACGGAGAGCGGGATCGCGCGCAGGTCGGTGCCCATCCGGCGCTCGGCGATGTCGCAGAGCCGTTCCAGTTCGGCGGCCGTCAGGAAGGTGGGGGTGCCGCCGCCGAAGGCCGCGGTGGCGAACCGTAGCGGCTCGCGGTCGCCGAGCGCGTCCCGGACGGCGGTGGCCTGCCGGTCGAGCGCGTCGAGATAGCGGGTGGTCAGCTCGCCGGGCGCGCCGATGCGGGTGAAGAGGTTGCAGAATCCGCAGCGGACCTCGCAGAACGGGATGTGCAGATAGAGCGAGAGCGCGTCCTTGGGCTCCGCCTGCCACAGGCCGCTCAGCGCGGGCCGGTCGGGCAGCGGGCGGTAGGCGGTCTTGTGCGGATACGCGTAGACGTAGCTCTGGTAGGGACTGTCGGCGGGGGGCGCGGGCTGGTCAGGAGACGGCGCGTCGGCGGGCGTGGCCGTGGAGACCGGTGTGGTCGTGCCGGTCGGTGTGGTCGTGGAGATCGGTGTCGTCAAGGAGATCGGTGTGGTCGTGGTGATCGGCGCGTTCATGAGGACGGCTCCAGGAAGAAGTGGGCGTAGGGCACCGTCCAGACCGCCTCGTGGCCGAGGCGGTGACCTGTGTAGCCGTCGTCTCCGTAGGTGGTGCCGTGGTCGGAGCAGACGATGGCGAAGCAGCGGCGGCGGGCCGCCATGGCGTGGAAGAGACGTCCGATGTGCCGGTCGATGTACTCCAGCGCCGCCGCGTGCGTGGCGCGGGTGTCACCGGCCTCGCGGGTGGCGCCCGGTGTGTGGAACCAGTTGGGCTGGTGCAGCGCGGACGCGTTGAGGAAGAGGAACAGCCGCTGGTCGGCGGGCAGTTCGGCGACGACCTGCTCCGCGCGCGCGACCTGCGCCTCGAAGGAGGTGGGCGAGGCGACGCCGAACTCCGGCTCCCAGTAACTCTCCTGGAACAGTCCCGGCAGGACGTCGCCCAGCGCGCCGCGCTTGTTGAAGAAGCCGACGCCGCCGATGCAGACGGTGCGGTATCCGGCCGCCGCGAGCCCGGACACCAGGTCGGGCGTGTCGAAGACGTACGTGCCCGCCTCGGTGGTCTCGCTCCCGGCGAAGCGCGCGGCGAACAGCCGGGGGTGCGGTCCGGGCGCCGCCGGGGTCGGCAGGAATCCGGCGAAGATCGCCTGGTGCGAGGCGTAGGTGAAGCTGCCGGGCGCGTGCCGCTCCTCCCAGCGCCCGCCCGGCAGATGGCGGGCCAGGTGCGGAATGCGGCCGGCCGCGGCCAACTCGGCCGCGACGTCGTGGCGGAGCGTGTCGAGGGTGATCAGGAGGAGGTCGTCACGGCCCACGACCTCGTTCATGTCCGGGCCTCCGCCGTCCAGGAGGGCGGGCGCGGACGCGTCAGAGGGTCGCATGTCGGGTCCTCGGCGCTTGGTGGTGCGACGGTTCGTGGCCTGCTGGTACGTGCCGCGCCGCGCCGTGCGGCGCCGGTTCGGGCGGGGCTTGTTCGTGCGGCGCCGGTACGGGCGCGGCGGATTCATCGGCGGCTGGTTCGTACGCGCTCCGTTCGTACGCGGCCGGTTCGTACGCGCTCCGTTCGTACGCGACCGGTGCGTACGGTGGCCGGACTCCGGTCGGCGACGCGGCGCGGGCGCGTACGGCGGCGATCTGGGCGGCGTAGGTGTCCAGGCCCTCCGCTCCGCTGCCCGGCAGTCCGGTGAGCCTCGGCAGCAGGTCGCCGAAGGCGTTGACCTCGCCGACCGCGAAGCGCCGCCAGCCGATCGCGGGGAGCAGGTCGACGCCGACGCACAGCGTGCCGGGGAAGCAGGCGGCGGCCCGCTCGCAGATCTCCAGCGCCTGCTCCCACCGGACGCCCGCGGCCTCGATCGCGGCGCCGAGGTCGCCGCGCGCGCCGCCCAGGTGGAGGTTGGTGAGCGGCGAGCGGCTGGTGCGCACCACGGCGTGCGTGGCGCGGCCGTCGACGACCACGATCCGCAGGTCGGCGACGCGCCCGTGCAGCGACGCCTTGGGCAGCCAGCGCTCGATGTGCAGGCCGTCCGGTGCGAGCGCGTCGACCAGCGCGGCGATCTCGGTCTCGCGGGTGATACGGCGCACCCGCAGCGAATTGTGCAGACGTCCGTCCGCCGACTCGACGGACGTGGTGGCCTGGACGCGCCCGCCGCCCGCCGTCTCCACGGCGAGCACCCCGGAGGCCGACGATCCGTGAGCGAGTTTGACGAAGGCGCGCGGCATGGCGTGCTCGCGCATCAGCGCCCGTACGTCGGCCCAGCCGCGCACCGCGGGGGCGGCGGCACCCGAGGTGGGCGAGGCGGGTACGGGCACCCCGGCCTCGGCCAGCCTCCGGTGGCAGCGCCGCTTGTCGAACAGCACCGCCAGTTCGTCCGGGTCGTCCAGCCGCCTGCCGCCGTCCAGGGTGCGGACGGCGGCGGTGAATCGGGCGTACCAGCGGGCGCTGCCCTCCACCCGCGTGGGGTCGTCCATGTCCCGCAGCGCGCGGTCCACTTCGGCGTCCTCACCGGGCGAGTCGAGTCGTACGACCTCGTCCGCCGCGAAGGTCGCGCCGCCCTCGCGCAGGACGTCGCGCCAGGGCACGACGCGGGGCGCGGGCAGCCCGGCCTCGGTCGCGGCGCGCGCGAAGAGACCGACCCGCCGGTTCTCCGGGTTGCCGACGACAGCGAAGCGCGGTTCGTCTCTCACGTCACCTTCCCCCTCTCCCCTGGTCGCCCACGTGCCCGGCGCTGATGGACGGTCACCGGTCACCGGTCCGCCGCCCGGCGGTGGTCATCGGCCGGTCGGCGACCGGCTGGACGGCTGACGGAACGACCGGCTACTCGCCGACGGCGACGAAACGCCACACGGTCTCGTCGTCGTCATCGACCTCCTCGTCGGCGTCGTCGCGGTCCAGTTCGACGTGGACGCCCGACGGTTCGAGGGCTTCCCGCAGGCGCCGGGCGACCGGCGAGGTGAGGTAGTTGTGGTGCAGGTCGAGGGTCTTGAGGTGGGTGAGGGGCTGGCCCGCGAGCAGCGCCGTGGCGCCCTCGTCGGTCAGCACGCCCATCGACAGGTCGAGGGTCTCCAGCCGGGCCACGACGGGCGCGGAGGCGAGGGCCGCGGCGATCTCGTCCTGCATTTCGCTGTTGCGCAGGGCCAGCGAGCGGAGCTTGGGCAGCAGCGCGCCGGTGAGGAACGGCGCCAGGTCGGTGATCTCGCTGTCCCCGCCGTACTCGGAGGTGCCGAGCCACAGGTCGAGGTGTTCCAGCGCGGGCAGGTCGCTGGCGGCGATGCCGCGGACGGCCTGCGCGGGCATGCCGCCGGTCTCGACGGTGAGCGAGCGCAGCCGGGCGTGCGTCACGGCGGGGAAGGCCAGGTCCTGTCCGCCGCGTACCCCGAACGACTCCAGTTCGGGGAAGCCGTCGAGCAGCGGGGTGACATCGCCCTGGTTGATCCAGGAGATCTCGCACTCCTCGCCCACGATGTCGCCGAGGAACAGGGCCCGCAGCGCGGGCAGTCGGTCCTTCACGGACAAGATGGCCGCGATCAGCGGTTCCGGTCCGCTCTCGTAGGCTTCGCTCCAGGAACCGACGATCAGCGCGCGCACCCGGGTGATGTCGACGGCCTGGGTGAACCGGGCGAAGGCGTCCTCCCACTTCTCCTCGCTGTCGTAGGAGTCGACGCCGATCCGCCAGGCGGCGGCGTCCGCTTCCGGCAGGTCGGTGCCCTTGTCGTCGGGTCCGGGGAAGTCGAAGGCGGGCAGGCCGTGCAGCTCCCGCATGTGGTTCCCGATGGTCATGTCCGCCTGCTCCTGACGTTCGACATTCGACGGCCGTACGAATTCGGCCGCGGCGATCACCGGCCGATGTGTGAGCAAGTTCTACCAAGCCGCACTGACAACGGCTGCGGCCGGGCCGACTCTGAGCCGTTGTCAGACCCCGGGCCTACGGTCGGTGTCGACGCGGTGCACGGAGCGCCGCGCGGAGGGAGAGCGATGTACCGGCAGGGTGATGTGCTCATCGCGCCGACCGAGGAGTCGGCGCTGCCGCCGCACATGGACGACGCGCCGCAGGAGCCGCGGGACGCGCGCGGCCGACTCGTCCTCGCGCTGGGCGAGGTGACGGGTCACGCGCACGCCGTCATGGGACCGGGACGGCTCTTCAGCCCGCCGGCCCCGTTCGCGCCGATGCTGCTGCATCTGCCGGACGGCGGCCGGGTCGTGCACGAGGAGCACGCGGCGATATCGCTGCCCAAGGGCTGGTACCGCGTGGTGCGGCAGCGGGAGTACGTACCGGGCTCGGTCCGCGTGGTCGCCGACTGAGCGTCCCGCGGTGGCGCCCGGGGGCCGGGCGCGCGGGCACGGCAGGACAGCACGAGGGCAGGGAGCAGAACTCATGGGAGGGGACGGCATGTCGACCGTCGAGCAGTGGAGGCAGGCCGCCGTGGCCACCGGATCCGCGGACCGCGCGGCGGCCGAGGCGGGGGTGCGGCTGGCGTACCGGCGCGCGGGGCTCGCGGAGCCGGAGCGCGTCCGCTGGGCCGGATCGCCGCGCGCGGCCGTGGCGATGCTGCGCGCGGAGGCCGCGCTTCAGGGGACGCGCGGCAAGGGCCACAGCGTGCGGGACGAGGTGCGCGGACGGCCGTGGGCCGCGGAGCGGGCCCGGCTGCACGCGGCGCTCGGCCCCGCGGGCTGGAGCGAGCGGTGGAACGCGACCGGGGCGCGGCTGTGGGAGGGGACGCAGGCGCTGGCGGGCCGGATCAGGGGCGGTGTGGTCGAGGAGTGGGCGCGGGGGCGGAAGGAGGAGCCGGAGATCCGGCTGCTGCTGCTCGACGCGGTCCTCGGTCAGCACGAGGCGGCCTGGCTGTGCGCGTTCGACACGCGGGAGGGCTCCCCGCTGGACGGGCTGGCGGCGGTCGCCCGCTCGGCGGGCTGGTGGTGGCCGTACGAGCGGGTCGCGATCGTCTGCGAGCGCCCGGCCGAGCTGCACCGCGACGAGGCGGGACGCCTCGACCGGGCCGACGGTCCCGCGCTCGCCTTCCCCGACGGCTTCGCGCTGCACGCCTGGCGCGGTATGCCGGTCCCCGCCGAGTTCCTGCGTGAGCTGGGTACCCTCACGCCGGAGCGGATACGCGGCGAGGAGAACGCGGAGCTGCGCCGCGTCATGCTGGAGCACTACGGCTACGACCGCTATCTGACCGAGTCGGGCGCGGTCCCCGTGCACCGGGACGAGACCGGCATCCTCTGGCGGATCGCGCTGACCGGGGACGAGGACGTGACGATGGTCGAGGTCGTCAACTCCACGCCGGAGCCGGACGGCACGAGCCGTACGTACTGGCTGCGGGTGCCGCCCGGCACCAGCACGGCGAAGGAGGGCGTGGCCTGGACGTTCGGCCTGACCGCCGACGCCTACGAGCCGCTGCGCCAGACCTGACGGGCGGACAGGCCCTAGGCGCGTTCGACGATGCGGGAGAGCTCGGCGTCCAGGGCGGATCGGACGGTCCGGGTGTCGAGCGGGGCGCGCTCCCGGGCGAAGGAGACGAAGCGGCGCACGGGGGCGGCGTCCAGCTCGACGCGGGCGTCCTGGCCGGGACGGCCGAGGCGGATCAGCAGCCGGGAGCCGGTTCCGGCCGAGGGCGTGACCCGGACGTCGCCGAGGCCGACGGCTCCGGTCAGGCCCTGGGCCAGCAGGTCCCAGGCGAAGATCCAGGTGGCGGTCTCGGGGCCGCCGAGGCCGAAGGTCATCCGCACCGCGAGGCAGTCCTGCGGGTCGTAGGCCATCCACGCCGGAATCCGCAGCCGGTGGCCGCCGGGCAGCGGCATCGACGCCGTCACCGTGTGGCAGCAGGAGTCGGGCATCGAGTCTCTTTTCGCCGAACGACGGGACGCGGCCGGTGGCGGTACTACCGGACAGGTCCTCGACCTCTGAGGCTCCGTGTGCCCCCGCCCGCGGATCACATGCCGCTCACATACCGGCCGCCGGTACGCCGCCCGGCGGATTTCCCGGCGGGGCATGGCCACCACGGGCGCGGGCACCCGCATTCCATGGAGGATGCGGAGATGGCTGATCATCACGATGTGCGCCGGATCGCGTTGACCCTGCCGGAGGCGGTGGCGGCGGACGACGGGATGTCCGTATCGGTGCCGAACGGCGGCAGGCACAAGAAATTCGCCTGGGTGTGGCTGGAGCGGACCGACCCGAAGCAGGCCCGCGTCCCGCGGACCGACGTGGTGGCCGTCCGGGTCGCGGGCCAGGAGGAGAAGGAGGCGCTCCTCGCCTCAGACCCGGCGAAGTTCTTCACCGAGCCGCATTACAACGGATTCCCCGCCGTGCTCGTACGGCTCAAGGCCGTCGCCGAGGACGAGCTGCGGGAGCTGCTCGTCGGCGCCTGGCGTTGCCAGGCGCCGCGAGCCCTCGTGCGGGATTCCGGTCTCTGAGACGGGTCTCCGAGACCGGCGGGGCGGGTCGCCCGCGCCGATCACTTGCGCCGGTCGGTGTGCCGGTAGCCGAAGGGGCCCGGCAGGTCCGCGGAGGTCGTCCGCCGTCCCGTGGTCGACCAGGTGCGGTGCGCGCCGCCTCTGCGTCCGAGCGTGAGGGACAGCGACTTCCGGTTCACGTTGATACGTACGCCGGGAAATATGTGGAACGACTTACGGAACGTCAGCGGCATGATGTCCTCCGGTGGTTGGCCTGTCGGCTCGTCTGCCCAGCTGACACCGCCTCACCCCGACGACTCCTGAACCGTCGCCGTCCGCCCGCGTTCCGACCGTTCGATACCGCCGAGGCCCCGGGCCGAGGGGTTCGGGCCGAGGGGTTCGGCAGAGGCGTTCGGCAGAGCCGTCCGGCGCAGTCGGGCCTCGGGCTCACTCGGGGAGCGGTGTTCGCTGCCGTCCGGACGAGTGACTTGCGGGCGCGGCAGCTACCGGGCCGACGACGGGTGGCGAACTCTGAGTGCGGACACCGGTAAGGCGGATGATCACACTCCGCATGCCGGTGGGCTCAGTGCAGACCACCAGCACCAAAGGAGTACCCATGAAGCTCATGCGCAACGGCGCCGTCCTGGCCGCGCTCGTCGGCGGGATCGTGCTTGCCGGTGGCGGCGTCGCCGCCGCTGACGCCGACGCCACCGGCGCGGCCATCGGCTCGCCCGGCGTCCTGTCGGGCAACCTGATCCAGGTCCCGATCGACGTGCCGATCAACGCCTGCGGCAACTCGATCAACCTGATCGGCGCGCTGAACCCCGCCTTCGGCAACACCTGTTACAACGGCGGCGGTCACCACGAGAGCGCCGGCTGGGACGGCGCGAACCACGACGGCATGGGCCACTGGGGCCACGAGGGTCACGTCTGGCACCCCGAGGCCAAGGACGACTGCAAGTAGTCGGACCGCTTCCTGAGCACCCCGTCCCGGTCGCCGCCCGCAAGGGCCGGCGGCCGGGACGCTCCATGCCGGGACGCTCCATGTCGGGACGCTCCCTGCCGGAACACCGCATGCCAGAACGCTTCACGCCGGGAGGCCGCGGGCCCGAACCCCTCGGACCCGGCCGCGTGAAGCACCCCTTTGGGCCCAACTCCCCCTCGCCCGGGGCCGAGTGCGTGTTCGTGTCCTTCAAGGGCAGACGACCCCCGAGAACGCACGTGGGTGGCCACGTACGACAAGAAGGGACGTCATGGAGATCTCCGGCATCATCAGTGCCATCATCATCGGCATTATCATTGGCGTGCTCGGTCGGCTCGTGGTCCCCGGCCGTCAGCACATCGGCGTCATCTGGACCATCCTGATCGGCATCGTGGCGGCCGTCATCGGAGCCGCCATCGCCCACGGTCTCAACGTCGACGACACCAGCGGAGTCGACTGGATCGAGTGGCTCATCCAGATCGGTCTGGCCGCTGTCGGTATCGCCGCTCTCGACAGGTCGAGCCCGCGCCGTCGGTGATCCATGAGTCCTGGTCCCGGCCACACCCGGCATCTGGATGATATGAACGCAGGCGCCTTTCCTCGAGGAGTTCCGCATGGAACCCGACCCCGGGAAGGGCGCCTTCCGTCTGCCCGATCGCGCCGCTGACGGTCACCCGCACCCACGACACCGCCCCGGCGCCCTCCCCCTCCAACGCCCGACCTTCATCGGCCGACCTTCATCGACCGACCGCCTCAACCACCACGACCGCAGGGAGCAGCATGTTCGGATCGACCGCCCGTCGGCTACGGCGTTGCGCACGTGACGTGTTCGGCTGGCCGAGCCTGCGCCCGCCGCAACTGGAGGCGATGAAGGCGGTGATGCGGCACCAGGACGTCATGGTCGTGATGCCGACCGGTGCCGGGAAGTCGGCGGTCTACCAGGTGCCGGGCGTCCTGCTGAAGGGGCCGACGGTCGTGGTGTCCCCGCTGATCGCCCTCCAGCGCGACCAGGTCGAGGGGCTGCTCAAGCGCGAAGGACCGGGCGCGGCATCGGTCAATTCCACGCACCGCGACGCGGAGAACGCGCAGACCTGGGACCGGGTGGAGAGCGGCGACCTGGACTTCATCTTCCTCGCGCCCGAGCAACTGGCCAGGGAGGACGTCATCCTGCGGCTGAAGCAGGCCCGTCCCGCGCTGTTCGTGGTGGACGAGGCGCACTGCGTCTCCTCCTGGGGCCACGACTTCCGCCCTGATTACCTGCGGTTGGGCGCCGTACGCGAACGGATCGGCCGCCCGCCGGTCCTGGCACTCACCGCGAGCGCGGCGGCGCCGGTCCGCGCGGAGATCCTTCAACTGCTGGGCATGCGCGGCGCCCAGGAGGTCATCGCCGGGTTCGACCGGCCCAACATCCACCTGGCGGTCGGCTACTTCCAGGAGGAGAAGGCCAAGCGGCGCGCGGTCCTCGACCGCGTCGGCGCCGAGACCGGCTCCGGCATCGTCTATACGGCGACCCGGCGCGAATCCGAGTCGTACGCCGAGGAGTTGCGGGACGCGGGGGTGTCCGCCGCCGCGTACCACGCGGGGTTGCGCGCCGCGGAGCGGTCGTCCGTCCAGGACCGTTTCCAGCGCGGGGAGTTGGCGGTCGTCGTGGCCACCTCGGCGTTCGGCATGGGCATAGACAAGCCCGATGTGCGGTTCGTGGTGCACGCCTCGGTGCCGGGATCGCTCGACGCGTACTACCAGGAGATCGGCCGCGCGGGCCGCGACGGGGAACCGGCGCGGGCGTACATGGCCTACCGGCCGCAGGACTTGGGGCTGCGGCGGTTCTTCTCCTCCGGCCGCCCGGACGCCGACGCCCTCACCCTGGTCGCGGACCAGCTCGCCGAGCGGTCGGCCGAGCGGACGACGGGCAAGGCGGCCGGGAAGAAGGCGGCCGAGGAGCCCGCCGCGGTCTCCGTGACGGCGTTGCGTGGCGACACCGGCCTGACGGCGAGCCGGTTGACGGGTGTCCTCAATTTGCTGGGGCAGGCGGGCGCGGTCCGTACGGCGGCGGACGGGAAGGTGTCGCTGACGCCGGAGTGCGCGACGGCCGCGGCGCGGAAGGCCGCGGTGGAGCGGGCGCTGGAAACCGCCGACAGCCACCGGCAGTTGGAGCAGTCCCGCGTGGACATGATGCGCGGCTTCGCGGAGACCGACGGCTGTCGGCGGGCGTTCCTGCTGGGTTACTTCGGCGAGGCGCTCCCCGGAGGCTGCGGCAACTGCGACACGTGCGGTTCGGCGACCGGACCCGGCGCCCCGGCCCCCGAAAGGGACCGTCACGCGGGTGTCCTGCGCGGTACGGGCTCGCGGGGCGACTCCCGACAGGACGCGGAGTCCGGTTCCGGCGGCCGGGAGTCAGCCGCGGCAGCCGCGCGGGGCGGGAGCCGGGCACGTATCTGGCGCCGCGACCGCGGACGGCCGGACGCCGGGGCCGCGGCCGCTTCGCACGGCCGGTACGCGCCCGGCGTCCGGGTCCTGCACGACAAATGGGGTCAGGGCGAGGTGATGGGCGTCGCGGACGACACGGTCACCGTGCTCTTCGAATCCGCCGGATACCGGACCCTGTCGCTGTCCGTCGTCCTGGAGCGGGATCTGCTGACGCCGGTCAAGGGGCGCGGTGCGTGACATGCGGCTCCGCGGTGCCCGCCGACGCGCGGGCCACCGCGGCCTGCTGCCGAGACCTCCGACGTTTCAGGGTGCGGCGTTCCTCCTCGCTGGTGCCGCCCCACACGCCGAGGCTTTCGCCCATGTCGAGGGCGTAGCTCAGGCAGGTCTCCCTGACCGGGCAGTCCGCGCAGACCCGTTGGGCCTTCTGCACCTGGAGTTTGGCCGGTCCGGCGTTGCCCACGGGGAAGAAGAGTTCGGGGTCCTCGGTGCGGCATGCGGCCTGGTGTTGCCAGCTCACGGAGACACCGCCTTTCGTCGGGTGCGGAGTGTCGAGCCCACGTACCGGGCCCATGGGTACTCGCCTGCCCAGGCGGTCGGCGCTCAACGTGAGGAGTTTGTGAGGGCGGCGCCGCCCGAAGCCTTACGGACATCCGACAACCCGATGACCCGATTCGCTCTCGGACGCCGCCCGTCGGGCGTGGCGGCGTCGCGCACGGCCGGATCGGGGGTAGGCGGTGACAGTGAGGCCGGGAGGTTCCCGACCGACCGGAGGCCGTGAGGTCCCCGCCCGACCGGAGGCCGTCAGGTCTCCACTCGGCCTCGCCCCGTATCCATGTCCGTCCGTACGCCGAAGGAGCCGCCGCCATGGCCAGAAGCGACCGCAAGCCGAGCAGGGCGCCCGTGCCGCTGCGCACCGGCCGCTCCGCGTGGGGCCTGTACCGCGAGACGCGCCGCCCGGGCGAACCGGGCCTGTTCCGGCGGCTGGTGGCGACACCGCGTCTGGTCAGCGCGGTTCTGCACCGCCGTTATCCGGGCCTGTCGCGCGCCAAGCTGCTGGCCTTCACGGTCCTGGCGGCGATCTACGTGGTCTCGCCGCTGGACGCGATCCCGGACGTCATCCCGGTTCTCGGGTGGACGGACGACTCGGCGGTGGTGCTGTGGTTCATGACCGGTCTGGTCCGCGAGTCGGGGCGCTTCGTGAGCTGGGAGTCCGACGGTCCGCGCGGCGGCGCGCTGCCCCCGAAGGGTTCGGCGGTGTGACCACCGGCCGGGCCGAGGGATACGGCGTACGCGGTACGCGCCCCTGACCCGGCCGGTCGAAACCGCTGCCGGAGGTTTCTCGCCGGACGCGTCATCCGTCGGATGCGCGTCCCGCTCGAAGCGTCTCCTACTGAATGCCGGCGTCCTTGCACGCCTGGGCGAATTCGGCGGTGCAGATCTGGGCGGTGGTGTAGAGACCGTCCTTGATGACCGTGTCCTTGATGTTCTCCTTGGTCACCGATATGGCGTCCAGCAGCTTCGCCGGGACGTCCTGGCCGGAACCGCTCTTGGCGGTGCCGTCGGCCACGGACTTGACGTCCTTGCCGTTCAGCAGGTCGATCGCGATCTGCGCGGTGGCGTCCGCCTCCGGCTTGTACGCCTTGTAGACGGTGCTGGTCTGAGTGCCCGCCAGAATCCGCTGGATCGCGGTGAGTTCGGCGTCCTGACCGGTGAGCGGCGGGTTGATGCCCGCACCCTTGAGGGCGGTGGCGATGCCGCCCGCCATGGCGTCGTTGGCGGAGTAGACACCGGCGATGGCGGCTTTGCCGAGCTGGGTGATCGCCGCGGTGACCTTCTGGTTGGCGACGGTGTCCTTCCACAGACCCGACTGCTCGTAGGCGATGTTCACCTTGCCGTCGAGGATCTTGTGGGCGCCTTCCTTGAAGGCGGCGGCGTTCGGGTCGGCCGGGTCGCCGTCGATCATCACGATCTTCGAGGTGGGAACGGCCTTGGGACCCATGGCGTCCAGCAGCGCCTGCCCCTGCAACTCGCCGACCTTCTCGTTGTCGTAGGAGACGTAGGCGGACACCGGACCCTGCGCGAGGCGGTCGTACGCGACGACCTTGATGCCCTTGTCGACCGCGGCCTGCACCGAGGACTGGATGCCGACCGAGTCCTGCGCGTCCAGGATGAGCACCTTGACGCCCTTGGCGATCATGCTGCTGACCTGCTGCGCCTGCTTCGCCGGGTCGGCCGAGGCGTTGTCGTAGCTGACCTTGCAGTCCGAGCACAGTTCCTTGATCTTGGCCTCGATCAGGGGACGGTCGAATTTGGCGTACCGGGTGGTCGTGGTGTCCGGGAGCAGCAGGCCGATCGTCTTGTCCTTGCCGCCGCCTGACGACTTGTCATGGGTTTTGCCGCAGGCGGCCACGGTGGTGAGCGCGAGCGAAACGGCGGCGGTTCCGACGATGAGCCGTCGCGTCATTGCCTTCATGCGCGGTTGCCCCTCCCTGACTGGGCCGCAACACCGCGACCCGGGTGCAGGCGAGTCAACTCTCGTGACGCTCCGTACGTCAAGAAGTAAACATCGGATCGATTCATTGAATCGATATTGGGCTCTCCTGTCGTCGCCTCATGAGGCAACGCCTACAACATGTGAATCCGAAGCCGGGCGTTCGGGGCAATGCGCTTTCACGGGTCGGATATGTGTCATACCGCTCACGACAGGACCGGGGGGGGGGGGGGGGGGGGGGGGGGGGGGGGGGGGGGGGGGGGGGGGGGGGGGGGGGGGGGGGGGGGGGGGGGGGGGGGGGGGGGGGGGGG
>NZ_JBVHLD010000024.1:0-151897 GCF_055559175.1 Streptomyces sp. NPDC024632
CCCCTCCCCCCCCCACCCCCCCCCACCACCCCCCCCCCCCCACCACCCACCCCCCCCCCCCCCCCCCCCCCCCCCCCCCCCCCCCCCCCCCCCCGCGCCCGCGTCACGCTCCGCTCAGCGCGGCATGTCGCTCACAGGTACAGCGAGTTGGGCTCAAGGCCGGTCAGGGACCTGCCGTACAGCTCGATGTTGGTGCTCGGCGTGATCAGGGCGTGCAGGGACGTCGCGTGCACGTCCCGCTGGATGCGGGTGATCGGCACGTCCCGGAAGATCGAGGAGCCGCCGCTGGCGGCGGCGAGGATCTCCACGGCCTGCTTGGTCTGCTTGGCGATCCAGCCGATCTGCACCCGGGAGAAGACCCGGTCGTCCTGGGACCACGGCTCGTCCCGCCGGATCTTGTCGGCCAGCAGATCGGCGAACCGGTGGGCTCGGGCCTCGGCGTCCTCGATCAGCAGGGCCGCCTCGCCGACCTGGAGATGCGTGATCGGCGCCTCCAACTGGCTGGGGTAGCTGGTGTACGTCAGCGGCCGGCCGGGGAGCCGCTCCAGGAAGCTGGACAGGGCGTACTTGGCGGCGCCGACGAGCTGGCCCGTCTGTATCACCGTGGCGCTGACCAGCATCGGCACCCGGTAGGCGCCCTTGGCCGCGTTGGCCTGCGACTTCGAGACGTTCTGGTAGAAGTCGGCGCCGGAGATCACCCGGTGGTCGGGGACGAAGACGTCCTTCGCCACAGTGGTCACACTGCCGGAGCCCGCCAGGCCGATGGTGTTCCAGTCGTCGACGATCTCCAGTTCGGAGATCGGGATGAGGGCGAAGACCGGCAGGGTCTCCCCCGCGGGCCCCTCGGGCATCGCCGCGGTGATCTTCCAATGGGCGTGCAGCACGCCGCTGTTGTAGCCCCAGCTACCGTTGAACAGATAGCCGCCGTCGACCCGGGTCGCCTTGCCGGACGCGGCCGTCGTGCCCGTCACGCGGACATGGGGCTCGGCGAACACCTCGTCCAGCGCCTCGTCGGGCCACAGGCCGACCATCCAGGTCAGCGAGGCGTAGATGGACAGGACGAAGGCGGCCGAGCTGTTGCCCTTCGCGACCTCGGCCAGCACGTCGACGAAGGCGCGCGCGTCCGACTCGTATCCGCCGTACTGCGTGGGCACCTGCATCTTGAGCAGACCCGACGCCTCGATCGCCTCGATGACGTCCTGCGGGAGCCTGCGGTTCTCGTCGATCCACAGCGCCCGGGAGCGCAGCAGGGGCACGAGTTTCCCCGCGGCCTCGACGAGATCGTCCCGGGACGGCGCGGTGGTGGTCATGATGGGTTCCTCCCAATGTGGGTAGCACTTGACGCGCCCGCTGCCGGGCACCGGTATTCCGGACGGTCCGCGCGCTGACATCGCCGGCGGGAAAGGGGAGTTGAGAACGGAATGCGGTCGGTGCTCTGATCACCGACCGACCGTTTTCCCGATCCTCGCACCCTCGGCGAAGCGGCGGCGAAGGAGCCGGGGAAACCTACGGTTCGCCCGCAGGTTTGTGTCGCACTGCCGGGGATTCCCCGACCGCGCTCAGTACCATGACGAGTTCGCCTCTGCCGGAGATGGCGAGTTTGCGGTAGACGCCCGACAGATGGAATTCGACGGTTCTGACGTTGAGGAAAAGGGCCTCCGCAATGCGCCGGTTGCTGTATCCGGCGCGGGCCAGCTGCGCGATTCTGGCCTCCTGCGGGGTGAGTCCGCGCGGGGCGCCCGGTCCGCCCAGCCGGCGCAGCGCGGACTCGGCGCGGTGCGCCCAGAAGGTGTTGCCGCAGGTGCGCGCGACCGCGGCGGCGGCCGTGAACCGGCTCCGCGCCCCGGCCGCGTCCTTGCGTTCGGCCCGCAGCGAGCCGAGGTCGTAGAGGGCCTGAGCCACCTCGCCCTGGGCGTCGGCCAGGCGGAGCAGATCGACGGCCTCCTCCAGCAGTACGAGGGAGGTCTTGTCGCGGCGCGCCACGGCGACGGCGCGCAGGGCCGTCCCCAGGACGCGCGCCGACCCCCACTTCCGCGCGGCGACGAGTTCGTCCTCGGCCAGGGCGACGGCGAGGTCACGGCGGCCCGCGACCGCGGCCCCGAGCGCGCCCGCCGAACGCCAGGCGACCACCGCGGGATTGTCGATGCCGTACGAGGCCAGCAGCCGGCCGCTGCTCAGGCAGTCGTCGATCCCCTGCCGGAACTGGCCCGCGGCCAGGTGCAGCGCGCCGCGGGCCGCCAGGACGTGGGCCCGGTCGTGGCCTTCGAGGTCGAGCGCGCCGACCATGCCGTTCTCCTGGAGCACCGTCCACGCGCCGTCGAGATCGCCGGTCCCGACCAGCGCCTCGGTCAGCCAGACCGCGGCGAGGGGGACGCGGGTACCGGACCGGCCCCGGGCGAGGACCGCGCGCAGAATGCGTACGGCCCCGCTCGTATCCCCTCCGAGCAGCTTGATCCGTGCGCGCAGCAGGGCCAGCGTCTGGCGGTGGCGGACCGAACCCGACCAGAGCGGTTCGCGGGCCAGCCGGGCGCAGTGCGCGCTCGCGGACGAGGTGTCCCCCGCGTACAGCAGGGTCAGTACGGCCTGCCACACGCTGTCGGCGTCGGCTCGCCGCTCGTCCGCGGCGAGCAGGCGCTCGGCCTGGCGCATCGCCGTGGAGCGGTTCACCCCGCGGTGGGCCAGTTCGAGGACGCGGGGGGCCGCGGACACCTCGGTCGCGTCGGGACGCGCGCGCTCGCCGTCGTCGGCGCGACGGATGCCCGGCGCGGGCGGGTGCGCCGCCGCGTATTCCTCGTGACGCCACCGTGCGACCGCCGAGGGTGCCTCGGCGAGACGCAGCGGCGCGGATTCGTTCCTTCCGCCCTGCACGGTGGACTCCGTTCGGTAGGTCGGTGGGCCGGTGGGCCGATGGGCGCGCGGATGTGACGTGGTGTCAGGCGGTGAGGCTGTGCAGGAGGTGGTAGCGCTTGAAGCCGATCGGCCGGACGCCGGGAGTGTCGTGGGTGGCGCGCAGGGTGGCCGCCCGCGTGGCGCCCTCAAGGAACGAGATGTGCGCCTCGTCGCTGGTCCACTCGGCGTAGTTCAGGACGCGGGTGCCGTCGGTGCTGAGGTGGAAGTTGGCCGAGAGCAGGCCGGGGTGCTGCGCGCCGGGGGCGCTTTCGAGGGCGCCCGCGATCGACTCGACGATGTGCTCCTGCGGGGCGGGCCCGTCCACGTCGAAGGTCGCGACCACGAAGCTGGACGGCACCAGCGGCCCCTTGTGCAGCACGATCGCGCGGCGCAGCGTGTACGCGACCGTCGCGGCGCCCGCCAGTCCCGTCAGCCCCGAGGTGAAGTCGCGGTGGGCCGAGGCTCGCGAGGTCTGGAGGTAGGTCAGCACCGTGTCGTCCTCGGTGCTGAGATACGCGGAGGCCGACAGGAGCCCGGTCGGCCAGTCGGCGGCGCGCCACTGCTCGACGGTCTCGGCCACGGCCTCGACCCCGGACTCGCGGTCGGGGACGTGCCACTGCGCGACGTGCGCGGCCGTGCTGTCGGCGCGCCGGATGTCCGGCGGTGCGGAGGAGATCTGCTGGGTCATTGCCGTCGTCCTTCCAGAGGACCGGGGTCCGGGGGTTCGGGGCGGGAAGCGGCCGGTGCGTGGGGAGTCACCGGCCGGGCGCGCGCTCAGCGCGGGTTCAGCGCGGGTACGGATCGGGCGCGGGCTCAGCGCGGGTACGGATCGGGCGCGGGCTCAGCGCGGGTACGCGCGCTCGGCGCGGGCCGCCCGCAACGCGTTGCCCCACCAGTGCAGTTGGTCCAGGAGCAGTCCGGCCGACAGGACGCTCGGCTCCGGGTCGATCAGCCGGCCCGCCTCGTCGAAACGGTTTCCCGCCAGGGGAAAGGCGACGTTCTCCCGTACGGTCAGGGTGTGCACCTCGGCGAAGACCTGCCGGAGCTGCTCGACGGCGCGGATGCCGCCGCTGAGGCCGCCGTACGAGACGAAGCCGACCGGCTTGGCGGTCCACTCCTCGTAGAACCAGTCGACGGTGTTCTTCAGCGCGGCCGGGAAGCTGTGGTTGTACTCGGGCGTGACCACGACGAAGGCGTCGGCCGCCACGAGCACGGAACGCAGCGCTTCGCGGGTCCTGGCCGTCTCCAGCGACACGTCCTTGCCGGGCCCCGGCAGGACCAGCGGCAGCGGATGGTCGATCAGATCGACGCTCTGCACAGTGAATTCGGGGCGTTCCTTGACCTGGGACAGGAACCAGTCGGCCACGGCGGGACCGAGCCGCCCGTCGCGGACGCTGGCGGTGATGATGGCGAGGGAGAGCTGGTCATCCGTCATGGTGCGACCTGTCTGTGAGGGGTACGGAGTCCGGTCAGTGCGGCCAGCAGGCCGATCCCGGAGACGGCGGTGATCAGGGTCAGCGCCGGGCGGTGACCGTGGTGGGAGCCGAGCAGCGCCGCGGTGGCCGGGAGCATCACGACGGCGCCGACCTGCACGGCGGTCTGGAACAGCGGGACGGCCGCGGCCCGTTCGGCGGGCGGCAGCGCCCCGGTCGCCTGGAGATTGAGGGCGGCGAAGGAGAGCACGAACCCGGCGCCGACCAGAAGGAGCGTCGGCAGCACTCCCGTGAGGTAGGAACCGCTGTCGGGCCGCCACAGGTAGAGGGCGTAGCCCAGCAGCGGCGCGGTCGCGCCGAGGGCGATCAGCCGCCCGGTGCCCCACCGCGCCGTCATGGCTCCGGCGAAGGGCACGGTCACGGCCAGCGGCACGCACGCGGGCAGCAGGGCGACCGCCGACTGCCAGGGAGACCAGCCCAGTTGGCGCTGGGTCTGGAAGACGAGCAGCAGCAACAGGCTCTGGTACGTGCCGTTGAGACAGGCCGCGCCGACGGCGGAGCGCAGCAGTTGGCGGTTGCGCAGCAGCGCGGGGGTGACGCGCGGGGCCGGGACGGCGCCCCGGTCGCGCGGGATGATCCGCAGGGCGAAGACCAGCAGGATCAGGGCCACGGGCGCCGGGAAGAGAAAGGTCCAGCGCCAGCTCTCGGTCAGCAGCGCGCCCGACAGCAGCAGTCCGACCGTGAAACCGGCCGCGCCGAACAGGGCGTAGACGGAGACCGCCCGCCGCTGCTGCGGTCCGCTGGGGAAGGTGGTGCCGATGATGGCGAGACCGGTCGGTGCGGTGAGCGCCGCGCTGAGCCCCTTGACCACCCGGGTGGTGATCAGCAGGGCCGCGCTGTCGGTGAGTCCGCCGACCACCGAGGCGGCGGCGAAGAGCAGCATCGCGGCGAGGTAGACCCGCCTGCGGCCCAGTCGGGCGTTGAGCCGGGGGCCCAGGACGAGCAGCGTGGCGAATCCGACGGCGAAGCCGCTCATCAGCCACTGCGCCGTCCACAGGTCAAGGCCGAGCGCGGCGCCGATGGAGGGCAGCGCGACGAGCACCAGGGAGACCTCGATCGCGTCGAGGATCATGTTGGCCGACAGGATCAGGAGGACGGTCCAGAGCCGGGCGTCCCAGCGCGTCGATTCCGCCGCCGGTCCTGTTCCCGGTCCTGTTCCCGTGCCCGTTCCCGCTCCCGTGGCCGTTCCCGTGGCCTCGGGGTCGGCCTCGGCATCGGCATCGGCATCGGCATCGGAAGAGTCGGTCCACGAGGGAGCTGTCATGAGGGGCCGCCGTGTCTGTGTCGGATGGGGTCGCGGTGTCGGCTTCGGCGTCGGGTCCGGCTCACGGCAGCAGCGCGGGCAGCTTCTCGGTGACGAGCCGGATGTTCTCGGCGACCAGCTCGTCCGGCATCCCGGCGATGCTCGCCCAGAAGATGAGGTGCTTGACCGGCAGGTCACCGGTCAGTTCCTTGATCCGGACGGCCGCGTCCTCGGGGGTGAGGATGTCGAGCAGGCCGCGGGTGTCCTCGGCGTTCGGGTCGCGGAGATCCTCGGCGGTGAGCAGCGGTTCGGACTTCTCCCGGCCCTCCACCGACAACTGCCGGTAGGAGTTGACCTGGTGGGCCAGGTGCGGCGCGACCTGGTGCCACGCCTTCTCCGGGTCCTCGGCGAGGATGATGGGCATCAGGTCGCTGACCCGGGCCGCCTGCGGGTCGTGGCCCGCCTCGACCAGGCCCTTGCGGTAGTGCTTGAACATGGGGCGCGAGATGTGCAGCAGCCCGATGCCCAGCTCCCCCGCGAGCTTCGCGCCGCGCGGACCGTAGAAGCCGCCCCACAGCGGCGGCGGGTCCTGGATCGGCAGCGGCGAGATCACCCGCTCCTGCCACAGGCGCAGGATCTCGCGGATGTTGCGGCCGGTGCCCGCGAACCGGCGGCCGAAGTCCGCGCCGAACAGCTCGTATTCGGGCACCCGGTACCCGGCGCCCAGGCCGAGTTCGAGCCGGCCGCCGCTGATCAGGTCGACGAGCGCGGCCTGTTCGGCGAGGTCGACGGGGTGGTGCAGCGCGGGCAGCACCACCGAGGTGCCGATCCGGGCCCGCCGGGTGCGCGCGGCGACGGCCGCCGCGACGGTCAGCGGCTGCGGCAGATAGCCGTCCTCGAAGCGGTGGTGCTCGGTGAACCACAGGCCGCCGACACCGCGTTGGTCGGCCTCTTCGCAGAGTTCCAGAGTATGCGCGTAGTGGTCGGCCCACGGCCGGTGCCACTGCTCGGGGTTGCGCAGGTCGAAGAGGAGTCCGACGTCCATGCCACGATCCTTTTCACTGGGGTGGGTTGCCGTGCTTGCGGTGCGGCAGGTCGGCGCCCTTGGCGCTGAGCATGTTCAGGGCGCGGCAGAGCACCGGCCGGGTCAGGCGCGGGTCGATCACGTCGTCGACGAGGCCGCGTTCGGCCGCGTAGTACGGATGGACCAGCTCGTCGCGGTACTCGGCGATCTTCTGGGCGCGCATGGCGGCCGGGTCCTCGGCGGCGGCGATCTCGCGCCGGAAGACCACGTTGGCGGCGCCCTCGGCGCCCATGACGGCGATCTCGTTGGTGGGCCAGGCGAAGGCCAGGTCGGCGCCGATGGAGCGGGAGTCCATGACGATGTACGCGCCGCCGTACGCCTTGCGCAGGATCAGTGAGACCCGCGGCACGGTGGCGTTGCAGTACGCGTAGAGCAGTTTGGCGCCGCGCCGGATGATGCCGTTGTGCTCCTGGTCGACGCCGGGCAGGAAGCCGGGGACGTCGACGAGGGTGACCAGCGGGATGTTGAACGAGTCGCAGAACTGGACGAACCGGGCGCCCTTCTCACTGGAGTCGATGTCCAGTACGCCCGCCATCGCCGCGGGCTGGTTGGCGACCAGGCCCACCACCCGGCCCTCCAGCCGGGCGAGCGCGCAGACCAGGTTGGGCGCGAACGCGGCGTGCACTTCGAGGAATTCGCCGTCGTCGACGATCTCCTCGATCACCCGCCGGACGTCGTAGGACCGGTTGCCGTCGGCGGGCACCAGGTCGAGCAGTGCCTCGGACTCGCGGTCGGGCGGATCCGCGGTGATGGCGCGCGGCGGCAGTTCGCGGTTGTTGGCGGGCAACAGCGAGAGCAGATAGCGGACTTCGGCCAGGCAGGTCTCCTCGTCGTCGTAGACGAAGTGGGCGACCCCCGAGGTCGCGGCGTGCACGTCCGCGCCGCCGAGGCCGTTCTGGGTGATCTCCTCGCCGGTCACCGCCTGGACCACGTCCGGGCCGGTGATGAACATCTGCGAGGTCTGCCGGACCATGAACACCAGGTCGGTGAGGGCCGGACTGTAGGCGGCTCCGCCCGCGCACGGGCCGAGCATCACGCTGATCTGCGGGATCACCCCGGAGGCGCTGGTGTTGCGCCGGAAGATCCCGCCGTAACCGGCGAGCGCCGAGACGCCCTCCTGGATACGGGCGCCCGCCCCGTCGTTGAGCGAGACCAGCGGGGCGCCGGCCGCGATGGCCAGGTCCATGATCTTGTGGATCTTCTCGGCGTGCGCCTCTCCCAGCGCGCCGCCGAAGATCCGGAAGTCATGGGCGTAGACGAAGACCGTCCGGCCCTCGACCGTGCCCCAGCCGGTGACCACACCGTCGGTGTGCGGCTTCTTCGCCTCCAGGCCGAAGCCGCTGGCGCGGTGCCGCCGCAGCCCTTCGACCTCGGTGAAGCTGCCCTTGTCCAGGAGCAGTTCGATCCGCTCCCGCGCGGTGAGCTTGCCGCGTGCGTGCTGTCGTTCGGTCGCCCGCGGATCGGGTCCCTGCCGGACCCGTTCCTTCAGGGCGCCGAGTTCGGACGTGCGGTCCGCGATGCTTCCCGGGACGTCTGTCGGCATGCCGGGCCACCTCCTCTCCCGTTCGATTCGGTTGGTTCCTGCTCCGCCGGGCAGTCAGCCCAGCAGCGTGCCGCCGGTGGCGTCGATGAAGGCGCCGGTGATCCACCGGGCCTCGTCGGTGGCGAGGAAGGTGACCACGTCCGCGACGTCGCCGGCCTTGCCGACCCGCTTGAAGGCCGAGAGCTGAGCCATCTGCTCGACCGCCTCGGGGATGTCGAAGACGGCGCTGCCGTTGTCGGTGATCCCGGGCGCGACGCTGTTGATGGTGATGCCGCGCGGCGCCAGGTGGCGGGCGAGGTGCAGGGTGAGCTGCTCGATCGCGCCCTTGGTCATCGCGTACGCGACCTGGTCGGGGTTGGCGACCCGGGTCAGGCCGGACGAGATGTTGATGATGCGACCGCCCTCGGGGATCTGCGCCAGAGCCCGCTGCACGATGAGGTACGGGGCCTTGGCGTTCACCGCGAAGAACAGGTCGAGCTGCTCCGGGGTCACGTCCTCGGGTGCGATGCCGCTCGCGCTGGTCGCACCGGCGTTGTTCACCAGGATGTCGAGGGTGGTGCCGCCGGACCGCTCCTTGAGGCCCTTCTCCAGGCCGAGGAAGAGTTCGTGCACATCGCCGGGCGCGCCCAACTCCGCGCGGACGGTGAACGCCTGGCCGCCGTCCTTCTCGATGAGTTCGACGGTCTCCTGGGCCGCCGCCTCGTTGGCGGCGTAGTGCACGGCGACCAGCGCGCCCTCCCGGGCCAGCCGTACGGCGATGGCGCGGCCGATGCCGCGGCTGGAGCCGGTGACGAGCGCCGTCTTGCCGATGAGCCTGCTCATGATGCCTCTCCTGGGGTGACGTCATCTGTGGTGGTCTGGTGTGGTGCCGCGGGGCCGGACGCGTCGGGGCCGACGGGGTCGCGGTCGGCCGGACCGGGTTCGGCGGGGTCGGGGGCGGCGGCGCCGAGGCCGCTGATCGCGCGGGCCAGATGGCGCCGGGCCGAGTCGATCTCCAGCAGTTGGCCGAAGACCGACCGCAGGCCGTCCACTTCGGGACCGCCGAGCAGCAGCCGGGCCTGCGCCTGGATGTTGGTGAGCGTCGCGGCGCCGATCCGGTGCCGGGTGTCGTGGTAGCTCTCCAGCAGGGCCGAGCCGCTGTCCTCGCTGCCCCCGTCGCCCTTGGCGATCTGTTCCGCGAGCTTGCGGCCGAGGTCGGCGGCGTCCTGGAGGCCGAGGTTGAGCGCCTGGCCCCCGACGGGCATCTGCACGTGGGCCGCGTCGCCCGCGAGGAGCACCCGGCCCTTCACATAGCGGGTGGCCTGGATCGTGGTGTTGTCGAAGGCGTTGAGCCAGACCGGGGTGCCGGCGCCGATGTCCTCGCCGGTCACCAGGGCCCAGGCCCGGACGACCTCGTCCAGGCTCGGGGCGCCGGTCCGCCGTCCGGGGCCGGTGCCAGTTCCGGTGCCGGTGCTGGGACCGGTGCCGGTGCCGGTGCTGGGGCCGGTGCTGGCTTCGGCTTCGGCTTCGGCGGACGGACCGCTGCCTTCGCCGTGCACATGGACCATCACCCGCGTGCTGCCGTCGGGCCAGCGGAAGGCGGTGGCGAGCCCGTTCGGATGCCGCTCGAAGCGCCGGTTGGGGATGTCGATGCCCGCGAGGTCGGCCCGGAGCATCTCCAGCGTGCCGTCCCCGCCGTCCACCTCGAATCCGGCCAACTGCCGTACGGTGCTGCGCTCGCCGTCGCAGCCGACCACGTAGGAGGCGGTCAGGACGCCCGGTTGGGAGCCCAGTTCGATGAACCCGGCCTCCACCCGGTCGGTCCGCGAACGCAGGCCCGTCACCGCGTGCCCGCGCAGCACCCGCGCGCCCAACTCCGTGGCCCAGGCGTACAGCACGGCCTCCAGACGCGCCTGGGCGCACTTCCACTGCCCGGCCCAGCGGTGGCCGGGAGCCGCCGCGGTCAGGTCGAGGCGCAGGCCGCCGAAGTGCCCGGGGCCGCCGCTGGGCAGCGTGCCCAGCCGTGACAGCAGCCCGCGTTCGTCCAGGATCTCCATCGTGCGGGTGTGCAGCGTGGACGCCCGGGACTCGGTGGTCGGTTCGGTGAGCTGCTCCAGCACGGTCACCCGCGCTCCGCCGAGGCGCAGTTCACCGGCGAGCAGCAGCCCGACGGGTCCTGCTCCGACCACGACGACATCGGTGTCCAGTGGGCCCGCCATGCTCAGCGCCGCGCTTCCGCGTGCTCCTTGGCGTGGTTCAGCGTGGCCCGGCTGTTGTTGCCGAGCGCCTCACGGATGAACCGGCGCGCCTCCTCCACCCCCGCCTCGGGGCCGAGCACCTTGCCGATGTTCTCGGCGTTGAGCACGACGGTGTGCTGTGAGGTGGCGGTGGTGACCCCGTCCTCGCCCTCCTCGAAGGTCCAGTAGCCGGTGTGCAGGTCGAGCAGCGCGGGCAGCGTGGTCTGCTTGTAGGCGATCTTGTGGTGCGGGAAGCAGACCCGGACCGACTCGGTGGTGTGGGTCGAGCCGTCCTTGGTGAGCGTGTCCATCCGCAGGGTCTGGAGGCCCGGGGTGTCCTCGGTGAGTTCGACCTTGGCGACGTGCGGCAGCCGCTCGGTCCACAGGTGGGCCTCGTTGACGAAGTCGAAGACGTCCTTGGCCGCGCCCTCGACCCGCACGCTGTCCTCGAAGGACAGGCTCAGCCCGGCGTCCTGCGCCGACAGCTCCAAGTTGGTCTTCAGGCCAGGCAGTTCGGCCCGGCTGTTGCGGTCAACCGCCTCGTCGATCCATCGCAGACCCTCGGGGTCGTCGTCGATCGCGCGGTAGCTGTGCAGCAGCCGTACCCGCGACTCCCGCTCCCCCAGCCGCTCGATGATCCAGGTGCCGGTCATCTCGGCCACCGGGGGCGCCGAGACCTCCTGCCAGAAACGGATACGCAGGGCATCGGGGTCCAGCGTCCGCCGCGAACTCCAGTTCTTGGCCTCGCCGTTGGCGGTGGCCCAGATCCGGATGCGCTCCTCGTTCCCGTCGCGTTCGAGGTAGTCGACGTAGACGGACGGCGGGAACAGCCGGGGCCAGTTCTCGACCTCGGCGAGCAGCCGGTAGACGTCGGCGGCGGGGGCCCGCACGGTGATCTCGTGTTCGACCTCACGGGTCGTCATGTCACAGCTCCGATCGGTGGTGGAAAGGACCGCGGGACCGGGCGGTCGTCCGCGGTCGGTCAGGGGTCGGTCAGGGGCCGGTCAGGGGTCGGGCAGCGGTCGGGCAAAGGGCAAACGGGATCGGCCGGAGATCAGCCGGGGATCAGCCAGGGTTCAGAAGTTGCCGAGGCCGCCGCACACGTTGAGCGCCTGCGAGGTGATGGAGGCGGCGGTGTCGGAGGCGAGGTAGCCGACCAGTCCCGCCACTTCCTCGGGCGAGGAGTAGCGGCCGAGCGGGATCTTGGACTGGAACTTCTGGAGGATCGCGTCCTCGCTCGTGTCGTAGGCCGCCGCGTATCCCTGCCGGACCCGCGCGGCCATCGGCGTCTCGACGTAGCCGGGGCAGACCGCGTTGACCGTGATCCCGGTCGGCGCCAGCTCGTTGCCCAGGGCCTTGGTGAAACCGACGACGCCGTGCTTGGAGGCGGAGTACGGGGCGCCGAGCACCACACCCTGCTTCCCGGCGGTGGAGGCGATGTTGATGATCCGGCCGCGGCTCTTGTCGCGCAGACCGCCCGTGTTCAGCACCTCACGGGTGACCCGGAAGACGCTGTTCAGGTTGGTCTCGATCACGTCGTACCACAGCTCGTCGGTGATGTCGGCGGTCACTCCGCCGCCGCTGCGGCCCGCGTTGTTGACGAGCACGTCGATGGTGCCGAAGCGGTCGACGGCCGCCTGGACGAACGACCTGACCTCCTCGTCGCTGCGGATGTCGACGACCGCGCCGTCGACCTCCAGCCCCTCGGCGCGCAGTTCCTTGACGGTGGCCGCGACGTTGTCGGCGTTGCGGGCGCCGATGAAGACCCGGTGCCGCTGGCCGGCCAGCAGGCGGGCGACCGCCAGGCCGATACCGCTGGTCGCGCCCGTCACCAGGGCGACCCGCTCCGTGTTCTGCGACATGTGCCGTCTCCTCAGACGCTCGGGGCAGCGGAGAGCTGCGAGTTGACGGCGTCGATGAGGCCGCGCGGTGTGACCGCGTCGGTCAGGGCGGAGTCGTCGAGCGAGATGTCGTACTCGCGCTCGATCCGGCTGCCGGTCTCCAGCAGGGCGAGCGACTCGTAGCCGAGCGCCTGGAACTCGGTGTCGATGATGTCGCCGCTCAGGTCGACGCCCTCCTCTTCGCCCGCGGCCTCCAGCAGGATGCGGCGGAGGTCGTCGAGGGTGAACGGGCTGGTGGTGGACATGTCCGGTGCCTTTCGTGGTGGGGATGATGGCCGGGGCGCGAAGGCCGGAGCCCGCGGTGGCCGGTGGTCCCGGCGGCGGGCGGCCTCAGCGGTCGGCGGCGGGTGACTACAGCGGTCGGCGGCAGGTGGCTTCAGCCGTCGTGGGCGGGCGACAACAACCGTCGGCGCCGGGTGGGTTCAGCGGTCGGCGGCGCGTACGACGAGGGCCGAGTTGAATCCGCCCTGGCCGCGGGCGAGCACCAGGGCGGTGCGTACGGGCGCGGGGCGCGGGGCGCCGACCACCAGGTCGATGTCGTACCGGTCGGCCAGGGCCGTGCCGATGGTCGGCGGGATCACGCCGTCGCGGATGCTCAGCAGCGCGGCGGCGACGTCCAGCGGCGCGGCGCCGGAGTAGAGCCGGCCGGTCATGGTCTTGGGCGCGGTCACCGGGACCCCGTGCGGGCCGAAGGTCTTGGTGATGGCCTCGGCCTCGATACGGTCGAGTTCGGGGATCGCGGCGGCGTCCGCGAAGACCACGTCCACCTCGTCGGGGCCGGTGCCCGCGTCCAACAGCGCTTCCTCGATGGCCCGTTCGATGCCGGGCGCCCGGCCGCTGCCCGGCCGGGGATCCATGGTGGCGGCGTGGCCGACGAGTTCGCCGTAGATGTTCCCGGCGCCTCGGGCCCGCGCGTGCTCGGCGTCCTCGACGACCAGCAACGCGCCGCCCTCGCCGGGCACATGGCCGCGGGCGGACGCGTCGAAGGGCAGGTAGGCGCTCTCGGCGTCGTCCCCGGTGGCCAGCCGTCCGCCGGCCAGTTGCGCCACCCACCCCCAGGAGCAGATCGACGCGTCGACGGCGCCGGCCACCACGACCGACGTCCCCTTGCGGATCTGGCGCCTGGCCTGGGCGAGCGCGTCGAGGCCGCCCGCCTGGTCGCTGACGACCACGCTGCTGGGGCCGCGCAGTCCGTGGCGGATGGAGATCTGCCCGCTGTTGACGGCGTAGAACCAGGCGAAGGACTGGTAGGCGGAGACGTACCGGCCGCCCTTGCTCCACAGGGCCTTGAGTTCGTTCTGGCCGAACTCGAAGCCGCCGGAGTGGCTGGCGGTGATCACCCCGGCCGCGTAGGCGGGCAGGTCGTCGGCGTCGATCCCGGCGTCCTTCAGCGACCAGTCCGCGCCCACCAGGGCCAACTGGGTCATCCGGTCGGTCTGCGGCAGCAGCCTGCTGGGCAGGTGCTCGCGGGCGTCGAAGCCGCCGATCTCACCGGCGAGCCGCGACGGGTAGTCCGAGGGGTCGAAACGGGTGATCCGTCCGATGCCGCTGCGTCCTTCGAGGGTGGCGGCCCAGTACTCCTCGACGCCGAGGCCGTTGGGCGCGACGACACCGAGTCCGGTCACCACGGGGTGGGCGTTCATCGAGCGCTCCGATCCGGTCGGGCGAGCACTACCGCGCTCTGGAAGCCGCCGAAGCCGCTGCCGACCGACAGCACCGTGTCCGTACGCCAGTCGCGCGCGGTCAGCGGCACGTAGTCGAGGTCGCACTCCGGGTCCGGGTGGTGCAGATTGGCGGTGGGCGGTACGACGCTGTGCTCCATCGCCAGCACGGAGGCCGCGATCTCGATCGAGCCGATGGCGCCGAGCGAGTGGCCCACCATCGACTTGATGGAGCTGACCGGCGTCCGGTAGGCGTGGTCCCCGAGGCTGCGCTTGAAGGCGGCGGTCTCGTGGCGGTCGTTCTGCTTGGTGCCGGAGCCGTGCGCGTTGATGTAGTCGATGTCCTGCGGATCGATCCTGGCCTCGTCGAGCGCCACCCGGATCGCCTCGGCCATCTCCGCGCCGTCCGGGCGCAGTCCGGTCATGTGGAAGGCGTTGGACCGGGTCGCGTAACCGGCGACCTCGGCGTAGATGTGGGCGCCCCTGCGGCGGGCGCTCTCCAACTCCTCCAGGACGAACACGGCCGCCCCTTCGCCGAGTACGAAGCCGGTGCGGCTGGCGTCGAACGGCCGGGAGGCGTGCTCCGGGTCGTCGTTGCGCGCCGTGGTGGCCTTGATCGCGTCGAAGCAGGCGACGGTGATGGGCGAGATCGGGGCGTCGCTCGCCCCGGCCACGACCACGTCTGCCGCCCCGTCGCGGATCAGGTCGGTCGCGTAGCCGACGGCGTCGAGGCCGGAGGTGCAGCCGGTGGAGACCACCGTGCCGGGCCCCTCCGCGCCCACGGCCCAGGCGACCTCGGTCGCGAAGGAACTGGGCACCAGGAAGTTGTAGAGGTGCGGGACCGCGTACTCGTGGTCGACGAGGTCCAGCCGTCCGCCGTCGCTGACCGCGCGGTACTCCTGGTCGAGGCCGGTGGTGGCGCCGACGGCGCTGCCGATGGTCACGCCCACGCGGTGCGGGTCGACGGAGTCGAAGTCCAGTCCGCTGTCGGCGACCGCCTCGCGGGCGGTGACCACCGCGAACTGCGCGGCGCGGTCCATCCGGCGGATCTCCTGCGGGGTGAGCCCGGACAGTTCGGCGTCGAAGTCCGCCTCGGCGGCGATCTGGGAGCGGAACGGCGCCGGGTCGAAGAACGAGATCCTGCGGGTCGCGGTGCGTCCGTCGGCCAGCAGTTGCCAGAAGTCCTTGACCCCGATGCCGCCGGGGGCCGTGACACCGACTCCGGTGATCACGACGCGGCGGCCGGTCGACCTGCTCACGAAGCGCTCCAGTGGTAGAAGCGCTGGGCCATCGCGTCGGCCGGCGAGCGCCAGGTGGCGGGGTCGTACGCCTCGATGTGCGGCTTGAGGTCGTCGCTGATCCGGATGAACCGGGGGTCGTTCTTGGCGGTCTCGATGCGCTCGCCACCGTTCTCGGCGTCGAAATCCTGGAGGTGGAAGTACAGACCGCGGTACGAGAACAGCTCACGGCGGCGCGTGCCCATCAGATGCGGCATGTCGGTCCCGTCGAAGGCGCCGAATATCCGGGCCACCTCCTCGGCCGAGCCCAGGTTCATTCGGGCGACGATCAGTGTGCTGTGCATCTCTACCTCTCTCGCGAATCGAGTCGGGCGGGACCGAACCAGCGGTCCAGTGCCGCCGGAAGGTCGTAGTGGCTGCCGGGTCCGGCCCACGCCACATAGCCGTCGGGGCGGATCAGCACCGCGGTGGTGCCGTCGAGCGGGTCGGGTCCTTCGCCGCGCGGGACGGCGGTGACGATGTCGATCCGTTCGCGCCAGTCGGCGGCGCGGCGGCGCACGTGCGGGTTGTCGGCCAGGTCGAGCAGGACGCCGCGGCCGGCGTGCAGCAGCGCGGTGCTGCTGGTCGGGCGGCCCCGCACGCTCAGTTCCACATGCGGCATCCGCGCCCCGAGGAGCGGATTGGGGCCGGGTCCCACGTCGTACCGGATCGCCAACCCGCTGACCTGCGCCGCGAGATGGCGGGTCACGTCCTGGTACGCGGTCAGCTCGGCGAGCACGTCGCGCAGCGGCTGCGCCTCCTTGCCGCCGAGGATCAACTGGCTCTGCGCGCCGGTGTTGGCGAGCAACTGCCTGCCGACCTCGTGCCGTTCGGTGTGGTACGTGTCGAGCAGGGATTGCGGCGCGGTGCCGCGCAGGACCGCCGCGAGTTTCCAGCCGAGGTTCACCGAGTCCTGGATGCTGGTGTTCATGCCCTGGCCGCCCGCGGGGAAGTGGATGTGGGCGGCGTCGCCGGTCAGCAGGACCCGGCCCCTGCGGTAGTCGGAGACCTGGCGTGCGGCGTCGGTGAAGGCGCTGATCCACACCGGCTCCGCGCCGGAGATGTCGTCCCCGGTGAGCCGCTTCCAGGTGTCGGCGACCTCGTGGAAGAGCGGCGGCCCGCTCCGCCTGCGCGGCGGTGTGCCGCGCTCGCCGACGATGACGCGGTGCACGCCGCCCGCCAGCGGGGCGGACATCACCATGCCGCCGGCCGACAGTTCACCGGTCATGCGGGGCGCCACGTCGATGCCGCGGATGTCCGCGAGCAGCAGTTCGGTGGCGCCCGCGGTGCCGGGGAAGTCGAAGCCTCCGGCCTTGCGGACGGTGCTGCGCCCGCCGTCGGCGCCGATCAGGTAGTCCGCCCGCAGTGTCCGCTCCCCGTCCGGGGTGCCGACGCGTACGGCGACGGACGCGTCCTCCTCCTGGTAGGAGCGGACCTCGTGACCGCGGCGGATCTCGGCGCCGAGTTCGAGCGCCCAGTTCTGCAGAACGGTCTCGGTGACGGACTGGGGCACGGTCTTGGCGCTGCGGTACGGGCCGTCGAGCACGCCGAGGTCCAGCGGGACCCCGCCGAAGTGGCCCTGCTCGCTGGTCGTGAGCTCACCGAAGCGGCGGAGCAGTCCGCGCTGGGCGAAAGTCTCGACTGTTCGAATCGCCAATCCTATTCCGCGTGATTCCGCGGTGGGTCCGGAAAGGCGCTCCAAAACAATGACGTCAATACCGGCCAGCCGCAGTTCCCCGGCGAGTACGAGCCCGGCCGGTCCGGCTCCCGCAATGATGACCGAAGCGCTCATACACCTCTCCCATCTGAAAGGGCAATCGCGTCCGCCGGGTTTCCGTTGGACGCAAATATCGTCCGTCACGCCCTGCCCAGAATTCAAGCAAAAATCTAAAGGGTATCTGAAAATGACCGTCAGAGGAACGTCAAACCGTGTCTTCAGGTTCCTGACACTCCGACCATGAAGCCGACGTCAGGCACCACGCCGCTCGACGGCGATTCATAAGAAACCGTCAAGGGATGTACAGGTTTCTTGACCGAGCACGACCGGCCGCTCCGCCCCAACTGCGCGTATGCGCCGGATAGTTGCGGGAACCTTGCAGGAGTATGAAATGTCCCGCCGGATCTTCAAAGCGGGCCCGGCGGCCGCTAATCTGCCAAAGAAATTTGAGCGATCCCCATCGAGGTTGGAAAGTCATGCGGGTGCTGGTAGCGGATTCCGACACGATTGGGGTCGGCAGCCTGAGTACCGAGTTGCAGCGGCACGGATTCGACATCGAGCAGTGCGGCACCGGTGCGGAGGCGCTGGAGAAGTACTCCAAGTTCGATTTCTTCCTCATCGACCTGGCGCTGCCCGACATGGACGGTCTCGAAGTGTGCCGATTGCTCCGGTCGGCGAGCGACATACCGATCATCGCCTTCACCGACCCCGACACCGAACTCGACCGGATCCTGTGCTTACAGGCCGGTTGCGACGACTGCATGGCCAAGCCTTTCGGATACCGCGAACTCCACGCGCGTATCGAGGCCGTCCTGCGGCGTTCAGGACCGCAACTCTCGGCCGCCGTCCGGTCGCAGCCGATCATGATCGGCTCGCTGTGCGTCGACCCGGACACCCGGGAGGTCCGGGTGAACGGCCGGCTCATCAGGCTCACCCGGATCGAGTTCTGCCTTCTCCTCCAACTCGCGTCACAGCCGCAGACGGTCTTCACCCGTACGCAGTTGATGGCCGACGTGTGGGGCTATCAGCACGACGGCCGCCCGCTGAGTGCGCGGGCGAGCCGCACCATCGACACCCATGTCAGCGCGCTGCGGAAGAAGTTGGGCGACCCGAGCTGGGTCGTCACGCTCCGCGGGATCGGGTTCCGGATGGGACACGGCTGAACGACTCCCGCCGCCCCCACCTCACTTCACCGCCGGAACACCCGTTCCGGTATCTCGCACCCCGGAACTTGTGTCCGGTACATCTCGCCCGGAAGGCCCTGCCTCATGCCCGGCTCACGCCACCAAGCCCACCTGCTCGCCACGGCCGTCGTCCTGTCCCTGACGCTGGCGGCCTGCTCGTCGTCGGACTCCACGTCCCCGTCGACCGACGGGAAGACGGCCAAGCCCCACGCGGGCGGTCATCTGACCTTCGCGCTGGGCTCGGACCCGATCTGCGTCGACCCGCACCAAGCGGCCACCAACGACGCGGTCTACGCCGCGCGCGGGCTGGTGGACTCGCTCACCGACCAGGACGCGGCGACCGGGAAGATCGCCCCCTGGCTCGCCACCTCCTGGGACGTGAGCCCGGACGCCTCGGCGTTCACCTTCCATCTGCGCGACGGCGCGACCTTCAGTGACGGCAGCCCGGTGGACGCGAACGCCGTGAAGGCCAACTTCGACGCCGTGGTGAAGCTCGGGGCGAAGTCGATCTTCGGGTCCGGCTACCTCAGCGGCTACCGGAGTACCGAGGTCATCGACGCGCACACCGCGAAGGTCACCTTCGACCACCCCAACGCCCAGTTCCTCCAGGCCACTTCCACCACCACGCTCGGCCTGTTGGCCCCCGCGAGCCTGAAGGGCAGCGCCGAGAAGCTGTGCGCGGGGCCGCTGATCGGCTCGGGCCCCTTCACCCTGGCGAGCTACACCCCGGGACGCTCGGTGGAACTCAACCGGCGCGCCGACTACACCGGGGGCTCGGCCCTGTGGAAGCACAGCGGCCCCGCCTACCTGGACAAGATCACCTTCAAGGTCGTACCGGAGTCGGGCGTGCGCACCGGCAGCCTGGAATCCGGGCAGGTCGACGCCATCGCCGGGGTCGCGCCGCAGGACGAGGCGGGCGTCACCGGCCAGGGCGCGAAGCTGCTGTCCCGTTCCAACCCCGGCGTTCCGGTCGCGCTGAGCGTCAACACCTCGCGGCCCCAGGCGGGCGACATCGCGGTACGCCGGGCGCTGGAGGTCGCCATCGACCGCAAGGAGGTCGTCGACACCGTCCTCAGCGGCAGTTACCACCCGGCCACCAGCTCGCTGTCCAGCACCACTGACGGCTACCGGGACAACTCCAAGCTCCTCGCCCACGACCCGGCCGCCGCGGGGCGGATCCTGGACGCGGCGGGCTGGAAGCCGGGGCCCGGCGGCATCCGCGTGAAGAACGGCGCGAAGCTCGACCTCAAGGTCATTCTCGCGCCCAACTTCGGCCCCAACCAATCCGTCCTGGAACTCGTGCAGCAGCAGGTGAAGAAGGCCGGCATCGGCCTCACCCTCAAGGTGCTGAGCATCGCCGACTACCAGGTCGCCCAGAAGAGCGGCGACTACGACCTGTCCTGGGGCAACGGCACCAGGGCCGACCCGGACATCCTGCGCACCGCCTTCTCCAGCAAGCTGCTCAACCTCTCGCACATCGACGACCCCGAGTTGCAGACGCTGCTCGACACCCAGGCCGCCGCGGCCGACCCCGCCAAGCGCGCCGCCATCGTCGCCTCGGCGCAGCGCCGCGTTCTCGAACAGGCTTACCAGATACCGGTGTTCGAGATGACCAGCGTGTACGCGCTCAGCGGCAAGGTGCACGACATCACCCTCGGCTCGTCGTCCCAGGCGCAGTTCCACGACGCCTGGCTCTCCTGAACGAAGGCGACGATGAGGACCTATCTCCTACGGCGGCTGCTCCAGGCCGTGTTCGTGCTGTGGGCCGCCTACACGGTGTCCTTCGGTGTGCTGTACCTGCTGCCCAGCGACCCGGCGACGATCATGGCGGCGGGCGGCGGTGACGCCAGTACGGTCACCCCGGCGCAGACCGAGGCACTGCGCCACCAGTACGGCCTGGACCAGCCGTTGGCCGAGCAGTACGGCACCAGGCTGCTCCATGCCCTGCACGGTGATCTGGGGCGGTCGGTGCAGAACGGTGTCCCGGTGACCCGGCTGCTCTCCCACGACCTCCCGACCACCGTCCAACTGGCCGCCAGCGCCCTGCTGCTGGCCCTGGTGCTGGGCAGCGCCGTGGCGCTGCTGGCCAGTTGGACGAGGAGCGGGCCGCTGCGCCAGCTCCTGCTCTCCTTACCCGCGTTGGGGGTGTCGGCGCCGACCTTCTGGGTGGGGCTGGTGCTGGTCCAGTTGTTCTCGTTCCGCTGGCATGTCTTCCCGGCCTTCAGCGACGAGGGCTTCGACTCCCTGGTCCTGCCGTCGGTCACGCTCGCGCTGCCCGGTGCCGCGCTCATCGCGCAGGTTCTCGCCAAGAGTCTGCGCACGGCACTGGCGGAGCCGTACGTCCAGACGGCCCTGGCCAAGGGGGCGAACCGGCGGCGGGTGCTGTTCGGACATGCCCTGCGCAACGCGTCGATCGCCCCGCTGACCCTGGTCGGCATCATGATCGGCAATCTCCTGGCCGGGGCGGTGGTCGTGGAGACCGTCTTCGCCCGTGCCGGGATAGGGCGTGAGACGGCCGCGGCGGTGACGGCCCAGGACATCCCGGTCGTCCAGGGCGTCGTCGTCCTCGGCGCCGTCACGTTCGTCCTGACGACTCTCGCCGTCGACCTGCTCCTGCCCCTGCTGGACCCGCGGATCACCGCGACGACGAAGCCGACGGTGCGGACATGACCGAACTGAGCCTCCCGGACGCGGACACCGCGGGGCCGGGCGCGGACCTGACCCGCGCCGAGCCCGCGCGGTCGCCGCACCCGCGGTCCCGGCTCCGCCGGTACGCGCGGTTCTGGCTGACGCGGCCGGGGCTGCTGCTGTCGGCGCTGCTGATCGCGGTGCTGCTGCCGACCGCGTTCTTCCCCCGGCTGCTCACCTCCCGCGATCCGCTGGCCGCGGCGCCGCGGGACAAGCTCGCGGCGCCGAGCGCGGAACACCTCTTCGGCACCGACCAGTTGGGCCGCGACGTCTTCGCCCGTGTCGTGCACGGCGCCCTGCTCACCCTCCAGGCGAGCGGGCTTGCCGTGCTGGTCGGACTCGTCGTCGGGTCGCTGGCGGGGCTGCTCGCCGGCTACCTCGGCGGGGTCGTGGACGACACGCTGATGCGGCTCACCGACGTCCTGCTGTCCATTCCCGGCCTGCTGCTCTCGCTCGCGCTGGTGACGGCGCTGGGATTCGGCACTGTCAAGGTGGCCCTCGCCGTGGGGGTGACCAGCGTGTCGACCTTCACCAGGATCATGCGCGCCGAGGTGCTGAAGGTCGCGGGGTCCGGCTATGTGGAGGCGGCGCGGGCCTCGGGCACCCGATGGCCCGCGGTGCTGTGGCGGCACGTGCTGCCGAACGCGGCCGGTCCCGTACTGGTCTACGCGGCCATCGACTTCGGCGCGGTCATCCTCCAGGTGTCCTCGCTGTCGTTCCTCGGCTACGGCGCGCAGCCCCCGGCGCCGGAGTGGGGTTCGCTGGTCTCGGACGGCCGCAATTACCTCGCCACGGCCTGGTGGCTCACCACCTTGCCGGGGCTCGTGATCGCGGCCACCGTGCTCGCCGCCAATCGCATCGCCCGCTCCCTCGACGGCGAAGACACGGAGGACCGATGACGCACACGACACCGACGGACGGCGCATCCCCGCCGTCCGCAGGTCCGTTGCTCGACATCCGGGGGCTGCGGATCTCCTACCGCACCCGCACCGGAACCGTGCCCGCCGTCCGCGGCGTCGACCTGACCGTCCAGCCGGGCGAAGTGGTCGCCCTGGTCGGCGAGTCGGGCTCGGGCAAGAGCACGGCGGCGCTCGCGGTGACGGGGCTGCTGCCGCGCGGCGGCTCGCTCGACGCGGGGTCCGTCCTCTTCGACGGCGCCGACGTGGCGCGCGCCGGGGAGACGGGACTGCGCGGGCTCAGGGGCCGGGAGATCGGCCTGATCCCGCAGGACCCGATGCTGTCGCTCAATCCCGTGCGGCGGGTCGGGTCCCAGGTGGCCGAGGCGCTGCTCATCCACCGGCTCGCCGACCGGGCGGGGGCGGCCCGGCAGGCCCTCGACCTGCTCGGCGAGGCGGGGCTGCCCGACCCGGTCCGGGTCGCGCGCCAGTACCCGCACGAGCTGTCCGGCGGCATGCGCCAGCGGGTGCTGATCGCCATCGCGCTGGCCGCGCGGCCCCGGCTGGTCATCGCCGACGAGCCGACGAGCGCGCTGGACGTCACCGTCCAGCGGACGATCCTCGACCACATCGACACGCTGACCCGGGACCGGGGCATCGCGGTTTTGCTGATCACCCACGACCTCGGGGTCGCGGCGGACCGGGCGCACCGGGTGAGTGTCATGTCGCGCGGCGAGGTCGTCGAGACCGGACCGGTACGGCAGGTGCTCGAAGAACCGGAGCACCCCTACACCCGCGGCCTGCTCGCGGCGGCCCCGAGTCTGGCCCGGTCGCCGGTACCGGCTCCGGCCCGGTCACGAGCCGCGTTCCGGTCCGTTCGGGAGCGGGCGTACGGAGCCGGCCCGGTCGCCGGGAAAGCGCCGCTCGTGGCCGGGGAGCCGGGCGCGGCGGACGACCTGGTCGTGGCCGAGGACCTGGTCAAGGAGTACCCCGGCCGCCGAGGGGACCGGCGCCTCGGCGTACGGGCCGTCGACGGCGTCAGCCTGCGGGTCGGCCGGGGCGAGACCGTCGCCCTCGTCGGCGAGTCGGGTTCGGGCAAGTCGACGACGGCGCGGATGCTCGTACGGCTCACCGAGCCGACCTCCGGGCGGATCACCTTCGACGGGCGGGACATCACCGGCCTCGACGGCGGTGAGCTGCGCCGACTGCGCCGCCGTATGCAGATCGTCCAGCAGAGTCCGTACGCCTCGCTGTCCCCGCGGATGTCCGTCGCGGAGATCGTCTGCGAGCCGCTGCGGGCCTTCCGGATCGGCTCCCGCGCCGAGCGCGCCCGGCGGGCGGCGGATCTGCTGGACCTGGTCCGGCTGCCCGCCGCGTTCCTGGGCCGCCGCGCCTCCGAGCTGTCCGGCGGCCAGCGCCAGCGGGTCGCGATCGCCCGCGCGCTGGCGCTGGACCCGGATCTGGTGGTCTGCGACGAGCCCGTCTCCGCGCTCGACGTGTCGTCGCAGGCGCAGATCCTGGATCTGCTCGCCGGTCTCCAGGACCAGCTCGGTCTCAGCTATCTCTTCATCTCGCACGATCTGGCCGTCGTCCGCCAGATCGCCTCACGGGTCGGCGTGATGCGGGCGGGACGGCTCGTCGAGAGCGGCACGGTGAAGGAGGTCTTCGCCGCGCCCTCCCACCCGTACACACGGGAACTGCTGGCCTCCGTGCCGGGCAGCCTCGTCCGGTGACCGGTCGTCCGTGCCCGGCCCGCGGTTCGTCGCGGGCCGGGCACGGACATTGGCGCGGGCGGTTCTAGCCCGCGCTGAAGGAGACCACCGGCGTGTAGGCGGTACCGGCGTTGAACTCCACCTGCTGGGTGCCCCGGGGTGAGCCGAGGGCGGTCAGCGGCAGCGTCCAGGTGTACGTCGAGCCGCTGATCGTGGTGGTCGGGGCCGGTGTGGCCGCGGCCCACGCCCAGCCGGTCGAGGTGCTGCGGTAGAGGGAGCCGTTCTCGATCATGTAGTCCGCGCCGAGCGGTGAGGACGACGGCGCGGGCGCCTGGTAGCCGGTCGCGGTGTTGCCGTCAGTGTTGATGAAGACGTGGTGGAAGCTCTCGGAGCTGTTGAAGGTCGCCTTGAATACGGCCGTGCCCGCCGAGGCGCACGCCGAGTACGAGGTGATGGCGCCGGAGCCCGCGGTGGTGGTGCACCCGGTGCCCCCGCCGGAGCCGCCGGTGCCCCCGGACCCGCCCGATCCGGCGGCAGCGGCCTTCGCCAGTTCGTCGGACCAGTACGCGCCGGTGGGCAGGGTGTCCCACGGATTGGGCAGGTTGTCCGGGGTGACGTACAGATAACCGGCGTTGCGTTGCTTGCTCAGTGCGACCGCGTTCTCCATGTCGGCCTGCGCCGGCGTGTCGTAGACCAGGTGCCAGAACTTGTCGGGGTTGGCGTAGTGCAGCTCCCAGTCGGGCGCGGTCCAGGAGGCGTAGACGCTGTAGGTGTTCTCGAACATCACCAGGACGTCGGCCGCCGACGCGTAGCAGGACTCGGCGGGCGAACCGGGGTTGTCGACGGTGAGGGCGCCCGGGTGGGCCTGCTTGGTGGTGGAGTTGATGCCGGTGTAGAGGTTCACGTGCGCGTTGCCCGAGCCGCAGTCGCCCAGGGCGTCGTCGAAGAAGATGCCCGCGAGGCCCGAAGAGCCGTACCAGGAGTACCAGTTGGCCACGTCGGCGTTGATCTGCGCGGTCCACGCGGCGACGCTGGTCTGCCCGCCGCGGGTGGTACGCCCTGTGGTGCCGAAGTAGCCGGTGTCGACGTAGCCGAGCACATTCGCCCCGGCCCCGGCCGCCGCGCTCACGGCCGAGGCGTAGCCGCTGTCGACCGCGGTGCCGGGCCCGTTGGAGGGGTTCGCGACGGCGATGCCGACGCGGGACCCCGCCTGGTCGATCTGGGTCCAGAAGGCGCGGCCGGCGGCGTCCGAGGGGTTGAAGTACGCGGGTACGGCCAGATGCTGCGCCCCGGCTGCCGCGCTCGCCCGGCCGGACAGCGTGCCGGACATGGTCAGCGCGAGCGCGGCGGCGACCGCCGCGCTCACGGCGGCCCTGGTCCGGTGCGCGGCGGTGAGGCGATGCCGCGACCGGGTGTGTGCGAGTGATCGGATGAGGGACATGTGATCCCCTTTCGACGGTGGGGGGTTGCGTGAACAGGGGGTGGGATCAGGGGGTGGGACCAGGGGGACAGGAAGCGTCAGCCCTTGACCCCGGTGTGCGCGATTCCCTGCACGAACTGCCGTTGCAGGAGCACGAAGACGGCGATGACCGGGAGCGAGGCGAGCAGCGATCCGGCCATCAGCACGGGGTAGTCGGTCTGGAACTGCCCCTGGAGCGAGGCCAGTCCGGCGGACAGGGTCATCTTGTCCGGGTCGGTGTTGACCACCAGCGGCCAGAACAGGTCGTTCCAGGACCACAGCAGCGCGAGGACCGCCAGCGCGACGAGTCCGGGGCGGACCAGCGGCAGCATCACCGACCAGTAGATCCGCCAGGGCCCTGCGCCGTCGATGCGCGCCGCCTCCTCCAGCTCCTTCGGCAGGGCCAGGAACGACTGCCGGAGCAGGAAGACGCCGAACGCGCTGAACATGCCGGGCAGGATCAGCGCCTGGAGGCTGTTGAGCCAGCCGAGGTCGGACATGATCTGGTACTGGGGGATGATGAACAGTTGCGGCGGCACCATCAGCACCGACAGGAACAGTCCGAAGAGCATCCCGCGGCCGGGGAAGCGCAGCCGCGCGAAGGCGTAGGCGGCCATCGGGCACAGCACGACCTGGCCGAGCGTGCGCCCGAGCGACATCAGCAGCGTGTTGAGGAACTGCCGGCCGAACGGCAGCAGGTCGAAGACCTTGCCGTAGTTGTCCCAGTGGCCGCCGGGCAGCGGCGACGGCGGCACATGGGTCGCGTCGCTCAGCGACTTCAGGGAGGTGACGATCTGCCAGAGGAACGGCGCGACCATCGCCAGCGACGCCGCGATCAGCACGGTGTGCACCAGCGGATGACGTCCGCGCCGGGAGCGGCGGGCGGGCCGGTCCGCGGCCCGGCCGGCCGTGTGGACCTCAGCCATAGTGCACCCACCTCTTCTGCATGCGGAACTGAAGGGCCGTCAGCGCGACGATGATCAGCAGCAGGACCATGACGATCGCCGCCGCGTAGCCGCGGTCGTTGGTGACGAACGCGCGGTCGTAGAAGAGCTGCACGACCGTCTCCAGGCGCGGGAACGCCGGGTTGGAGCGGGCCGCGGCGCCCGATCCGGCCATGACGTAGACCAGGTCGAACAGTTGGAGCGAGCCGATGACCGAGATCACCGAGACGAAGAACGCGGTGGGCGACAGCAGCGGCAGGGTGACCGAGCGGAACTGCCGCAGCGGGCCCGCGCCGTCGATCTCCGCGGCCTCGTAGTACTCGCGCGGGATCGCCTGCATCCCGGCCAGGAAGATCACCAGGTTGTAGCCGATGCTGCTCCACACGCCCACCACGACCAGGGCGTACAGCGCCACCCGAGGGTCGGCCACCCAGTTCGGGCCGTCGATGCCGACCAGCGACAGCAGGTAGTTGATCAGGCCGTAGTCGCCGTTGTAGAGCCAGCGCCACACCATGCCGATCGCCACCGGCATGGTGACCACCGGCAGGAAGAACAAGGTGCGGTAGACGCCGACGCCGCGCAGCCCCCGGCGGTTGAGCAGCGCCGCGAAGACGATCGCCAGCGGGATCGACAGCAGTCCGAGCCCGGTGTAGGCGAGGGTGTTGACCAGCGCCCGGCCGAACTCGCCGTCGTGCAGCATCCGGTGGTAGTTGTCCAGCCCGCTCCAGGTGTGGCCGCCGAAGGCGCCCCAGCGGGTGAACGAGAAGTACGCGGTCTGCACGACCGGCCACAGGTAGAAGACCGCGAGGCCCAGTCCGGTCGGCGCGATGAAGGCGTAGCCCCACAGCGCCTCGGTGACGCGGTCGCGGCGCGGTCGCCGGAACCGGCCGGGCAGCCGTGACAGCCGCCCGGTCCGCGGCCGGGCGCCGGTGGCCGCCTGCACGTCCCCGGCGGCGGCGCCGGGGGTGGACGTGAGGGTCATGTCACTCCTTGGCGAGCAGGTCGTCCATCGCCGCGGCCAGCCCGCGCGCCGCCTGGTCCACCGGCTCCTGGCCGTTCCACGCCTTGGTGAGATACGTCAACTCGGCCTCGTTCCAGGCGGCGGTGTTCTTCGAGACCGGGTACGGGACGCCGTACGGCACCTCGTCGAGGAAGGTCTGGAGGTGGAACTGCGGGTAGGCGGCGATCCAGGCGCCCTGCGTGCCGTTGTACGCCGGCATCGCGCCGGACTTGGCCAGGATCTCGGCGGCCGGCTCGGAGCCGAGGAAGTTCACGAACTGCCATGCCTGGTCGGCGTGTTTGGTCCGCGCCGAGACCACGTTGGCGAGGCCGTGGATGATCGTGGCCCGCTTCTCGCCCGTGGGCAGCGGGGCGACGTCGACCCGGTCCTTGGTGTAGGCGTTGCCGCCGAATTCCAGGGAGTCCCAGGAGCCGCCCCAGTACATCGCGAGCTTGCCCGCCTCGAAGAGCTGGAGTGGCGCGGTGTCCGTCATGGTCTTCAGGTCGGGCGACTGCTTCTTCTGGATCAGGTCCGTCCAAAAGCGCAGGCCCTCGATCGTCTTCGGATCGGCGTAACCGGACTTCTTGCCGTCCGGTGAGATCACATAGCCGCCGGCCTGGGCGATGGTGTTGTACTGGTACTCCTGGAAGCTGGTCAGCTCCGCGCCGGTGGCGTACTGGCCCTTGCTCGCGTCCGTCAGCTCCGCGGCCGCCTTCCGGAAGTCGCCCCAGGTCCAACCGGCCTTCGGGTAGGGGACCTTGGCGGCGTCGAAGAGCGTCTTGTTGTACCAGACGCCGACCGTGTCCAGGTCCTTCGGCAGTCCGTAGTGCTTGCCCTGATACGTGTACTGGTCGACCAACTGCTTGGGGTAGGCGGACAGGTCGGTCCTGTCCTTGGCGATGCCGTCGTCCAGCGGGCGGATCACGCCGTTGGAGGCGTAGAGCTGGAAGTTGGGGCCGTTCATCCAGAAGACGTCAGGGGCGGCGCCGCCGGTGGCAGCCGCCTTGAGCTTGGTCCAGTAGTCGGCCCACGGGGTGAGCTGGACCTTGACCGTGATGCCGGGGTGGGTGCGGGTGAACTCGCGGCCGAGCTGCTCCATGGCCGTCTTCTGCGTCGCGTCCCACACCCCGTACGACAAGGTGACCTTGCCGCCCGAACCGCCCGCGCCCGAACCGCCCGCGTCCGAGCCGCTCCCGCCCGACGAACAGGCCGAGGCGGCCAGCACCACCCCGAGCGCCACCGCACACCATCGCACCGACTTCCGCATACCGGGCCCTCCCAGGATCCACACGCCCCGGCGGTGGACCGTCAGCCGGAGTCGTCGAGTGGCATTAATCATGGAGTCCATGGAAATTAAGTCAAGACCCGTGAGATGAAGAATTCCTCTCAGCGGTCTCCGCGCCCGGTCAGACGCGGCGGGAGAAGTGCTCCACGCCGCCCAGTTCGTGCCGTTCGCGCAGTTGCCGGTCCACGTGGTCGAGGGCCAGCCGCAGCGCGCCCAGCGCCACCCCCTCGTCGCCGAACTCGGAGATGCGCACCTCGGGCGTGCGGATGCACCAGCGGTCCAGCTCGCGCCGCAGCGGCTCCGCGATCAGGTCGGCCGACCGGGAGAAACCGCCGCCGATCACGACCAGTTCGGGGTCCAGGGTCAGCACCAGCGCCGCCGTCCCGACGGCCACGTCCCGCACATAGCGCCGCACCACCGCCGCCGCCTTGCGGTCGCCCGCCCGCGCCGCCTCGAACACCGCCTCGGCCGCGGCCTCCTGGTCAACCGCTGTGTCCGCGTGCGCTCCCGCGCCCCGCCCCTGTCCCTGCCCCTGCCCCTGCCCCGACGACCCGGTCCGCTCCGGCGCGGGACCGGCCTGCGGCGGCCACGCGCGCAGGTGCTCCTGCGCCCTGATCCAGCCCGCGGCGGGCAGTGCTCCGATCTCTCCGGCCGCGTTGCCGAAGCCGCGGTGCAGCTTGCCGTCGATGATCAGCCCGGCGCCGGTCCGCAGACCGGCGAGGATCACCACCACGTCCTTGGCGTAACGCGCCGCCCCGCACCACGACTCGGCCAGCGCGGCCAGCTTGCTGTCGTTCTCGACCAGCGCCGGGCCGCCGACCAGGCGGCGCAGATGCGCTCCGACGTCCACGCCGGTCCACTCCGGCAGCGCCTCGGAGAGCATCACCCTGCCCGCGCCGTCCACCAGTCCGGTGGTGGCCACGCCCGTCGCCCACAGGTCGCCGGTGGTCAGGCCGCCGCCCGCGAGCGCTCCTGCCACCGCGCCGTCCAGCGCGGCCAGGCGCTCCTTGCGGCCCATGGCCGGCGCCACCGCGACCCGGGCGCTGTGCAGCACCGTTCCGTCCAGGTCCGCCACCAGCGCCAGGATCTTGTGGCCGCCGATGTCCACCCCGAGCACACGGCCCGCGTCGGCGCGGAACCGGAACCGCCGGGCGGGCCTGCCCACCATCCCGGCCGCTGCGGGCACCTCGGCCAGCCAGCCGTTGTCCAGCAACTCGCGCACGACGTCCTCCGTGGAGGCGCGCGACAGCCCGGTCCGCCGGGACAGCTCGGTCAGGGTCATCGCCGGTGCGGACCTCAGCTCCCCCAGCACGGCGAGGGAGTTGAGCTGCCGGAGCCGGGAGAGGTCGCCGCCGCTCGGAGTCTCGGTCACGACGTCCCCTTGAGTTTGGTTGCTGCGCGCTTAATAATGAGAGAGTCCATGATAAATAGGAAAGGATCCTATGTCTCGGGTGACTCTAGCTCTCGTCGGCGCCGGGCTGCGCGGACAGACCTACGCACGCCACGCGCAGGTCACCGGCACAGGGCGGGTGGTGGCACTGGCCGAACCCGATCCGGTGCGGCGCGCCGCCGCGGCCGAGGAGTTCGCCGTCCCGCAGGACCGGGTGTACGCCGACTGGTCGGAACTGGCGGCGGCGGGACGGCTCGCCGACGCCGCGATCGTGGCCACCCAGGACAGACAGCACACCGAACCGGCCGTCGCGCTGGCGGACCTCGGCTATCACGTGCTCCTGGAGAAGCCGATGGCCACCACCGAGGCCGAGTCCGCGGAGATCGCCGAGGCGGCCGAGCGGAACAAGATCATGCTCGCCGTCTGCCATGTCCTGCGGTACACCCCGTACACGCAGACGCTCAAGCGGATGCTGGACGAGGGCGCGATCGGCCGACTGGTCAGCGTCCAGCACCTGGAGCCGGTCGGCTGGTGGCACCAGGCGCACTCGTTCGTCCGGGGCAACTGGCGGCGCTCGGACACCTCGGCGCCGATGCTGCTCACCAAGTCGTGCCACGACATCGACTGGCTGGTCTACCTTTTCGGCCGCTCGCCGCGCCGGGTCAGCTCTTTCGGCAGTCTCACCCACTTCCGGGCCGAGGCCGCCCCCGCGGGCGCCGCCGCGCGCTGCACCGACTGCCCGATCGAGAGCACCTGCCCGTACTCGGCCAAGCGCCTGTACCTGGACTGTCTGGAGGACCCCGAGCGGCGCTACTGGCCGCTGTCCGCGGTCACCGAGGACCACACCGAGGCCGGTGTCCTTCAGGCGCTGCGCACCGGTCCCTACGGGCGCTGCGTCTACGCGTGCGACAACGACGTCGTCGACCACCAGGTGGTCTCGATGGAGTTCGACGACGGCGCCACCTGCTCGTTCACGATGAGCGCCTTCACCCCGCAGGAGCACCGCAGGACCCGGCTGCTGGGCACCCACGGCTATCTCGACGGCGACGGCGTCACCATCAGGACGGTCGACTTCCGTACCGGCGAGGAGGGCGTCGTGGACACCAGCACCACCGCGGGCGCCTCGGCCGCGGACGGTCACGGCGGGGGTGACGAGGCGCTGATGGACGCCTTCCTGGAGGCGGTCGCCACCGGAGACGGCGGCGTCCTGAAGTCCGACGCGGCGGCGAGTCTGGCCAGCCACCGCGTGGTGTGGGCCGCGGAGGAGGCCAGGACGACCGGCACCGTCGTCGCGCTCGCGTCCGCGGTCTGAGGAGCCGCGCCCCGGAGAAAACCGGCCCGTGCCCCGGAGCAGACCGGCCCGCGCCCCGGAGCACGCCGACCCGCGCCCCGTAGAAAACCGCACGGCGCCCCCGGACACGACCGGCCCGCGCGCCACCGCCGGTCAGTCGGCCACCGGACGCCGCACCCCCGTCGTGGACTCCCCCACCTCCAGCCGGTACGGGGCCACGTGCACCGCGTGCCCCGGCGGGGTCGCCGCGCCGATCCGGCCGGCCAATGACGTGACGGCCAGCGAGGCGATGGCCGCTTTGTCGGGCACCACCGTCGTCAGCGAGGGAGTGGCGTAACGGCCCTCCTCGCTGCCGTCGACGCCGGCGACGGCGATGTCCCCGGGCACGGCGAGACCGGCCTCGTGGAAGGCGCGGATCGCGCCGACGGCCAGCATGTCGTTGAAGCAGAACACCGCGTCCGGGCGGCTTCCGGCGGGCAGGGCGGCCAGCGCGCGGCCCGCCCGCAGCCCGCTGCGCCGGTCGAACTCCTCGACCTGCGGCGCGAGTCGGGGGTCGAAGGACAGACCCGCCGCGTGCAGGGCGAGTTGGAAGCCCTCCAGTCGCTGCCTGCTGGTCGCCGAGCCCTGCCGGTCCACGCCGACGACGGCGAGCCGGGTCCGGCCGAGCGAGACCAGGTGGGCGGCGGCCTCACGGGCGGCGGCCACATTGTCGATCAGGACGTGGTCGGCGTGGAGTTGCTCCCGGCCGTCCTCGCGCTCGCCCAGCAGCACCAGCGGGAAACCGGCGGTGGTGGCGGCGAGTTGGTCGAAGGGCACCCGGAGCGGGGAGAGGATCACGCCGTCGAGCAGGGCCGCGCCGAGCCCGGTGGCCAGCCGCAGCTCCTCGCGGGGGTCGCCCAGCGTCTCCTCGATCAGGACGGTGAGTCCGATCCGGGACGCCTCGGTCCTGACGTGGTGGGCGAGTTCGGCGAAGTAGGGCGTGGCCAGGAACGGCACCGCCAGGGCGATCAGCCCGCTGCGGCCGGTGCGCAGCCGTACCGCCGACGGGTTCGGACGGTACCCCAGTTCGCTCACCGCGACCATGACGCGCTCTCGGGTGGCGGGGGCCACTCTCGACATTCCGCGTACAACGTTGGAAACAGTCTTGACTGAGACGCCCGCACGATCGGCGACGTCCTTGAGCCGCACTGCTGTCACGTACCCGCCCTTCTCGGAGACGCCTCATTGTAGGGCAGTTCAACGCAGAGCGTCCCGCAGACGCGTGCAGGCGGCAGTCGTCCGCGCCCAAAGGGTTGACCGCCAGGACACACACTGGTTACAACGTTGGAACAGCCGGGCGAAGGAACCACTGGCCGACCCTGCCGGGGTCTCCGTGCGCCCGGACGCCGTGGGCGCGTGGCGGACCGCCGTCGCGCCCCCGGCGGTCGAGCGGCGGCCGGACAGCCCGTTCCCGCGCCACCGCCCGTGACGTACCGCCAGCCTCACGAGAGGGCCCGCATGTCCCCGCACCGCCCGAATCTCCCGCTGCGCACCGCCGTGGTGGGCACCGGATCCATCGCCCGAGGAAGTCACCTGCCCGCGCTCGCCGCTGTGGCGGCGGAGGGCTCGGTGGAGATCGTCGCCGTGGTCGACGTCGCCGAGGAGGCGGCCCGCGCCGCCGCCGAGGAGTTCTCCGTGCCGGGCGCCTTCACCGACCTCGACACCATGCTCGGCGAGGTGCGCCCCGACCTGGTCGTCCTCTGCACACCGCCCTCGCTCCACCGGGAGCAGGCCGTCGCCGCGCTGCGGACCGGCGCCCATGTGTGGTGCGAGAAGCCGCCGTGCCCCTCGCTCGCCGACTACGACGCGGTGACGGCCGCCGCCGAACGGGGCCCCGGCGCCCCGACCGCGGCCTTCGTCTTCCAGCACCGGTTCGGCTCCGGCGCCCGCCACGTCCGCGAACTGCTGCGCGAGGGGGCCTTCGGACGGCCGCTGGTCGCGCACTGCCAGACCACCTGGTACCGGGGCGCGGACTACTACGCCGTGCCGTGGCGCGGCCGTTGGGACACCGAGGGCGGCGGTCCCGCCATGGGGCACGGCATCCACCAGAACGACCTGCTGCTCGACCTGCTGGGCCCGTGGCGGGAGATCCGCGCGATGGCCGCCCGGCTGGTGCACGACGTGCAGACCGAGGACGTCTCCACCGCCCAGGTCCGGTTCGCGAGCGGCGCGGTCGCCACCGTCGTCAACAGCGTGCTCAGCCCCGACGAGGTCAGCCGGATACGGATCGACTGCGAGCTGGCGACCGTCGAGCTCACCCATCTCTACGGCTACCGCAACGCCGACTGGCGGATCACCCCGGCCCTCGGCGTCCCGGCGCGGACGGCACGGGCCTGGAACGACTTCGGCCCCGACGAACCCAGCTCCCACCTGGCCCAACTACGCGCCCTCGTCGCCGACATCCGGGCCGGAACCCCGCACCCGACCGGCGGCGAAGGCGGCCGCGGGATCGTGGAGTTCACCGCCGCGCTCTACAAGTCCGCCTTCACCGACGCCACCGTCCGGGCGGGCGAGATCGGCCCCGACGACCCGTTCTACACCGCCATGCACGGCGGTGAACCCGACCGGCTGCCGGTCGGCGCCCGCGAGGAGGAGCAGGCCGCATGACGCTGTCGCTGACCCACGTCCACGACGACCGGATCACCGTGACCCACCGGGCCACCGGTACCGAGCTGTTCGCCTACGTGTACCGCCCGGAGGCCGCCTGGGAGGCGCCGAAGCCGTACCTCCACCCGATCCGCACCCTCGGCGGTGGTCTGGTCACCGACTACCGCCCGAACGACCACCGTTGGCACAAGGGCCTCCAGCTCACCGCCTCGCACCTGTCGGGTCAGAATCTGTGGGGCGGCAACACGTATGTGCACGGCGAGGGGTACGTGGCGCTGCCCGAGCGGATCGGCTCGATGGCGCACGTCGGCTTCGACGAGGTGTCGGCGGGTCCCGACGGCGTGGTGATCGCCGAGCGCCTGACCTGGCACCCGTACGACGGCTCGCTCTGGGCCGAGGAGGACCGCAGGATCGAGGTCACCGCCGAGGAGGGCAGTTGGACCCTGACCTGGTCCTCGGCCGTCACCAACCGGCGCGCCGAGCCGTTGCGGTTCGGCAGCCCCACCACCGCCGGGCGGCCCGACGCCGGTTACACCGGGCTGTTCTGGCGCGGGCCGCGCGCCTTCCGCGACGGGCACGCCTTCACCGCGGACGGCGACAGCGCCGAGCGCGACCTCATGGGTGAGCAGGCGCCCTGGCTCGCCTACAGCGGCGAGCACGACGGACGCGACGGACACGCCACCGTCGTCTTCGAGCACGCGCCGGGCAACGACCACGCGGGCGAGAAGGGCACCCACCCCGCGCACTGGTTCGTGCGCACCGACCCGTTCGCCGCGGTCGCCCCGTCCTTCGCCTTCCACGAGGAGCTGGTCCTGGCGCCCGGCGAGGTCCTGGACCGTACGTACCGCGTCCATGTCGCCGACGGCGCCTGGGACCGTGCGGCGGTCACCGCCCATCTGGAGCGGCACCCGTGGTGACGGCGGGCTACGACGGGTTCCCCGGGGCGGTCGCGGTCTCCCGGCTGAGCGTCTACGACTGGCCGACCGTGGACGGCAGGCCGGGCGGCGGCACCCCGCACCTCCATCTGACGTGCAGCGAGGGGTACGTGGTGACCGACGGCGAGGGCGCCGTGCAGACCCTGACCGCCTCCGGTTTCGAGGAGACCCCGCTGCGCGCGGGCACCGTGGCCTGGTTCACCCCCGGCACCATCCACCGGCTGGTCAACGGCGGCGGGCTGCGGATCACCGTCGTGATGCAGAACGGCGGACTCCCCGAGGCGGGCGACGCCGTCCTCACCCTGCCCCCCGACCGGCTGACCGACCCCGAGGTGTACGCGGCGGCGGTCCGGCTGCCGACGAGCGGGAGCGAGCGGGAGCTGGTCGGCGCGGCGCGGGCCCGCCGTGACCTCGCCACCCGCCGGTTCCTCGAGCTGCGCGACGCGGTCGCCGCGGGTGATCCGGAGCCGCTGGCCGCCTTCCACCGCGCGGCGGCCGAGCTGGTGCGGCCACGCCTGGCCGACTGGGAGCGGCGCTGGCGCGAGGGCGCCCACGCGGCGGTGACCGCCACGCACGACCAGTTGGCCGCTCTCGGTGACGGCGACGCGCGCCATCTGGCCGACGCCCGTACCCACGCGAGCGGACCCGCCGCGACCGGACGGTTCGGGATGTGCGGCCGTCTCGACGTCTACCACGACGGGTGAGCCGACCGGCCCGTCCCCGCCCCTCGACGTCCGCCCACGACGGGTGAGCCGTACGGCCCGTCGCCGTTCCCAGCCCCCGTGCGGCGGCGGGCGCCTCGTGCCACCGCTCCACCCACCCACCCGCCCACCCACCCCGGAAAGGCCACCATGCCCGAGCCCCGAAGCGGCCGGCGTCGGTTCCTCCGCCGCCGAGCGGTCGCCACGGCGGTCGCCGCCGGTTGCAGCACCGTTCTGCTGGCCGCGCTCACCTCCTGCGGCGCCTCCGGCGCCTCGGGCGGTCACCTCACCCTCACCTTCTCCTGGTGGGGCAACGACGAACGCCAGGCCCGTACCGAGAAGGCGGTGCGCCTGTTCGAGAAGGCGCACCCGGACATCAGCGTCCAGATGTCCAACGCCGACTTCGGCTCCTACAAGCAGCGGCTGTCCACCCAGGCCGCGGGCGGCGGGATACCGGACCTGGCGCAGCTCGACTACCGCCAGATCTCCCAGTTCTCCACCGGCGGCGCGCTGCTCCCCCTGGACCGGTACGTCAAGGACGGCACCCTCGACACCGCCGAGATGGACACGTCCTTGGTGCGCACCGGCTACCTGGCGGGAAAGCAGTACGCGCTGCCGATGGGCCGCGGAATCACCGGTTACGTCTACGACGCCGACGTCTTCGACACCGCCGGTGTCCCGGCGCCGCAGCCCTCGTGGACCTGGCAGGACTGGGCCGACGCCAGTGCGAGGATCGCCGGGCTGAAGCTGAAGTCCCCCGACGGGCGGACCGTGGCGGGCGGCAACGACGGCGGGAGCAACGAGGACGTCTTCGAGGACTGGTTGCGCAGCCACGGCAAGCAGCTCTACGCGAGCCCCACCGAGCTCGGCTACACCGAGAAGGACCTCGCCGACTTCTGGACCTTCTTCCACGAACTCCAGAAGGCGGGGGCGGTGGTCTCGGCCAAGGACAGCGCGCAGGCCGACGCGACGGGCATCAGCGCCTTCAGCCGCGGTCTGGACGCCATGGACTACTCCTGGGACGCGACCTTCACCGGCTTCACCAGCCCGACCGGGCACGCGATGCGCTTCGCGCCGGTGCCCACCATCGACGGCAAGGCGGGGTCGTACTTCAAGCCGACGATGCTGATCGGCATCGGCGCCCACTCGAAACACCCGCAGGAAGCGGCCCAGTTGATGAACTTCCTCCTCAACGACCCGCAGGCGGGCGACATTCTGGGCGTCACCCGCTCCCAGCCGCCCAATCAGAAGATCGCCGCCGAGGTGAACAGCAAGCTGACAGGACCGGAGTTGAAGGTCTGGCAGTTCGACGAGGTGATGCAGAAGTACGGCGTACGGCCGCCGCCGTCCGCGCCTCCCAGAGGTGACGTCGCGATCCAGAGCGCCTTCGTCCGCGAGTACCAGCGGGTGGAGTTCAGCCTGGCGTCGCCCGCGAAGGCGGCCCATGAGCTGGTCGTCCAGGCGAAGCAGGAGCTGGAGTCATGAGCGTCGCGCGGATCGAGGCGGCCGAGGCCGCCGGGCGGGCCGAGGACACGCCGGGACCGGACCGGCGCACCCGCCGCGGCCGGGAGGCGCGCTGGCCCGCGTATGTGTTCCTCACCCCGTGGATGATCGGCGCGGTCGCGGTGACCCTGGTGCCGATGGCGGTCTCCCTCTATCTCTCCTTCACCAGTTACGACATGCTCTCCACCCCGCGCTGGGTGGGCCTGCGCAACTACTCGGAGATGCTGACCGCCGACCCGCGGTTCTGGCGGTCGGTCCTGACCACCCTGAAGTACGTGGTGATCGCCGTCCCGCTCAAGCTGGCCCTCGCGCTGGGCGCCGCGATGCTGCTCAAGCGGCTCAGCAGCCGGGGCCGGGGCTTCTACCGGTCGGCGTTCTACGCCCCGTCCCTGCTCGGCGCGAGCATGTCCATCGCGCTGGTGTTCCGGGCGCTGTTCAACGACGGCGGCACGATCGACAACGTCCTCGGCACCTTCGGCATCCACATCGGCGGCTGGGTCGGCAATCCGCATCTGGCGACCTACGTCGTGGTGCTGCTGACCGTCTGGCAGTTCGGCGCCCCCATGGTCATCTTCCTGGCCGGTCTCCAGCAGATCTCGCCGGAGCTGTACGAGGCGGCGGCGCTCGACGGGGCCGGCGCCTGGCGGCAGTTCGTGTCCGTCACGGTGCCGATGCTCTCGCCGGTGGTCTTCTTCAACCTGGTGCTCGAAGTGATCCAGTCCTTCCAGGTCTTCACGCCCGCCTTCGTCGTCAGCGGCGGCAACGGCGGACCGGCCGACTCGACGCTCTTCTACACGCTCTATCTGTACGAGCGCGGCTTCACCGCCTCGCACATGGGCTACGCCTCGGCCATGGCCTGGCTGATGCTGCTCGCCATCGCGGCCGTCACCGCGGTGCTGTTCAAGACCTCCCGGTCCTGGGTGTTCTACGCGGACGAGGCGGAACGATGAATCTGACCCTGCGCCGCCGGCTGCCCCACACGGTCGCCCTGATCGCGCTGCTCGCCCTGCTCTACCCGCTGCTCTGGCTGCTGGTGACGTCCGTCAAGCCCGCCGACGAGGTGGTGACCAGCGTCGACCTGTGGCCCCGGCACTTCGAGTGGAGCAACTACACCACCGCGCTCGACGGTGTCTCGGGCGTCTCGGTGACCCGGCTGCTCGGCAACAGCATGCTGATCGGCCTCGGTTCGGTGATCGGCACGGTGACGTCCTGCTCGCTGGCCGCGTACGCCTTCGCGCGGCTGCGGTTCCGGATGCGCGGCCCGATGTTCGCCTTCACCGTGGCCACGCTGATGCTGCCGCAGCACGTGGTGCTGATCCCGCAGTACATCATCTTCAACAAGCTCGGCATGATGAACACCTACTGGCCGCTCATCCTGCCCAAATTCCTCGCGGTGGACGCGTTCTTCGTCTTCCTCATCGTGCAGTTCATGCGCAATCTGCCCAGGGACCTGGAGGAAGCGGCCAGGATCGACGGCTGCGGCCCGTTCCGCTCGTTCTTCCACATCGTCCTGCCGCTGAGCCGGCCCGCGCTGATCACCACCGCGATCTTCTCGTTCATCTGGTCCTGGAACGACTTCTTCGCCCAGATGATCTACCTGCTCTCGCCGGAGAAGGCCACCATCACGCTGGCGCTGCGGAGCTTCGTCGACCAGTCGAGCACCTCCGCCTACGGGCCCATGTTCGCCATGTCGGTGATCTCCGTGCTGCCCATCGTGCTGTTCTTCCTCGTGTTCCAGCGCTATTTGGTGCAGGGCATGGCCACCTCGGGACTGAAGAGCTGAGGAGGACCGATGAGTCACCCACCCGTCGTTTCCCGCCGGGCCCACCGCGAGCCGGGCGAGGTGTTCGGCTCCGGCTTCACCCTCTTCGCCGACATGCTGCTGGTGGGCGTGGTCACCGCCGTGGCCTGCCTGCCGGTGGTCACCGCCCCGGCGGCACTCTCCGCCGCCTGCGCCGTACTCCGCCGGACCGCGGCGAACGGCGTGCAGGTCCGGCTCGGCGACCTGGCGGCCGAGGCACGAGCCCGGCTGACGCTGCCCGCGCTGCTCAAGGGCCTGGTGCCGCCCGCGTTCGCCGTGCTGTTCCTGCTCGACGAGGAACTGCTGCGCTCCGGGCTGCCCGGCGCGGCCCTCATGGCGCCGGTCCTGATGCTGCTCGCCCTCGGCGCGGCGGCCGTCGGCCTGCGCGCGGTCGCCCTGGACGGACCGCACCGGCTCTCGGGCCGGGAGGCCCTGGCACGTTCCCTGGCCGACCCGCGCGGCACCGCCCTGCTGGCCGGAGCCGTCGTCCTGGCGGCGCTGCTGCTGTGGGCCATGCCCGTCCTCCTGCCGCTGCTGCCCGGCCCGTTGGCGTTCGCCGCGACCGCCGTGGACGTGCGGCGCCCCGCCGACCCGTACGACCGCTGACCGGCGCACCCGCCCGCCGCCCGCGTCCCGCCATCCGTCAAGACTCACCTCCGGAGCACTCCCCCATGCCCCACACACACCTCGACGCGGCCGGTCACCCCCGGCCGCAACTGGTCCGCGACCCCGACTGGCACGACCTGTGCGGCCCCTGGCTCTTCGCCCACGACGACGCCGACACCGGGCGCGCCGAGCGCTGGATGGACCCGGCGGTCACCGAGCCCTTCACCACGACGATCACCGTCCCGTACCCGCCCGAGTCCAAGGCGTCCGGCGTCCACGACACCGGCCACCACCCGGTGGTCTGGTACCGCCGCTCCCTCGATCTGCGCCGGCCCGCCTCCGGCCGCCTGCTGCTGCACTTCGGCGCGGTGGACTACCGCGCCGAGGTGTGGCTGGACGGGCGGCCGGCAGGGCGGCACGAGGGCGGGCACACCGGGTTCACCTGCGACCTGACGGACGTTCTCGACGGCGACGGCGAGCATGTGCTCGTGGTCCGCGCGGAGGACCAGCCGCTGGACGCGGCGCAGCCACGGGGCAAGCAGGACTGGCGGCGCGACCCGCACGTCATCTGGTACGAGCGCACCACCGGGATCTGGCAGCCGGTGTGGCTCGAAGAGGTCCCCGAGGAGCACGTCACCGTCCTGCACTGGCTGCCCGACGTCGCCCACGCCCGGGTCGGCTGCCGGGTCCGCCTCAGCCGCTGGCCGCGCGGCCCGCGCGACCTCACGGTCCGCCTCACCGTCGGCGAGCGGGTGCTGGCCGAGCAGCGGATCCGTACCGAGGGCCAGGAGACCGCCTTCGACATCTCCGTCCCCGCGCTGCGGCACGGCCAGGACCTCGACGACCTGCTGTGGCGCCCGGAGAAGCCGCACCTGGTGGACGCCACCGTGACGGTCACCGACCCCGCCGACGGGGCCCGCCTCGACCAGGTCTCCTCCTACCTGGGCCTGCGCGACCTCGGCTGGGACGACGGCGTCTTTTTGCTCAACCACCGGCCGTACTTCCTGCGCATGGCGCTCCAGCAGGGCTACTGGCCCGAGTCCCACCTCGCCGCGCCCGGGGAGGCGCTGCGCCGGGACGTGGAACTCGCCAAGGAACTGGGGCTCAACGGGCTGCGGATCCACCAGAAGATCGAGGATCCGCGGTTCCTGTACTGGGCCGACCGGCTCGGCCTGCTGCTCTGGGAGGAGATGCCGTCGGCCTACGTGTTCGGCGCGCCGACCGTGGAGCGGGTGGCGCACGAGTGGACCGAGGCGATCCGCCGGGACCTCAGCCATCCCGCGATCGTCGCCTGGGTCCCGGTCAACGAATCCTGGTCGGTGCCGAATCCGGCGCTGGTGCCGGAGCAGCGGCACTTCATGGACGCGCTGTACCACCTGACCAAGGCGCTCGACCCGACCCGGCCCGCCGTCTCCAACGACGGCTGGGAGCTGTCGGCGGCCGACATCTGGGGCGTCCACGACTACACCCAGCACGCCTCGGTCCTGGCCGACCGCTACGGCCACGCGGCCCTGCGCCAGGGCGCGTTCACCGAGCGGTGGCCCGCGGGCAAGCGGCTCACCCTGGAGGGCGTACGCCACCAGGGCCAGCCGGTGGTGCTGAGCGAATTCGGCGGCGCCACCTTCGAACCGGCCGACGGCGAGAACTGGTTCGGGTACGACACGGTGGCCACCGAGGAGGACTTCACCGCGCGCCTCGACGCCCTGGTGACCGCCGCCGTCGACTCCGGCCTGGCCGGCTTCTGCTACACCCAGTTGACCGACACCCTCCAGGAGACCAACGGCCTGCTCACGGCGGACCGCGAGCCGAAGGTGCCGACGGAGACGGTGCGCGCGATCGTGGGACGGCCGCGGACGCTCGGATGAGACGGAGGGCGCCGCCCTGACGCCGCCCCGACGCCGCTCAACCGGAGCCGGGGCGGCGTCGGGGCAGGCGTCGGGTGCGCCACCGTTCTGCGGCGTCGGTCAGCCGCCGGTCGTGAAGACCGGTTCCAGATCGGCCCATCGGTCGGCGGTCGCGTACACGGGGATGAGGTCCAGCGGCGCGGCCCGTTCGACGACCCGGCCGCCGGTGTGGGTCCGCCCGGTCCAGACGTCGACCCAGTCGCCGTGCGGCAGATAGACCTCACGGCCGGTGGCGCCCGGCTCGGTGACCGGGGCGACCAGGAGCGCGGAGCCGAGCCGGAACTGGTCGGGGAAGTCCCAGATGCGCCGGTCCCGGAAATCGTCGAAGAACAGCCCGCGCATCAGCGGCTTCCCCTGTGCGAGGCCGGTGCGGGTCTCCTGCGCCAGGTACGGCACCAGCCGCTCGCGCAGGTGCGTGTACGTCCGGGAGATCTCCAGCACGCGCGGGTCGCCGGAGCGGTCCGCGATGTTCCACGGCGTACGGTCGCGCAGCGGCAGCCGGTGGTGGTTGTACTCCGAGTGGTACTGCATGATCGGCATGAAGCAGGACGCCGCGAGGGCCCTGACGTACAGCTCGGCGTCCGGGACGTCCCCGGAGAACCCGGCGATGTCCCAGCCCCAGTAGACGATGCCGCAGGCCGAGGCGGTGATGCCGGCGGTGAGGGAGTGCCGGTAGGCGTCCCAGGTGGAGTCCTCGTCGCCCGCCCAGAAGACGCCCGCGTTCTGCGAGCCGGTGAACCCGGCACGGCTGAAGGTGACCGGCGCCTTGCCGCACTCCCGCAGCAACTCGCCGTACGCGCGCGGGTATTCGACGGTGAACAGATTGTTGGTCAGCGCGCCTGTCGTGCCGTCGTCGTACCGCAGGTCGTCGCCCCAGGCGTGTTCGCCGCCGTCCGTCTTGAAGCCGTCGACGCCGACCTCCTCCACCAGATAGCGGCGCTTGGCGAGCCACCACTGGCGTGCCTTGGGGTGGGTCAGGTCCGGCATCAGCGCCTGGGGGAACCACCAGCCCCTGTTGCGGTAGGGCCGCGTGCCGCCCTCCTCCATGACGGTGTACCCGTGCTCGATCATCGCGCGGGCGTCGGCGGCGGCCTGGCCGCGCGGCGCCGGGCGCGTCTTCATCAGCGGGATCTGCCAGAGCAGCACCTTGATGTCGCGGCTGTGCAGCTCGTCGACCATGCCCTTGGGGTCGGGCCAGGCGCCGTCCGGCGGGAAGGTGAAGTCGGCCAGGCGGTGCGGGGCGCCGTCCTCCGTGACCGGGTACCGCGCGTCCCGGAAGGCGGTGAAGGTCGCCTCGTCGCTCCACGCCTCGATGACCAGCGCTCCGACCGGGATGTCCTCGTCGCGGTGGCGGTCCATCTCGGCCATCACCCTTTGCTGGGTGTTCCATTCGTTGCCGCTGGCCCACAGGCGGAAGACCCAGTCGGGCAGTTCCTCGGGGCGTCCGGCCTCGTCGAGGAAGGCGGACAGCAACTCGTGGGGCGCGCCGCCGAAGCAGACCGTCTCGACCGCGCCGTCCGGCGGGGTCTGCGCCTCGATCCACAGCAGGTCCGGGTCGCTCGCCGCGATGTCGTACCAGGTGCGCCGCGAAGTGCGGACGTGGAAGGCCCAGTTGTCCGCGCCGTCCCCGCCGAGCACCATCGCGAACGGCATGGGCAGGTACGTACGGGTGGTGAAGCCCTGCCCCTTGTACTGCTCGAAGACCTGGGCGTCCAGGGTGTGTCCGCGTTGGTCGACGGCGTTGTAGCGCTCGCCGAAGCCGACCACATGCGCGTCGGGCGCCAGCCGCAGCGCGAAGCGGACCCGCAGCACCGTGCCGTCGGCGGCCACCAGGCGGGAGGCGGACCCCTCGACCAGTCGGCCGGTGTCCGCGGTGACCCGCAGCAGCGCGGCCCCCTCGCGCCACACCGCGGGGGCGACGGTGTGCCAGGACGTGGCACGGGTGCGGCCGTCGCGGTGCGTGGCCACGAAGCGGTAGCGGGCGGCCGTGCCCTCGGCGAGCGGGGCGGGGCGGACGACCCAGCGGGTACGTTCGCCGCGCCCGCTCGCGGCCGCCGCGAGGTGACTGTCCGAGTCTCCGCCGTTGTCACCGGCCGGGTCGGTCCGGCCTTCGACGGCGGCGGTCAGCGCGGTGACGCCGTCACCGGCGTCCCACTCGCACACCACGGCCTCGACATCGGCTCCGGTGGAGGCGCGTACCTCGAACGGCTCACCCGCCGACGGGATCACGGGCACGCGCTGGTCGTCGGTCGGCTCGTAGGGGTGGCCCGAGCCGTGCGGACGGTGGCGGATCATACGGAGACTCCGAGTTCATGGGCGAGGATGAGGTACATGGCGTGGGACCAGAGCAGCGGGGTGGCGTTCGGCCCCCACCGCTCCTCCCACTCCGCGAGGTGTTCCGGCGCCAGCAGGCGTACGCCCGGGGCCTGTTCCGGCAGCAGTCCGTCGGCGGTGGACCGCGAGGCGATCCACTCCAGCTCGCGCAGGGCGTCGCCGGTACGGCCGACGCGTGCGTAGTGCCACCCGAGCAGCCCGGCGAGCACGGGCCACTGGCCGCCGCCGTAGAAGACGTCCTGGAGGTAGCGGTGCACGCCGCCTTCGGGCTCCACCAGGTCGCGCTCGATCGCGGCGAGCGTCGCGCGCGCGACCGGTCCCGCCGGGTCCACAGAGCCGAACGGGGTCAGGCAGGCCAGCAGGCTCGCGTCCACCGCCGCGCCGCCCAGCCACTTCGCCAGGCCGCCGCCGTACAGGCCCTGTTCGCGGACGAGGGTGTCGATCCGGGTGACCGTGGGTCCGCAGCGCCCCGCCGTGTCGAGTCCTGCCGCGCCGACTGCCGCGAGGCCGCCGCGGATGGCGCCGAGCGTGGCCCCGTGCCGGTGCTCCTTGGACTCCTCCCACCAGTCGTAGCAGGGCAGGTCCCAGGTCGCGGCGAGGTAGCCGACGGTGAGGCGGATCGCCTCGCGGTAGGGGGCGGGGTCGCCGCCGTGCCGGCGCAGGTGCTCGGTGAGCGCCCACAGCCAGGTGCCGTAGCCGTCGGTCTGGAAGTCCCACCAGCCGACGTCCCCGGTGTCCGCGCCGTCCAGGGTGTACCGGGTGGGCAGCAGATCGGCCTCGGCGGGCTGTCCTCCCGCGGCCCGTACGGTGATGATCCGCTCGATACGGGAGGCGCGGTCCGTGATCACCTTGGCGCACCACCGGTGGAAGGCGTCGGCGGAACCGGTCGCGCCGTACCGCGAGGCGGCCTCCGCGACGAACGAGCCGTCGCGGAACCACGAGTAGCGGTAGACCTCGTAGCCGGGACAGGCCGGGTACGCCCCGGAGGCGGCCTGGTGGGCGGTGATCACCTCCAGGCTGCGGCGGGCGAGGCGCGCGTGGCCGGGTGACTGCGTCGTGGAGGTGGACAAGGCTGGTGTCTCCTAAGCGGGCGATACGGGTGTCGCCGGGTGTGGCGGAGGGGTGCGGGGAGCGGGGGGTTCGGGCGCCCGCGTGAGTGTCAGGTCTCCCGCGGGCGCCCGAAGTCTCACTTCAGCAGGGCGGTGACCTGCGTGGCCGCCTGCGACAGCGCCTTGGCGACGTCGGTCCGGCCGGCGGCGGCGTTGGTGAGGGCGTTGTTGATGATGTCCTGCATCTGCTGCTGCTTGGCGATGACGGGCGAGGCGGCCTGGTTCTTCAGGGAGTCGAAGACGGCCTGGCGGTTGGCCGGCTTGCCCGCGGTGAGGTATCCGGCGACCTTGCCGGTGTCGGACAGCGGCGGGAGCTCCCAGGAGGAGTCGACGCGGGTCTTCGCGGTGATGTCGGACGTGGTCAGGTAGTTCAGCCACTTGAAGGCCGCGCCGGAGTGCGCGGTGGCCTTGGAGACGGCGACGGAGTTCTGGAAGACCGCGCTGGCCTTGTGGGTGTCACCGGGTTCGACGGCCACGTCCCAGCCGAAGGGGACGTCCTTCAGGGCGCTGAACTGCCAGTTGCCGTTGTGCCACATGGCGAGCTTGCCGGCCTTGAAGAGGTTGGTGTCGAAGTCGGGGGTGCTCGCGCTCTTCGCGGCGTCGGGCATCGTCCGGTTGTTCTTGCCGATCAGCCATCTCGCGGCGGTGACGCCCTGTGGGCTCTCGAAGGTCGCTCTCGCGCCGTCGGCGGAGAAGAAGGAGCCGCCCGCCTGGTCGAGGGCCTTGGTGAACTCGTTGAAGCTGATGGGCTGGTAGTCGCCCCATACGCCCTTGGCGCGGTCGGTGAGCTTGAGCGCGGCAGCCTGCTCGTCCTTCCAGGTCCAGTCCGCGGTGGGGACGGGGACGCCGGCCTTGGCGAAGAGGTCCTTGTTGTAGATGAGGACCACGGTGGAGAAGGACTCCGGCAGCGCGTACTGCTTGCCCTTGTACTGTGCCGCTTCGAGGTTGGCCGGGGCGTACGCCGACGCCTTGTAGGCCGGTTCCTCGGCGGCGGGGTCCGTCAGGTCGAGCAGGGCGCCGGAGGAGGCGTAGGTGACCAGGCTCTGCTGGTCGAGTTCGAAGGTGTCGGGCGCGGTGCCGCCGGCGATCGAGGTCTGGAGCGTCGTGGCGTAGTTGGCGTAGGGGACGGCCTGGACCTGGATCTTGATGGTGGGGTTCTGCTTCTCGAACGCGGCGACGATCGTGTCGAGGTCCTTGGTGTGGTCGGGGGCGGAGGAGAACGTCATGTAGCGGACGGTGGTCACACCGTTGTCCGAGGTCGTTCTGGTGGCGGAGCCCTGGGAGCAGGCGCTGGTCAGGGCCAGTGCCGCGAGACCGGTGGCGAGGGTGATGTGGCGGGTGCGCATGGCGGATTCCTCGGGGTGGTGGCGAGTGGGAGGGTGTTCGGGAGGTGTGCCGGGGGGCGGGGCCGCTCGGGCGGCCGGCTACTTCAGGCCCGACTGGGCGACGCTCTGGACCACGTGCTTCTGGGCGAAGAGGTAGATGGCCATGATCGGGAGGGTGCTGAGGACCGATCCGGCCATCACCACGTTCCACTGGGTGCCGAACTGGCCCTGGAGGTCGGCCAGTGCCAGCGGGAGGGTCTTGAACTCCGGCGAGCGGATGATGACCAGCGGCCACAGGAGGCTGTTCCAGCTGGCCATGAAGGCGAAGACGGAGAAGGTCGCGAGCGACGGGCGTACCAGCGGCAGCACCACAGAGCCGAAGATCCGCAGGTGTCCCGCGCCGTCCAGCCGGGCCGCCTCGTCCAGTTCGCGGGGTACGGCGTCCATGGCCTGGCGCAGCAGGAAGACTCCGAAGCCCGAGGCGAGGGTCGGGGCGAGCAGGGCGAAGTAGGTGTCGACCAGATTCAGGGCCTTCATCTCCGCGAAGAGCGGGACGATCAGGACCTGGAGCGGGATCATCATGGTGGCGAGGTAGAGGGCGAAGACCAGGCCCCTGCCGCGGAAGCGCAGCCGGGAGAAGGCGTACGCGGCCATGGAGCTGGTGATCAGCTGCACGACCGTCGAGACCAGGGCCAGGCAGAGGCTGTTGACGGCGACCCGGGTGAAGGGCATCGCGCGGAAGAGGCTGCGGTAGCCGTCCGCGCTGACGGTGTCGGGTATCAGGGAAGGGGCGGAGATCCCGCTGCCGTGCGGTTGCAGCGAGGTGATCAGCACCCACAGGAACGGGAAGAGCATTCCGGCCGCCCCGAGGACGACCAGGGCGGTGACGCCGGCGGCCCGCAGCCGTCGGCGGGTGCTCGTGCGCGGGCCCCGGTCCGCGGTACGGGACGGCGGGACGCGAGGGAGGTCCGCTGCGGGCACGGGCTGTCGGGCGGGGGTCGTGGTCAGTTCAGGCATGGGTCACCCACCGCCGCTGGACTCGGGTCATGACCGCGGTGACCGCCATCATCACGGCGAAGAGCAGCCAGGACAGGGCCGAGCCGCCGCCGACCTGCCCGTACCGGAAGGACAGGTCGTAGACCTCCTCGACGACGGTGCGCGAGGACCCGGCGGGGCCGCCGCCGGTCATCACGAAGACCTGGTCGAACACCTGGAAGCCGTTGATCAGGGAGATGAGGACGACGAAGTAGGTGGAGGGCGAGAGCAGCGGAAGCGTGATGCGCCGGAACCGCTGCCAGGCGTTCGCTCCGTCGATGGTGGCCGCTTCGTACAGCTCCCGCGGGATCGCCTGGAGCCCTGCCAGCAGGATGACCATGACGAAGCCGAGGTCCTTCCACGCCGAGGCGAGGATCACCGAAGGCAGCGCCCAGGTCGGTGAGGCCCACCAGTCGGGGGTGGGCAGGCCCACGCCGCCCAGGACCCGGTTGAGCAGTCCCCCGTCGGGGCTGAGGATCCACTTCCAGGTCAGCGAGACCATCACCCAACTGGTGATGACCGGCAGGAAGTAGACCGACCGCAGGACGCCGCGGCCCCGCATGCGGCGGTTGAGGGCGAGCGCCAGGACCAGGCCGCCCACGTACACCAGCGGGAGGTAGCCGGCGATGAAGTACACGGTGTGCAGGAACGCGACCCGGGTGTCGCCGTCGCCCAGCAGGTGGCGGTAGTTGGCGAATCCGACCCAGCGCATCGGGGAGATCAGGTCCCAGGAGTGGAGGCTGATCCACAGCGAGGAGACCATCGGCGCGAAGGTGAACAGCAGCAGCGGGACGGCGCTCGGTGCCAGGAAGAACAGCACCGCGCCGCGGTTGCGCCACTTCCGCCGTCGGGCGGCGGCGGCTGCCGGGACGGACGCCGGGGCGGACACCGGTCCCCGGCCAGGGCGTACGGAAAGGGGGCCGATGGTCATCTGGCGCTCCGTTCGACCGCCGCGCCGCCGAGCCCGTGGATCCGTCGGCGCGGATCGACGCTGCCGACGCCGCCGTCCAGGGACGCGGCGAGCACCAGGGCGGCGGCGCCCTGCGCCCAGATGGTGTCCGTGTACGGCTCGACGGTGATCGCCAGTTCCCGGGCGCGGCGGGGGGCGTGGCGTTCGAACGCCTCCCGGACACCCGGTTCCCACCAGGGCCAAGAGCGGGTCCCCTCCCCCATGACCACGATCTCCTGCGGGTCCAGGAGCGTGGCGAGTCCCGCCAGTTGGCGGCCCAGGAGCTGTCCGGCCTCGCGCAGGATGCGACGTGCCGTCGCCGTACGGTCATCGGCGCCGCCCGAGCCGTTGGCGCCGCCCGAGCCGTTCGCGAGGTCCGCGAGGTCGGCGGGCGTGGCGCCCTCGCCGAGGATGCCGGCCGAGCGCGCCGTACGGAGCAGGACGTCATCGCTGATCAGGGCTTCCAGGCAGCCGCGATTCCCGCAGGTGCACGGCGGCCCGTCCGGATCGACCGGGACGTGGCCGAAGTCTCCGGCGCCCCCGTGGGCGCCCCGGTAGACATGGCCGCCCGCGACGACGGCCAGGCCGATGCCGCGGCCGATGGTGACCACCAGGAAGTCGTTGAGACTGCGTCCCCGCCCGTACAGGCGCTCACCGCTGCCCAGGGCGTTGACGTCGTTCTCCACCAGGACGGCGAGCCCCAAGGAGGCGCCGAGCATGGTGCCGAGCGGCACGTTCTCCCAGTTCAGCATCGCCGCGTCCACGACCCCGCTGTCCGGGCGGTCGACGGTGCCGGGCACGCCCACTCCTATCCCCAGCAGCGGGGGCACCCCCTGCGCGGACTCGGTGAACGGACGCAGGAGTTCGGCGATCGCGGGCACCGCCTCCAGCGCCGTGGCGTCGAAGGGGACCGTCATGGTCTCCGTGACCCGTCCGTCCAGCCGCATGTCGACCAGCGCGACGTGGTCGACGGCCACCTTGACGCCCAGCGCCCGGCCGGCGCTGCCGACCAGACCGATCAGCCGACCGCGACGGCCGCCCCGGGAGGGCTCCTGCCGGTCGAGCTCTTCGATCACTCCTTGCGTCAGCAGCCGCCGCGTCACCTGGGTCAGCGTCGCCGGACTCATCCCGAGGTCCCGCGCGAGCGCGGCCCGCGACATCGGCCCTGCCCTGCCCAGCAGTGCCAGCACGGCGGTGCTGGTGAGATCCTCGCCCGACGACCCGTTCATTCGCACTCTTTCTTTACTGGATAAATAAACTGCCTGAACGTTAGAGCGGGCTCACGACCACGTCAACCCCCGGTTTCCATGGCGTTTCGGCCACCGCCGGGCGCGCGTCCGCCGCGGCCCGCGCACCGGCGCGCCCGGTGGGACGCCTGGGGCGTCAGTGCTGCCGGAGTGCGGGCTGTCGGACGGTGTTGGCGCGGCCTATAGTGCGGTTGCGACGATGCGACGCGGAGGAAACCACGACGTGAATCGCAGTCGTGGAACCGCGCGCGTGCCGTGCGGGGCCGGGGCACCGCCTCCTGGGAGTTCCGTGATGGACAACGGTCGTCTGAGGGTTGAGACGCTCGGGCCGCTGCGCGCGTACGCGGCGGGACGGGAACTCGCTCTCGGCCCGCCGAAGCAGCGCGCGGTCTTCGCCGTCCTCGCGCTGAGCGGCAACGCGGTCGTCTCGCGCGACCGTCTGATCGACGGGGTGTGGGGCGAGTCGCCCCCGACCACGGCCGTCGGCAGCCTGCACACCTACGTGTCCGGTCTGCGCCGGGCGCTGGACGGTCTCGGTGAGCCGCTGACGAGTTCGGCGGCGGGTTACTCGCTGCTGCTCGACCCCGACGGCCTCGACGTCACGGTGGCCGGGCGGCTGGCGGCGCGGGCCAGGTCCCTGGCCGCCGGGCGGGAACCGGCCGCCGCGGTCACCGTCTTCGAGGAGGCGCTGGCCCTGTGGCGCTCGGGCACGGCGCTCGGCGGTCTGCCGGGACCGTTCGGCGCGGAGCACCGCGCCTGGGCGGCCGACCTTCGGTTACGGCTGGTGGTGGAGCACGCCGAACTGCTCCTGGAACTGGCCCAACCCGCCGCCGCGGCCGACCGGTTGGCGCTCCACGTGGCCGACCATCCCTACGACGAGCGCCTGCGCGCCCTGCTGATCACGGCCCTGAGCCGCAGCGGCAGGACCGCCGACGCGCTCGCCCGCTATCACGATCTGCGCAAGCTCCTCGCCGAGGATCTGGGCATCGACCCGTCGGCCGAACTGCGGGCGCTGTACGCGTCGTTGCTGGCCGACAGCGCCGGTGCGGACACCGCGCCCGCCGCCCCCGCTGCCGCCGCGGCCCCGGTGCGCCCCGCGCAACTGCCGCGCGAGGTCGCCGACTTCATCGGCCGGGAGGACGCGGTGCGCCGGGTGCTGGACGCGGCGCGGGACGCCGCGCCCGACGGCGGGGGCGAGGCCGCGCCGCCGCGGATCGTGATGGTCGTCGGGGTCGGGGGCGTGGGCAAGACCGCGCTGGCGGTGCGGTGCGCCCACCTGCTGGCCGACGCGTACCCGGACGGCCAGTTGTATGTGAACCTGCGCGGCTTCGACCCCAAGCGCCCGGCCCGCTCCCCCGCCGACGCCCTGCACCACCTACTCGCCTCCTCGCACGCGGGGACGGTCCCGACCGACCAGGAGGAGCGGGTCGCGCTGTGGCGCAGCATCGTCCGGGACAAGCGCATGCTCATCGTGCTGGACAACGCCGAGTCGGCCGACCAGGTCGAGGACCTGCTGCCGGGCGACGGCCCCTCCTTCGTCGTCGTGACCAGCCGCAACCGGCTCAGCGGCCTCGCGGTGCGGTACTCGGCGCACCGCGAGACGCTCTCCCCGCTCACCGCCGACGAGTCGCTGAGCATGCTGCGCACCTCGATCGGGGACGCGCGGGTCGGCGCCGAACTGCCCGCGGCCCGGCGGCTGGCCGAGCTGTGCGACCGCCTGCCGCTGGCCCTGCGGATCGCCTCGGAGCAGGTGACCTCCGGTTCGTCCCAGGTGCGGATCGCCGACCTGGCGGCCGAGTTGGAGGACGTGCGGTACCGGCTCGACGCGCTCCAGATCCCGGACGACGAGCTGTACTCGGTGCGCGGCGTGCTCTCCTGGTCCTACGCCCGGCTGGACGCGCGGGCGGCGCACGCCTTCCGCACACTGGGGCTGTTCCCCGGGGTGAGCATCCGCGCGGAGGCGGCCACCGCGCTGCTGGACGTCCCGGCGCCGGTGGCCGCCGCCGCGCTGCGCAATCTCGCCGCGCAGCACCTGATGGAGACCACCGGCAACGGCTACTGGATGCACGACCTGACCCGTATCTACGCCGAGGAGGTCTCCGGCGACGGCGAGAGCGCCGAGTCCCGCAAGGGGGCGCTGCGCAGGGTGCTGCACTGGTATGTGCGGACCCTCACGCAGGACTACAAGTCCAACGCGGTCAAACTCCCCTTCACCCTCGACCCGGTGGCCCCGCACGCGCCGCTGCGCTTCGCGGACCAGAAGGAGTTGGTGACCTGGTGCGTGCAGGAGTGGGACAACATCTCCCCGCTCCTGCGCACCGCGCAGCGCATCGGCTGCCACGACGAGGCGTGGCAGTTGGCCTATCTGCTCTTCGACTACTTCTACGCGGCCGGGCAGACCAAGGACTGGGTCGAGGTGCTGCGGCTCGGGGTGCGCAGCACCGAGATGGTCGAGGACCGGCGGGCCCAGGCGGTGCTGCTCAACCATCTGGGCGTGGCCTACTCCCGGTTGGGGGACAACGAGGCCGCGGTGCACGAACAGCGGCGCGGTCTGCGGCTGTTGGAGGACCTGGGCGACGACGTCCTGCGCACCAGCCTGCTGGGGAATCTGGCGTCCACGCTCCGTGAGGCCAAGGAGTACCGGGCCGCGCTGTCCTACGCCAGTCAGGCCCTGGACCTGGCCCGCCACAGCGGCCACGAGTACTACGAGGCGGGCTGCCTGGACGTGCTGTGCGAACTCCACGCCGAGCTGGGCGAGTTCGAGGACTCGCTCTGGTACGGCACCTTCGGCCTCGCGGTGTCACGGCGCTGCGGGAACGTCCTGCTGGAGGCCAACATCCTGATCAATCTGGGCGGCGCCGAGTACGGGCTCGCCCACGACGAGAAGGCGCTGCGGTACTTCCAGGAGGCGTTGACGCTGTGCGAGTCGAGCGGCGACCACTACCACGAGGCGCTGACGCTGTTCGGTCTCGCCAAGGTGAAGCGGGCCAGGGCGGAACCGGACTCCGCCCGCGCCCTCGCGGACCGGGCGCTGTCGCGCCTGAGGGAGCTGGGCGCGGAGGAGGTCGGCGACGTCACGGAGTTCCTGCGCGCTCTGGACGCGGGACCGCAGGAAGCTCCGGCCGAGCAGCCAGGACCGCGCGCCGGTCGGTACCGTCCCACGGTCCGCGCTGTCCCCGCTGCCAGATCAGCACCGCCTCGACCCGGCTCTCGGCACCCAGCGACCTGAAGATCCGGTTGATGTGGTTCTTCACAGTCTTCTCGCTCACGTGCAGGCGCGCGGCGATCTCGGCGTTGCGCGCGCCTCGGGAGACCAGGGCCATCACTTCGTGCTGACGGCGGGACAGGGCCGGGGCCGGGTCCTCGGGGGCGGTGTCCTCGGGGGCCGCGGGCGCGTGCGGCCGTACCTCCAGGGCCGGTTGCCCCGCAGGCGGCAGGCTCTCCACCGCGACCGCGCTCAGCCGGTACTCCGCGCACAGCCGGCGCGGGTCCTGCCCAACCTGAGGGACCGCGGGCGCGGCGGCGGGGGCGACGGCGACCTCGACGTAGGGCATCCGCAGGAATTCCACGTCGAGATTCTTACGGGCGAAGACCTGGCGGATCTGGGCGAGGATGTCCGGGCTCACGATGGCGATCCGCACCCGGGTCGGGCTGATCGGCGCGGAAGTGGCGACGACTGTCATACGACCAGCGTGGCCGGGGCCGCTTCATACTTTCTTCGCGTTCGGTTCACGCGCCGGAGGCGTCGGCCGACGGCTCGCTCCGCGCGGAGGCCGACGAGCCGGTCGGCTGCTGATCCGGTGCGGGCCGGTCCATCTCGGCCAGTTGGGCCAGCACCTCGTCCTGGGTGGGGACGTCGACGCGGTTCGCCCAGCGCAGAGTCGTGACGATCATGTCGAAGAGCAGCACGACGGCCTGTACGGGTTCCGCGTCGATGTCGCCGTCGGTCAGCACGGTGAAGGTCAGCAGCCCCCAGGTGCCGGGCGCGTCGGGGTTCGAGACGTAGTACGAGACCCGCCAGGACGGCGCCTTGCGGCCGACCCGGCTGCTGTCCACCACCGAGGCGACCCGTACCGCCGGGGCTCCGCCGATCTCCAGATAGGTGCCGTCGGCCCCGGCGTCGGCGAGGAGGGAGGCCAGCAGCTTCTCCGGGTCCTCGGTCTCGTCCTGGCTCTCCAGGACCGTCACCAGCATCGATCCGGGCAGCCGGACGCCGCTGAACTCCTGGAGCGGGAGCAGCACCGAGCGGGCGTTCTGCCGCGCGGCCTCCTCCGTCGCCTCCGTCAGCTCCCTGCGCAGCATCCGCCGCCACGGGCCCGCCGAGTCGCGCGGCAGCGAGTCCGGCACATGGTGGCGGATCACCGCGTCGACGGTCCTGCGGCGCAGCGCGGTCGTGTCGGGCGTGGTCGGAATCTGCACCCAGCCGTCGGGCAGGACGAGTTCGAAGTCGATCACCGCTGGCTCCCCTCGGTGGTGGTGGCGAACCCGAGCCTGGCCGGGCCCCCGTCGGCCGGGGGCGCGCAGTCGTGGGCGATCTGCTGCATCAACTGCTCCACGCCCGCGCTGATCAGCGCCATCAGCCCCATCTCGAAGACGACCGTGGTCAGGACGACGTCGGAGCTGACGCTCGCGGCGCCGCCGACCGGCGGCACGTCCAGGCGCATCGCGGCTTCGGCGCGTCCGAACGCCGCGCCCTCCGGGGTCCGTCCGAGGGCGAAGACCTGCACTCCGTCGCCGATCGGGGTCGTCACGTAGTCGATCGTCGGCTGCCGGGCGTCGCCGTCGCGGCCGGAGGCACCGACGACCTCCATCAGGTAGTTGGGGTCCTCCTCCCGGGGGCGGCGGAATTCCACCACCACCGGGACCGGCGCCCAGCGCGCGCTGCCCTGCACGAACGCCGCGCCCCAGGCGAGCCGGGACCACGCGGGCAGTTGGCCCGCCCGGTGCAGCAGCCATGCGGCGGCGCCCTGCCCCACCATGTCGGACGTGAAGGGGAATTCGACGCCCGCCTCGGCGGGCCAGGCCAGCCGCGCCGCGTCCAGGCCCTCGGACGTCCAGTCGGCGAACAGCGCCACGATGTGCGCGGTCCAGGCCGCGTACTCCTCGTCGTCCGGCCGGACGTCGGGCACCCATTCCCAGTGCCAGGGCAGTCCGTCCGGCGCGGCCAGGTCGTCGCTCATGTCGTCTCCCCTGGTCATGAGGCGGCCACACCGGGCGGGTTGACCGCGGGAATCCAGCCGACCAGGCGTCCGCCGGTGTAGATCAGACCGCCCATGCCGAAGGCGCCGTTGAGGCCGCCCCAGACGTACCAGAGCGGGGAGATCTTGCCGCCGATGGCCGCCATGACGGCCGACAGGTCGCGGAAGCCGCTCAGACCGCCGATGACACCCGCCCAGTCCTTGGCGAAGTTCAGCGGATCGGTGAACAGCTTTCCCCACATCGCGCCGGCGCCCTTGAACTGAAGTCCCGCCGACTCCCAGAAGCCCAATTCGGGGGTGATGGCCCCGAATTTGCCCAACAGCCAGTTGGTGGCGGGGTTGTTGAACCAGTCCGACATGTTCGTCCAGCCGGTGGCCGGGTTGATCGGCATGACGAAGTCGCCGGGCACGGTGTTCACCCCGCCGATCACGCTCGGCCCGGTGCGGGTGCCCGCGCCCGCCGCGGGCCCCATCGGGGTCAGCTCGATCGGCGCGCCCGGGCCCCAGTGCAGTTGCGGGGGGTTGGTCGTCACCGGGCGGGGCCGGCCGGCCAGCTGGCCGAGCGTCTTGGCCGCGTTGGCCAGGCCCTTGGCGGCCAGCGAGGCGATGGCGCCGATGCCCGCGAGGCCGAGACCGACCGCCCCGAGGATCACGTCGACCAGGCTGCCCTTGCCGTGCGCGTACAGCACGATGTTGGCGACCAGGGTGATCGCGCCTGCCACCACTCCGGCGATGATCAGCGCGTTCACGCCGGGGATGAGGATCGCGAGGACTCCGAGGATCATGCCGATGATGGCGAAGATCTGGCTGATCTTGGCCATGACGGCGTCGAGCTTGTCCTTCCAGGAGTCGGTCAGGCCGTCGTCGTACTTCTTGCAGTTGACCGCGTCGCCGAAGCGCTTGCCCGCGACGTTCAGCGCGTCCATCGCGTTGGTCAGCCGCGTCTTGGCCGCCGCCAGCTTCCCGTCCGCGTCGGCGTTCGCCTTGTCCTTGTCGGAGCCCTTCTGCTGCTCCTCGGGGGTGGTGGTGCCGTCCGGCTGCTTCTGCGGGTCGGGCATGGCGTGCGCCTTGGTCTGGTCGTTCTTGGCCTCTTCGGCGTCGGTGCGCGCGGCGGCCGTCTCGTTCAGCCCCTGTTCGAGGTCGGGCTCGTACTTCTTGATCTCCGCGGCGACGTCGTGGTAGCGCACCGCGGCCTTGGTGAGGCTGCCCTTGACGCTGGTCGCCTCGGACCTCAGGCCCTCCACGTACTGGCCCGCCAGGCTGTCGCTGTCGGTGTCGACGATCCGCTGGAGCTTGGTGATCGCGTCGTCGATGGTGTCGGCGATGTGCTGGTAGCGCGTCTGCGCGCCGCTCACCACGTCGAGGTCGGTGTGGATCGGGTCCGAGTGCCGGTCCAGTGGCGACCAGTCGAGGTTTCTGATGGACATGCGGTTCTCCTTGTAACGCTCGTCAGCCGTCCTGGCGCTCAGCCGTAAACCCAGCCGTGGGCCCGGCCCTGGACCCAGTCGCGGGCCCCGCCGTGGAACCAGCCGTGGACCCAGTCATCGGCTCAGCCGTCCTCGAACGAGTCCAGCAACTGCTGGTCCGCCTGCGCCCACGCCTCGTCGACCTTGTTGACCTTGTCGCGCAGGCTCTTCATGGACTTGACCATCGCGTCACGGTGCACGGTCCAGTTGTCGGCGAAGTCGCCCATCGACAGGTTGGCGTTGAGCTGACCCCACAGGCCCTTGTCGTCGTTCTGGAAGTCCAGCGCTCCCTCGAACTGACCGATCAGCTCGCTGAGGTCGCTCGCGAGGCTCTGGAGGTCCTTCACCACAAGGTCCGCCATCACTGCTCCCTGTTGTCGTGTGCGGAGTTGTCGCGTGCGGGCTCGCCGACGGTCGGCGGCAGCGGGATCTGGGCGGGCAGCAGGCTGCCGCTGCCCAGGTGCACCAGGGCGGAGCCCGGTACGACCCTGGCGGCGAGCTGGGAGCGGGACAGCCGCACCCCCACCAGGTCGCCGTCGTTCAAGGTGGGCGGCGACAGCAGGACGCCGCGCCGGTTGCGCTTGACCTCGGACTGCCAGCCGGAGAAGCCCATCGCCACCGAGGCGACGTCCCCGCCGAGGACCACGCCCCGCCTGCTTCCCGACGCCTTCTTCACGAACGCCTTCAGCCAGTCGCGGCACGGCAGGTCGCGCCAGGTCTCGGCGTCGTCGACCACGAGGACGACGGGCCCGTCACCGGGGTTCAGCAGATCGGAGAACTGCTGCTCGGTGGGGGCGTCCGCGGTGATGACACCGCGCACCCCGGTCCTGCCCTCGAAGGCCCGCAGCGGTGAGTTCATGGGTGCGCCGATGACGATCTCGACGCCGCCGCGCAGCAGCGACTCGGTCATGACGGTCAGCGCGGTGCTCCGCCCCGACCTGGACGGTCCCGCGACCAGGAAGGTCGGCTGATCGCCCATCAGGTCGGCGCCGACGGGTTCGAGGTCGTCGCCCGCGACGCCCACCAGGGCCCACATGGGCTTCGGCGTCTCCTCCACCATCTCCCACGCCTGGTCGAAGGAGAGCTGGGTGGGCAGCACCGCGATCCGGTTGGGGCGGGCCGATTTGGGGACTCCGGCCTCGCGCTCGGTGAGCCGGGCCGCCAGCGCGTGCACGGCGGCGGCCTGCGCGGGGCCCGCCGGGTCGTCCGCCACCAGCCCGACCTGGGTCTCGATCGCGCTGGGCGCGCGGTAGCCGCGGCCCGGCGGCAGATTCTCCGGGATCTTCCGCGAGTTCAGCCCCGCCAGGCCCATGTCGCTGCGGTCGGAGAGCCGCAGCACCAGCTTGTCGTCGCACAGCGAACTCATCCGGCCGCTCAGCAGCATGTGGTCGCCCGCGATGACCAGGTGCACCCCGGCGCTCGCGCCTTCCCGGTGCAGGGTCTGGATCAGATTGGTCAGCGACCCGCTGTCGTACTCGCTGAGGGTGCCCATGAACCCCTCCCAGCGGTCGAGCAGCAGCACGATGTGCGGCAGCCGTTCGGCCTCGGGCCGGGCCGCGCGCTGCTCGGTCACATCGGCGAACCCGCCCTCGCCGAGGAGTCGTTGACGGTTCTGCACCTCGGCGTGCAGCCGCCTGAGCAGCCGGGCGGCGCGGTCGGTCTCCGAGCGCTGCACCACCGCGCCGCAGTGCGGCAGCCGGGTGAGCGGCAGCAGGGCGCCGTTGCCGCAGTCGAGCCCGTACAGGTGCAGGTCGGCGACGGTGGACTGGCTGGCCGCCGCGGCGGCGAAGGTGCGCAGCGCCATGGAGCGGCCCGAGCGGGGCGCGCCGACGATGTGCAGGTGGCCGAAGGTGGCCAGGTCCACCGTCACCGTCTCCTGGCGCTGCCGCATCGGCAGGTCCTGGATGGCCCACGAGAAGGACGGGTCCTGCCGGGAGCCGCGGACCGGGTCGGCCGTCAGGTCGACCACCGCGGACAGCGGCAGCGGCGGCAGCCACGGGCGGCGCTGCGCGGCGATGCCCAGCATGGCGTTGGCCTGGCCGATGGCCGACACCAGGACGGACAGGTCGGTCACCTCGTCGGTCTCGGCGACGGTGCGCGGGCGCTGGGGCGCGGGCAGGCCGAGGTCGAGCCAGGAGACCGGGCGCAGGAAGGGCGCGGCCGTCGCGGCGGTCCTGTCGGCCATGGGACGGCGGCCCCCGACCCGGCCGGTCTGGAACGGGATCAGCGAGCTGTGCCCGAGCCGCGCGTACGCCCGTCCGGGCGTGGCCGTCGTGATGGCCGCGGCCTCCCGGGCGTCGATGACGTCGGTGCTCTCCCCCGCGTCGGTCACCCGCAGGGCGACCCGCAGGTTGGTGTTGGCGCGGATCTCCGCCGACACCACGCCGGACGGGCGCTGCGTCGCCAGGATCAGGTGGATGCCGAGGGAGCGCCCGCGCTGGGCGATGTTGACCAGGCCGGTGACGAAGTCGGGCAGTTCACGCGCCATCGAGGCGAACTCGTCGATGACGATGACCAGTCGGGGAATGGGGGGCAGTTCCGGCCTGCGGCCCGCGTAATCGAGGTAGTCCTCCAGGTCCTTGGCGCCCGCCGCCGCCAACTGGTGCTCGCGGTGGGTGAGTTCGGCGCTCAGCGAGGTCAGGGCCCGCTCGACGAGGTGCGGGTCGAGGTCGGTCACCAGGCCGACGGTGTGGGGCAGGTCGACGCAGTCCTTGAACGCGGCGCCGCCCTTGTAGTCGACCAGGACGAAGGTCATGGCGTCCGGGCGGTTGGCGACGGCCAGCGAGGCCACCAGGCTCTGCAGGAACTCGGACTTGCCCGAGCCCGTGGTGCCCGCCACGAGTCCGTGCGGGCCGTGGTTGACCAGGTCCAGGGCGAACGGCCCGTTGAGCGAGTAGCCGACGACGGCCTTGGTGCCACGGCCGGAGGAACGCCAGCGGGCGGCGATCGCCGCGGGGGTCGGCTCTTCGAGGCCCAGGATCTCCAGCAGCCGCGCGGAGGCGGGCAGGGCGGCGTCGCCCTGGTTCTCGCTGACGTCGCGCAGCGGCGCCAGTCTGCGTCCGGCCGAGGCGTACCAGCTCTCCGGGACCTCGTCGGAGACGATGCCGTCGACCTGCGCGGCGCGCTGTCTGCGCAGGGTGGCCGGCCGCGAGCCGCCGCCGATGACGACGGTCGCGCACTCCTCGGGCAGTGTCCGCTCGTCGGCGTCCACGCAGATGCTGTAGACGCCGACCGCGGGGCCTTCCTGGAGGATCGCCACCACTCCGGGCAGCGCCCGCAGCCGCCGGGCGCCGTCCATCAGCACGACGACGTCGGGGTCCGCGAAAGCGGCGCCGACCCCGGCGTTGAGCCGGGCCTGCTGGCGTACGTGGATGAGTTCGCTCAGTTCCGCGACCCGGCGGCCGAGGGTCTCGGCGTCGGCGCCCATCAGGGACAGGGCCTGCTGGCCCAGCAGCGGCCGGGAGTGCGGCAGCCAGGCGGCCCACTCCCACAGCGACTCGCCCGCCGGGTCGGTCAGGATGTACAACTGCACGTCGCGGGGGCTCTGGAGGACGGCGAGCTGTCCGGTCAGCCAGCGCGCCATGTGCCGCGGCCAGCCCTCGGGTCCCACGACGCCGACGACTCCGGCCTCCGCGATGGAGAAGGCGGCCGGTACGTCGGGGGCCGCGCGCAGGTCCCGGCCGCGCCGCGTGCCGTCGCCCTGCTCGACGGCGATGGCCGTGGGCAGGTCGGCGATGCCCACCCTGACCAGCAGGTGGTCGGGGTCGGTGCGGCGGCGTTCCCAGAGCCGGGACCGCGGGCCGGTGGCGATGACGAGCAGCTCGGCGGGGTCGGGGCTCGCGGCGCGGCGGTCGCGGCGCTCCTGTTCGAGCGCCGTCGCGATCTCGGCCTCGGTCGCCTCCAACTGGGCTCCGTACTCGGCCACTTGGCGGCGGTGGCTGATCCGGCCCTGCCGCCGTCCGGTGAACCAGCTCCCGAGCATCATGACCGGCGACATCGCCGCCATCATCAGGAACATCGGGTTGTGGAACATCACCGCGATGAGGCTGCCGAGGACGGCGGGCAGGGCCGCGGTCAGCCACGGCAGCGCGTTCAGGGAGGGCGGCCTGGGCTGGGACGGCAGCCGGAACACGGTGTGCTGCACGGGAGGAAGCAGCCGGGGAGGGCGGTTGTAGTCGAGGTACTCGCCGTCGGGCGAGGGCTCGACGACCGCGTCGGGGCGCAGCAGGGGGTGCGCCTCCAGGAAGGTCTCGCCGACCAGGAGTTGGGCCGTCTCGGGCCAGGTCACGTCGTGGTCGGGCAGGGCGACGCGGTCGAGCAGCGCGGAGTGCCCGACGGCGCGCACCCGTACCGAGGCGTCGAGGGAGATCCGGACGACGGCGGCCACCGGCGGCCCGCCGCCCACGTCGACCTGGCAGTCGGCGCCCGATCCGACGCGGTACTCGCCCGCGCCGAGGAACCAGATCCGTCCCGCGCCCGCGCCCGCGACGGCCCGGACGGTCACCAGGCCGACGGGCGGGGTCTCCGCGGGTCCGGGCCGGTCGAGCCAGAGCACGGTGCCGTCGTGGATGCCGCTGCCGGCCAGGGGCAGCGAGAGGTCGAGCGGCTGGTCGGCGAGGTAGACCGCCGCCTCCGCCGGGCCACCGAGCGCCGGGGGCCGCGACCCGTCGAGACTGTCCAGCAGATTCTTGACGACATCGCGGAGCGGGGTGGTGGGATCGGCGTCCACCGCGACGTCGGCCGACCAGTCGGGGGATCGGGCGATGGTGATCATCATGGGCATGGTTCCCCCCTCGTGGATCGGACGCCCGCACGCCCGGCGCGGGGTGCGGGCGGCGCCGGTGGACCGGCCGCGGCCCGCTACTTCTGGTTGAGCGAGCTGGCGAGCTGGGTGTCCATGTCCTGCATCGCGTCCACGGCCTTGTCGAGCCACTGCGACAACTGGTCCAGCGTCTCCATGGCCTGGTTGGCCGACGTGACGAATTCGGTGTGCACCTCGTCGAACCTGCCGGACGCCTGGTCGGTGACGAACCCCGAGCCGGTGAGGTTGTCGACGATGTTCTTGCACTCGGTGAGCTTCTGGTCGATGTCGGCCTTGTTGTTGCGCATCTTGCTCGCGCTGTCCGACATCTCCTGATACGTGATGTTCAGATTCGTCATCGTGCGTCCCTTCTGACGTTGCCGGGCTTGCCGGTACGCGGCGGCACGCCGGGCCCGGACGCGGTCGATGCTAGGAACGGCTCCGATGCCTGGTCCAGGGCTCGCGGGCGACCTTGGGCCCCTGGGCCCAAGGGGGCGCCGCCGCCCCGCGCCCGGCGTTGACACCCCCGTGGCGGGCTACCACCGTTCACAGGACACAGCGTGCGCGGCACACCGCGGGCGCGGCGCGACCGTCCCTGTGACGACGTGAGTGAACGTGCTGACGGCGTGGGCGGACGCGAGTGAAGACGTGAGTGAAGGAGACACAGGTGACACCCCCGTCCCGATCCGCCGATCGCCTTCCTCGCCGCACCGACTGGAGCGCCCGGCTGCGCCGGTCGCGAAGGTCCGGGCAGCGACCGGGTTCGGCGCCGCGTGCCGATCACGGTCTGTGGACCGTGGACCGGGTCATCCGCGTCCTGGCCACCGCCTGCGACCGCGAGAACCGTGCCGTTCCGGTGGCCCATGTGGTGGTCGTCGGGCCCGAGACCGTCTGGTTCCACCTCAGGACGCCCGATCAGCGGCCACCGGCCGGGTGGACCGCGGACCAGGATGGGCGGACCTGGCACGCCCAGTTGCGCTGGCTCCAGAGCGCGAGCGTGGCGGAGTCGCTGCCGGAGCCGTATCCGCGGCTGGTCCCGCTCGGCAACACCGGCAAGGGCTTCGTGCTGCTCAACCTCGGCGAGGTCGGCGGGCTCATCGGTCTGGAGGGCGACGCCCGGCAGGCGCGGGCCCTGGCCCACGACTGGGCCCGCGAACTGGCCGCCAGCCCCTGGTCCCGCGAGGTGCGCGTGGTCCGCGTCGGCTTCAAACCGGTCCCCGGCGCGGGGGCGCCGGCCGAGCCGCAGGACCCGGCCGACACCGACGCGGCGCTGGAGGACGAGGCGGGCGGGGTGCTGCTGCTGGGCGGCTCGCCCGGCGGCCGGGACCGCGAACGCTTCCAGCGGCTGGCCGACGACCCGGACGGCCGGTGGACGGTCGTCGTCGTCGGCCGCACCGATCAGCCCCGCTGGCGCTTCACCATCGACTCGGCCGGCGTCGTGGACACCGGGCTGCTGGACGAGCGGGTCGCGCACCGGCTCGACCCGGACGCGGAGTTGCCCCCGCCCCGGGAAGGCGACGACATTCCCGTCGGCCGCACGGCCGGGAGGCCCGCCGAGCCCGGCCCGCGGACCAAACCCGTCGTCACCCGGGGCCGGGTCGTCGTCGCGTCGGTCGCCGTGCTCTGCCTCGCGGGGGTCGGGCTCGGGCTCGCGCTGCACGGCTCCTCCTCGCCCTCGACCACGGTCGCGCACGCCTCCGACACCACGACGGCGCCCGCGCCGACCACGGCCGGTCCGTCGCCGTCGGCGGCCTCGCCGTCCGGTGCCGCGCCGGGCTCGGCGCCGCCCGCGTCCGAACCGCCCGCGTCCGCGCCGGCCTCGGGACCGGCGTCGGCGGCCAACGCGCCGAAGCCGCCGGGGGCTCCGCTGAAGAACGCGGCGACCGGCACGTGCCTCACCGCGGGCGCGGGTACGGACGGCACCCCGCTGGCGCTCGCGGCGTGCGACGACAGCCTCGTCCAGCGGTGGCACATCAGCCCCGACGGGACCATCCGCGCCAACGACCTGTGCATGGACGCCGCCTGGGGCGGGACCGCCCCCGGCACGGTCGTCCAGGTCGCGAATTGCAGCGGCAACGTCGCGCAGAAGTTCTCGCTGCGCGGCAGCACCGTCTACTCCGCTCACGCGGCCCTGTGCCTGAGCGAGGTCGACAACGGCACCGGCGTCCGTCTGGCCCCCTGCGGCGCGGGCGGCCCCGAAGCCTTCAAACGGCCCTGACCCGAACCTCGGCCCCTCTCCGACGCCCGGCCGCCGCGATGGCCGGACGGCGGACAGGGGCCCTGTCACACCCCCGCTGTCGGCCCTCCGCCTGTCCCGGCCTGTCGTCGGCGGGCGGGAAGAGGCAGGCTTGGCCGGACAGGACAAGATCGCCGCCGTCCGCCAGGAGAGAAGAAGCGATGAAGCACATCACCCTGCGTGACCTGGACGTTGCCCGGATCGGCCTGGGCGCGATGGGCATGTCCCACGCCTACACCGGCGCGGGAACCGACGACACGGAGTCGATCCGTACACTGCACCGCGCCCTGGAACTGGGCGTCACGTTCATCGACACCGCCGAGGTCTACGGCCCCTACACCAACGAAACGCTCGTCGGCCGCGCGCTGAGGGGCCGCCGCGACGAGGTCGTGCTGGCCACGAAGTTCGGGCTGATCTCGCACACCGGCCGCCAAGGCGCGGACAGCACTCCCGCGAACATCCGCGCCTCCGTCGAGGGCTCGCTGACCCGGCTGGGCACCGACCGCATCGACCTGTACTACCAGCACCGGGTCGACCCCGGCACCCCGATCGAGGACACCGTCGGGGCGCTCGCCGAACTGGTCGCCGAGGGCAAGATCCGGCACATCGGCCTGTCCGAGGCCGGCCCGGAGACCATCCGCCGCGCCCACGCCGTCCACCCGGTCACGGCCGTCCAGTCGGAGTACTCCCTGTTCACCCGCGACCCCGAGGCGCGCGTGCTGCCGGTGCTGCGCGAGCTGAACATCGGCTTCGTGCCCTTCTCACCCCTCGGGCGCGGCTTCCTGACCGGCGCGATCCGCTCCACCGACCAGTTCGACGCCGACGACTTCCGGGCTGACAACCCCCGGTTCACGAAGGAGAACTTCCAGCACAATCTGCGGCTGGCCGACGAGGTCGCCGCCGTCGGCGCCGAGATCGACGCCACCCCGGCGCAGGTCGCGCTGGCCTGGCTGCTGGCCCAGGGCGACGACATCGCTCCCATCCCCGGCACCCGGCGCGTCACCCGCGTCGAGGAGAATTCCGCCGCCGACGCCGTCCGGCTCAGCACGGAACAGCTCGACAGGCTCAGCAGCCTCCCCCCGGCCGCGGGAGACACCCACAACGAGGCCCAGATGCGCATGATGGAGCGCTGACCCCCGCCGCCGCACGACTGACGGGCCGCACGGGAGCGAGCGACACCCGGCAGGGGAGGCGACACCCGGCCGGGGTGCGACGGCCGCGCGGGGGTCCACGGCCGGGCGGGGGTCCACGGCCGCGCCTCAGCCGTCCTCCGGTGACGGTCCGTCAGACTGGGCATGACGCGTCCCCGCGTGTCGTCCCCTGCACCCCGAGGTACCGATGACCTTCGGTCTGGCCCGCCGCGAACTGCGGCCGAGAGTCCCCCTGCGGCCGGGCGAGGGGGACAAGCAGCACCTGACCAGCATCGAAGGGCTGGCGGCACTGTCGCTGGACGCGCTCAGCTCGGTCGCGTACGGCCCCGAGGCGATCGTGCTGGTCCTGATCGCCGCCGGTTCCGGGGCGCTCAGCGCGACACTGCCGGTGACGCTGGTGATCGCCGGGCTGCTCGCGGTGCTGGTGGTCTCGTACGGGCAGGTCATCGCCGTGCACCCGGACGGCGGCGGCGCGTACGCGGTGGCGAAGAAGGACCTGGGACAGGGCATCAGTCTGCTCGCCGCCGCGAGCCTCGTCGTCGACTACGTGCTCACCGTCGCCGTCAGCCTCGCCGCGGGCGCCGCGAGCCTCGCCTCCTCCTACCCCTCCCTCGCGCCGCATCTGCTGCCGGTGTGTCTGCTCGGGCTCGCCGTGCTCACGGCCGTGAATCTGCGGGGTGTGGCCGAGAGCGCCCGGGTGCTGATGCTGCCGACGGCGCTGTTCATCGCGAGCGTCCTCGGGATCATCGTCTTCGGCCTGGTGCGCTCGCACCCCGTGGCCGTCGTCGGCACTCCCCAACCCGTCCACATCACCGAGTCGTTGGGGCTGCTGCTGCTCCTGAAGGCGTTCTCGGCCGGCTGCTCCTCGCTGACCGGCGTGGAGGCCATCGCCAACGGGGTGCCCGCATTCCGCGACCCGCGGGTCAGGCGGGCGCAGCGCACCGAGCTGATGCTGGGCGGCCTGCTCGCCCTGATGCTGGTCGGGCTCGCGGTGCTGATCCGCCGCGACCATGTGGCGCCGCGCGGCGACGTGACCGTCCTGGCGCAGCTCACCGCGGGCTCGTTCGGGACCGGCTGGCCGTACGACGCGACGAATCTCGTCGTCACCCTGGCACTGGCGCTGGCCGCCAACACCAGCTTCGGCGGGCTGCCGGTCCTGATGAGCCTGCTGGCCCGCGACCACCGGCTGCCCCACCTGTTCGGTCTGCGCACGGAGCGCCCGGTGTACCGCTGGGGGGTGGGCGCCCTCGCGCTGCTCGCCGCGCTGCTGCTGATCGCCGTGGACGCCGACACCCACCGCATGCTGCCGCTGTTCGCGATCGGCGTGTTCATCGGCTTCACCATCAGCCAGATCGGCCTCGTTCGGCACTGGCGCGGGGAGCGTCCCCGCGGCTGGCGCCAGCGCGCGACGCTCAACGGCTTCGGCGCGGTGCTGACGGCGATCGCCGCCGTCGTCCTGCTGGCCGACAAATTCCTCGCCGGGGCCTGGGTGGTGGTGGTCACCGTGCCGCTGCTAATGCTGCTGTTCGCCCGTATCCAGCGCTACTACACCGAGGTCGGGAAGGAGTTGGGGCTCGGTGAGGTCCCGGCGCCGGTCCAGCGCACCGTGTCCCTGGTGATCGTGCCGGTCGGCGAGGTCAGCAGGCTCACCCAGCAGGCGCTGACGGCGGCCCTCAACCTCGGCACCGCCGTCGTCGCCGTCGCCGTGCAGGGCGACCCCGACAAGGCCCGCGCCCTGCGGGAGAGTTGGGACCGCTGGAATCCGGGCGTACGGCTGGACATCGTGGAGAGCCCGCACCGTTCGCTGGTGCAGCCGATCGTCTCCTACGTCGAGCGCGAGGTGGCCAAGGGGCAGCACGTCTCCGTCCTCATCCCCGAGGTGGTGCCGCGCCACCGGCGCTACCAGATCCTCCAGAATCAGCGGGGCCTGCTGCTGGCCTCCGCGCTCAGAGCCCGTACCGACGTCGTGGTGTGCACGATTCCGTACCGGCTGAGCCTGTGAGCGGCCCCTGTCGCCCAGCCGGGGCTGTTGCGAGGGCATCGCAGCTGGTCACAGGTGGTATTTCGGGAGTGGCCGCAAGGGGTTCGGTGTGCCACGGTGTCCGACATGGCGGGGACTGAGCACACCCACGGCGAGGCGCACGGCGCCGGTCACCCACACGACCACGACCATGCCGACGACCACGACCACGGCCACGGCCCTGACCGGGCGCACGGCCACGCACACGCGACGGGCGGTCGTACGCGCCCCGGATCGCGGCTGCGGCACCGGCTCGGACATCTCCTGCGGCCCCATTCGCACGAGGCGGCGGACAGCGTGGACGCGGCGCTGGAGTCGTCGGCGCGCGGGATGCGGGCGCTGTGGGTGTCGCTCGCGGTGCTGGGCGCGACCGCGCTCGTCCAGGCGCTGATCGTCGCGGTGTCCGGGTCGGTGGCGCTGCTGGGCGACACCGTGCACAATGCGGCGGACGCGCTGACGGCGGTGCCGTTGGGCATCGCCTTCGTCCTCGGGCGCCGGGCCGCCAACCGCCGCTATACGTACGGCTACGGGCGGGCCGAGGATCTGGCCGGGGTCGCCGTCCTGCTGGCCATCGCCGCGTCGAGCGCCTTCGCGGCCTGGACGGCGGTGGACCGGCTGCTCGATCCGCGTACGGTCACCCACCTGTGGGCGGTGTCCGGTGCGGCGCTGGCCGGATGCGTGGGCAACGAGTGGGTGGCCGGATACCGGATCCGCGTCGGGCGCGACATCGGCTCCGCGGCCCTGGTCGCCGACGGCCTGCACGCCCGTACCGACGGCTTCGCCTCCCTCGCGGTCCTGCTGGGCGCCGCCGGTACGGCCCTGGGGTGGCGCCTCGCGGACCCGGTCGCGGGGCTGCTGATCACCGTGGCGATCCTGGCGGTGCTGCGGGACGCGGCGCGCGGGGTGTTCCGGCGGCTGATGGACGCCGTCGACCCCGAGCTGGTCGACCGGGCCGAGCGGGCGCTCGGCGCGGTGCCGGGGGTGGAGGGGGTCGGGCCGGTCAGGATGCGGTGGATCGGGCACGCGCTGCGGGCCGAGGCCGCGGTCGTGGTCGACCCCGGCATCAGCGTCGTCGCGGCGCACGCCGTCGCCGTGCGGGCCGAGCACGCGCTGCTGCACGCCGTGCCGCGGCTGCGGGCCGCGACCGTCCACATCGACCACGCACCGGCCGGTGCCCACGCCCACGTCCACGGCGCCGGGGACCCGCACGCGCTCCTCGCCCACCACCAGCCCGTCTGACGCCCGACGCCGGGCGCGGTCCCGTCCCTGGACGAAAGCCGTCGCGGGCGGGAGGCTGGTACGAGAACGCCGACGCATCCGGCGGTCGGCGGATGGGAGCCCCGTGATGGACGCCACCAGGTCCGATACCGCACGGTCCAACACGGCCTTGCCCGGCCCCGCCTCGCCCGGACGTCCCGTGGGGCGCGTCGAAATGACCCCGGCCGCCGAAGCGATGGTCGACCAACTGGCCCGGCAGCACGGCCCCCTGATGTTCCATCAGTCCGGCGGCTGCTGCGACGGCAGCTCACCGATGTGCTACCCGCGCGGTGAGTTCCGGGTGGGCGGCGCGGACGTCCTGCTCGGCCGGGTCGCCGGGGACACCCCGTTCTGGATGAGCGCGAGCCAGTACGCGTACTGGAGCCACACCCACCTCACCGTGGACGTCGTGCCCGGCCGCGGCAGCGGCTTCTCGCTTGAGGCCCCCGAGGGCGTCCGCTTCCTCCTGCGCTCCCGGCTGATGACGGACGAGGAGGTCGAGCGGATGGAGGCCGAGCCGCCGCTGCCCACCGGGAACACCGTGGATGCCGAGGACACCGAGACCGCGGGCTAGGACCGGCGCGGCCCCGGAACCGGGCCGGGCCCGAAGACGGCCGGACCGGAGCCGGGCCGCGCGTCCGGCACAACCTCCTGGTCTGCGCTCTCGACCGGACGATCACGTCTCCCTAGGATGGAAGTCGTCACCGCAGCTTTCGATCAACGAACCACCGTGAGGGGCCCGATGGAGCACCGGGACGCACCGCTTTCCGACAAGATAGATGTGACGGTGCCCGCTGTGGCACGCATGTACGACTACTTGCTGGACGGGAAGGACAACTACCCGGCCGACCGCGAGGCCACGGAGCAATTACTCCTCCAGGTCCCCAGCATGAAGATCCTGGCCCTGAACAACCGTCAGTTCCTGCGCCGGGTGGTGCGCAGGCTCGCGGAGGACTACGGCATCAAGCAGTTCGTGGACCACGGCTCCGGTCTGCCGACGCAGGACAATGTGCACGAGATCGTGCAGCGCATCAACCCCGACGCCCGCGTGGTGTACGTCGACAACGACCCGATCGTGCTCGCCCACGGCCGCGCGCTGCTCCAGCAGAACGAGAACACCTCGGTGATCCAGGCGGACTTCCGCGACACCGAGAGCATCTGGCAGCACGAAGAACTGACGCGGCTGATAGACCTCAACGAGCCGGTCGCCGCGCTCTTCGTGTCGGTGCTGCACTGCATCCGCGACACCGACGACCCCGCGGGCGTCGTCCGGCGCGTCGCCGAAAAGCTGCCCAAGGGAAGCTTCCTGGTGGTCTGTCAGCTCGTCAGCGACGACCCCGAGACCCGCCGCTTCGTCACCGAGTTCATGGACCAGTCCACCGGCGGCCACTGGGGTGAGGTGCGCAAGCCCAGCGACCTCGCCGGTTTCCTCGAAGGCTACGAGATCATCGAGCCGGGCCTGGTGGAGGTCTCCACCTGGCGCCCCGACAGCGACCTCGGCCTCAAGCAGCCCAGCAAGGAATGGATCGAGTACGGCGGCGTGGCCCGCGTGTAGCAACGCCCACGGCAGAGCTTCGGCCCGCACCCCCGGCGAGGGGGATGCGGGCCGGCGTCGTTCTCGGGGGCCGCTCTACTTGTAGCGCTTCAGCGCCTCTTCCAGCAGCACGCGGCTCTCCACCGGCGTCGCCGCCAGCGCGCTCAACTCATCCAGCGCGGCACGGTACTTGTCCAGCTCTTCCAGCCGGTCCAGGTACATCGCGCTCGTCATGTGCTCCAGATAGACCACGTCGGGCAGGAAGCCCTGGGCGAACCGCAGATATGTGACCGCGGAACCGGGCGTCGCCGCCGCGCTCGCCGACCAGGAGGCGATCTGGAGCCGCACACCGGGCTGGCGCAGCACCACCAGCAGATACTCCAACTGCTCGCGCATCACCGCGGGGCCGCCGACCGGGCGGTGCAGCACGCCCTCGTCGATCAGGGCCCACAGCACGGGAGCGCCGGGCTCCGCCATCCTGCGCTGGCGTTCCAGCCGCAACTCCACGCGCCGCTCGACCTCTTCGGGCGAGGCGAGCCGGTGGCCGCTGCGCACGACCGCCTGCGCGTACGAGGGTGTCTGGAGCAGGCCGGGCACGAACTGCGTCTCGTACGTACGGATCACGTGGGCGTCGCGCTCCAGACCGATCAGGCCCTGGAGCCAGTCGGGAACGACCTCGCCGTACGGCTGCCACCATTCGGGCTTGGCCGAGCGCTGGACCAGGAAGGCGATCTCCGCCCGTTCCTGCTCCGCGACGCCGTAGAGCGCGAGGAGGTCGTCGACGTCCCTTAACTTGAGGGAGACGTGCGCCGTCTCCATGCGGCTGATCTTCGAGGCGTGGCCACGGATACGCTCTCCGGCCTGTGCCGGGCTGACCCCGGCGGCCTCGCGCAGGGCACGCAGATAGTTGCCGAGCACACGTGCCAACGCCTTGGCGCCCATGTCCGGGCGGCGCTCCAGCAGTTGCAGCGGTGATACGAGTTGCGGCTGAGCGGACATGCGGGCTCCCGGTAGAAACTGGACGCACGCCAGTATTGCACTGCGAGGCGCGCTGTCGCGCCCCTACCGGAGTCACGAATTCCCGACTTCACGCCGTCGCGCTCAGCCGTCAACTGTTCTTGTCGTCATTCACTCAGACGGACGCGCCTGAGCGTAACCGCCTCACGCGGTGAGGAAGTCGAAGTCCCCGTCCTTGGCGCCACCGATGAAGGCGACCATCTCGTCGCGCGTGTAGACGAGCGCGGGACCGTGCGGGTCACGGGAGTTGCGGAACGCAACGCCGCCATCAGGCAGTTTGGCCGCCTCGACGCAGTTGCCGCTCTGATTGCTCCGCCCGCTCTTGACCCACTCGACACCCGGGATCTCGTCCGCCCGCACTCCGTTGTCGAACCGCTTCATCCGGCACCACTCCTCTGTGAGTTGTACTCGATCGCTCGCAGTCACAAGCATGCCCGCGACCGCAACTGCGGATGCAATTCCAGATGCAATTGCATCCAAAGTCGTCCCGCTGATGATACTGACAACGGAGGTGTGATCGAGACTCCTGAGCCCCACCCGTACGTGAAGAAACGGCGAAGGCCGAGGCGCGGACGCCCTCGTACGCGGACAAAACCGGTTGTCCGTCGCGTACGGCTCTGCTGTACTCCCGACGACAGTCCAACGGCCCCCGTACGACCGGACCGGCCGACCGTACCCAGGAGATGATCATGCGCGGAACTTCAGTCCCCACCCAGACGGCAACTCCCACCGATCTAGAGGACTTGAAGCTTCTTGCGTACGTTGAACCTCGGCATCCTGGCGCACGTCGACGCCGGTAAGACCAGCCTGACCGAGCGGCTGCTGTTCGCCGCCGGAGTCATCGACGAGGTCGGCAGCGTCGACGACGGCAGCACGCGGACCGACACCCTGGCGCTGGAGCGCCGACGCGGCATCACCATCAAATCGGCCGTCGTCTCCTTCGAGGTCGACGACGTCACCGTCAATCTCATCGACACCCCCGGCCACCCGGACTTCATCGCCGAGGTGGAGCGCGTGCTGAGCGTGCTCGACGGCGCGGTGCTGGTGATCTCCGCGGTCGAGGGCGTGCAGGCGCAGACCCGCGTCCTGATGCGGACGCTGCGACGACTGCGCATCCCCGTCCTGATCTTCGTCAACAAGACCGACCGCCGCGGCGCCCGCTGCGACGAAGTGCTGCGGAGCGTCCGGGGCAAGCTCGCGCCAACGGCCTTCCCGATGGGCCGGGTTGAGCAATCCGGCACCCGGGGCGCGCGCAGCGTCCCGTTCACCGCCGCCGACCCGGACTTCGTCGCCGGTCTGGCCGGCCTGCTCGCCGAGCACGACGACGCGCTCCTCGCCGACTACGTGGCCGACGAGTCCGCGGTCGAGTACGGCCGGGTGCGCGCCGAGTTGGCGGCGCAGACCGCGCGCGGACAGGTGCATCCGGTCTTCTTCGGTTCCGCGATCACCGGCGCGGGCGTCGCCGCGCTGACGGCCGGTCTCACCGAACTGCTGCCCGCGGCGGCCGGTGACGCCCACGGCCCGGTCTCGGGGCGGGTGTTCAAGATCGAGCGCGGCCCGACCGGTGAACGGACCGCGTACGTACGGCTGTTCTCCGGGACGGTACGCACACGGGACCGGCTGCCGTTCGGCCCGGACTCCGCGGTGGGCAGCGAGAAGGGCCACGGGGACAACGGTGCCGAAGGGGCCGGGTCGGCCGGCGAGGCCAAGGTCACCGGCATCAGCGTCTTCGAGCGGGGCGCCGCCGTGCCCGCCGCGTCCGTCTCGGCCGGGCGGATCGCGCTGCTCAAGGGCCTGGCCGACATCAGGATCGGTGACACGGTCGGCGATCCGGGCGCCGCTCCCCCGGACGGCCGGCACTTCTCGCCGCCGACGCTGGAGACGGTGGTCGTCCCCACCCGCGCGGCCGACAGGGGGACGCTGCATGGGGCGCTCGCCCAACTCGCCGAGCAGGACCCGCTGATCAATCTGCGGCTGGACGGAGTGCGGCAGGAGATCTCGGTCTCGCTCTACGGCGAGGTGCAGAAGGAGGTCGTCCAGGCCACGCTGGCCGACGAGTTCGGGGTCGATGTCACCTTCCGCGAGACCACGACGATCTGCGTCGAGCGCGTGGTGGGCTCCGGGGAGGCCGTCGAGTTCAACAAGAAGGACGCCAATCCGTTCCTCGCGACGGTCGGGCTGCGCGTCGAGCCCGCGCCGCCGGGGTCAGGGGTGGCGTTCCGCCTCGGGGTCGAACTCGGCTCCATGCCCTACTCGTTCTTCAAGGCCGTCGAGGAGACCGTGCGCGAGACGCTGCGCCAGGGCGTCCACGGCTGGGAGGTGATCGACTGCGTCGTGACGATGACGCACTCCGGCTACTCGCCCCGGCAGAGCCACGCGCATGCCGTGTTCGACAAGAGCATGTCCAGTACGTCGGGCGACTTCCGCGATCTGACGCCGCTGGTGCTGATGGACGCGCTGCGCGGGGCCGGGACCAGGGTGCACGAGCCGATGCACCTCTTCCGGCTCGACATCCCCGCCGACACCTTCGGCGCGCTGCTGCCCGTCCTGTCCCGGCTGCGCGCCGTACCGCGCGCACCCGAGCCGCAGGGCGACTCGTACGTCCTGGAAGGCGTGGTCCCGGCCGCGCGGGTGCATGAACTGGAGCAGTCGTTGCCGACGCTCACGCACGGCGAGGGCGTCCTGGAGTCGGCCTTCGACCACTACGAGCCGGTGGTCGGCGCGGTGCCGGAGCGGCCCCGGACCGACCTCGACCCGCTGAACCGCAAGGACTACCTGTTGCAGGTGCGGCGCCGGGTGAGCGCGGGCCGGGAGGAGGCATGAGGCGTGTCCCCGGGCGCGGCGGGGCGCGGGACGGGTACGGCGGGCGGGTCATGACCGCGGGCGCGCTCGGGACGGCCCGGCAGGCGGCGCCGACGATTCGGGCGGGCCCGTAGGCTGAGTCCGGCGGAGCCGCCGACCGGCAGGCGCGGCACGGTGGATCGGCCACGGGTCCGGCCCGGCCGCCGCCCGCCCCGCACCCGCACCCGCACCCGCACCCGCACCCGCCGCCCCCGCACCATCGGATCGGACACCGCGCATCGTGAAGCCCCGCCCGGCACGTCGTACCGCCACGCCCGACCGCGCGTCGGCACGTCCGCCCGGCCGTACGGCGGCGGCCAGCGCGTCCGGCGCGGAGCCCGGCGGGGAATCCGGCGCCGGCCGGCGGTCGGCGCCGCGCCGCAGGCGGCTCGTCGTCACGGCCGTCGTGGCCGCGCTGCTCGCCGGCGCCGCGACCGCCGTCGACCTGGCCGTCGAGCACACCGCGCGCGGCCGTATCGCCGAGGCGGTGGCCTGCCGCCTGAAGCCTACGGGGCCGGTGACCGCCGAGCTGACCAGCGCCTTCGCCGGGCTCCGGGTGCTCACGGGGAATCTCGGCAGCGCGCACATCGCCGCCGACGGTGTGCGCAGGGGCGACACCGAGGTGAATGTGGCGGTCGACCTGCACGACGTGTCGACCGACGGCACGACCAGCGGCGGCACGGCGACCGCGACCATCGCCTACGCCGAGTTGCAGAAGCGGCTGGCCGCGCGGGACGGCAAGGTCGCGGGGCTGGCCGTGGGCGGCGACGGCGGCGGGCTCGTACTCACCGGCAGCATCGGCGGTCTGCGCCTGCCGATCACCGTGCACACCCGGGTCACGACCGGGAAGGGCGGTCTCACGGTCACCCCGACCACCGTCCGCGTGCTCGGCCGGGACGTCGCCGTCGCCGATCTGGCGTCGCTGCCCGGCGGCGGCGATCTGGCCGGGCGCCTGGGCCCGCGCACCGTGGCCCTCCCCGACCTGCCCGACGGCGTACGGCTGACCGGCGCGCGCACCGACGGTACGGGGCTCGCGCTCTCCCTGGAGCTCGCGCGGGGCGCGGCGGGCAAGGACAAGGACGCCGCCTGCGCGTGAGCGCCTCGGTGCTCGGTGCGCCAGCGCCTCGACGCCGGGCGGGACCGCGTCTCCGCGAGCCGCCCACGACACGTATCCGGCGCGCGGAAAATCCCTCGCGGGGCGGCCTGGTCCGCGCGGTACGGTGCCTGGCATGCCGGAAACCGCTGACCACACGACCGGGCCCGTCACGGCCGACGACCTCGACCGCTCCGTCCAGCTCGCCGTCGCCGCGCTGCGCGAGGCGCCCGCTTCGGCGTGGGAGGACCGCAAGGCCGGGTCGCTGGAGTGGGACTGCTGGGAGACGGTGGAGCACCTGGCCGACGACCTGTTCGCGTACGCGGCCCAACTGGGCCCGAGGCAGCCCCCGTTGAGCACGGACGTGCCCTTCTCCTGGTCGCCGCGCCGGCCGGGCGGCCCGCCCAACGCCATCCACGCGGACCGGAAGGCGGGCCCGGAGGGCCTGTTGCAGGTGCTGGAGGCGACCGGCGCGCTGCTGGTGGCCATGGCGCGTACGGCGTCGCCCGAGGTCCGCGCCCACCACAGCTACGGCGTCTCCGACCCCGAGGGCTTCGCCGCGATGGGCATCGTGGAGACCCTGGTCCACACCTACGACCTGGCGGCCGGGCTCGGCCTCGCCTGGAATCCGCCCGCCGATGTGTGCGCGAGGGCGCTGGCCCGGCTGTTCCCGCACGTCCCGCTGACCGCGGACCCCTGGTCCACCCTGCTGTGGGCCACCGGCCGGATCGACCTCCCCGACCACCCGCGCGTCACGTCCTGGCGCTGGTACGGCGCGCCCCGGCCGTAACCCGCCGCCCCGTACCCGGCGGCGCCTCTCCCCCTGCCCGAACCCCGAAACGGACATATCGTGCATCCTGTCGCCCCACGCCACTAGGAGGCCCGTGATGTCCGAACTCATCGTGATCGGTTACGAGGACCCGTCCGTCGCCAAAGACGCCTACACCGCCGTGCAGAATCTCCAGAACGACTACGTGGTCAATCTGACCGGTCTGGCCATCGTCTCGGTGGACGAGGAGGGCAAGACGCACGTCGACACCCCGAGCAAGATCGTCGGCGTGTCCGCCGCGTCGGGCGCGCTGTGGGGCATGGTCTTCGGCATCCTCTTCCTCGTCCCCGGCCTGGGCCTGCTCATGGGCGCCGCGATGGGCGGGCTGCTCGGCAAGCTGGGCAAGTCCGGGATCGACGACCAGTTCCGCGGCCAGGTGCAGGCGCTGCTCACGCCGGGCACGACCGCGGTCGTGATCATGGCCTCGAAGATCACCGAGGACAAGTTCGCCGACGCCATGCAGGCCTACGGCGGCACGCTGCTCAAGACCTCGCTCTCGGACGAGGACGAGGAGGAGCTGTCGGAGCACCTGGCGGGCGCCCAGCAGAAGTGACACCGCCCCGCGCGGCCCCGCCTCCGTTCAGTGCGGCGGCAGCGGGGCCGCGCGGGCGGGGTCGAGGAGCGGCGCGAGCAGGTCGCCCTCGACGCTGAGCCGCGCGGGCAGGTCGGCCAGGGTGAAGGTGAGGTCGTCCGGGGTGTGCGCGGCGGCGATCTCCGGCCAGGACAGCGGCGCGGAGACGGTCGGCGTCGGACGGGCGCGGACGGTGTACGGGGCCGCGGTGGTCTTGTTCCCCGAATTCTGCGACCAGTCGATGAAGACCCGGCCTGAGCGCGCGGCCTTCGTCATCCGGGAGATCACCCGGTCCGGGTGCCGGGCCTCCAGTTCCTGCGCGACCCGTTTGGCGTAGGCGGTCGCCGTCGCCGGGGTCGCGTCCCGCAGCGCGGCGAGCAGGTGCAGGCCCTTGGAGCCGCTGGTCTTGGCCCAGATCTCGATGCCGTCCTCCGCCAGCCGTTCCCTGAGCAGCAGTGCCACCCGGCAGCAGTCCACGACCGTGCAGCCGTCGCCGGGGTCGAGGTCGAGGACCAGCCGGTCGGCGACGCCGGGTTCGTCGGCGCGCCACTGCGGGGTGTGCAGTTCGACGCAGGCCAGATTGGCCGCCCACATCAGCGTCGGCAGGTCGTTGACCTGGACCTGCTCCATGAATTCGCCGCTGCGCCTGACAGACTGCGAGACGGTCACCCAGTCGGGCGTACCGGCGGGCGGCCGTTTCTGGAAGAAACGCTTGCCGTCCACACCGTCCGGGGTGCGGACGAAGCTGACGGGACGGCCGCTGACGTACGGCAGCAGGCCGGTGGCGACGCTCGCGTAGTAGTGCAGCAGCTCGCCCTTGGTGGTGCCGGTCTCCGGCCAGAGCACCCGTTCGAGGTGGCTGACCTTGATCCGACGACCCTCGACTTCCGTGATCGGCATATCATAAAGGTCCCATAGCCTGACAAAAAGGACTCGCTATGCGCAGTGTCTGGTCGGGGAATCTGGCCTTCGGGCTGGTTTCCATACCCGTGAAGCTCGGTTCCGCCGTGTCCAGCCACAAGATCAGCTTCCGGCAGGTCCACCTCACCGACCAGGGCCGGGTGCGGTACCAGAAGACCTGTGAGCTGGACGAGGAGGTCCTGACTGCCGCCGACATCGGCCGCGCGTACGAGACGCCGGACGAGCAGCTGGTCGAGATCACCGACGCCGATCTCAGGGCGCTGCCGCTGCCGACCGCGAAGACCATCGAGGTGAGCGGTTTCCTCGACGCGGCCTCCGTCGACGCGATGCAGCTCGACACCCCGTACTTCCTGGCCCCCGCCTCCCCTGCCGCGAACAAGCCGTATGTGCTGATGCGGGAGGCGCTGGCGCGCGCGGGCAAGGCCGCGGTCGGCAAATTCGCCATGCGCAACTCCGAGCATCTGGCGCTGATCCGCGCCCACGACGACGTCCTGCTGCTCCAGACCCTGCGCTGGCCCGACGAGTTGAACTCCCCCGCGGAGGCCGCCCCCAAGGGCAGTGTCAGCATCAGCGATTCGGAGCTGAAGCTCGCCGACACCCTCATCTCGGCCCTCGGCGAGGCGGATCTGACAAGCTATCACGACGAGTACGCGCAGGCCGTGGAGGCACTGGTCACCGCGAAGCTGGAGGGCTCCGAGCTTCCGGCGGCCGAACAGGCCGGACCGGGCAAGGTGGTCGACCTGATGGCCGCGCTGCGCGCGTCGGTGGAACAGGCGAAGGGCGGGCGCGGCGAGGGCGCGGGGTCGGGCACCTCGGGGGCTTCCGGTGCGTCCGGCGCTTCCGCTACGGACGAGGCGGCGGACGGCGACGACCGCAGCGGGCACGCCAGCGTCACCGAGCTGAAGTCGTCCCGCAGGTCCGGCGCGAAGAAGACGGCGGCCGGGAAGAAGGCGACCGCCTCGAAGTCGAGCGGTACGCGATCGGGCGGCACGGGGTCGGGCGGCACGGGGTCGGGCGGCACGAGATCGAGCGGTACGCGGTCGGCCGGGGCGAAGTCCGCGAGCGCCAAGTCGGCGGGGACGAAGTCGACGGCGTCGAAGACGGCCGCCGCGAAGGGCGGCACCTCGAAGGCGGGCGCGCGGAAGACCGCGGCCACGAAGAAGACCGCCGCCGCGAAGAAGACGGCCGCCTCCCGGCGGAAGGCGGGCTGATCCGCCGCCGGGGCGCGAACCCCGTCCCCGGTCGGCCCCTGATCCGCCCTCCGTCCGCGAGGCGCGCCCGGACCCGGCCTCCCGCGCGGCCCCGCGCCTCCGGACGGCCCCGCGCGCCTCCGTACGGCCTCGCTCCCCTGCCCGCATGATCTTCCTCTGCGCAAGTCGCGTCATTTTCTTGCGTTACTGATCTTTGTTTTTGCGCACCATCCTGTAGATTGCCTCTGTGACGAAACGACTCTCCCAAGTGGCCAGGTTCGCGGGTGTCAGCGAGGCGACGGTCAGCCGTGTGCTGAACGGCAGCCCTGACGTGGCGCAGTCGACGCGGGACTCCGTGCTCACCGCACTGGACGTCTTCGGGTTCGAGCGGCCCGCGCGGATGCGCAGCGCGCGGGCGCCGCTGGTCGGCCTTGTCGTCCCTGACCTGCAAAATCCCATCTTCCCGGCGTTCACCGAGGCGCTGGCGGGGGCGCTGAACAAGCGGGGGCTGATCCCGGTGCTGTGCACCAGGACCGCGGACGGCGTCTCGGAGGCGCACTACATCCAGATGCTGCTGGAGCAGAACATCGAGGGGATCATCTTCGTCGGCGCGAGCTACGCGGACGCAGGCCCGGAGCACGGGCGGGACCTGCGCGAGCGCCAGGTGCCGATCGTGCTGATCAACGCGGCGGACGAGAACCGGCAGATATCCCAGGTCTCGGTGGACGACGCGGCGGCCTCCGAGCAGGCGCTGACGCATCTGACGGGGCTGGGCCACGAGCGGATCGGCCTGGTGCTCGGACCGGTGGGGCATGTCCCCTCGGCCCGCAAACTCGCAGGTTACGCGGCTTTCTGGGAGCAGCGGGGGCTGTCGCCCGCGGACTGGCGGCCCCTGGTGGCGCACGCGATGTTCTCGATGGAGGGCGGGGCGACGGCGATGCCCCGGCTGTTCGCGGAGGGGGTCACCGCGGTGGTGTGCGCGAGTGACGCGCTCGCGCTGGGCGCGATCCGGGCGGCCCGGCGGCACGGGATGAAAGTCCCGGACGATCTGTCGGTGATCGGTTTCGACGACTCGCTGTACATGGTGGCGACCGATCCGCCGCTGACCACCTCGCGCCAGCCGGTGCAGGCGATGGCCGCCGCGGCCATCGCGTCGCTCGTCACACAGATCGACGGCCACGCGGTCACCGACGAGGTGATGCTCTTCGAACCGGAGCTGATCGTGCGCGGCTCCACCCGGATGCGCAAGGTCGTGAAAAGCGGCTGACCTGCACCGTCGCCCGTAGGGCGACGGCTTTCCGACTCCGCGCGAGGGCGGGGCGCCAGGACCGGTTCACGGTCCCGGAGCCCCGCCCTCCGCGTATGCGCTCGCGCCCGCGCCGGTCCCGCGCCGGCCCGCGTCCGGCGACGGGCGGACGCGTACCGCCGCCCGTCCGGACACCCCGGCCGGCCCGCGTGTCGATGACACTGCGTTACGGACACAAATCCTCCGGATTACTTTCTTGCGCAGATTGATTGACATCTTGCGTGACCCGATCCTACTGTCGGCGCCAACGCCAGGCGGCCGGACGTCCTGGTAACCCCGCCGTTACGCAAGCGGACGCAAGCGCACTCGCCCCTCGGGACGGGTACGTCCGCTGCCGTTTCCCAGGAAGGTCCGATCCCCATGGACGGCTCCAGAACCCGCCCCGCCCTCGGCGTCACCGCCATCGCCGTCTCGCTGGTCCTCGGCGTCACCGCATGCGGCGGCGGCTCGTCCCACTCCTCCGGGGCGGACAAGAACGGCGTGGTCACGATCAGCGTGAACGGGCTGCCTCCGGCCACCCAGACCGTCGACCGGAAGAACTTCGAGGACGACATCAAAGCCTTCGAAGCGAGCCACCCGAAGATCAGGATCGACGCCCGTGAGGGTCTGATGGACCCGAAGACCTTCGCCGCGAAACTCGCGGGCGGGCAGTTGGAGGACGTCTACTACGTCTACTTCACCGATCCCGCGGGGCTCATCCAGCGCCACCAGGCCGCCGACATCACCGCGCAGCTCAAGGACTTCCCCGCCCTGAACGACGTGCGGCCCGAATTGCAGAGCGTCTTCAAGGACGCGGGCGGCAAGGTCTACGGCCTGCCCACCGGCAACTACTCGCTCGGACTGGTCTACAACCGGGCGCTGTTCACCAAAGCCGGGCTCGACCCGGACAAGCCGCCGACCACGTGGGACGAGGTCCGCGCCGACGCCAAGAAGATCAGCGCGCTCGGCGACGGCACCACCGGCTACGCCGAGTTCAGCAAGAACAACCAGGGCGGCTGGCACCTCACCTCGTGGATCTACTCCGAGGGCGGCGACGTCGCGGTGAAGGACGGCGGCGCCTGGAAGGCCGCGTTCAACAGCGACGCGGGCCGCAAGGCGCTCCAGACGCTGCACGACATGCGCTGGACCGACCGGTCGATGGGCACCAGGCAGCTCCTGGAGATCCCCGACGTGCAGAAGATGATGGGCGCGGGCAAGCTCGGGATGTACATGGCGGGCCCGGACAACATCCCCACGATCGTCAAGCAGTTCGAGCGGAAGTACGACGACTACGGGCTGGCCGCGCTGCCCGGCACCGCGACGCTCGGCGGCGGTGACGGCTTCATGTTCAACCCGAAGGACAGCCCGGCGAAGATCAAGGCCGGTCTCACCTGGATCCAGTGGAAGTACCTCGACCCGGACCGCGAGGAGGAGATCACCAAGAAGTCGGCGGGCACCGACATACCGATCGGCCTGCCGCAGCCGAACCTGTGGAGCGGGGCCGGCCAGGCGAAGGTCGACGCGGCGCACAAGAAGTACGCGAACGTGCCGCAGAAGAACTACCAGCCGTTCGTGGACCGCAGCGGCGAGGTCGCGGTGAAGGTCGAGCCGCCGAACGCCCAGCAGATCTACACCGTGCTCGACGGTGTCATGCAGGCGGTGCTCACCAAGAAGGACGCGGACATCGACGAGCTTCTCAGCGACGCCGAGAAGAAGGTCAACACCATCCTGGCCACGGTCAAGTGACAGCCGAACCGCTGACGTCGGCCCGCGCCGCCACCGCGCGGACGCCGAAGGCGCCTGCCGGGGCGGGACGGTCCGGCCGGTCGCGCCCCTCGCGGGACCGGCTGCGCCGGGCCGTCGTCGACAACCTGGTGGCGTATCTCTTCCTGGTCGCGGGCGTCGCCGCCTTCGCGGTGTTCTCCTGGTACCCGATCGTCCGCGGTGTGCTGCTCAGCTTCCAGCAGGTCAACTACGCGGAACCGGCGCGGTGGGTGGGCCTGGACAACTTCCACCGCCTGTTCGCCGACCCGCTGTTCGTCACCGCGTGGCGCAACACCGCGTACTTCAGCCTGCTGGCCCTGGTCTTCGGCTTCGCGGCGCCGTTCGTGACCGCGATCGTGCTCAATGAACTGCGGCACGGCAAGGCGTACTTGCGGATGACGGTCTATCTGCCGGTGATGCTGCCGCCGATCGTCACGATGCTGCTGTGGCGCTGGTTCTACGATCCGGGGCCCGGCCTGTTCAACAACGTGCTGCGGATCGCGCACCTGCCCGCGCAGTCGTGGCTGGAGTCGCAGAATCTGTCGATGATCTCGCTGGTCCTGGTCTCCACCTGGGCCAACATGGGCACCACCACGCTGATCTACCTCGCGGCGCTCGGCGGTGTGCCGGGCGAGCTGTACGAGGCCGCCGAGCTGGACGGCGCGACGGTACGGCAGCGGCTGTGGCATGTGACGATCCCTCAGATGCGATTCATCCTGATGATCACGCTGCTGCTCCAGGTGATCGGCACCATGCAGGTGTTCATCGAGCCGTTCGTGCTGACCGGCGGCGGACCCGACGACGCGACCGTGACCGTACTGCTCCTGCTGTACCGCTACGCGTTCGTCTACAACGACTTCGGCCTGGCCAGCGCGATGAGCACGGTGCTCTTCGTGGTGCTGGGGATCTTCGCCGGGGTGTACCTGCGGCTGACCCGCAGCAAGGGCTGAGAGGGGAACGACCATGGCCGCACAGACCGCTGTCCGCACGCTGATCGCGCCGACCGAGATGAACCGCCGCACGGGGAGGTTCCTCTACCGGTTCGTGCTGGGCGCGACGCTGCTCGGCTTCACCGCCGCCTTCCTCTTCCCGCTGTACTGGATGGCCTCGGGCGCGCTCAAGTCGTCGTCGGAACTGGCCCAGCCGAGGCCGACGATGGTGCCGCACTCCTGGCATCCGGAGGCGTACTCCGAAGCCTGGTCGTCGGTCGGGCTCGGCCACTACTTCCTCAACACGCTGCTGCTGGCGGCCGGGGCGTGGGCCTGTCAGCTCGTGGTCGACGTGGCCGCCGCGTACTCGCTGTCCAAGCTGCGGCCGGTGCTGGGCAATGTGGTGCTCGCCATGATGCTGGCCACGCTGATGCTGCCGGTGTCGGCGCTGCTGGTGCCGACGTATCTGACCGTCGTGGACGTGCCGTTGATCCACGTCAACCTCATCAACACGCCGATGGCCGTATGGCTGCCGGCCTGCGCCAACGCCTTCAACATCTTCATCCTCAAGCGGTTCTTCGACCAGATCCCCACCGAACTGCTGGACTCCGCCCGGATCGACGGCGCGGGCACGGTACGGATCCTCGTGTCGCTGGTGCTGCCGCTGTCCCGGCCGGTGCTCGCGGTCGTGTCGATCTTCGCGGTGGTCGGCGTCTGGAAGGACTTCCTCTGGCCGATGCTCGTGCTGCCCGATCCCGCGAAGCAGCCGATCACGGTCGCCCTGAACCGGTTGGCGGACGACATGCCCGCCAACCAGTTGCTGGCCGGAATGGTGATGGCGAGCATTCCGCTGCTCGTCCTCTTCCTCATCTTCCAGCGCAGCATCATCAACGGCCTCACCGCGGGCAGCCTCAAGGGCTGACCGGGCGCGGGCCCGCGCTCACCCCCCACACATGGCAACCCCCGCCGCACGACGTCGTGCGGTGCTCAGGGAAGGATCACCCATGTCTCCAAGCGCCCCAACCCACCGCGCCAGAACGCTCGCGGCGGTGCTGCCCGCGGTGCTCGCGGTGCTGATCGCACTGCTGGTCTGGCAGGCGTCGCCGTCGGCGCACGCCGCGACCACGGTCGTCGAGGCGGAGTCCGCGACGCTGTCCGGCGGCGCGGTCGTCGCCACCGACCACACCGGCTACACGGGCAGCGGATTCGTCGGCGGCTACACCGACGCCAACAAGGGCACGGCCTCGACCGGCTTCACGGTCAGCTCGGCCGTCGCGGGCGCCGGAAGCGTCACCATCCGTTACGCCAACGGCACCAGCGCCACCATGACACTCAGCCTCTACGTCAACGGCGCCAAGATCCGCCAGATCAGCCTCCCGGCCACCGCCAACTGGGACACCTGGACCACCACCGACCAGGCCGTCACCTACACAGCGGGCACCAACACCATCGCCCTGACCTTCACCACCGCCGACAGCGGCAACGTGAACGTCGACAACATCACCGCGACGACGCCCAGCGGCAGCACCACACCGCCCGCCGCGACCGGTCAACTGGAGGCGGAGTCCGCGTCGTTGAGCGGCGGGGCCGTCGTCAGCAGTGACCACACCGGCTACACGGGCAGCGGATTCGTCGGCGGCTACACCGACGCCAACAAGGGCACGGCCTCGACCGGCTTCACGGTCAGCTCGGCCGTCGCGGGCGCCGGAAGCGTCACCATCCGTTACGCCAACGGCACCAGCGCCACCATGACACTCAGCCTCTACGTCAACGGCGCCAAGATCCGCCAGATCAGCCTCCCCGCCACCGCCAACTGGGACACCTGGACCACCACCGACCAGGCCGTCACCTACACGGCGGGCACCAACACCATCGCCCTGACCTTCACCACCGCCGACAGCGGCAACGTGAACCTGGACAACGTCGTGGTGACGACGCCGACGGGCACGACGCCGCCGACCACACCTCCCACGACGCCGCCCACCACACCCCCGGCCGGTTCGCTCACGCACCAGGCGGAGGACGCGTACTTCTCGGGCGGGCCGAGCGTGGCCACGACCGCCTCGGGGTTCAGCGGCAGCGGGTATCTGACGGGCTTCGGCGCGCAGGGCGCGCGGGTGGTCTTCGCCGTCAGCGCGCCCGGCGCGGCGAGCTATCCGGTGGCGGTCGCGTACCGGACCGGGAGCGGTTCCGCCGCGTCGATCACGCTGACGGCCAACGGGCTGAAGGTGGCGCAGGTCGCGCTGCCGGGTACGGGCGGGGCGTGGTCGACGGCCACGGTCAGCGCGCCGCTGCGGGCCGGGCTCAACACGCTGACGCTGCGCACCGAATCCGGTGACTCGGGCGCGCCCGACATCGACGGCGTCGCGGTGACCGGCTCGGTCGCCAACGCCACGCGCGGCGCCACGGTGCCGTACACGTCCTACGAGGCGGAGAGCGGCACCACCAACGCGAGCACGATCGGCCCCGACCGCACCTATCTGACGGTGGCGTCCGAGGCGTCGGGACGCAAGGCGGTGGTGCTCAACAGCACCGGCCAGTATGTGCAGTTCACCCTGACCAAGCCCGCCAACGCGATGACGCTGCGCTACTCGATCCCGGACAACGCGGCGGGCACCGGCACCTCGGCGCAGCTCAGCCTCTACGCCAACGGCGGCAAGGTCCGCGATCTCGACCTGTCGTCGAAGTACGCCTGGGTGTACGGCGGTTACCCGTACAACAACGACCCCTCGCAGGGCTCGGCGCACCACTTCTTCGACGAGTCGCGGTTCAAGATCGGGGACTTCCCGGCCGGGACGGTGCTCAAGCTCCAGAAGGACGCGGGCAGCACCGCCGCCTCGTACACCCTGGACCTGATGGAGACCGAGCAGGTCGCCGCGGACCAGGCCATGCCCGCGACCGGCTTCGTCTCCGCGACGACGCTCGGCGTCACCCCGAACGACGGGAGCGACGACACCTCGGCGCTCAACAGCGCGGTGGTGACGGCCACGTCGCAGGGCAAGGGCCTGTGGCTGCCCGCGGGCACGTACAACATCTCCGGGCACGTCAATCTGACCGGGGTCGCGCTGCGCGGCGCGGGCGAGTGGGCCACCGTGCTCCAGGGCCTCAACGGCAAGGGCGGGCTCTTCGGGCAGGGCGGCACCAACACCGTCCAGGACCTGACGATCTCCGGTGACGTGTCGTACCGCGACGACGCGAATTTCGACGCCGCGATCGAGGGCGACTTCGGCAACGGCTCGACCATCCAGGACGTGTGGATCGAGCACACCAAGGTCGGCCTGTGGATCGACGCGCCGACCAACGGCCTGTACGTGGGCGGCCTGCGAATCCGCGACACCGCCGCCGACGGCGTCAATCTGCACAAGGGCACCGCGAACACCGAGGTGTGGAACACCAGCGTTCGCAACACTGGGGACGACGGTCTCGCGATGTACTCCGAGGCGAGCGCGGTCACCAACTGCGCCTTCCGCTTCGGCACCGTGCAGATGCCGCTGCTGGCGAACGCCGCCGCGATCTACGGCGGCAACGGCAACCGGATCGTGGACAGCGTCGTCGCCGACACGGTGACCGGGGCCTCCGGCATCGCGGTCAGCACCCGCAACTTCAATCCCGCGCCGGTCCCGTTCAGCGGCACCACCACCGTCGCGCGCAACACCCTGCTGCGCACCGGCGGCTACGAGCCGAACTGGCAGAGCAAGCTCGGCGCGCTGTGGATCTACGCCGACGGCTCCGACATCACGGCGCCCGTCGTGGTCAAGGACCTCGACATCACCGACAGCACCTACAGCGCGGTCCTGATCTCGTATCAGAAGACCGTCACCGGGCTGACGTTGAACAACGTCAAGATCCAGACGGCCGGCGCGTACGGCCTGGAGATCGACTCGAAGGGCTCCGGCACCTTCGGCGGCGTCACGGTCAGTGGCGCGGCCTCCGGCGGGCTCAGCACCACCGGGACCTTCACCATCAACCGGGGCTCCGGCAACACCGGCTGGTAACGCCCCCGCACACCCCGGTCCGCCCCGCACCCCTGACGGGGCGGACCGGCCCCCGCGCATGCCCTGCGGCCCTCCGGGCCCTGGCTCTCCACGACCGTCAAGGAGACTCCCGTGACACTGCCCGCCTCCCCCACCGCACCCGCCTGGTGGCGGCACGCCGCGATCTACCAGATCTATCTGCGCAGCTTCGCCGACGGCAACGGTGACGGCATGGGAGACCTCGCCGGGGTCCGCGAGCGCCTCCCCTACCTGCGGGATCTCGGCGTCGACGCGCTCTGGTTCAACCCCTGGTACGTCTCCCCGATGGCCGACGGCGGCTACGACGTCGCCGACTACCGTGACATCGACCCGATGTTCGGGACGCTCGCCGAGGCGGAGCGGCTCATCGTCGAGGCGCACGAGCAGGACCTGCGGGTCATCGTGGATCTGGTGCCCAACCACGCGTCCGACCAGCACCCCTGGTTCCGGGCCGCGTTGGCGGCGGGTCCGGACGCGGCCGAGCGGGAGCGCTTCTGGTTCCTGCCGGGCCGGGGCGCGGACGGCGAACTCCCGCCCAACGACTGGCAGTCGTACTTCGGCGGCGCCGCCTGGACCCGGATCACCGAGGCGGACGGCACGCCCGGCCCCTGGTACCTGCACATGTTCGCGCCCGAGCAGCCCGATCTGAACTGGGAACACCCGCAGGTGCGGGCGGAGTTCGAGAGCATCCTGCGGTTCTGGCTGGAGCGCGGCGTGGACGGCTTCCGGATCGACGTGGCGCACGGCCTGGCCAAGAAGCCGGGGCTGCCCGACGTCGGCCGGGACCCGGACGTCACCGACCTTCCCTACCAGGACTGCGACGCGGTGCACGAGATCTACCGCGACTGGCGGAAGATCGCCGACGGTTACGCGCGCAGCCCCCGGCCCGGCGGGGCGCCCGGCGAGCGGGTGTTCGTCGGCGAGGTGTGGCTGCCCACGCCCGAGCAGTTCGCCCGCTATCTGCGCCCCGACGAGCTGCACTCCGCCTTCAACTTCGAGTTCCTGTGCTGCGCTTGGGACGCGGCCGGGCTGCGCGAGGTCGTCGACGCCACGCTCGCCTCGCACCGGCTGGTGGGCGCGCCGCCCACCTGGGTGCTGTCCAACCACGACACGATCCGGCACGTGACGCGGTACGGCCGCGAGGACACGTCCTTCGACATGGGCGACAAGCGGCTCGGCTCGCCGAGCGACACCGTCCTCGGACGCCGCAGGGCCCGCGCCGCGGCGCTGCTCACGCTGGCCCTGCCGGGCGGTGTGTACGTCTACCAGGGCGACGAGCTGGGCCTCGCCGAGGTCGAGGACATACCCGACCACCTGATCCAGGACCCGACGTATGCCCGCTCCGGGGGCCGCGACCGCGGCCGGGACGGCTGCCGGGTGCCGCTGCCGTGGTCGGCGGAGCCGGTCTCGCTGGGCTTCTCGCCGGACGGCGCGAGCGCCGGTCCGTGGCTGCCGCAGCCCGCCGAGTGGTCGGGGCGGTCCGTCGCGGCCCAGCAGGGCGATCCGCACTCCGTGCTCGCCCTGTACCGGGCCGGTCTCGCGCTGCGCGGGGAGTACCTCCGGTGGCTGCCGGAGACGCTGGAGTGGGTGGACGCGGGTCCCGGCACGGTGGCCTTCCGCCGGGACGGCGGCTTCCAGTGCCTGGTCAACCTGTCCGCCGAGCCGGTCGCGCTCCCCGCCGGGCTCCGGGTGCTGCTGGCCAGCGGCCCGCTGGAGGACGGCCTGCTGCCCTCCGACACCTGCGTCTGGCTGACCGCCGAATGACCGGCGCGCCCGCGCGCTGATCCCAGGAGCCCCGGCCCGTCCCCGCCGATCCCGCGGAAGACCGCGTCCCCTCCCCACCCGCGGAAGACCCCCTCCCCGCCGATCCCCGTGTCCCGTCCCGGCCGACCGCCGGGGGGACGCGGGGATCCGTGCGTGGCGGTCGGCGGACCGCGCGTCCCACCTGGCGGAATTCACAACGCGTTCATTGACGTGGCACGCGCCACCTGGCTGACTTACGCCCAGGCCGGACCGCTGTCCGGCCCGGACTCACGACGCGAGGCCCCTACGGGCCGGCACAAGGGGAGGTGACCAGGGTGTACGCAGCTACGAGGACGGCCGCCGCCTGGCGCCGTCATCTCCGGGACGACGCGTACCGCAACCGGCACATCGACCTGCTGCGTGTCAGCAGCGCTCTGTGTCGACGCTGAATCCCGGGCCCGCCGCACGCTTCTGACGCGTTGTCACATCGGGCCCCCGCGCACTCCACCGCCCCTTCTCATGGGGCGGCTGCCGACGTCTCCCTTCGCGCTGGAGTTCCCCGATGAGCGAGCCACCCCGCCCCGCCGTGCCCGCGGGCGCGACCGACACCGCCGTGCCGGAAGACACGACCGACACCGTCACCACCCCTGCTCCACCGCCGCCGCGCACCCCGCCCGCCGACGACAGACGCGTCGGCCGGTCTGCGCAGCGCGTCGTCCCGCTGCGGCATCCCTGGCGCTGGGCGCTGACCGCCGTCGCCCTGGTGCTCGTCGCGCAGATCACGCACGGCCTGGTCACCAACCCCTTCTTCCAGTGGGACCGCTTCCACTACTGGTTCCTGCGGCCGGTGATCCTGGACGGGCTGCTGGTCACGCTCCAAGTCGCCGCCTGGAGCGCCCTGTTCGGACTGCTCGGCGGCATCCTGCTTGCCCTGTGCCGACTGTCCAGGAGCCCGGTGCTGCGCTCGGTGAGCTGGATCTACATATGGCTGTTCCGCTCGGTGCCGCTGATCGTCATCCTCCTGTTCCTGTTCAACTTCTCCTCGCTGTACGCCACATTGAGTCTGGGCGTGCCCTTCGGTCCCGGCTTCGTGCACTTCGACGAGTCGCGGCTGGCCACCGACATGGTGGTGGCCGTGGTCGGCATCAGCCTCAACGAGGCCGCCTACGCCGCCGAAGTGGTGCGCGCCGGAGTGCTCTCGGTGGACCAGGGACAGCACGAGGCCGCCGCCGCGCTCGGCCTGCCGCGCGGCTACCAGTTCACCCGGATCGTCTTCCCGCAGGCGCTGCGGGCGATCGTGCCCTCGTACGTCAACCAGTTGATCGGGCTGATCAAGAGCACCTCGCTGGTCTTCTACGTCTCCCTGCTCGACCTCTTCGGCAAGGTGGAGAGCATGGGCAGTACGTATCCGGGTGACGTCGTCCCGCTGCTGCTGGTGGCGACCGTCTGGTACGTGATCCTGACCAGCGTCGTCTCGGTGGTCCAGTTCTACGTCGAGCGGTACTTCTCACGCGGCGCGCTGCGGACCGTACCGCCGACGCCGTTGCAACGGCTGCGTACGGCAGTGCGCGATCTGCGGGCGCGCGCCGAGATCGGATCGATCGCATGAGCGCCGACCGCGTCCCCGCCGACACGTTGGTCACCGCGGTGACCGCGCGCCCCGCCGCCGTGACCGTCCACGACGCGCACAAGTGGTACGGCACGCACCAGGTGCTCTCCGGTGTCGATCTGACCGTGCAGCCCGGACAGGTGACGGTGATCCTCGGCCCGTCGGGCTCCGGCAAGTCGACGCTGCTGCGGGCGATCAACCACCTGGAGAAGCTGGACATCGGCTACGTCAGCCTCAACGGCGAGCCGATCGGCGTACGGCACCACCGCGGCCGGCTCAAGGAGATCAGCGAGCGGGCGATCCTCGCCCAGCGCCGCCGGATCGGCTTCGTCTTCCAGGGCTTCAACCTCTTCCCGCACCTCAGCGTGCTGGACAACGTGGCCGCAGCGCCGGTCGCGGCCCGGCAGAAGACCAGGGCCGAGGCGGAGGAACTGGCCCGCGCGCTGCTCGGCCGGGTCGGGCTCGCCGACAAGGTCGACGCCTATCCCCGGCAGCTCTCCGGCGGCCAGCAGCAGCGGGTGGCCATCGCCCGCGCGCTGGCCCTCGAACCCGGCGTCATCCTCTTCGACGAGCCGACCTCGGCGCTCGACCCCGAACTCGTCGGCGAGGTACTGGCCGTCATCCGGGATCTCGCCACCAGCGGTACGACGCTGATCGTCGTCACGCACGAGATCGGCTTCGCCCGCGAGGTCGCCGACACCGTCGTCTTCCTTGACGGCGGCCGGATCGTCGAACAGGGCCCGCCCGACCAGGTGTTGGACAACCCCCGGCACCCCAGGACCCGCGAATTCCTCAGCAAGGTCCTCTGAACCCTCCTCCGAACCCCCGTACGCCGCGGGCCAAGGCGCGGACACAGGCGCCTTCCACAGCGACGGCCGCCAGCCCGCGGGCGCCCGATACGTCACCCCCGCACATCCGCTCACCATCAGCGAGGTTCACCATGCCCGACATCCGTACCACCGCCACCAGACGCGTCGCCGCGGGCATCGCCGTCGCCGCCCTCACCTTCGGCCTCGCCGCCTGCGGCAGCGACAGCGGCTCGGACGCCGCGGCACCGGCCGCCGCGGACGCCAAGGGCACCGTCGTGGTCGGCGCGCAGTCCAACGGCGCCGCCAAGGAGATCACGCTCACCGTCCCTGAGGTCGCCGCCATCCGCGCCGAGCTGCCCAAGTCCGTGCTCGACAGCAAGCAACTCGTCATCGGCCTGGGCTTCCTGCCCGCCGGCTCGCCGCCGATCGGCTACGTCGGCGCGGACCAGAAGACCATCACCGGTTCCGAGCCCGACCTCGGCCGGCTGATCGCCGCCGTCTTCGGCCTCAAGCCCGTGCTGTCCAACGCCACCTGGGACAACCTCTTCGTCGGCATCGACAGCGGCAAGACCGATGTCGGCTTCTCCAACATCACCGACACCGAGCAGCGCAAGGAGAAGTACGACTTCGCCAGCTACCGGCAGGACAACCTCGGCTTCGAGGTGAAGAAGAGCGACACCTGGAACTTCGACGGCACCTACCGCAGCCTGGCGGGCAAGACCGTCGCGGTCGGCGCGGGCACCAACCAGGAGAAGATCCTGCTGAAGTGGCAGAGCGAGCTGAAGGCCGACGGCAAGAAGCTCACGATCAAGTACTTCCAGGACTCCAACAGCACCTATCTGGCGCTCAACTCCGGCCGGATCGACGCCTACTTCGCGCCCAACCCGAGCATCGCCTACCACGGCACGCAGACCGCGGGCTCGCCGAACGCCACCCGCAGCGCGGGCAAGTTCTCCGGTGCCGGGGCGTCCCTGCAAGGGCTGATCTGCGCCACGGCGAAGAAGGACAGCGGCCTGGCCAAGCCCCTGGCCGACGCGATCAACCACCTGATCAAGAATGGTCAGTACGCGCAGTGGCTCGCCGCGTGGAATCTGGCCAACGAAGCGGTGCCCGCCTCGCTGGTCAACCCGCCGGGGCTGCCGCTGACCAACTCCTGACCCCGTACCGGCCGCGGCACGGCCCCGCACCGACCGAAAGGAAGTCGACCGCCATGACACGCAGGAAAGTCGTCGTCGTCGGAGGCGGGGCCATGGGCTCGTCCGCGGCCTGGCACCTCGCCTCGCGCGGCGCCGAGGTCACGCTGCTCGAACAGTTCGCGCCCGGCCACGACCGGGGCAGCTCGCACGGCAGCTCCCGGATCTTCCGGCTCGCGTACGCCGATCCGTTCTACGTCGGCCTCGCCGTACGGGCGCTTCCGCTGTGGCGGCGGCTCCAGGACGAGACGGGCAGCACCGTACTGACCCTGACCGGGGCCGTCGACCACGGGCCCGCGCGGGCCGTCGCGGCGCTGCGGGACGCGCTGCGCGGGGCCGGGCGGCCCAGCCAGGAGCTGACCGCGCGGGCCGCCGCCGAGCGCTGGCCGGGGCTCGTCGCGGACACCACCGCGCTGTTCCACCCCGAGGCCGGGCGGCTGCACGCCGACGACGCGGTGGCCGCCTTCCAGCAGGCCGCGCGGGCCAAGGGCGCGACCGTACGGCACGGCGTCAAGGTCGGCGCGCTGCGGCGGCGCGGCTCGGGCGCCGAGGTGGTCACCGCGCAGGACGAGGTGATCGCCGCGGACGCCGTGGTCGTGGCCGTCGGCGGCTGGGCGGCCCGCACGCTCGGCCAGGTCACCGAGGGCCCGCCGCCGCTGCGCGTCACCCAGGAGCAGCCGGTGCACTTCCCCGCCCCCGACGCGCCGGACTGGCCCGCCTTCATCCACCACGGCGGGGCCGGTATCGACGAGGCCGCGGGCGTGTACGGCCTCGGCAGCGCCGACGGGGTGAAGGCCGGATTCCACGGGATCGGCCCGGTCGTGGACCCGGACGACCGGGACCGCACGCCCGATCCCGTGGTCCTCGGCAGGCTCCAGGAGTACGCCGCCCGGTGGCTGCCCGGTGTCGATCACACCCGGCCCACCCCGGTGACCTGCTTGTACACCACGACCCCCGATCATGACTTCGTGATCGACCGTGTGGGACCTTTCACCGTCCTCGCGGGATTTTCCGGGCACGGATTCAAGTTCGCATCAGTGGTCGGCGAAATCGCCGCCGACCTCGTGGACGGCCGTCCGGGGTCAGGACGGTTCGCGATCGGCCGCCCCTACCGCCCGGCGACAGCGCAGTGACGGCGACGCGCCGTACGACAGCAGAACGGAGAGTCACGGCGACCATGTCGACCAGCCTTCAGCACCCGCAGCAGCAGCCCCAGAACCCCGGACCCGCCGGCGACCAGGTCTTTCCCGCGTCGCCGCACCCTCTGGACAACCCCGCCTGGGCCGCGCTGACCGGGGCGCACCGCCATCTCGCGCAGATCGTCGGCTCCGCCGCGCGCTACCCGGAGGACGTCTCGCCCTTCGTGGCGCTCGCCGACCCCGCCGATCCGGCCGCGTGGGCGGACCTCGCCGCCCTCATGGGTCCCGGCGCGACCTTCGCGCTGGCCGGCGTCCCGGCCACGCCCGACGGGTGGCGCAGCGAGTGGGGAGCCGAGGGCGTGCAGCTCGTCGGGACCGACGCGCTGCTGGACGAGGCCGATCCGGAGGCGCGCCCGCTCGGCCCTGCGGACGTACCGGAGATGCTGGACCTGGTCGAGCGGACCAAGCCGGGTCCGTTCAGGCAGCGCACCATCGAGCTGGGCGCCTACTACGGCATCCGCCGCGACGGAAAGCTCGTGGCCATGGCCGGTGAGCGGCTGCGGCTCGACGGCTGGACCGAGATCAGCGCCGTGTGCACCGACGACGCGTTCCGCGGCCAGGGCCTGGCGTCCCGGCTGGTGCGGCACACGGCGGCCGGGATCCGCGGCCGGGGCGACCGCCCGTTCCTGCACGCGGCGGGCAGCAACGTCAACGCCATCCGGCTCTACGAGTCGATCGGCTTCGCGCTGCGCCGCACCACGCACTTCCGGGGCGTACGGGTGCCGGGCGGCGACGGCGACGCGGAAGGCACCGGCGGCGCGGGCGAATGAACGCCGGTGACGGACACCGGTGACGGACGCCATTGCGCGGGACGGTATCCGCGAGATAGCGTCGAATTCAGGTGATGAGTGTCAGCGACAAGCCCTGGCTGGCTGACCGGCAACCCTCCCTCGCGGCGGGGTGCTCCAGGTGACAACCAGGCGGGTCCCGACCGGACCCGCAAGCGCGACTCCGGTACGGCCCCCGGCCGTACCGCCCGGACGGGGGTGACGACAGTGCGAGCGGACTTCGACCGCGCCGACGTGCGCACCCTCGTCCCGCGCGGACCCGTCGTGCATCTGTACGGGCGCCAGCACATCGATCTCCAGCGCGTCGCCGGCGCGCTCTGTTGCGCCTGATCTGACCCCGCCGACGCGACCGCCATGGGGCGGCCGTGTCCTCCTCCGGTCGATCAGGAAGGCACTTCGCCGTGTCCGCACACCCGTCATCCCTGTCCTCCTCCGCCTCCCCCGAGCCCGCTTCATCACCTTCGTCCGCTCCGTCGGCGTCCGCCGCCCGTCCGCCGCTGCACCTCGCGGTCGCCCTGGACGGCGCGGGCTGGCACCCGGCCGCGTGGCGGGAGCCGGACGCGCGACCCGGCGAACTGTTCGACGCCGCCTACTGGGCGGACGCCGTGACCGAAGCCGAGCGCGGCCTGCTGGACTTCGTCACCATCGAGGACTCCCTCGGGCTCCAGTCGACCGGGTACGGCGACCCCGACGAGCGCACCGACCAGGTGCGCGGCCGGCTGGACGCCGTGCTCATCGCGTCCAGGGTCGCCCCGCTGACCAGCCACATCGGTCTGGTGCCGACCCTGATCGCCACGCACACCGAGCCGTTCCACCTGTCCAAGGCCATCGCCACCCTGGACTACGTGAGCGGCGGCCGGGCCGGGCTGCGCATCCAGATCTCCGCCCGACAGCACGAGGCCGCGCACTTCGGCCGCCGCGAATTCCCGCCGTTCCGCATCGAGGAGTACGACCAGCCGCACGTCCAGGACCTGGTCACCGACCTCTTCGACGAGGCCGCGGACTACGTCGAGGTGCTGCGGCGGCTGTGGGATAGCTGGGAGGACGACGCGGAGATCCGGGACGTGGCCACCGGCCGTTTCGTGGACCGCGACAAGCTCCATTACATCGACTTCCAGGGCCGCCACTTCGGCGTCAAGGGCCCCTCGATCACACCGCGCCCGCCGCAGGGCCAGCCGCCGGTGACCGCGCTCGCGCACGCGACCGTGCCGTACCGGCTGGTGGGGCGCGCCGCGGACATCGGCTATGTGACCCCGCACGACGCGGGGCAGGCGGCGGCGATCGTCGCGGAGATCCGCGCCGAGCAGCGGGCCGCGGGCCGGGAGGCCGAACCGGTCCATGTCTTCGGCGATCTGGTGGTCTTCCTCGACACCGACCGCGCGGCGGCCGAGGCCCGCAGGGACCGGCTGGACGCGCTGCTCGACCAGCCGTACACCAGCGACGCGACCGTCTTCGCCGGGACGCCCGCCGAACTGGCCGACCTGCTGCTGGAGTGGCAGGACGCCGGGCTCACCGGTTACCGGCTGCGGCCGGCGGCGCTCGGCCACGACCTGCCCGCGATCACCCGCGGCCTGGTGCCCGAGTTGCAGGCGCGCGGCGCCTTCCGGCGCGCGTACGAGGCCGGCACGCTCCGCGGCCTGCTGGGGCTCGCGCGCCCCGCGAACCGTTACGCCACCACCAGCGCCTGAGCCGGAGGATCCGACCGTCATGAGCAAGCCCCTGAAGCAGATCCATCTCGCGGCCCACTTCCCCGGCGTCAACAACACCACCGTGTGGAGCGACCCGGCCGCGGGCAGCCACATCGAGTTCAGCTCCTTCGCCCACTTCGCGCGCACCGCGGAGCGGGCCAAGTTCGACTTCCTCTTCCTCGCCGAGGGCCTGCGGCTGCGCGAACAGGGCGGCCATATCTACGACTTGGACGTCGTCGGCCGCCCGGACACCTTCACCGTGCTCGCCGCGCTGGCCGCGGTGACCGAGCGGATCGGCCTGACCGGCACGATCAACTCGACGTTCAACGAGCCGTACGAGGTGGCCCGGCAGTTCGCCAGCCTCGACCACCTGTCCGCGGGCCGCGCCGCGTGGAACGTCGTCACCTCCTGGGACGCCTTCACGGGCGAGAACTTCCGGCGCGGCGGCTTCCTTCCGCAGGACGAGCGGTACTCCAGGGCGCGGGAGTTCCTGGCCACCGCCAATGAGCTGTTCGACTCATGGCACGGCGACGAGATCGTCGCCGACCGGGAGACCGGGACGTTCCTGCGGGACGCGCGGGCCGGGGCCTTCGTCCACAAGGGCCAGCACTTCGACATCCAGGGGCAGTTCAACGTCCCGCGCAGCCCGCAGGGCCGCCCGGTGATCTTCCAGGCGGGGGACTCGGAAGAGGGACGCGAATTCGCCGCGTCGAGCGCGGACGCGATCTTCAGCCGGTACAGCACTCTCAAGGAGGGGCGGGAGTTCTACACGGACGTCAAGGGGCGCCTGGCCCGGCACGGCCGCAGGGCGGACCAGTTGCTGATCCTGCCCGCCGCCACCTTCGTGCTCGGCGACACCGACGCCGAGGCGGAGGAGCTGTCCCGCGAGGTGCGCCGCGCGCAGGTCAGCGGTGCCACCGCGATCAAGCACCTGGAATTCGTCTGGAACCGCGACCTGTCCGGGTACGACCCGGAGGGCCCGCTGCCCGAGATCGACCCGGATCTCGGCGAGCACACCATCGCCCGCGGCCGGGCTCAAGTCCGGATGTACCGCGACCCGTTGGCGACCGCCCGCGAGTGGCGGGAGCTGGCGGCGGCCAACAAGTGGTCCATCCGCGACCTGGTCATCGAGACCGGCAACCGCCAGTCGTTCGTCGGCTCCCCCACGACGGTCGCGGAGACCATCAACTCCTTTGTGCAGGCCGACGCGAGCGACGGTTTCATCCTCGTCCCGCACATCACCCCCGGCGGTCTCGACGTCTTCGCCGACACCGTCGTGCCGCTGCTCCAGGAACGCGGTGTGTTCCGTACCGAGTACGAGGGCGGCACGCTGCGGGACCACCTCGGCCTGGCCCACCCGGACGCCGGGGGCGACGCCGCGGACGTACGGGAGTCGGTGGCATGAAGTTCCTCGCCATCACGCTGATCGTGCACCGGCCCGACCCGGTCACCGGCGTCCTGAAGTCCACTCATGAGCGCTTCAGGGAAGTCCTCGACAACGCGGTGCTCGCCGAGGAGTTGGGCTTCGACGGGTTCGGGGTGGGAGAGCGGCACGAGCGGCCGTTCATCTCCTCCTCGCCGACGGTGGTGCTCAGCCATGTGGCGGCGATCACCCGGCGCATCCGGCTCTTCACCGCGGTCACCACGCTGAGCCTGCTGGACCCGGTCAGAGCGTACGAGGACTACGCGACGCTCGACCATCTCTCCGAGGGCCGCCTGGACCTGATCATCGGCAAGGGCAACGGCACGGCGCAGCGCGAGCTGTTCCACGTCACGCCCGAGGACCAGTGGGACCGCAACGCCGAGAGCTACGAGGTGTTCCGGCAGATCTGGCGGCAGGACAAGGTGACCGCGCGGACCCGCTTCCGCCCCGAGCTGAAGGACGCGGAGGTCTGGCCGCGGCCGTACCAGCGGCCGATCCGGGTCTGGCACGGCAGCGCGACCAGCAAGGAGTCCGTGGACCTCGCCGCCCGCTACGGCGATCCGCTGTTCTCGGCGAATGTCACCAACCCCATCCAGCCGTATGCCGAGTTGATCCGCTACTACCGGGAGCGCTGGGAGCACTACGGGCACGATCCGGCGGACATCGCGGTGGGCGCGGGTTCCGCGGGGCTGTACGTGGCCCGCACCTCGCAGGAGGCGCTGGAGGTCTACCGGCCGATCTTCGAGAGCAATCTGGCGTTCCAGAAGGAGGTGGGCCTGCCGGTGGTCTTCGGGACGCTGGAGGACTTCGTGGAGCGCAGTTCGGCGCTGATCGGCAGCCCGCAGCAGGTGATCGAGAAAGTGCACCGCTATCACGAGGAGTTCGGGCACACCGTGCTGCATCTGCACGCGGACGCGAGCGGGCTCGGCGAGGCCGAGCACCGTACGTCGCTGGAGCGTTTCCAGTCCGAGGTCGCGCCCGTGCTCCGCGCGGAGATACCCGATCCGCCGTGGGACTGGGGGCCGGTGAACACGGCCTCTCCGCGTAAGGACACCGTCGGCGCAGGCACCATCGCAAAGGAGGGCGACGCCGCATGAGCGTTCCCGCAGCTTCCGGCTCATCGAACCCCTCACGTCCGTCGGACCCTTCGAGTTCCCCGGACCCTTCCGCCTCTTCGGCTTCTTCGAACTCGGCGTCGGTGCCGCTGTCGATTCTCGACCTGTCGCCGATCAGTTCGGGCTCCACCGCCGCGCAGGCGCTGCGCAACACCGTGGACCTGGCACAGCGCGCGGAGGCCGCCGGATACGCGCGCTACTGGCTGGCCGAGCACCATCTGACGACCGGGGTCGCCGGGGTGTCGCCCGCGCTGGTGATCCAGCTCGTGGCGGCGGCGACCGCACGAATCCGGGTGGGCGCGGGCGCGGTGCAGCTCGGGCACCGCACACCGCTGTCGGTGGTCGAGGAGTTCGGGCTGCTCGACGCGCTGTACCCGGGCCGGATCGACCTGGGCCTCGGCCGTACCGGATTCCGTAAGCCGTCCGCGTCCGGCGGCGCGCCCGCCGCTCCCCCGGCGCCGCGCCGCACCGAGGCCCGGTACACACCGGAGGGGCTGCTGATCCCCGCGCCGTACGACTTCAGCCGGCTGATCGGCTCTCCGCTGCTGACGCGCTACACGCAGCTCGTGCAGTACCCGGGGGCCGAACTGCCCGAGTACCGCGACCAGCTCGACCAGATCCTCGGGCTGCTGCGCGGGGACTACCGGACCCCGGAGGGACTCGACGCGCACGCGGTGCCCGGCGAGGGCGCCGATCTCCAGGTGTGGGTGCTGGGCAGCAGCGGCGGGGCGAGCGCGCAGGCGGCGGGCGCGCTCGGCCTGCCCTTCGCGGCGAATTACCACGTGAGTCCGGCCGCCGTCCTCGAAGCGGTGGACGCGTACCGCAAGGCGTTCGTGCCCTCCGCCACGCTCGACGAGCCGCATGTGCTGGTCTCGGCCGATGTCGTGGTCGCCGAGGACGACGCCACCGCGCGGCACTTGGCGTCGCCGTACGCGCTGTGGGTGCACAGCATCCGCTCGGGTCAGGGCGCGATCCCCTTCCCGAGTCCGGAGGAGGCCGCGGTCCACTCGTGGACGGCGGACGAGCGGGCGCTGGTCGAGGACCGGGTGCGCACCCAGTTCACCGGCACACCCGAAAGTGTCGCGGACCGGCTGCGGGTGCTCCAACAGGCCACGGGCGCCGATGAGTTGCTGGTCACCACCATCACCCACGACCACCGGGACCGGGTCCGTTCCCACGAGTTGCTGGCGGACGCCTGGCGGCGGACCGCATGACCTCACCCGTATGACGTCACGCATGACGTCACCGCTCAGCGCGATCAGGAGGCTCCCATGACCGACCACCCCACCGCCACCGACGGCTATCTGGAGAACAACACGGCGTACGCGGCGGCCTTCGAGGGTCCGCTGCCGCTGCCGCCCGCCCGGCACACGGCGGTTCTGGCGTGCATGGACGCCCGGCTCAATGTGTACGGGGCGCTCGGTCTCGCCGAGGGCGACTCGCATGTGATCCGCAACGCGGGCGGGGTGGCCACCGACGACGCGATCCGTTCGCTGGCGATCAGTCAGCGGCTGCTGGGCACACGGGAGATCGTGCTCATCCACCACACCGACTGCGGCATGCTCACCTTCGGCGACGACGCCTTCCGCGAGTCGATCCGCGAGGAGACGGGCATCAAACCGCCGTGGGCGGCCGAGGCGTTCACCGATCTGGAGACCGACGTCCGCCAGTCCGCGGCCCGGATCAGGAACAGCCCGTTCATCCCGCACACCGACGCGGTGCGCGGCTTCGTGTTCGACGTGGCGAGCGGCAGGCTCGCGGAGGTGGCACTGCCCGACTAGCGCCTGTCCGGCGGATCATGGGCGGTCCAGGCGGTGCCCGGTCCTCCCCCGGACTCCGTCCGGGGGGACCCGCTGAGCGCAACGCACCGGGATGCCCTAATAGCAGAGCTACTCGGGCATCCCGGCAACGCGGCGGCCGTGCGTGCCAGCTGCCGAAGGGGCCGTTCGTGATCCGCCGCGCTGTCAGACCCTCCGCACCGTCAGGCCCGAGGAGCCGTCAGGCCCGAGGAGCCGTCAGGCCCGCCGCGTCCAGGACGGCGACGGCCGTGCTCAGCGCCAGGCCGTCCAGGACCTCCGCCTTGATCCCGGCGCGGGCGCTGGCGCCGTCGAAGACCAGGGTGAGCTGGCGGGCCAGCAGTGCGGGGTCGGCGGCCCCGCCGCGCGCGGCCTCCGCGCGGAAGAAGTCGGTGAGCACCTGCTTGTTGCGGCGGGCCACGACGCTCGCCGGGTGCTCCGGGTCCTTCAGCTCGACCTGCGTGGCGAGGAAGGGGCAGCCGCGGTAGTCGGCCGAGGCGGCGGTCTCCTCCAGCCGCTCGAAGACGTACAGGACGCGGTCGCGCGGCGCCGCGGGCGCGCCGGGCGGCGGCAGCAGCCGGGCCTCGACGGGCGGCCCCTGCCGGTCGAGCGCGGCGGCCAGCACCTCGTCCTTGCTCGCGAAGAGCTGGTACATCGAGCGCTTGGACACCCCGGCGGCCTTGCACAGCGCGTCGATGCCGGTGCCGACGCCTTCCCGGTAGAAGAGCCCGGCCGCGGCGTCGAGCAGGCGGTCGCGCGTGCCGGACTTCTCCGTAGCGCCGGACTTCTGTGTCGTGGTCATACCCCGAGGTTACCGCTCCGGCTTGGCATCGGAAACCGATCGGTATACGGTGGTGGAAACTGATCGGTTTCCATGGTCGGCCGCATCCGTGCGGACCGCACGCGACCCCCGGGCCGCGCGCGTACCGGCCACGGACCGCTCTCCTCCCGAAAGGCACTCCCATGCAGATCAACAGCGCTGTCGCCCTCGTCACCGGAGGCAACCGCGGCCTCGGCGAGAAGTTCGTCCAGGCCCTGCTCGACGGGGGCGCGGCCAAGGTCTACGCCGCCGCCCGCAACCCGGCCTCGGTCACCGTCCCGGGCGCCGTACCGCTCGCGCTGGACATCACCGACCCCGAGTCGGTACGGGCGGCGGCCGAGGCGGCCGGTGACGTCACCCTGCTGATCAACAACGCGGGCGCGTCGAACGGGGTGGACCTGCTCACCAGCGAGATGGACGTCGTCCGGAACGAGTTCGAGACCCACGTCTTCGGCACGCTCGCCGTCAGCCGCGCCTTCGCGCCGGTCCTGGCCCGCAACGGCGGCGGCGCGGTGCTCAACGTGCTGTCGGCCCTGTCCTGGTTCACCACGCCGGGCAGCGCCGTCTACTCGGCCGCCAAGTCCGCCGAGTGGTCCCTGACCAACGCCACCCGCCTGGCGCTGCACGGCCAGGGCACCCTCGTCACCGGCCTGCACGTCGGCTACATGGACACCGACATGGCCGCGCGCGTCGACGCCCCCAAGTCGGACCCCGCCAAGATCGCGCGCATCGCGCTCGACGGCGTCGAGGCCGGGCTGTACGAGGTGCTGGCCGACGACACCAGCCGTCAGGTCAAGGCCGGCCTCGCCGCCGACCCTTCGGCTCTCTACGCCGAACTCGCCGCGCGCTGAACGCTTCTGAGGATGCGTCAGTCAGCAGTGCGGGACGTGCGGCTGCCACTGGGCGGCGGAACCGGTCGTCAGATACCAGTCGTTGACGTAGCCGCTGTCGCCGTCGAAGTCGAGCATGAACCAGTAGCGGTCGCCGTGCCCGTCGGCGTCGCCGTCACCGGTCGTCCAGCAGGCGAGTTCCCTCTCCTCGCCGTTGTAGTAGCGCCGCCCGGTCTGACCGGAGCCGTAGCTCGGCCCGTGGTGCGAGGCCAGATACGAGCCGGGGTCGACGGCCGTCACGGTGGCGCACCATTAGGAAGGCCCTCGTCCGCACCGCTCCTGACAAACGTCAGGGCACATCCGCCGCGGCCATGACCGCGGTCAGCCCCGGTACTCCTCCAGCAGGCGCAGCCACACCTCACTGATCGTCGGGTACGCCGGGACCGCGTGCCACAGCCGCTCGATGGGCACCTCGCCCGCGACGGCGACCGTCGCGGAGTGCAGGAGTTCGCCGACGCCGGGGCCGACGAAGGTGACGCCGAGCAGGATGCCTCGGTCGAGGTCCACGACCATGCGGGCCCTGCCGCGGTAGCCGTCGGCGTAGAGGGAGGCGCCCGCGACCTGGCCGAGGTCGTAGTCCACGACCTTGGTCCGGTGTCCGGCGCGCTCCGCCTCGCTCGCCGTGAGGCCCACGGAGGCCGCCTCGGGGTCGGTGAAGACCACCTGCGGCACGGCGGCGTCGTCGGCGGTCGCGGCGTGCGGGCCCCAGGGCGCGTCGTCGACCGGCTCGCCCTTGGCGCGGGCGGCGATCACGGCCCCGACGATCCTGGCCTGGTACTTGCCCTGGTGGGTGAGAAGCGCGCGGTGGTTGACGTCGCCCGCCGCGTAGAGCCAGCCGTCCGGCACACCGGTGACCCGGCAGGTGACGTCCACGCCCAGCCAGTCCCCGGGGCGCAGGCCGACCGTCTCCAGCCCGAGGTCGCCGGTGCGCGGCGAGCGGCCGGTGGCGAAGAGGATCTCGTCGGCGACGACCCGCTGGCCGCCCTCCAGGCCGACCCGTACCTCGCCGTCCGCGCCGTCGCGCTCGACGATCGGCACGTTCGTACCGAAGTGCACCTCCACGCCCGCCTCGCGCAGGCCCTCGGTGACCAATTCGCCGACGAAGGGCTCCATGCGCTCCAGCAGGCGGTCGCCGCGCACGAGCATGGTCACCCGCGAGCCGAGCGCCTGCCAGGCGGTGGCCATCTCGACGGCCACCACACCGCCGCCGACCACGACCAGGCGGGCGGGGACCTCCTTGGCGCTGGTCGCCTCACGGCTGGTCCACGGGTTGATGTCGGCGATGCCCGGCAGCTTGGGCAGCGCGGCGGAGGTGCCGGTGCAGACGGCGACGGCGTGCCGCGCGATCAGCCGTACGGTCTCGCCCTCCGGCGTCAGCACCGCGACCTGCTTGGGACCGTCCAGGCGGCCCTGGCCGCGTACGAGATCGACGCCGACCGACTCCAGCCAGCCCACCTGGCCGTCGTCCTTCCAGTGCGAGGTGAACTCGTCGCGGCGGGCGAGGACGTCAGCGGCGTCCAGCGGTCCCGCGACCGCGCGGGCCAGCCCCGGCAGCCGGCTCGCGTCGGCGCGGGCGACCACCGGGCGCAGCAGTGCCTTGCTCGGCATGCACGCCCAGTAGGAGCACTCGCCGCCGACCAGCTCGCTCTCCACGACGACCGTGCTGAGCCCTGCGGCCTGCGTGCGGTCGGCGAGATTCTCACCGACCGGTCCGGCTCCGATGACGATCACGTCGTAGGTACGGGCAGCGTCGTTCATACCGGCTCCTGGGCTGCTGTCTGAATCACGCGGTGGTGTGCACACGTCTGTGCACACACATCTGTACTCACATGTCGGTGTTCACACATCCGGGTCGCGCGCGGAGAGGGGTGGCCAGGCCGTCATCCTACTGACGGGACCGGGCGGACGTATGATCACTTCGGGGCGCCGAGGGGCGCCGCGGGAGGTGTACCGATGGGCGAACTGGTACTGATCCGTCACGGCGAGACCGAGTGGACGCTGACCGGCCAGCACACCAGCTACACCGATCTGCCCCTCACCCCGAACGGCGAGGAGCAGGCCAGAACGCTGGCTCCGATGCTGGCCAGCAGGCACATCTCCACCGTGATCACCAGCCCGATGCGTCGCGCGCGGGACACCGCGAAGCTGGCCGGGCTCGAGCGCACACGGGTCGACGCCCACCTGTGCGAGTGGGACTACGGCGGCTACGAGGGCGTCACCACCCGTGACATCCACCGCACCCGTCCCACCTGGGATCTGTGGACCGACGGGGTCCCCGAGGGCCCCGAGGGCCATCCGGGGGAAACGGCGGAACAGGTCGGCGAACGGGCCGACCGGGTGCTGGCCCTCGCCGACGCGGCGTTCACCAACAGCGACGGCGGCGATGTGGTGCTGGTCGCGCACGCCCACTTCCTGCGGGTGCTGACCGCCCGCAGACTGGGGCTGCCCCCGGCCGACGGCGCCCTGTTCCAGCTCGCCACCGGCACCGTCAGCCGACTCGGCCTGGAACACGGCCGCCATGTGCTGACCGCGTGGAACCGGCTGCCCTGATCGGGCGGTGACGTCTGCGACGGCGGTGGCCTCCGGACGAGCCGCGAGGCCGGTGTCAGCCGTGTAGCCCGGACGGACCGCCAGGAGCGGCGGCATCCGGTGGGGTCCGCGAAGACTGGGAGCAGCCCGGCGGTCCGGAGTCGGACCGGGACCGGGGCCCGGCACCAGGAGAGGACCCGGTCATGGCACTCGCGCACCGCAAGGACATCGGACTGCTGGCGTTGCGCGCGGGGACCGGCGGGGTGCTCTTCGCGCACGGCGCGCAGAAGCTCTTCGGCTGGTTCGGCGGCGGCGGGATCGACGGCACCTCGGCGGCCATGGAGCAGATGGGCTTCAAGCCGGAGCGGGCGAGCGCCGTCGCGGCCGGGCTCGGCGAGGCGGGCGGCGGGCTGCTGCTGGCCCTGGGGATCGCCACCCCGGCCGCGGGCGCGGCGGCGGCCGGCGCCATGGCGGGCGCGGTCTCCGTCCACGCCCCCGCCGGTTTCTTCAACACGTCCGGCGGCTACGAGTACCCCGCCTTCCTCGGCTTCTGCGCCGCCGCTTTGGGTGTCACGGGACCCGGCCGCTACTCTCTGGACCATCTGACCGGCCATGTCCTGAACCGCCCGTGGGTGGTGGCCGCCGCCTTCACCGGCTCGGCAGCCGCCGCTTTCACGGTCGTACGCCGCCGCGCCGTCGGCAACGGTCCCGCGCCCGAGGATCTCGCCGTGCTGGAGGACCAGGACGGCTGAGCCGCCCGCGGACCGGTGCGGGGAACGCCGTACCGACCGGGGCAGCGGCACGCGCGGCGGCCACCGGCGGGGTGCGCGGCGACGCGCGGGCGACGGCAGGGACACGGCGGCACGGGGGATGGCGGCATGCGGACGACACGCCGTCGTCCGCATGCCGCCATCCGCGCAGGGTAGGCCGGAGCCAGGAACGCCGGAGCGGATTCGGCGCGGATGGCGGCGTGCGGACGGAACAGGGCGGAACAGAGCGACAGTGAACGGCGGCGAGGGAGCACGCATGACGGTGACGGCCCAGGAGCAGCGGTCACGGCTGTCCTCGCCGTGGGCGCGCGGGCTGGGCGCCGCCGCCGCCGGGGCGCTCCCGGCGCTCGCCTTCCCCGCGCCGTCGCTGTGGTGGCTGGCGTACGTGGCGCTGGTGCCGTGGATGCTGCTGGTGCGCTCCGCGGGCAGTGCGCGGCGGGCGGCGCTGGACGGCTGGCTGGGCGGCGCGGGCTTCATGCTGGCGGTGCACCACTGGCTCTTCGCGAGTCTGAACGTGTTCATCGTCGTGCTCGCCCTGCTGCTGGGCGCGCTGTGGGCGCCGTGGGGCTGGCTGGTGCGCAGGCTGCTCGGCGAGGGCACCGGGTCGCGGCGGGCCGCGGCGGCGATGGTGCTGGTGCCGTGCGGCTGGCTGATGGTGGAGCTGGTGCGCTCCTGGCAGTATCTCGGCGGCCCCTGGGGACTGCTGGGCGCCAGCCAGTGGCAGGTGCGGCCCGCGCTGCGGCTGGCCTCAGTCGGCGGGGTGTGGCTGGTCAGCCTCCTGGTGGTGCTCGTCAACACCGCGCTGACCGCGCTCGTCGCGGTGCCCGCCGTCCGCAGGCCCGCGGCGACCGCGCTGGCCACGGCCGCCGTGCTGACCGGCATGGTGTGGCTGTGGGCGCCGCACCCGCAGCAGTCCGGCGCCGTGCGGGTCGCGGTCGTCCAGCCGGGCATCGTCGTGGGCCCCGAGGCCCGGGTCGACCGGCAGGTGGCGCTCACCCGCGGCCTGGTGGGCAGCCACCCGGATCTCGTGGTCTGGGGCGAGAGCAGCGTCGGCTTCGACCTCACCTCCCGGCCCCAGCTGGCGGAGGAGCTGGCGGCCCTCTCCCAGCAGGTCGGCGCCGACATCCTGGTCAATGTGGACGCGGAGCGCGCGGACGGCACGGGCATCTCCAAGACGTCGGTGCTGATCGGCCCGGACGGCGTCACCGGACCCACGTACGACAAGATGCGGCTGGTGCCGTTCGGCGAGTACATCCCCTTCCGGTCGCTGCTCGGCTGGGCCACCTCGGTCGGCAAGGCCGCGGGTGAGGACCGGCAGCGCGGCGACCACCAGGTCGTGATGGACACCGGAACGGTACGGATCGGGCCGCTGATCTGCTTCGAGTCCGCCTTCGCCGACATGAGCCGCAATCTCGCGGACAAGGGCGCCCAGGTGCTGGTGGCGCAGTCGTCCACGTCGTCGTTCCAGGGGTCGTGGGCGCCCGCGCAGCACGCCTCGCTCGCGGCACTGCGGGCAGCGGAGAGCTGGCGGCCGATGGTGCACGCGACCCTGACCGGGATCAGCGCCGTCTACGACGCGAACGGCCACCCGGTCGGGCAGCGGATCAGCGAGAGCGGCAGTACGGCGCGGGTCTACGCGGTGCCGCTGGCCACCGGCCGCAGCCCGTACGACCGGTTCGGCGACTGGGTGCCGCGTCTGGCGCTGCTGCTGGTCGTGCTGGCCGCCGCCTACGAGATCCGGCGCGTGGTGCTGGTCAGGCGGTCAGCTCCCGGACCTCGGTGACGACCCGCTCGCACAGTTCGTGAGTGCGCAGCGCGTCCTGGGCGTCGAGGTGCTTGCCCGCGCGGACGGCGTCGAGGAAGGCCAGGGTGATCTGCTCGATGCCGCGCTGCCGGGCCACCGGCACCCAGTCGCCCCGGCGGCGTACCGTCGGCTGGCCCTTGTGGTCGATGACCTCGGCGAGATTCAGCACCTGGCGGCGGGTGTCGTCACCGCTGACGTCCAGGCTCTCCTCGGTGGACCCGCTCATCCGGTTCATGGAGCCGATCGCGGTGAAGCCGTCACCCGACAGGTGCAGCACGATGTGGTGGACGAGGCCGGCACGGACCTTGGCGGAGACGTGGACGTCCCGGACGGTGCCGGGGGCCAGGAAGCGCAAGGTGTCGACGACGTGGATGAAGTCGTCGAAGATCATCCCGCGGGCCTCTTCGGGGAGGCCGACGCGGTTCTTCTGCATGAGGATCAGGTCGCGCGGGTGGTCGAGACACTGCGCGTAGGCGGGCGCGTAACGGCGGTTGAAGCCCGCCATGAGCGGGACGCCGCGCTCCTCGGCGAGGGCCACCAGTTGCCGTGCGCCGTCCAGATCGCGGGCGAGCGGCTTGTCGACGTAGACGGGGACGCCCGCTTCGATCAGCCGTCCGGCGATCTCGACGTGGAGGTCGGTGGGCGCGTGCACGAAGGCGGCGTCGAGGCCCTGGCCGAGCAGCGTGTCCAGCGAGGTGTGGCGGTGCGGCAGCCGGTAGGCGTCGCCGATCCGGTCGAGGGTCGCCGGGGTGCGGGTCTGGAGGTGCAGTTCGAGGTCCGGCTGCGAGGCGAGGACCGGCAGATACGCCTTCTGCGCGATGTCACCGAGCCCGATCACGCCGATCTTCCGTGGGGCGCTGCCGGATGCCATGCGCTGCTCCTGTCGTTCCTTCTCGCGGTGTCCCCGCAGCATACGGGGACGGTTCGGGGAAGCTTCCGGGGCCTTCGGGGAGCGGGCGTACGGCGCGGACCCGCGACGGACCGGCCCCGGACGGGTGAGCGCGCGGTACGCCCCGCCCGGCCGCTCACCCCTGCGGGGCATACCCGGCTCCGCCATGGTTCGGCACAGTTGTCGGAATGCGCCGCCTACCCGTGGTCGTGTTCCTGGTGGCGGCCTCCGCCGCGGCCGGGTGCACCACCGTCTCCGCTCCCCCGGCCCCCGTCCCCGTCCCCGCTCCCGTGCCCGGCAGGGCCGCGCCGCGGGTGGCGGCGCCGGACGGCGGGCCGCTGGTGCCGCGGCCCGACCATGTGCTGCTGGAGACGGCCGAGCCGGATCCGGCCCCTTCCAGGACACCCTCGCCCGAGCCGGAGCGCGGTGCCGGTGGGCCGGGCGGCCGACCGGGCACGGGCCCGTACTCCGCGGGTTCAGGGCCGCGGCCTGGCCGTGAGCCGCGGCACCGGCCGGTGCCGCACTCCCGCTCGGTGCCGCCGCCGAGGTCCCTCCCGCGCGGACCGGCAGCAGCGCTGCCCGGCGCCGCCGACGTCTGCGCGCTGGGCGAGACCTACGGCGGCTGGGCGAAGGACGGGGACGCGGCCCGGATCTGCCGTCAGTCCTACGGCCGGTGAGCCGGGCCGGACGGGCGGCACGGCTCGCGTCGGCTGACGGCCGAAGGGTGACGGGGGACCGCTGACCCCTGCCCCCTGACGGCTCACGGCTCACGGCTCACGGCTACGGAAGCTGGTCGGAGCCCAGCAGCCGCAACTCCATCCGGGCCACGGCGGCCCGCACCCCGTCCCCGTACGCGTCGTCGGCGAGCGCGTCGCACGCCTTGCGGGCCAGGCCGAGGTGGCTGCGGGCCAGCCGGTCCTCTTCCACCTTCGCGTAGGAGGCGGCGAGATTGAGGTGGAGCGAGGGGTAGAAGCCGCGGATCTGCGCGGCGCCGGTGGAGCGGCCGGGGCTGTCAGGGCCGCCGGGGCTGTCGGGGCCCCCGCGGGGCTCGGTGCCGCCGCGCGCCGTGACGGCGTCGGCGGCCCGCAACGCCCGCAGGTCCCAGGCCAGTTCGTCCTCGGGGTCGTCCTGCGTGTCGGCCATGTAGTGCGCCAGCGTGCAGCGGTGCAGGGGGTCGCCCCGCTCCCCGATCTCGTCCCACAGCGCGCCGAACCGGGTTCTGGCCTCCTCCCGGTCCCCGGCGTGCAGCAGCATCACGACCTGTCCGATCCTGGTCATGATCGCGTCCGGTCCACCCGGCTCGTCCCGTCGCTCCACCCGAGCCTCCTCGCCTCACCCACGAAGCTAACTCGCGGACGCCCCGAGATCGGGGATGCGCCAGTCGATCGGGGTGTGCCCCTGGTCGGCGACGGCCTTGTCGATCTGGGTGAAGGGGCGGCTGCCCATGAAGAGCTTCGCCGACAGCGGCGAGGGGTGCGCGCCCTGGACGACGGCGTGCCGCTCGGTGTCGATCAGCGGCAGCTTCTTCTTCGCGTAGTTCCCCCACAGGACGAAGACGGCCGGGTCGGGGCGGGCCGCCACGGCCTTGATGACCGCGTCGGTGAACTTCTCCCAGCCCTTGCCCTTGTGCGAGTTGGCCTCGCCCTCGCGGACCGTCAGCACCGCGTTGAGCAGCAGGACACCTTGGTCGGCCCACGGCATCAGATAGCCGTTGTCCGGAATGGGGTGGCCCAGCTCCTCCTTCATCTCCTTGAAGATGTTCCGCAGCGAGGGCGGTGTCTTCACGCCGGGCCGCACCGAGAAGCACAGCCCGTGCCCCTGTCCCGCGCCGTGGTACGGGTCCTGACCGAGGATCAGCACCTTGACGCGGTCGAACGGCGTCGCCTCCAGCGCCGCGAAGACCTCGTCGCGCGGCGGGAAGATCCGGTGCTCCTCCCGCTCGGCCTCGACGAATTCGGTGAGCTGCTGGAAGTACGGCTTGTCCAACTCCTCGCCGAGAACGGTCTCCCAGGAGTCGGGCAGCATGCTGGGCACGTCAGGAACCTCCGGCAATCGATCCGTTTGCTACTGCCCCAGAACGTACCGCCACCCACTGACAACCCCGCACCTCCCGGCCAACTCACCGGCCGGCCCGCCGATCAGCTCGCCGATCGGCGTCGGCCGCCTCACCCGCCCGCCGCGCTCAGACGGCGTCCAGCCGGGCCCGCAGCTCCGGGTCCAGGTCCAACTCCACGGCGCCCAGGGCCTCTTCGAGCTGCGCGAGGCTGCTCACCCCGACCACGGGAACCACCGGCAGCGCGCCGCCCATCTGCCAGGCCAGGACGACCTGGTTGGGCGTCGCGCCCGCCTCGGCCGCGACCTCCCGCAGCACTTCGAGCCTGCGGTGCGACAGGGGGTGGTCGTACTGCGCGAGCAGTTCCTTGTCGGTGCGGGTGTAGGCGCCGCTCATCAACGGCCCGTACGCCATCAGCGTCATGTCGTCGTTCGAGGCGACCAGGTCCTGCATGTCGTCGCGGGCGTACCACTGCGCGCCCCACTCGCCGCCCGGCACGGGCCACAGGTAGGTGTAGCGCTGCTGCACGCACGTGTAGCCGGGCAGCCCGTGGTCGGCGGCGTACTGCCGGGCCGCGCCGACGCGCCAGGCGGCGTGGTTGCTGCATCCCAGGACGCGGGTGCTGCCGCCGCGCACGACGTCCGCGAATGCCTGGACGGTCTCGGCCATCGGCACGTCGCGGTCCTCGACGTGCGCGTAGTACACGTCGACGTGGTCGGTGCCCAGCCGCCGCAGGCTGCCCTCGATCCCGGCCTCAATCACCTTGGCCGACAGCCCTTCCCAGGCGTCGGGCCACACGGCGGTCGATCCGACGGGCGGCCGGGCCCCGACCTTGGTGGCGACGACGGTACGGTCCCGGGCGCCGCGGCTGTGCAGCCAGCGGCCGAGCAGCAGTTCGCTCTCGTCGCCGGTGCCGCCGGGGGCCCAGACCGAGTAGTTGTTGGCGGTGTCGACGTAGGTGCCGCCCGCCTCGGCGAAGCGGTCCAGGATCGCGAAGGACGTGGCTTCGTCCACGGTCGTGCCGAACGGCAGGATGCCCAGGCACAGGGCGCTGACCTCGGGCCCCGCGCCTCCTGCGAGTGTGCGGTAACGCATGTGCGGTCTCCGTAATCCGTAACGTGGGAAGTCCTCGGCGGGCGACCGTCGCGGTCACCCACACGAGGACTGTGCACGTTGGAGTACGGACGAAGGCAAGCCCGCGCGTCCGGGCCGCGTTCGTACGGGCCGGCTCGCGGACCCCTCGGACGGCCGCCGCTACGCGACCCCCGCCTGGAGGAAGAGCCCGCCGTCGAGGACGAGATTCTGCCCGGTGATCCAGCTCGCCTGGTCGGAGAGCAGGAAGGCGGCGGCGCCGCCGATGTCCTCGGGCAGACCGAGCCGTTTGAGCGGGTACGCGGCCGCGGCCTCCGCCTCCCGGCCCTCGTACAGCGCGGCGGCGAATTTCGTCTTCACCACGGCGGGCGCGACGGAGTTGACCCGGACGCCGGGCGCCATCTCCGCGGCGAGCTGCACCGTGAGGTTGATCATCGCGGCCTTGCTGATGCCGTAGGCGCCGATGAGCGGTGAGGGGGCGAGGCCCGCGACGGAGGCGACGTTGACGATCGCGCCGCCGTTCTCCTTCTGCCACGCCTTCCACGTCTGCTGGGCGAAGCCGAGCGCGGAGATGACGTTGGTCTCGTACACCTTGCGGGCGACGCCGAGGTCGAGGTCGGCGAGCAGCCCGTAGACCGGGTTGGTGCCCGCGTTGTTGGCGAGGTAGTCGACGCGGCCGAACGCCTCCATGGTGCGTTCCACGGCGACGGCCTGGTGCGCCTCGTCGTGGGCCTTGCCCGCGACGCCGATGGCGCGGTCGGCGCCGAGCTTCTCGACGGCTTCCTTGAGCGCGTCCTCGTTGCGCCCGGTGATGCACACCCGGTCGCCGCGGGCGACGAGGGCTTCGGCGATGCCGTAGCCGATGCCCCGGCTGGCGCCGGTGACGAGGGCGACGCGCCCGCTGTCGGGGGGCTGGGTCATGGTCTGGGGCCTCCGGCCTGTCGGTTGTGGGGTGTCACTCGGTCGGCGCGGCGCGCGTCAGTCGAGCGGGCCACCGGCCACGTACAGGACCTGGCCGGACACGAAGCCGGCCTGCTCGCCGGTGAAGAAGGCGATGGCGTTCGCGACGTCGTCGGGGACGCCGACCCGCTGGACCGGGATCTGGGTGGCGGCGGCGGCCTTGAAGTCGTCGAAGCCCATGCCGACGCGCGCGGCGGTGGCGGCGGTCATGTCGGTGGCGATGAAGCCGGGCGCGACGGCGTTGGCGGTGACGCCGAACTTGCCGAGTTCGAAGGCGAGGGTCTTGGTGAAGCCCTGGAGACCGGCCTTGGCGGCCGAGTAGTTGACCTGGCCGCGGTTGCCGAGCGCGGAGGACGAGGAGAGGTTGACGACGCGGCCGAACGCGGCGTCCACCATGTGCTTCTGGACGGCGCGGGTCATCAGGAAGGCGCCGCGCAGGTGCACGTTCATGACCGTGTCCCAGTCGGACGCGCTCATCTTGAACAGCAGATTGTCGCGGAGCACGCCCGCGTTGTTCACCAGGATCGTCGGCGCGCCCAGCTCCTGGACCACCTTGGCGACGGCCGCCTCGACCTGCGCCTCGTCGGACACGTCGGCGCCGACCGCGATGGCCCTGCCGCCCGCCGCGGTGATCGTCTCGACGGTGTCCTTGCAGGCGCTCTCGTCGAGGTCGAGTACGGCGACGGCGCGGCCCTCGGCGGCCAGACGCACCGCGGTGGCGGCGCCGATTCCGCGCGCGGCACCGGTGACGATCGCGACGCGCTGCTCGGTGGTGGACATCTGATCTCCTCAGCCCTGTGGTGCGGCGCCGTCCGTGCCCGGCCCGCGCCTGGCACATGAGCGACCGCTTAGTAGGTCCCGTTGCCGAAACCGTAGGAGCGCCGTGACCCTGTGTCAACGCCACCACGGCCGATGTGGCTCAGGGCACGGCTTTGACGAGATGGCTCAGCGCACCAACAGCTCCAGCAGCCGGTCCGCCTCCCGGCCCGCGTCCGCGGTGAGACCGGTGTGGATCGGGCCCGGCTGCACGATGGTGCTGCGCGGCGCGGTGAGCCAGCGGAAACGGCGTCCGGGGTCGTCCCCCGCCGCCTGTCCCGCCCGCTCGCCGCCCTCGCAGATGTCCTCGTAGCCGCGCAGCGCCACCCGCACGCCGAGCACGTCCACCTCCGCGTCCAGGCAGCGCAGCCTGGCCTCGTCCAGGTGCACACGGGCCCCGACGAAGCCCTGCGCGCGGCAGTACACCAGCACGCCCGCGTTGATCATCTCGCCGCGCTCGATCCGCGGCACCACGCGCACCAGCGCGTACTCGAAGACGTCCCGGCCGGTCACTGGGCGTTCTTCCCCTCGACCCAGGTCCGCAGCCACTCCGGCGGCGGCTGTTTCTCCTCCTGCCGGGGCGCGAGCGTGGTCCGCAGGTGTACGTCCCCGGCGCGGGCCAGCAGCAGCTCGCGGTAGGCGCGGCGTACGTCGTCGGGCGAGTCGAACCCCGGCTCGTCGGTCAGCCACTCGTCGGGGACCAGCGCGGTCACCTCGGCGAGCAGCGCGTCGGTGACGAGTGGCCCCAACTCGGCCGCCGCCGCGGCCGGATCGGGCGAGAAGCGGGACAGCGCGTGGTCGGCGGCGTTGTACGGCTTGTCGGAAGCGGCGCGCGCCGTACGCCAGTTGTGGTGCCAGATCAGTGAGGCGCCGTGGTCGATGAGCCACAAGTCCCGGTGCCAGACCAGCATGTTAGGATTTCGCCACGATCTGTCGACGTTGCCGATGAGCGCGTCGAACCAGACGATGCGGCTCGCCTCCGCGGTGTCCACGGGGAAGACCAGTGGATCGAAGCCGAGAGATCCGGGCAGGAAGTCCATTCCGAGATTGAGCCCGCCGCTCGCCTTCAGCAGATCCTGGATCTCCTGGTCGGGCTCGCCGGGCGCGATGGCCGGATCGAAGTGGAAGCGCACCAGCTCCGGCACCCGCAGCCCCAGCCGCCTGGCCAGCTCGCCCGCGATCACCTCGGCGATCAGCGCCTTGCGGCCCTGGGCCGCGCCGGTGAACTTCACGACGTACGTACCGAGATCGTCGGCCTCGACGACACCGGGCACCGAGCCGCCCTCGCGCAGCGGCGTCACATAGCGGATGCCCGTCACTTCTCTCAACATCGCTCCAGGCTAATGGGCCAGAGTCCCCTTATGGACACCGATAACCCGGCACCTGACCTCGCGCGTGACCCGGCGCGCGCCCCGCTCCGTACCCCTTCCGGCGACCTGCCCCGCCAACTCGCCCGCACCCAGCGCTTCTCGCTCGGCGTGCCCCGCTCCTTCACCCTCTCCCCCGACGGCGGGAGGCTGCTCTTCCTGCGCACCCGCGGCGGCGAGGACCGTACGAGCTGTCTGTGGCTGCTCGCGGACGGCGAGGAGCGGCTGCTGGTCGATCCGGACGCGCTCGGCGCCGCGCCGGGCGAGGTGCCGGAGGCGGAGCTGGTCAGGCGTGAGCGGACCAGGGAACGCAGCGGCGGCATCGTCGCGTACGCCACCGACGCCGCCGCGCGCACCGTCGTCTTCGCGCTGGACGGCGCCTTGTGGACGGTGCGGACCGACGGCGGCGCGGCGCGCCCGGTCGCCACCGCCGGGCCCGTGGTCGACCCGCGGCCGGACCCGGCCGGGCGGCGCGTGGCGTATGTGACGGAGGGCGCGCTGCGGGTGGCAGACCTCGACGGCGGCGCCGATCTGCTGCTCGCCGCGCCGGAGACCGCGGACGTGACGTGGGGGCTCGCCGAGCACGTGGCGGCGGAGGAGATGCACCGGTACCGCGGCCACTGGTGGTCGCCCGACGGCGCCGCGGTCCTGACCGCCCGCGTCGACACCGCCCGCGTCCGACGCTGGTGGATCTCCGACCCGGCCGATCCCGCCAAGCCGCCGCGCGCGGTGCCCTACCCGACGGCGGGCACGGCCAACGCCGACGTCTCGCTGCACCTGCTGGGTCTGGACGGGACGCGCACCGAGGTCCGCTGGGACCGCGCGGCGTACGAATATCTGACGAGCGCGGACTGGGACGCGCACGGCCCGCTGCTGGCGGTCCAGAGCCGGGACCAGCGGACGGTACGGGTGCTCGCCGCCGACCCCGGCAGCGGCGGGACGCGGCTGCTGCACGAACAGCGCGACCCGGCGTGGGTGCAACTGATCCCCGGCACGCCCGCCAGGACCGCGTCCGGCGCGCTGGTGCACACCGCGGACACCGGCGGGTCCCGGCGGCTGACGGTCGGCGGCGAGCCGGTGACGCCGGACGGTCTGCACGTCCGCGAAGTCCTCGGCGCGGCGGGCGAGTCGGTGCTCTTCACCGCCTGCGACGAGCCGACCGAGGAGCACCTGTGGTCGTACGACCGCGAGCGCGGCCTCGTACGACTCAGTTCCGGTCCCGGCGTGCACACCGGCCTGTGCGCGGGCGGCACGCTGCTGCTCGACTCCCGCACCGAGCGCGGCCACCGCACGACGCTGCTGCGCGACGGCGGTCAGGAGACCGCGGTCGGCTGCCTGGCAGCGGAGCCCGTCCTGACCCCGCGCGTGACCTGGCTGCGGGCCGGCGAGCGGGAGATCCGTACGGCGCTGCTGCTGCCGTCCTGGTACGAGCCGGGCGGCGGGCCGCTGCCGGTGCTGGTCGCCTCCTACGGCGGGCCCGCGATGCGGCTGGTGACGCGCGGCGGGGGCTGGTCGATGTACGAGGCGCAGTGGTTCGCCGAGGAGGGCTTCGCGGTGGTCGTCGCGGACGGGCGCGGCACACCGGCGCGCGGCCCGGCCTGGGAGAAGACCGTGCGCGGTGACTCGCTCAGCGCGCCGATCGAGGACCAGGTCACGGCGCTGCGCGCGGCGGCCGAGCACTGCCCCGACCTCGACCTCGGGCGGGTCGGGATCCGCGGCTGGTCGTACGGCGGCACGCTGGCCACCGCGGCGGTGATCCGCCGGCCCGAGGTCTTCCACGCGGCGGTCAGCGGCGCGGCGCCGAGCGACCAGCGGCTGTACGACACGCACTGGCGGGAGCGCTTCCTCGGCCACCCGGACGAGGAGCCCGCCGCGTACGACCGCTCGTCGCCGATCGGCGAGGCCGCGGACCTGCGGCGCCCGCTGCTGCTGGTGCACGGCATGGCGGACGACAACGTGGTGGTGGCGCACACGCTGCGGATGTCGGCGGCCCTGCTCGCGGCGCACCGCCCGCACCAGGTGCTGCCGCTGTCGAACGTCACGCACTCGCCGACGGACGAGACGGTGGTGGAGGGACTCCTGAGGCACCAGGTGAACTTCTTGCGTGCGGCGTTGAACGTTCCGGAGCGGACGCCCGTATGAGACAGCACGCGTGACACCACGCTGCCGGGCGGTGTCCCTCCGCCGCCCGGCCCCCCGAACGGACAGGACGCACCTCATGGCAGAGACCCCCCGATTCTCCGTGCCTCCCACGCGTCGCGGCTTCGTAGCGGCGGCGGGCGGCGTGGGACTCGCCGCGGCCTTGGCCGCCTGCGGCAGCTCGGACGGCTCGTCGAACGCCGCCTCCGACTCCGCGTCGCCGTCGGACGCCGGGGCGCCGACGACCTCGGCCGGCGCGGACCCCACCACGTCGGACGCGGGCACGGCGCCCACCTCGTCCGCGGCCTCCGGTGGCGGCGGCACCGCGCTCGGCAAGACCTCGGACGTCCCGGTCGGCGGCGGGAAGATCTACGCCGACCAGAAGGTGGTCGTCACCCAGCCGACCGCCGGGCAGTACAAGGCGTTCTCCTCGACCTGCACCCACTCGGGCTGCCAGGTCGGCAGCGTGTCCGACGGCACGATCAACTGCCCTTGCCACGGCAGCAAGTTCCACGTGGCCGACGGCAGCGTCGCCAGCGGCCCGGCGACGAGGCCGCTGCCTTCGGAGAACGTGACGGTGTCGGGTGACCAGGTGATGCTCGGTAGCTGATCGGTCCGGACCTATGACTTACGGGCTCACGGGCTCACGGGTCTACGGGCTTACGTCGTCGGCTGCGGTGCCGGGCGCGGCGGGTGGGTGCCGCGTCCGGCGCCGTGCGGCGACCGGAATCCGAGGCGGCCAACGACGCTTCGGGGCAACGGTGTTGTGGCGCTCGCGTCACCGCTTCCAGGCGGCCAGGATGTCGTCGGTCGTGGTCACCGTGGCGACCAGCGACAGGCTGTGCCGGACGACGGCCGCCGCGTAGTCGGCGGGGACTCCGGCGACGGCGTCGGCGGGCAGCACGACGTCGTAGCCGAGGTTGACGGCGTCGAAGACCGCGTTGGGGATCGCGATGTTGAGCGAGACCCCGGTGACGATCAGGGTCCGGCAGCCGAGGTTGCGCAGCAGCGCGTCGACGTCGGTGCCCGCGATCGGCGAGAGGCCGTGCAGCCGGGTGACCGTCAGATCGGTGTCGGCGACCGGGATCTCCTCGGTGAGCCGTACGGCGTCGGTGCCGTCGAGCTGCTTGACCGGCAGCCGGTCGGCGGCGCGGAACAGCCGGGCGTTGCGGTTGGCGCCGCGTCCGTCCGGGCGGCGGATCGCGACGGCGTGCAGGACGGCGGCGCCCGCGGCGTGCGCGCCCGCGACCAGGCGGCCGACGCGGTCCAGCACGCCCGAGTCGCGTGCCGCGGCGGCCAGTTCGGGCAGCGCGCTGTCGCTCCCGACCACACCACGCTGGCACTCGACGGTCAGCAGCGCGGTGGTCGCGGGCCGCAGCAGTGCGGCGAGGCGGTCGGCGGAGGTCATGGCGCGCACCATAATTGACGGTCCGTCAGATCGGAAGGGATCAGGGGCTGGACCCTCGCCGTCCGGTGCCGGATGATTCCGGCGGAGGACCTGACATGGGATCAGCTCCTCGTCAGCCATGGGCGATGCGCACGGAGGTGCCATGACCGCCACCCAGCGTCGGGGCCGCAGGATCATGATGAGCGCTGCGGAGATCGACGTCTTCCTCGCCGGACACCGCACCTGCCGGGTCGCGACCGTCTCGCCGGACGGCCGTCCGCACGCGGGCGCCCTGTGGTTCGCCTGGGACGGCACCTCGCTCTGGCTCTACTCCCTGGTCCGCAGCCGCCGTTGGGCCGACCTGCGGCGCGACCCGCGGATCGCCGTGGTCGTGGACGACGGCGAGGACTACGGCGAGCTGCGCGGCGTCGAGCTGTCCGGCTCGGTCGACTTCGTCGGCGAGGCCCCCCGTACCGGCGTGCCGCACCCCGAACTCGACACACCGGAACGCCTTTTCTCCGAGCGGAATTTCGGCCTGCCCGCGATGCCGCACGACGGACGGCACGCGTGGCTGCGGCTGACACCGGAGCGGGTCGTCTCGTGGGACTTCACGAAGATGGCCGCCGCGGCGGCCAGGCCGGAGCCGGGGCGCCCCTGAATCCACCGGCCGGCGCGAGCCCCACCGTCGGACCGGACTCCGGAGGCCACTGCGGGCCGAACTCCGTACCGCTTCGCCGGGGGTCAGTCGCCCACGCGTCCCGCCGAGCGGCGCAGGGCCTCGACCGCCACGCGAATCGCGGGGCGGCGGTCCGCGTCCTCGCGCCAGACGGCGTAGACATGGCGGCGCATGGTGTGCTGGACGGGGGCGATGCGGACGCCCCCCGGCATCGGGTCGCGGCCGAGACGGGGCATGACGGCGACGCCGAGACCGGCGGCGACGAGCGCGAGCACGGTGGCGTGCTCCTCGGCGTGGTGCGCGATCCGCGGTTCGATGCCCTTGCCGCGCAGGGTGAACAGCAGCCATTCGTTGCAGAAGCCGCCGTCGGGCCAGGCGATCCAGTCCTCGTCGATCAGTTCGTCCAGCTCGATCTGGTCGCAGCCCTCCAGCCGGTGCCCCACGGGCAGCGCGATGTCGGCGATGTCGTCGACGAGGGGCGCCTTGGCGAGGCCGCCGGGCAGCGACAGCGGCTTGTTGTACCAGTCGAGGACGACCGCGAGGTCGATGTCGCCGCGGGCCAGCCGGGCCAGCGACTCCTGCGGCTCCAGCTCGTGCACGACGGTCCTGAGCTGCGGGTGCTCGCGCCGCAGCGCGTTCAGGGCGTCGGGGAACAGGCCCCGGACGGCGGTGGGGAAGGCGCCGGCCCGCAGTTCGCCGACGGCGGCGCCCCGGTGCGCCTCCAGGTCGGCGTGCGCCAGCTCGACCAGGGACAGTATCCGGTCGGCGTGCCCGGACAGCAGTCGTCCCGCGTCGGTCAGCCGTACCCCGCGGCCGTTCTTCGTGAGCAGGGACTGGCCGGTCTCCCGCTCCAGCTTCGCCATCTGCTGCGACACGGCCGAGGTCGTCACACTCAGCACGTCCGCCGCAGCGGACACCGAGCCGTAGGTGTCGATGGCGTGCAGGACGCGCAGGCGCTCCAGACTCAACATGTTAGTAATCCTACGTCGTCCGTGTACAAATTCTCGCTTGTTCTACGAGGTCGAACGCGCCATCGTAGTCGCATGACCGCACCCGCCGAGCCCAGGACAGCCGCTTCCGCTCCCGTCTCCCCGACGCCCGCCTCCTCTTCGCCCCGCTCCGGCCGGACCTCGCGCCGCATACCGCGCAGGACCGTCGACTGGCGGATCCGCTTCGCCGCGCTCGGCCTGGTCTGGGGCTTCAGCTTCCTGTTCATGAAGGTGGGCAACGAGGCGTTCGCGCCCCTCCAGGTCACGCTCGGCCGGATGGTCTTCGGCACGGCGGTGCTGGCCGTGGCTGTCGCGGTCAAGCGGGAGCGGCTGCCGCGCGGACCGCGCGTCTGGCTGCACCTGGCGGTCGCCGCGGTGCTGCTCAACGCGCTGCCGTTCTCGCTCTTCGCCTACTCCGAGCAGACCATCCCGTCGATGCTGGCGGGGATATGCAACGCGGCGACACCGCTGTTCTCGATGCTGGTGTCCGTGGTCGCGCTGTCGGAGGACCGGCCCTCGCGGCAGCGCTTCGCGGGAGTCGGCCTCGGCTTCATCGGCGTGCTGACCGTGCTCGGCGCCTGGCAGGGCTTCTCGGGACAGGACCCCAAGGGCACGATCATGGCGCTCACCGCGGCCTTCAGCTACGCGGTCGGCTGGGCGTACGTGCGCCGCACCCTGTCCGGCACGGGCAGCTCCCACCTGGCCATGTCCGCGAGCCAGTTGAGCCTCGGCACCGCGCAACTGCTGCTGGTCACGCCGTTCTTCACCTCGATGCCCGACGCGTACCCGCTCAAGTCGGTGCTGTCGGTGCTGGCGCTGGGCGCGCTCGGCACCGGGGTCGCCTTCCTCATCCAGTACGGCCTGGTCGCGGAGAAGGGGCCGACGATCGGCTCGATGGTCACCTACCTCATCCCGATCGTGGCCACCGCCGCCGGTGTCCTGCTGCTCGGCGAGGCACTGAGCTGGAACGAGCCGGTCGGCGCCGCCGTCATCCTGATCGGCGCGGCCCTCACCCAGCGCCGCCCCAAGGCCGCGCCCGCACCGGAACCGGACCCGGCCGCCGTGCCCGTGGAGGCCGAGGTCCGGCTCCAGACGCTGATACGGACGGAGGGCGCGCTGCCCGCCGCGGAGCCCCGGTCCGCGGCCGAGCCCGCGGCGAACGCACCCGCTTCGGCCGTCAGGGCTCAGCCGTAGCGGCCCGCGCCTGACGCCGCGCCCGGCCCCGCCGGGCGCAGTACGGCGGCGACGGCGTCGGCCAGCGGGACGACGTCGGCGGGGGCGAGCGCGGAGACGGTCAGCCGGATGCCCGGCGGTGAGGCCAGCCGGAAGCGGGCGCCCGGCGCCACCGCCCAGCCGCGCTGGAGCAGCCCGGCCACCGCGCCGGTCTCGTCACTGACCGGCACCCATACGTTCATGCCGCTGCGGCCGTGCGCCGTGATCCCGCGCTCGGCCAGCGCCCGCACCAGACCGTCGCGCCGCTCCCCGTAGGACCGCGCGGTGCGGGCCGGATCGACGGCGCCGGACTCCCAGAGGTGGACGACGGCCCGTTGCAGCAGGTGGCTGACCCATCCGGCGCCGAGGCGGTGCCGCCCGCGCACGCGGTCGACGGTCACGGCGTCGCCGGTGTAGAGCGCGAGCCGCAGGTCGGGGCCGTACGCCTTGGCGGTGGATCGGACCAGCGCCCAGTGGTCGGTGACCCCGGACAGGCAGTGCAGCGGCAGGTCGACCAGACCGTGTACGTGGTCGTCGTCGATGACCAGCACCTGCCGGTGGTCGGCGAGCAGGGCGCGCAACTCGCCGGCGCGGGCGGCCGAGACGGCCGCGCCGGTCGGATTCTGTCCCCGGTCGGTGACGACGAGCGCCCGGGCGCCCGCCCGGACGGCCCGCGCCACGTCCTCGGTGAGCGGTCCCTCGTCGTCCACGCCGACGGGGACGGCGCGCAGCCCCATCGCCGGCACGAGGTCGAGGGTGCTGCCCCAGCCGGGGTCCTCGACGGCCACGGCGTCGCCGGGCCGCAGATGGGCGGCCAGGAGGCGCTCGATGGCGTCCAGCGAGCCGGAGGTGATGCCGATCGGCCCGCCGGGAACGCCGTCCGCGTCGAACGCGGCGCGGGCCGCCGCCGCCAGTTCGGGATCGACCGGGACGGCGCCGTAGAGCGCGGGTGCCTCCGCGTGGCGGGCTGCGGCGGCGGCGAGCGCCCCGTCGAGCGGCGGCAGCAGCGCGAGGTCGGGGTTGCCCGAGGCGATGTCGCGGACGCCCGCCGGGACGTCGATCCGGATCTCGTCACGGGGCGCGGTGGCGGGCCGTGACCGTACCCGGCTGCCGCGCCGCCCCGCCGTCTCGATCACCCCGCGGTCGCGCAGCAGCCGGTAGGCGGCGGCCACGGTGTTCGGGTTGACGTCCAACTCCTGGGCCAGTTCCCGCAGCGGCGGCAGCGCCTCACCGGGACGCAGCGCGCCCGTGCCGACCGCGCTCTCGACGCTGGCGGCGATATCCGATGCGCCCCGACCTGTGATCCGGTAATCTCCTAGCACAAACCTTATTATGCACTAGTGCAAAGGATCTCGCCATGGCCTCCGCACCTCCCGTCGGATATCCGCCCACCGACCGCACCGTCCCGACCCGCAGCCGCGAACGCGCCGCGTACGACCGGGAGATGGTGCACGGCATCCTGGACGAGGGCTATGTGTGCCACCTCGGCTTCATCCGCGACGGCGCGCCGGTCGTGCTGCCGACGCTCTACGCCAGGTCGGGCGAGCGGCTGTACGTGCACGGTTCGACCGGGTCCCGGCCGCTGCGCGGGGCGCGGGCCGACGACGGGCTCGCGGTCTGCCTCACCGTCACCCACGTCGACGGCCTGGTGCTGGCCCGGTCCGCCTTCCACCACTCGATCAACTACCGCTCGGTGGTGGTGCACGGCATCGCCCGCCAGGTGACCGACCCGGCCGAGCGGTCGCTCGCGCTGGACGCGATCGTCGAGCAGGCCGTGCCCGGACGCGCCGCCGACTCCCGCCGGGCGGACGCGAAGGAGCTGGCCGCCACCGCCGTCATCCGGCTCGACCTGCTGGAGGTCTCGGCGAAGCTCCGCACCGGCGGCCCCAACGACGAGCCGGAGGACATCTCGCTCCCCTACTGGACCGGCGTGGTCCCGGTCGCCAGGACCTACGGCGCCCCGATCCCGGCGGACGACCTCGACCCGTCGATACCGCTGCCCGGCTACCTGCCCGGCCGACCGGGAAAGTGAGGGCCGCGGCATGCTAATCCACCCCTGGGACGCGCCCACCTCCGACAGCGAGTGGCAGGAGTGGCTGGCCGTCCACGACTTCGGCCAGCTCACCGTCAACGGCCTCGACGGAGAGCCGCCGTTCGTCCAGCCGCTGCACTTCGCCTACGACCCGCGGGCCGGCGCCGACGGCCCCGGACCGGCCGGGCTGGGCGAGGCCGTCACGCACCTCGCCCGCCCGAACCCGATCTGGCGGGCCCTGGAGGCGAGCCCGCGGGTCACGCTCAGCGTCGTGGACGACTACACGTTCATCCCCGGCCCCTGGCACACGCCCGAGGGCGCCCCCACGGAACACGGCACACCGACCAGCTTCTACGCCGCCGTCCTGCTGTACTGCACCGCCCACATCGTGGACGATCCGCAGCTCAAGGCCGACCTCCTGCGGCGCCAGGTCGGCCACTTCCAGCCCCGCGGTGGCACCGCGCCCGTGGAACCGGGCCAGGAGCCGTTCGGCCGCATGCTGCCCGGCATCCGCGGTATCCGCCTCGACGTCACCGACGTACGGGCGAAGTTCAAGTACGGCGGCAACAAGCCGGAGCGGATGCGGCGGCGCGTCATGGACCTGCTCGCGGACCGGGACGGGCCGCACGACGCGGCGGCCCGTACCCATCAGATCCGCCGCCTGTCCGCGGCGGCCGACGCCGGGACCGGCGTCTGAAGGGTTCACCCCACGGGCGCCGCCCTCCGCTGCGCCGACGCGGACCTGGCCTCCTCGAGACCGAGACCGGTCACGGCCGCCAGCAGGATCACGGTGCCCGTCACCGTCGCGGCCGTGAGATGTTCACCGAGCAGTGCCACGGCGATGACGGCCGCCGAGACCGGCTCGATCAGGGCGATCACCGAGACGGTCGCGGCCCGCAGGACCGCGGCGCCCGCGAAGTACAGTCCGTACGCGGCGGCCGTCGGCACCGACGCCAGGTAGCAGAGCAGCAGCACCGTACGGCCGAGCCCCGCCGCCTGCGGCAACAGCCCCTCGGCCCAGGCCGCGGGCAGCAGCGCCACCGCGCAGATGCCGAACGACCACAGCGAGGTGTCCAGCGGGTCGCCCGCCGAGCCCGTGCGCCCCAGCCACCGGGTGAGCAGCGTGATCGCCGCGTACCCCGTGGCGGACAGCACCGCGAGCAGCACACCGAGCGGCCGTACGCCCGTACCGCCGTCGCCCAGCACCAGCACCGCGAGGCCGCCGAGCGCGCCCGCCACGGCCGCCGTACCGCCGCGCCCGAGCCGCTCCCCCATCGCCAGCCGCGCCACGACCGCGATCAGCACCGGGCCCGACCCGAGCGTCACCACTGTGGCCACCGCAAGCCCGGTGGACTTGACCGCGCAGAAGTACGCGGTCTGAAAGAGCGTCAGGCCCGCTCCGGTGACCAGGATCCGCACCGCCTTGCGCCGCCGCGGCTCCGCCCGCACCACCCGCACCGCGGCGGCCGGACGCACCGCGCGCACCGCCGACAGCAGCAGAAAGCCGCCGGCCGCCCGCCAGAAGGTCAGCGACAGCGGGCCGAGCCCGCTCCCGTCGTACAACAGCGCCGCCGCGGCGCCCGCCGTGCCCCAGGCGGTGGCCGCGAAAACGACATAGATCAGGCCCCGGTTCGTCGACAGGGCAGCGTCGACCGGGGTGTGGACATGCGTGAGTGACACGAGAATTCTCCCGCGGAAGAGGTGGGGTGAGGTCGCCGGTCGCCATATGCGGACAGCGGCGACCCGGCCGTTCACCTCGAACGCGAGTCACCGCGCCGGGTCCGGCCCCAGGTCTTCCGAAATGTCGCCGCCCGCGTCAGACGGCAGGAGGCGGGAGAACGGTGAGATGCATGGGGGGAAGCTTACGTGAGGGGGGTGGGGTCGGGGGGGTGGGCTCGGGGGGGTGGGCTCGGGGGGGAGGGTGAGGGCAGGGCGGTGGAGAGAGGCGGGTTGGGGGGCGGGGGGCTCTTGCGGGGGGCAGGGGTGCGGGTCGCCCACTCGCGTCAGGTCACCGGTACGGCGAACCGTGCGTGGGAGCCCTCTTGCGCAGGCGCACCGTCCTTCCCTTTTTTTGCCGCCCTCTCGCCTCCGGCGGCTTAGATCCGGTGTCGACGCTCCTCTTCGACGGTCGCTCGTTCCTCGCTCCCTGCTCATCGTCGCTTTCGACACCGGCGCCGCCTTCGGCTCGCTGGCTACCGGCGAACCCCACCGCGCAGCGGTCCCGTAGGGGCGCAGCCCCTCGTGCAGGGGCACCCGTGCGGCGAACCCCGGCGCGGAGCGGTGCTCGGTGGGGAGGCGTTTGGCGCTAGGCGTCGGCCAAGTCGGGTTCCGGGAGGGGGTCCGGCGTCGCCGCCGGCTTGGCGCGGCTGGCCGTTTGGGCCGTGAAGGCGCCCGCCAGGACGAGGGCGCCGCCGACGACCTGGGCGGCGCCCAGGTGCTCGTCGAGGAGGACCCAGGCGAGGACGGTGCCGACGATGGCTTCGAGGGTGGCGACGACCCCGGCGATCTGAGGGGTGAGGCGGCGGACGGCGAGGACGCCGGCGAGGTAGGCGACGACGGTGGAGACGAGGACGATCCAGGCGACGAGGAGAACGGCCGGGACCTCGCGCTCACCGAGCGCGGACTGCTGCCAGACGATCGCCCAGTCGATGTTCCAGGGGCGGGCGACGACCGAGAGGACGGCGGTGCCGACGAGGAGGCCGTAGGCGATGACGGCGATGGGTTCCGGCGCGTCCGCGCTCTCCGCGCCGTCGTCGGCGAGGACGAAGTAGGCGACCTGGCAGCAGGCGGCGCCGAAGGCGAGGAGCAGGCCGAGCGGGTCGAAGGCCAGGCCGGACCAGATCTCGACGACGGCGGCCATGCCGGCGATGGCGAGCACGACACCCAGGGCCGCGGACCGGCTGACGGGGCGGCGCTGGACGAAGCGGACCCAGCCCAACAGCAGGGCGGGGCCGAGGAATTCGACGAGGATGGCGACGCCGACCGGGATGCGGGAGATGGCCACGAAGTACAGGGCCTGGCAGCCGGTGATGCCGAGGAGGCCGAACCCGAGGATCAGTCCCGGCCTGCGGCGGGGCAGTTCGCGGTGGCGCAGGGCGATGGGGAGCAGGATGAGCGCGGCGCCCGCGACGCGCATCCAGACCACGTGCAGCGGGTCGAGCCCTGATTCGATCAGCGGTTTGGCGGCCACGCCCGAGCCGCCGAAGGCGAAGGCGGACACCAGAGCGAGCCCGAGGCCCCCGTTTCGCCGCTGAGTTACGTGCATCGGGTCATGATGTCAGCTCGCGACAGGACCGTCATCCCGGTAGCCGCTGACGTCGAGTCCGGCGGCGCGCAGCACGTCCACGGCGCGGCATTCGGGGTCGGAGGCGAGCGCGTCGAGCAGGTCGATGCCGTCGGCCTGGGTGCGGCCACGGCGGCGGGCGAGGGCGACGGCGTTGCGGATCGCGGCGGCGGCGGACGGGCTCCAGCCGGTGCCGGCGACGGCCTGGACGGTGGGCAGCGCGCCGGAGTCCTCGACGGTGCCGCGCCAGCGCAGCCCGTAGCCGATGCTGCGCTGCACCAGGTAGCCGAGCACGCGGACGACCTGGCCGGTCCCGGCGTCGCAGGCGGCCCGCGCCAGGGGGTCGATCTCCAGCAGGGAGTGCAGCAGGTGGGCGGTGTCGATCTGCTGGTCGCCGTCGCGCGTGGCCCGGCGGCGCGCGCTGGCCGCCACGGAACGCAGTTCGACCGTGAGGCGGAGGTCGTCCGCCAGGTGGCTCAGGTCGAGCGGCGGCCCGTGGTTGCTGTACACGCCATCCACTTCATCAGGCAGCCCCGGTGCGGCGCATCCGCACCGGGGGCCATCCGTGCCTCCGCCCATGGAGGGGGTTGGCCGGTTCCCGCGTCATCCCCAGGGATGAGTCATGGCCACAGCAGGGTCCGGGTCCAACCGCCGTCCGCGTCCCCCTCGCCGCGCCCGTCCCGGCCCTCCCCCGCCTGACCGGAACGGGTGTAGCGCAGCCGTACGTGGAAGCGGCCGGGGTCGGCCTGGAAGAACTCCGCCTCCTGGGCACGCAGCCGGTACACGGTGTGGCCCTCGGGAATCCGTTCCGGTTCCGCGGCCACCAGGGCGTCCGCCGCGGCGCGCGCCCGCTCGTACTCCATCGCTCCGGTCAGCGGGCCGCTCATCCGCCCGGTGAAGCCGGCGGCGCGGGAGGCCGGGGAGCGGCCGAGGAAGTCCCGCCGGGCGGTCTCCTCGTCCAGTACGTCGACCGGTCCCGTCATCCGGATCTGCCGTCCGTGCGCGGGCCAGTACCAGGTCAGCGCGGCGACGGGGTGCGCGGCCAGGTCGCGGCCCTTGCGGCTGACCGCGTCGGACGCGAAGTCGACGGCGCAGTCGGCGGTGTCGACTCCGCGCAGCATCAGGACGCGGGCGCTGGGCGTGCCGTCGGCGCCGACCGTGGCGAGCGTCATGACGTGCGGTTCCGGCAGTGCGTCGGAAAGCGCCAGTTCCAGCCAGGTCGCGAAGAGCGGGCCGGGGGTGTCGGGTGCGTCGGACGGGTCGAATTCCGGCAGCCGCCCGGCCAGTACGGGGGCGGCCCGCAGCCTGGCGAGCAGTGCCGCGTCGCCCGGCGTGGGGTCGCCGGGCGACGTTCGCCCGCGTCCCGGTCCGCCGGGTGCCGCCTCGTCCGGCGGCGCGTTACCGACTGCCGCCCCGGCGGGTGCCGCATCATCGGGTGACGCGCCCCCGGGTGACGCGTCGCTTCCGCCGTCGGGGGTAGCCGGACCGTCGTCTTCGCGCATATGTCCTCCCGTCCGACCCGCAACCGTACCGGCCGTCGCCTCGTCCCTCTCTGGCGACACACACCGACCTGCCCCGCCACCGGGGAAGGAGTTCCATGGTCCGACCGCTGCTCTTCCTGGATGTCGACGGTGTGCTCAATCCGGTGCTGCCCTCGCCGGACTTCACCGTGCACGACATCCTGACCCACACCGTGCTGCTGTCCGCCCGGCACGGCGTGTGGTTGCGCGAACTGGCGGATATGTACGACCTCGTCTGGGCGAGCACCTGGGAGCACGAGGCGAACACGCACATCGCCCCGCGCCTGGGTCTGCCGCCGCTGCCGGTGGTGGAATTCAGCGGCTACCGGCCGCGGCCCGGCGATCCGCCGCTGCGCGAGGCGGAGCGGTACTCGGCGCGCAAGTGGGCGCCGATCCTGCGGTACGCGGCGGGGCGGCCCTTCGCCTGGACCGACGACGTGATCCCGCGCCGCCTGGTCCGCAGGGCCAGGTTCCGTCCTGACCGGCTGCTGCTGCCGGTCAATCCGGCGCACGGTCTGCCGCGGGCGCACGTGAACCGGCTGCTGGCCGCTCCCCCGACGCTGTCGCGCAGCGTCGGCAGGCCGCACTCCCCGTATCTGACGGTCCATCAGTATTGAGTGTTGCGGCGCCCGCGGTTACGGTGCGCGGCACGACCTGTACTCAGGGAGTGGACCGGTACTCAGGGAGTGATCGCATGGCCGAAGTCTCCGCACAGGCGCGTATCGCGGCCCCCGCAGGGAAGATCTGGGACCTGCTGACCGACTTCTCCTCCTACGGCGAGTGGAACGCCACCCACACCGCCTTCCCCGACGGCGGCCCGCGACCGCTGACGGCCGGGGCCACGTACCAGGAGAGCCTGCGGATGATGGGCTTCCCCGCGGACGTCACCTGGACGGTCGACGAGTTCCAGCCCGAGCGGGTGCTGGGCAGCAGCGGCAAGGGTCCGATGGGGGTGAGCCTCGGAATGCGGTACGCGCTCACGCCCGACGGCGACGCCACCGAGGTACGGATCGACGGCACCTTCACCGGGGCCGCCGTCTCCCTCATGGCGGGCAAGCTGAAGGACTCGGCGACGACCGCGCTCAACGACTCGCTGCGCGCCATCGCCGGGCTCGTCGAACCGGCCGAGCCCCCCGCGCCGGGCGCGTGACGGTCCGCCCGTACGCGAAGCGCCGGGCCGCGCGAGGGGGTCGTCCCTCACGCGGCCCGGCGGTGTGCGTGGATCAGCGGACCGTCACCGTGGCGGTCTGCGTCCCCGCCGTGAAGACGTAGGCGCCGCGTGCCACTTCCTGCTTGCCCGCGCCGTTGACGTCACCGGGGGTGACGGCGAGACGGCTCGGCGGCACGTCGAGCGCGACGGTACGGGACTGCCCGGCCTTCAGGTGCACCTTGGTGAAGGCGACCAGCTTCCGGGACGGGGCGAGCACGTCGCTCGACGGCTGCGACACGAACACCGGCACCACCAGATCGCCGTCACGGCCACCGGAGTTGGAGACCTTCACCTTCAGGTGGACAGTGTCCCGGGCCCGCACGGTGGACGAGTCGGCCTTGACCGAGTCGAAGCCGTAGGTGGTGTACGACAGGCCCGCCCCGAAGGGGTAGGCGGCGTCGACGAAGGACTCGGGGCCGCCGTTGGTGCCGGGCAACTGCTGGTAGTACATCGGCTCGTTGCCGATGTCCTTGGGCCAGGTCGCGTTGAGCCGGCCGCTCGGGTTGACCTTGCCGAACAGCACGTCCGCGACGGCGTTGCCGCCCTCGCTGCCGGGCAGCCAGGACATCAGCAGGCCCTGGGTGCCGTCCGCCTCGCCGAGCACCAGCGGGCGTCCGGCGAGGACCACGGTGACCACCGGCTTGCCGGTCGCCTTCAGGGACTTCACCAACGCCACCTGGTCGGCGGTCAGGGCGGGCCGCGGGCTGTCCGCCGCGCCCTCGGCCGCCGCCTTCTCGCCGACGACCACCACGGTCAGATCGGCGTTCTTGGCCTGCGCCACCGCGTCGTCCGCGGTCTTGGCCTGGACGACCTCCGTACCGGAGGGCGCCGCCTTCTTGATGCCCTGGAGCACGGTGGTGCCGGGCAGCGTCACCCCGTCGGGCACGCCCTGCCAGCCCACCGTCCAGCCGCCGACCTGGTCGTTGATGTCGTCGGCGTAGGAACCGGCGACCACGATCTTCTTGGCGGAGGACGAGATCGGCAGCACATTGCCGTCGTTGCGCAGCAGCACCTGGGACGCGTCGGCCGCCTGCCGCGCCAGCGCGGTGTCGGCGCCGAGCACCCGGCCGTTGGCCTTCGAGGCGTCCACGTAGGGGTGTTCGAACAGGCCGAGTTCGAACTTCATCTTCAGGATGCGGGACACGGACTGGTCGATGCGCTTCTCGGTGACCAGGCCGCGCTGCACGGCGGTCTTCAGGCCGGTGCTCCAGCCCTGCGCGTCGTACGGCTCCATCGCCATGTCCAGGCCCGCGTTGACGGCCTTGGCGATGGCCTCGGGGTAGTCGGCGGCGACGTGGTACGCGGTCTGCAACGCGGCGACGTCCGCCCAGTCGCTGACCTCGACGCCGTCGAAGCCCCACTGCTTGCGCAGCACATCGGTGAGCAGGTAGTGCGAGGCGGTCGCCGGAATGCCGTTGACGGCACCGGAGTTGATCATCACCGACTGCGCGCCCGCGTCGATGGCCTGCTTGTACGACGGCAGCAGCGTGTCCTGGAGGTAGCGCATCGAGACGTCCCCGGGCACGCGGTCGTGGCCGTTGCCGGGCTCGCCGTAGCCGGGGAAGTGCTTGACGGTGGCGGCCACGTTCTTGGCGCCGTTGGCGCCCTCGATGCCGTCGACCGCCGCGGCGGCGAGCGTGCCCGCGAGCAGCGGGTCCTCGCCGAAGGTCTCGTAGTAGCGGCCCCAGCGCTGGTCGCGCGCGATGTCGGTGACCGGCGCGAAGTTCCAGTCGATGCCGGTGGCCGCGACCGCCTTGGCGGTGGAGGCGGCGGAGTTCTTGGCCAGCGTCGCGTCCCAGGCGGAACCGAGGCCGATCTCCTGCGGGAAGATCGTGGCGCCCAGCACGTTGTTGTGGCCGTGCACGGCGTCGACGCCGTAGATGATCGGGATGTGCAGCCGGGATTTCTCGACGGCGTATTTCTGCACCGTGTTGACCATCTTCGCCCAGTTCTCGGGCGTGTTGACCGCAGGTCCCGCGCCGCCGCCGGACAGTACGGATCCGGCCGCGTTGTCGAGAAGCACGCTCTTCATGCAGGATTCGGTGAATTCGCCACCGCTCCACTCGCAGTCGCCTTGCATTCTGACCACGGAGATCTGGTCCATCTGACCGATCTTCTCGGCCAGTGTCATCCGCTTCAGCAGATCCTTCACCCGGACGTCGACCGGTGCTTTCGCGTTGGTATACGTCGGATTGTCCCCGGCCTCCGCCGGTACGGAAGCGACCGCGGCCACACACGCCGCGGCGGTGGCGAGTGTCAGAATGACTCTGAGGCGTGGTCGTCGTCGTGCGTTCGTAGGCATCGCAGGCGTCCCGTTCCTGTCGGGGTCCCGGCCGGTTGTCGGGACCTAGTGCCGTAAACGTTTCCGATCGGCCGGAAGTCTGTCCTCGCCTTGACTGATCGTCAAGACTGTACGCAGGAGTCACCTTTCACCTGTCCCAAGTTTCCACGTTGTTCCCCTCGCGCAGAATCAGGTACGCCGTGAACATTCGTGAACTCGCCCGCCGCAGTGGTGTGTCGACCGCCACCGTGTCCCGGGCTCTCAACGACCGCGCCGAGGTGAGCGAGGCCACCCGCGCGCGAATCCGGCAACTGGCGATCGAGTTGGGTTACGCGCCCAATGAACCGGCCCGCACCCTGGTCAGGCGCCGCTCGGACACCATCGGTCTGATCTGGGACAGCGGACAGGAGGCACAGGGACTCCACAACCCTTTTCTGCTCGGCCTGTTGAGCGGGGTGCGCACCGCGCTGTCCGAGGCGGACTACCACCTGATGCTGCTGACGACGCCGGGCCCCGAGGACCCGGACGCCGCGCATCTGCAAGCGGTGCGGCGGCACAATCTCGAAGGCGTCATCGTGCTGACCACCCCCGCCGACGACCGCTGCCTGCGCGTCCTGGCCGCGTCCGCCGTGCCCTGCGCGGGCATCGACACCGCGTTCACCGGGCCGCGCACGGTACGGGTCAGCTCCGACAACGCGGCGGGCGCGGAGGCGGCGGTGGAGCATCTGTACGCGCTGGGGCACCGCAGGATCGCCACCATCACCGGTCCGCTGCACCTTCCCCCGGCCGCCGAGCGGCTGGCGGGCTACGAGCGGGCCTGCGCCCGGCTGGGGCTCCCGGTGCCGCCGCAGTACGTGACCGAGGGCGACTTCTTCCTCGACAGCGGCGAGGAGGCGGCCCGCAGGCTGCTCGCGGTGGCCGAGCCGCCGACGGCGATCTTCGCGGCGGGCGACCAGATGGCGGTCGGCGCGATGCACGCGGCGGCGGACGCCGGCCTCTCGGTGCCGCGCGATCTGGCGGTGGTCGGCTTCGACGACATCGACGCCGCCGCGCTGGTGCGCCCGGCGCTGTCCACGGTGGCGCAGGACCAGCGCGGGCTCGGTGAGGCGGCCGTGGAGGCGCTGCGCGAGCTGATCGACGCCGCGCCGGTCGACACGGCGGAGCCGCGGATCATCCCGACCCGCCTGCTGATACGCGGATCGAGTCGGCCCGGAGCGTGACGCCCAGGGCCGACTCGATGATTCGCGGGCGGCGCCGGTACGGGACCGGGCGCCCGGTGACCGCCGACGTCACTCCTTGGTGAGGTCGGTGACGTCCTCGTCGGCCAGGATCAGGTAGAGCTTCTTGCGGGCGTCGTTCACCACGGTCAGCGCCTTCGCGCGCTGCTCGGGGGTGCCGGTGGCCCACACCTGGCGGAAGGCCTCGATGAGACCGCCGCCCGCCTTCCTTATCTCGTTCATGGCATCCCAGTCGACGCCGCGACCGGCGTCCTCCCACGGGGCCTCGGGGCCCGCGTCGGCTTCTGTTCTGCCGTTGTCGGTGAGCGTGAAGAGCTTCTTGCCGCCCTCGCTCGCGCTGCTGATCAGGCCCTCGTCCTCCAGCAGTTGCAGCGTCGGGTAGACCGAGCCGGGGCTCGGCTTCCACGCGCCGCCACTGCGTTCGGCGATCTCCTGGATCATCTCGTAGCCGTGCATCGGGCGGTCCTTCAGCAGCGCCAGGATCGAGGCGCGTACATCGCCCCGCCGTGCCCTGCCGCGCGGTCCGCCGCGCCCCCGGCCGCCGGGCCCGAAGGGGCCTCCGCCGAAGGGCGGTCCGAACGGCCCGAAGGCCGACCGTCGCTCGTCCCGCTCGCCCCAACCGTGATGTCCGGGGCCGCGGTGTCCATGTTCGTGTCCTTGGGAACGCATGATGACGCTCCTTTCATCGTTGATCGTTCGCGATGGCTCAACGATATATCGGAACTGTTCGGATGGCAAGGCCCCAGGTCGACGGCGGCGACGGGAGGGCGACAGGGGGGCCGCGGGGCGGGCGCGGCACGGGTCACGAGCGAGCGCGGTCACCGGAAGCGGAATCCGCCGAACACCGCCCGCCGGGCGTGGGGCGCGCCGCTACGCTCTCGCCATGCGCATCCGAATAGTCGACGCCTTCACCGACCGCCCGTTCACCGGCAATCCGGCGGGGGTGCTGCTGCTCGACTCGGAGGAGTTTCCGCCGGACCGGTGGCTTCAGCAGGTCGCGGCGGAGCTGAATCTGTCAGAGACCGCGTTCGCGCACCGGCTGGCCGACGCGCCGGAAGCGGACTGGGCGCTGCGCTGGTTCACCCCGGTCACGGAGGTGGGGCTGTGCGGGCACGCCACGCTGGCCACCGCCCATGTGCTGCGCACCAGCGGCGCGCACAAGGGCACGGTCTGGTTCCGTACCAGCGCGGGTGTGCTGTCGGCGGAGGCGGCCGGGGACGGCTCGATCACCTTGGACTTCCCGGCGGCCCCGCTCACGCCGGTGGCCGCGCCGACGGGTGTCGCGGCGGCGCTCGGCGCCAAGCCGCTGACCGTGCTGGACACCGGCCCCGACTGCGGTGACCTGCTGATCGAGGTCACCGACGAGAAGACCGTACGGGCACTGGCGCCCGACTTCGCGGCGCTCGCCCGGCACTCGCGGCGCGGGGTGATCGCCACCGCGGCGGCCGAGGACGACTCGCGCGGATACGACTTCGTCTCGCGCGGCTTCTTCCCCGCCGTCGGCATCGACGAGGACCCGGTGACCGGCAGCGCGCACACCGCGCTGGCGCCGTTCTGGTCGCAGCGGCTCGGCCGCACGACGCTCACCGGCTTCCAGGCGTCCCCGCGCGGCGGGCTGGTCCGTACCCGGGTGCGCGGCGAGCGGGTGCTGCTGACCGGCGCCGCGGTCACCGTGGTGGACGGCGAGCTGCACGCGGTGCCGTAAGGCCGCGGTGCGTCACGGCGCGGTGCCGTAAGGCCGTAAGCGCCGTAAGGCCGTAAGCGCCGTAACGCCGTAACGCCGTAACGCCGTAAACGCTGTCGCAAGGGCTCCGCTCGCGCGTCACCCCGTGGGCAGCCACCCCACCTTCCCGGCCAGCAGCGCGTAGCCGACGAAGGCCACCGTGTCGATGAGGGAGTGGGCCGCCACCAGCGGCCCCACCCGGCCCCACCGCCGGTACAGCAGCACGAAGACGACGCCCATCACCATGTTGCCGACGAAGCCGCCGACGCCCTGGTAGAGGTGGTACGAGCCGCGCAGCAGCGCGCTCGCGGCCAGCGCGGCGGCCGGGCTCCAGCCCAACTGGCCGAGCCTGCGCAGCAGATAGCCGACCACGATCACCTCTTCGAGCACCGCGTTCTGCACGGCGGAGGCGATCAGGACCGGGATCTTCCACCACACGTCGGGCAGCGACTCGGGCACGACGGTGAGGTTGAAGCCGGCCGCCCTGACCCCGAGGTAGAAGGCGAGCCCGGTGCCGCCGATGACGGCCGCGACGGCCGCGCCCCGGGCCAGGTCGAGCCGCGGCCGGGTGCGGTCGAAGCCGATCACGGGCATGCCGACCCGCTCCCTGGCCAGCAGGTGGGCGACCAGCGCCACCGGGGCGAGCGCGGTGGCGATGGAGAAGACCTGCCAGGCCAGATCCAGCCACGGCCGGCCCGGCGCCTGGGAGCCGACGAGGGTGGCCGCCTGGTCCTTGAGCGCGCCCGGCCTCGTCACGGAACCGATGAAGTCGATCAGCGCGGCAACGCCGCTCGCTCCCAGCGACAGCGCCAAGACGATCAGGGTCTCGCTGCGCAGCGTCCGCCGCTGCAACCCTGCCTCCACCTCGTATGACTCTGCGTGCACGCGGACCTCCATTTACGTCATCCCGCTTCAGCGCCGTCCGCGCATGGCTATGGTCTCCGGCAAAGATACGAAGGCCGGGGTCTACTGTTCGTAGCCACCCCAGGAGAGGCACGGAGCGATGGGTCGTCACCGCATATCCGATGGCCGGGAATCGACGGGTGGAGCGCCGCCCGCCAGGACCCGGCGCCGTGCCACCGCGGCGGCCACCGCGCTCGTGATCACGGCGGGCGCGGGCACCTTCGCGGTGCTGCGCGGCGGACTGCTGCCGCTGAGCGGCGCGTGCCGCGGCGGCACGGTACGGATCGGCGCGGTCGCCTCGCCCGACATCGCGCCCGCGCTGACCGCCGTCGCCGACCGGGCGCGCCGCGAGCACGACACGACCGACGGCCGCTGTCTGGACGTCCGGGTGACCGCGCGGAACTCCGCCGACGTCGCCGCGGAACTGGTCGACAACACCAAGAAGCCGGATTTCGCGGTGTGGGTGCCGGACGACAGTCTGTGGGTGGCCCAGACGTCCGCCACCGGCAGCGCCAGGGCGCTGACCAAGCTGCGGTCGGTCGCCGAGTCCCCCGTGGTGGTCGGCGCGCTCCAGTCGCAGGCCAAGACGCTGGGCTGGCCGTCCAAGACGTACACCTGGGCGGAGTTGGCCGGGGTGGCGGGCAGCAGACCGGACCTGCGGTTCGGTACGGCCGATCCGGCGCTCAACTCCACCGGCATGCTGGCGCTGGCGATGATCAACGCGTCGATCGCGCGGGCCGGCGGGAGCGAGGGCACCGACTCCGACACGGAGTCGGCGGCTGCCGCGAAGGCCCTCGCGCAGCGCACCGAGCCCAGCGACGAGCAGGCGGTCGCGACGCTGCCGCGCGACACGACGCCTGCGGAGCTGGCCGACCCCAAGCGGAGCCAGGCGCTGATCCTGTCCGAACAGGCCGCGTTCGCGCACAACGGCGGTTCCGCGCCGCCGCTGCGGCTGTTCTACCCCTCGGACGGCGCGGCGACCCTGGACTACCCGTACACGATGGTCGACGACCTGCATCTGAGCACCGATCAGGGCCGGGCCGCCAACCGCTTCCTGACCCTGCTGGGCAACGACGAGGGCGTGCGGACGATCGCGGACGCGGGTTTCCGTACGCCCGGCGGCGATCCGGACACGGAGACCGTGCGGCGCGCGGGCGGCCAGTCGCCGCAACCCCTGTCGGCCACGCCCGCGCCCTCACCCTCCGCGCCCGAGCTCCAAAAGCTCCGGCTGATGTGGCAGATCACCGTGCAGAGCGCGCGGATCACCACGGTCGTGGACGTGTCCGGGTCGATGGCCGACGTCGTCCCCGGTTCGGGCGGCAGGTCGCGGCTCGACATCACCAAGGAGTCGCTGCGGCAGGCGCTGTCGCAGTTCACCCCGAAGGACGAGATCGGGCTGTGGCGCTTCTCCACCCGGCTCAGCGGCTCGCGCGACTACCAGGAGATCGTCCGCACCGGCCCGCTCGGCGGCACCGTCGCCAAGGGTGTCACGCGCCGCCAGCAGCTCGACAGCGCGTTCCATGACCTCCAGCCGGTGCCGGGCGGCTCGACCGGCCTCTACGACACGGCGCTCGCGGTCTACCAAAGCGCCGTCTCCTCGTACGGGACCGGCAAGTTCAACGCGGTGGTGATCCTCACCGACGGTGCCAACGAGGACCCGGGCAGCATCTCGCTCAACGCCCTGACGTCCAGGCTGAAGACGCTCGACGACCCGGCGCGGCCGGTGCCGCTGATCGCCATCGCGGTCGGCGCGAACGCCGACAAGGCGGCCTGCGACCGCATCGCGAAGGCCACCGGCGGGGCCGCGTATCAGGTCAACGACCCCTCGGAGATCCAGGCGGTCCTGCTGAAGGCCGTCGTTGCGGCGGCCACCAGCGCCGCCGCGAAGGCGCCCTGAGGCCGCTGTACGGGCCCGCGCCGCATGAGGCCCCCGTGCGCCACGGCTCACGCCACCGGCCAGGAGTGCACCGGCTCGCCGTCCAGCATGAGTTCGCGGTACCGCTGGGTCATCGCGGCGAGCGCGGGCCGCCGGTCGAGGCCGCGCTCCAGCATCCGGTGGAAGACCGCCGACTGCCATTCGGCGCCGTTGGTACGGCGGCGGCAGCGCTGTTCGATGATGCCGAGGTAGTGGTCGCGGTCGACGGCCTCGATGCCCCACGCGTCGAGCCCCGCCGCGGCCAGCGGCAGCAGTTCGTCGAGGATCAGGTCGGTGGCGGGGATCTCCGCGAGGCCGCCGTTGCGGCCGCGCGGCCACTGGAGGACCGCGCCGATGCCGTCGCGGCAGGACGCCTCGAAGTTGGCCGCGGCGGCGGCGAAGGGCAGCTTGTGCCAGACCGGGCGTGCCGCCTCGGCCAGGGCGCGGACCAGACCGTAGTAGAAGGCGGTGTTGGCGACGACGTCGGCCACGGTGGGACCGGCGGGCATCACCCGGTTCTCCACGCGCAGGTGCGGGACGCCGTCGACCACCTGGTAGACGGGACGGTTCCAGCGGTAGATCGTGCCGTTGTGCAGGGTGAGTTCGCGCAACTGCGGGACTCCCCCGTCGTCCAGCACCCGCAGCGGGTCCTCCTCGTCGCAGATCGGCAGCAGCGAGGGGAAGTACCGTACGTTCTCCGCGAAGAGGTCGGCGGCGGAGTCGATCCAGCGCTCGCCGAACCACGTGATGGGCCGCACCCCTTGGGCCACCAGCTCCTCCGGGCGGACGTCGGTGGCCTGGAGGAACAGCGGTGCGCGGGTCTCGCGCCACAGCTCACGGCCGAAGAGGAACGGCGAGTTGGCGCCGACGGCCACCTGCGGTCCCGACACGACCTGCGCCGCGTTCCACACGTCGGCGAAGCGGCCGGGGGTGACCTGGAGGTGCATCTGGGTGGAGGTGCAGGCGGCCTCGGGCGCGATGGACGCGGACGTGTAGAGCAGGCGTTCGGCGCCCTCGATGTCGAGGGTGATGTCCTCACCGCGCATCGCCAGTATCCGCTCGTTGAGCAGCGTGTACCGGTCGGCGCGGGAGAGGTTGGCGGAGACCAGGTCCTGGGCCTCCAGGGTGGGCAGAATTCCCACCATCACGATGTGCGCGCCCACCTCGCGGGCCATCCGGTCGGCATACCCGAGACCGATCCGCAGTTCCTCGGCGAGGCGGTCCATGACCCGGCCGGAAAGCCGGTGCGGCGCGATGTTTACTTCAATATTGAACTGCGCGAGCTCGGTCTGGAAATCCCGGCTCGCGATGCGCTCAAGCACCTCTTCGTTCATCATGCGCGGCAGCCCGTCGGAATCCGCGAGATTCAATTCGATCTCCAGACCCATCAGATTGCGCGGCCGGTCGAATCGCTTCTCGTCCAACAGCCGCTCCAGCCCCACGAGACACTGCCGCAGCTTGCGCCGGTACAGCCTCCGGTCGGCCAGGTCGAACCCGTTGGCAACGACCTTCTCGCCCATCGACGCGTCCTTCCTCGTACGGATACTCACGGGAGGATGCCCACCCAAATGATCGATAACGCCACGGCGGCCCCGCGTCTGCCACTAGGCTGTGCACAACGGCTAACACAGTGGGTTCCTGTGGCACATACCACGGTCACGGCGCGGCGTAAAAACTTCGTGAATACGACCGGCGGGATCCAGCCGTCCGCAGCGGGCAGAAATATGCGGCGCACACCGCGCACCCTGCACGAATGCTTCGTGGGCCATCGCAGAAGAAGGCGATTTCTCGCCTTGCGCGTAATACTGGCTGCGACTAGACGAAACACGGAGCGAACACACGTCGTATAAACTCCGTGAACAAGGCAAAGCATCCGCCCTCGCCGGACGCGCCTGAGCCGATCCCCTTTCCGCCCTCATGCGCCGTCCGCACCCCTGCCCCCGCACCACTGTTTGTCTCCCAGTGAGAGGCGACACCATGCCGCTGCTTGTCCCCCCAGCACCTGCTCCCGCCCTGCGGAGCATCCTGGCCGCGCTCAGCTCTCCCACCGCGGTCCAGGAGGCCCGGACGCCCGCGCTGCGGAACGCCCAAGGGCCCCTCACCGCCGAACACCCGCTCCCTGTCCATGTGTTCGAACCGGCGGACGTCCCCGGCGGCCTGCCTCGCGCACGATTGACCGGCTGGCGGTTCCACATCCTCGCCGGGGGCTGGCCGCAAGGCACCGTCGCCGCGGGCGAGACCGTGGCGACGGCTGACGGCTGGGTCTTCTCGCGCTTCTCCGAGGGGCCGTTCCTGGCCTCCACCGAGCGGGCGCTGCGCCAGGGGGACACGCTGCCCGCCACTTACCAACCGCATCTGCTCTCCGTGCCCAGCCTGTACATGCTGGCGCTGTGGCTGCACTGCGACCCGCGTGCCGACGCCTCGACGGCCCAGCCCACCCCGGCGGACGTGCTGGTGCCGCTGGCCCCCGCGCCGCCCGGCATCGCCCCGCACCGCCTGCACCGGCTGGCGGAGCTGATGCCGCTGCTCTCGGTACGGATGGCGCCGCCGCCGCTGCTGGGGTCGCCCGCCTGACGGCCTGTCGCCGCCTCTCCACGGTGCCCCCGCGAGCCACTGGGCCGCGGGGGCGCCGTCGCGTCCCGCCCTCGCAACCGTCCGGCGGAGTGACGCGTCCTGTCCTCCAAGGGATTGCCTGCGTGAAATCCCTGCGGATCGACGTCAGTAGAGCAACACTGGGAACGGCCGTACCAACGGGGGAACGGAAATGAACCAGTCAGGCAGCGCAATCATCCGCACCAGCCACCTCTCGCAGCGAAAGACACCATCCATGTGCCAGCACAAGCCCCAGTGCCCCACCGCAGAGTGCCCCGACCGTGAGGCCGCGCACACCCTGGCCCACCACCCGGAGCAGGGCTGGAGCCTGCTGTGCAACGGCGTGCTCCTCTTCGAGGACACCGGCGAGCTGCTGCCCGACGGGCAGATCATCGCGCCGCACCGCCCCCTGGGCACCGAGCAGATCACCGCCGCGGCCTGACCGGTACGGGGCCGCCCGCACACGAGACCGCGCCGCACCGCGCACCGCCCCACACACAGAGCCGGTTCCACTGCTGACAGCGGAACCGGCTTCGTCATGTGCGGGCAGCCTCGCGCGAGACCGCCGGGCCCGTACCACCGGACCCGGTCGGCCCAACGCGCTCAGCTCTCGTACGCGTCCAGCGGCGGGCAGGAGCAGACCAGATTGCGGTCGCCGAAAGCGCCGTCGATCCGCCGTACCGGCGGCCAGTACTTGTCGGCCGCGACGACCCCGGCGGGGAAGACCGCCTCCTCGCGGCTGTACGGGTGCGCCCAGTCGCCGCCGAGCGCCGCCGCGGTATGCGGGGCGTTGCGCAGCGGGTTGTCGTCGGCCGGCCAGTCGCCCGCGCCGACCCGGTCGATCTCGCCGCGGATCGCGATCATGGCGTCGCAGAAACGGTCCAGCTCCGCCAGGTCCTCGCTCTCGGTCGGCTCGATCATCAGCGTGCCCGCCACCGGGAAGGACATCGTCGGCGCGTGGAAGCCGTAGTCGATCAGCCGCTTGGCGATGTCGTCGACGCTGACGCCGGTCTCCTTGGCCAGCGGCCGCAGGTCGATGATGCACTCGTGGGCGACCAGCCCGCCGGGGCCGGTGTAGAGCACGGGGAAGTGCGGCTCCAGCCGCTTGGCGACGTAATTCGCGCCCAGTACCGCCATCTGGGTGGCCTGCTTGAGCCCTTCCGCGCCCATCAGCCGTACATACGTCCAGGAGATCGGCAGGATGCCCGCCGAGCCCCACGGCGCGCCCGAGACGGGGCCGACGCCGGTGGCAGGTCCCGCGGTGGGCTGGAGCGGGTGGTTCGGCAGGTACGGCGCCAGGTGCGCGCGGACCGCGACGGGGCCGACGCCGGGGCCGCCGCCGCCGTGCGGGATGCAGAAGGTCTTGTGCAGGTTCAGGTGCGAGACGTCCGCCCCGAACCGGCCGGGCCTGGCCAGACCGACCAGCGCGTTGAGATTCGCGCCGTCCACGTACACCTGGCCACCCGCGTCGTGCACGGCCGCGCAGACGTCGGTGATGTTGTCCTCGAACACGCCGTGCGTGGACGGGTAGGTGACCATCAGCACGGCGAGCTGGTCGCGGTGCTGCTCGATCTTGGCGTGCAGGTCGGTGACGTCCACGTCGCCGTTCTCGCCGGTCTTGACCACGACGACCTTCATGCCCGCCATCACGGCGCTCGCGGCGTTGGTGCCGTGCGCGGAGGACGGGATCAGGCAGACGGTACGGCCGGTGTCGCCGTTGGCGCGGTGGTAGGCGCGGACCGCGAGCAGCCCGGCCAGTTCGCCCTGGGAGCCCGCGTTGGGCTGGAGGCTGACCTTGTCGTAGCCGGTGACCTCGGCGAGCTGGTCCTCCAGGCCGTGGATCAGCGCCAGGTAGCCCTCGGCCTGCTCGACCGGCGCGAAGGGGTGCAGCGCGCCGAATTCGGGCCAGGTGACCGGCTCCATCTCGGTGGTCGCGTTGAGCTTCATCGTGCAGGAGCCCAGCGGGATCATCCCGCGGTCCAGCGCGTAGTCGCGGTCGGCCAGCCGCCGCAGGTAGCGCAGCATCGCGGTCTCGCTGCGGTGCTGGTGGAAGACGGGGTGGGTCAGATACGCGTCGGTGCGCAGCAGTCCGGCGGGCAGCGCGTCCTCGGTGGCCGCGTCCAGCGCGTCGAGGTCGGCGGCGCTCCCCTGGACGCCGAAGGCGTCGAGGACGGCCGCGAGGCGGGCCCGGTCGGTGGTCTCGTCGCAGGCGATACCGACCAGGTCGGCGTCGGTCAGCCGCAGATTGACCCCGGCCTGACGGGCGGCGGCCACGACCTCGGCCGCGCGTCCCGGCACCCGCGCGGTGAGCGTGTCGAAGTAGCCGTCGTGCACGATCTCGACGCCGCCCGCGCGCAGACCCGCGGCGAGCACCGCGGCGTAGCGGTGGGTGCGGCCGGCGATCTGCGCGAGCCCGTCGGGGCCGTGGTAGACCGCGTACATCGCGGCCATCACGGCGAGCAGGACCTGCGCCGTACAGATGTTGCTGGTGGCCTTCTCGCGGCGGATGTGCTGCTCGCGGGTCTGGAGGGCCAGCCGGTAGGCGCGGTTGCCGTCGGCGTCCACGGAGACGCCGACGAGGCGGCCGGGCAGGTTGCGGGCGTAGGAGTCGCGTACGGCCATGTATCCGGCGTGCGGTCCGCCGAAGCCCATGGGGACGCCGAAGCGCTGGGTGGTGCCCACCGCGATGTCCGCGCCCAGCTCGCCGGGCGAGGTGAGCAGCGTCAGCGCCAGCAGGTCGGCGGCGACGGTGATGACCGCGCCCAGCTCGTGCGCGCGCTCGATGACCGGGCGCGGGTCCCGTACGGCGCCCGAGGCGCCCGGGTACTGGAGCAGGACGCCGAAGACGCCACGCTCGGCGATCTCCGCCGGGATGCCCTCGGACAGGTCGGCGACGACGACCTCGACGCCGGTCGGCTCCGCGCGGGTCCGGATCACCGCGACGGTCTGCGGGAAGGTGTCGGCGTCGACCAGGTAGACGCCCTGCTTGACCTTGCCGACCCGGCGGGACAGCGCCATCGCCTCGGCCGCCGCGGTGCTCTCGTCGAGCAGCGAGGCGCCGGAGGTGGGCAGCCCGGTGAGGTCGGCGACGACGGTCTGGAAGTTGAGCAGCGCCTCCAGGCGGCCCTGCGAGATCTCCGGCTGGTACGGCGTGTAGGCCGTGTACCAGGACGGGTTCTCCATCACATTGCGCAGGATGACGGGCGGGGTGAAGGTGCCGTAGTAGCCCAGGCCGATCATCGGGGCCAGCACCTGATTGCGGTCCGCCAGCGCCCGCAGCTCGGCCAGCGCCTCGGCCTCGGTGCGCGCCTCGGGCAGCGCCAGGGCCTGCGCGCTCCTGATGGTGTCGGGCACGGCCGCTTCGGTGAGTTCGTCCAGGGAGCCGTAGCCGACCTGGGCGAGCATCTTCGCCTGCGCCGCTGCGTCGGGTCCGATGTGGCGCCTGGCGAACGGCACGCCCGCTTCCAGCTCGGCGAGGGGAATGCGACGGGAAGTCATCTGCGGAGGCCTCCTGGTCTGCGACGACCTTCGGGGGGTGCCGCGACGCGCGGACACCCGTACGGCCTCCCCCTCTGTCATCAGAACCTGAGAGCTTCACCGCCCCCGTGGGAGCGGCTTTCACCGTCGGTGAGGGCCCGTGCCGGAAAACCGCTCCCGGTGCGTGCCCTGCTTTCCAGAGTGACCTCGTCCATGCGGTACGGATGCCTGAGAGATTCCGGGGAGGATTTGCTCCTTCGGCGCCTCCGACACTGTCTCGGAGGCTCTCCCGCACGGGGTCTGCGGCCGATCACCAGCCTACCAGCGAGGCGGCGGGACCCGGCGGGGGCGGGGGGCGGTGATCACCGCCCGAGTCGACACCGGCCAGGATGTGCCTTTGGCTGTACCCAGACATCGCTCGTCATTGGTTGGAGGGACCGTGCAGACCGACATCGATCCGCGCAGCCTGATCGGCCGCCGCGTCTTCGACCATGACGGTACGAAGATCGGCACGGTGGACGAGGTGTACCTCGACGACGCGACCGGCATACCGGAGTGGGCGGCCGTCAGGACCGGGCTGTTCACGCGCGACGCGTTCGTACCGCTGGAGCCCAGCGAAGTGGTGGACGACGAATTGCGGGTGCCGTACAAGAAAGCGCTGATCAGGGACGCGCCGGACTTCGGTGTGGGGCGCCACCTGTCGCCGGAGCAGGAGTTGCAGCTCTACCACCACTACGGGATGGACGTGCCGACGTCCGGCTCGGAGCCGCCGCCGCCCCCCGACCGGGACTTCGGGCGGCTCGCGGGCGAGGACTGAGCGTCCTCCTCCCCCTGCCCCACGCCCTCTTCCTCCCCCTGCCCCGCGCCCCCTTCCTTCCCCCGGCCCGCACCCGCCGCTTCCCCCGGGTCGAGCGGCAGTGGATCGCGGTGCGCGAGCGCCGGGTCGTCCACGGCGAAGGTCCGCACCCGGCCGGGCACGGTGTCCGAGGGCACCTCGAAGCGCACGGTGACCCGCCCGACCCCGCTTCCCTGCACCCATCCGGAGCCGTACGTCTCGTGCTCCACGTCCTGGCCCGGCCACCAGAGCCTGGCCCGCTCCGGTGCGGGCGGCGGCGCCGAGGGCAGCTCCTCGGGCGCGTTCTCGTCCTCCTCGCCCTCCCCCGCCGCGTGCGCGAACAGATCCTCCTGCGTGAAGTCGGCGAGCCCGGCGACGCCCACCCCGAGCAGCCGCACACCGCCGGTGGTGTCGACGGCCTCCATCAGCCGCCTGGCGGTCTCCCGTACGAGTCCCGGGTCGTCGGTCGGCGCCCGCAGCGTCTCGGAGCGCGTCAGGGTCGAGAAGTCGTATCTGCGGACCTTGACGACCACCGTCCGCCCGGAGCGGCCCGCGCCGCGCAGCCGCTGCACGCAGCGCTCGGCGAGCCGGTCGATCTCGTACCGCACATGGGCGCGGTCGGTGAGGTCGGCGTCGAAGGTGTCCTCGACGGAGATGGACTTGACGTCGCGGTCGGCGACCACGGGGCGGTTGTCGAGGCCGGCGGCCATCGAGTGCAGGCCCGTGCCGTGCGCCTTGCCGAGCAGCCGGACCAGCTCCGGCTCCCCCGCGTGCACGATCTCGCCGACGGTGGTGATGCCCACGCGCCGCAGATGCTCGGCGGTGGCGGGCCCGACGCCGGGCAGGGTGCGTACCGGCATCGGTTCGAGCAGCGCGCGCTCGGTGCCGGGCTCGACGACGACCAGGCCGTCCGGCTTGGCCTGCTCGGAGGCGATCTTCGCCAGCAGCTTCGACCCGGCGAGCCCCACCGAGGCGGTGAGCCCGGTGCTGGCCCGGATCTCGGCGCGCAGCCGCCGGGCGACCGCCCGCGGGTCCGCGCCGTGCCCGCCCGCCTCCAGGTCCACGAACGCCTCGTCCAGGCTCAGCGGCTCTATCAGGGGTGACACCTCGTGCAGCAGCGCCATCACGGCCTCGCTGATCTGCCGGTAGATGCCGAAGCGCGGTACGAGATAGGCGGCGTTGGGGCTGAGGCGGCGGGCGTGGGCCATCGCCATCGCGGAGTGGACGCCGTGGACGCGCGCCTCATAGGACGCGGTCGATACGACGCCGCGGGGGCCGAGGCCGCCGACCACCACCGGCTTGCCCCGCAGGCTCGGCTTCGACGCCTGTTCGACCGCGGCGAAGAACGCGTCCATGTCCAGATGCAGGATCGTCGGCGCACTTCTCACAAGTACCGATCGTGCCGCACGACACCGACAATCGCCGTACACGTGTACGGCACGGCGTCGGTGAGCCGTTCAGACCGCCCGATTGCGCCGCTTCGCCAGCTCGTCGGACGGATTGTCGCCGACCAGGGTCTCGCCGGTGTCCACCCGCTCCCCGTGCATCTGGGACAGCGAACTCTCCACGTCCCGCCAGACCACGCCCACGGCGATGCCGAAGACCCCCTGGCCCCCCTGGAGCAGATCCACCACCTCGTCGGGCGAGGTGCACTCGTAGACCGTGGCACCGTCGCTCATCAGCGTCATCCTGGCCAGCTCAGTCGGCCCGACGGAGCGCAGGTGCCGTACCGCCGTCCGGATGTTCTGGAGCGAGACGCCGGTGTCCAGCAGCCGCTTCACTATCTTCAGGACGACGACGTCCCGGAAGCTGTAGAGCCGCTGCGTGCCGGAGCCGTAGGCGGGGCGGACGCTGGGCTCGACCAGGCCGGTACGGGCCCAGTAGTCGAGCTGGCGGTAGGTGATGCCGGTCGCCGCGCACGCGGTGGGCCCGCGGTAGCCGATCTGCTCGGGCGGTACGTCCTGTGCCGCCCCGCCGCCGCCCGCGTCAGCGGTGGCGCGCGCCAGTGCCCCCTGGGTCGGATACGGGCCGCCGGTCGCCAGACCGTCGCCGGTGCTTCTCACGCCGCCCTCCGTCCCTTCGCGTCCCGGGGCCGCGTGCACGTGCCATCGGGACTTTCCTCTCCGAAGGTAGGCAGTCGCCAGGGGTGCGTCAACGATCGCCACACTCGGCACGCCGAGTGATATTCACCCCACGAGTGGTTTGGCGTGTCCCGGTATCGGGAACGGCTCACTGGTTGCTCGTGCCGAAGTCCTCGGGCGAGATCTGGTCGAGGAACTCGCGGAACTTCTCCACCTCGTCCTCCTGCTCGTCCGGGATCGCGATCCCGGCGTCGTCGAGCACCCCGTCACTGCCGTAGATCGGCGTACCGGTGCGCAGCGCGAGGGCTATGGCGTCGGACGGACGGGCACTGACCTCCACGCCGCTGGCGAACACCAGCTCGGCGTAGAAGACGCCTTCGCGCAGGTCGGTGATACGGACCTCGGTCAGCGTCTGTCCGACCGCTTCGAGTACGTCCTTGAAGAGGTCATGCGTGAGCGGTCGCGCAGGCGTCATGCCCTGCTGCGCGAAAGCGATGGCCGTCGCCTCTCCCGGCCCGATCCAGATGGGCAGGTACCGGTCGCCTCCCACTTCACGCAGGAGCACGATCGGTTGATTGGAGGGCATTTCGACCCGGACACCCACAACGTCGAGCTCGTTCACACAGCAACCCTAGGACGTGCCTGCCGGGTTTGGGTAGTCGGGCACCCCCTGGGCCGGACTTCGGCGGCTTCGTGAAGCCCGGCACAAAGTCGGCACGAACCCCGCGGGAGACCGCTGAAAAGCCCGTACCCGCCCGGTACCGGCGCCTTTACAGGGCGTGGGAAAAACCGAAAAACCACTCAGAGGAGCTTGACCCGCAGCGCGGACTGCACCATCGCCGCGTGCAGCCGAACGGAGAGCGCGGCCAGCTCGCGCGCGGTGACCTCGGCGTGGGTGCGCGTCTGCGGATTGCGGTGCCGCCGCAGCGGCGCCACGACCTGCTCCACCAGACCCGCCTCCCGGTCTGCAGCGGCCTTCACCGCCCGCAAATGGCGCGGTTCGAGCCCGAAACGGCCGAGGTCGACGATGAGCCGTCCGATGTTCACCGTGTCGGCGTCGTATCCGCCGTCCCGGCCGGCCTCGACCAGGCCGTAGGACTCCCACTGGTCCAGTTCCTCGCCGTCGGCCCCGGTGGCCGCCAGCAGCTCCGTACGGCCGATCCGCAGCTCCGCGGGCGCCTGGGGCTCGATGGCGGCCTCCTGGGCCTCCCTGGACTCCGCGGGACCCGGCAGCGCCACGTGCTCGCCGCGGTCGAGCGCGTCCAGGTGCTCCCTGATCACCCGCAGCGGCAGGTAGTGGTCGCGCTGCACGCGCAGGATGTAGGCGAGCCGCTCGACGTCACGGGCCGCGAACTTGCGGTATCCGGACGGGGTGCGCTGCGGCTCGACCAGACCCTCGGCCTCCAGGAAACGGATCTTGGAGATGGTGACCTCGGGGAACTCGTCCTGGAGCTGCCCCAGGACGGCGCCGATGCTCAACAGCGCGCTGTCGGCGGTGGCGGTGCCGTCTCCGGCACCGCCCTGCGTTCTCGGCATGAACACCTTCCCTGGGGTCCCCCGGACCGGGTCCGGGGGAAAAGAGCTAGATCCCCCGCTGGCTCGCGTAGAAGACCAACCTGTACTTGCCGATCTGGACCTCGTCACCGTTGGACAGCGGCACCGCGTCGATCCGCTCCCGGTTGACGTACGTGCCGTTGAGGCTGCCGACGTCGGAGACGGTGAAGCCGCCGTCCGGGCCGCGGCGGAACTCCACATGGCGACGGGAGACCGTGACGTCGTCGAGGAAGATGTCGCTCTGCGGGTGGCGGCCGGCCGTGGTCAGCTCACCGTCCAGCAGGAAGCGGCTGCCCGAGTTCGGCCCCCGTCGCACGATCAGCAGCGCGGAGCCCATCGGCAACGCGTCCACGGCCGACTGCGCCTCGGAGGAGAGCGACGGCGTCACATGCTGGCCGGTGACCTCCGCCTCGTACGCCTCGAGGCCCGAGATGGAGATCGTGGAGGTGGTCTCGGACGCGCGTTCCTGCCCGGCCCCTGAACCGCGCAGCGGCGCACCGCAGTTGTTGCAGAAGCGGCTCGCCTCCGCGTTCGTGTGCCCGCACCGCGTACAAACCGGCAAGCCGAACCCTCCACCCGGGGTTGAGGTTGATGGTTCCCCGAAACCTATGCGGGGGGACGAGGCAGGGTCAACAGGCGCCACGCCGGGGCCACCGGAAAAGTCGCCGCCGCCTTGCTGGTCCTCGTGCCGGAACAGCGGGCGGTCGCCGGACTGGCTCTCCTCCCCGGTGTTCCGCGGAGCACGGTGGCGCGCCGTCGCCGGGTCACCCGACTGCCGCGCGCTCTTGCCGAAAAACTTCCCAAACAACTTCACGGGCGATTCCCCTTGAAAGAAACAGACCCGCCCGTGGGGCAGGACGAACCCTCGCTACACACAGTTTCCACCACACAGCACCCCACAGATGCCCCGACCCCCCGCCTCACTGGGATGACGACCGAGCGTAGTCAGGCTGCTTCGACGGCCGCAAGGCGGACACAACGATCTTCTGCGACCTGACGACATCGGCCGTGGCCTGCTCCTTCTCCAGCGTCTGCACGACCCCGCCCGGGATGTTGAGGGCGGGCTCCAGATCCTGCGGATTTCCGATCACCTTGAACTCGTACGGCTGGGACACTTTGTGGCCGTCGATGAGCACACCGTCCGTACCCTCCGTGAAGTACGTGTCGGCGACGACCCGTACATCGTTGATCTGGATCGCCTCCGCACCGGCCGCCCGGAGTTCCTGGAGGGTGTCCAGGAGCGAGTCTGCCTGGACACCGCCCTTGGGGTCGGTGATCGTCAGCGTGATACCGGGCCCCTGGGCGGCCACCGTGCCCGCCAGGATGCCGAGCTGCTGCGCCTTGGCCTGGGTCTGCTTGAGCGCCTCCGCGGCCTGGTTGGAACTGGTCTCCAGCTCCGACCGCTGGCTCTCCAGACCCCGCTTCTCGTCCTCGAGCCGCTGGGTGCGGTTGTCCAGCTCGGTCAGGATGCGGACCAGGTCCTCCTTGCGCGCGCCGCGCAGCGCGCCGCCGCTGTCGCTCGTGGAGCTGACCTGGATCGCCAGCCCGAGGCCGAGGACGAACAGCAGGACGGCCACGGTGAGCTGGGCGCGTGACAGCCGCGGCGGCCACAGCCCGGCGACCAGGCGCTGCCGCCCGGTGACCGGCGGCGCGGCGTGCTCCGGCTCATGGGCGTGCGCGGCGTGGGCGGGCTCGTGATCGTGCGCGGCGTGGGCCGGGCCGTGCTGCTGGCGGTCCCGCCCGTCGTCCGCGGACTCGTGGTGCTCGTCGCTCATACCGTCGTCACGCCCGGAAGACGTGGCGGCGGATGGCCGCCGCGTTGGAGAAGATCCGGATGCCGAGGACGACCACGACGCCGGTGGAGAGCTGCGCGCCCACCCCGAGCTTGTCGCCGAGGAAGACGATCAGCGCCGCCACCACCACGTTGGACAGGAAGGAGACCACGAAGACCTTGTCGTCGAAGATCCCGTCCAGCATCGCCCGCAGGCCGCCGAAGACCGCGTCGAGAGCGGCGACGACGGCGATCGGCAGATACGGCTCGACCCCGGTCGGCACCACGGGACGGACCACGAGCCCGACCACGACTCCCACGACGAGGCCCAGTACGGCGATCACTTCGAACCCTTCCCTGTTGTGGCGGAGTCCGCCTTCTGCTGGCCGGGGACCGGCTTGGCATACCGCACGATCAGGCTGGGCGCGGCGGCCAGGTGCAGCGTGCCCTGGACGGAGATGCTCGCGCGGATGCCGTAGTTCTGCTCCAGGACGTGCAGGTACTGACCGTCCGCACTGTCCTGGAATGCCGCGCTCAACCGCTCCCCGTCCCCGATCGCCAGCACCGTGTACGGCGGCGCCAGCGGCTTGTTGTCGACCAGTATGGCGTCACCGGCGGCCCGGATGGCGGACAGTGCGGTGAGCCGTTGGCCGTTGACGGTGATCGCCTCGGCTCCCGAGGACCACAGCCCGTTCACCACGCGCTGCATGTCGCGGTCGCGGACCCTGCCGGTGTCGGAGAAGCTGCTGCTCTCCCGCGGGCCGCCTGTGCCGCCTTCTGACGCCTCCTTGGCGTCGTCCACGACCAGCTTGACGCCGGGACCGTCCACCGGGGTCGCGCCCGACAGCAACTCGACCAAGGCGCTGCTGTCGCCGCCGTGGTCCTCCAACGCGGCCCGCTGCTCGGCGGCCACGGTGTCGCGCAGGCCGTCCACACTGCTCTGGAGCTTGTCGGCGCTGTCGGTCTCGGTCTTCACCTGGTCGATGAGCTTCTGGCGCTCCTTGGCCTCGGTGGGCGCGGCCACCCGCGTCTGGGCCGCGCCCACCGTGACGACGATGGCGGCGAGTACGAGACCCGCGGCCAGGCCCAACTTCCCGCTCAGCCGCTTCGGCAGCCTGGAGGTGCCGACCTCGCCGCGGCGCGCGGCGGCCTCCGCGTACCCGTCGTCGAGACTGTGCTCCATGACGTTGGTGAGCAACGACATCGAGGCGTCAGGACGCCGCCGGGCAGCCCCGGGGACGGGGCTGCTCCGATCGGGTTGCTGCTGCGGCATGCCGCACATCGTCGCACGTCGGGGCCGCCACACTCGAATGGCCCCCTCACGGCGCGCCGTTCGGCCGAAGGATCAGCGCCCGGCGCTCTCCACGACCTCCGCCCACTCGTCGAGCAGTGCCTCCGCGGAGGTGTCGTCGGGCCCTTCCGCCCACAGATGCGTGACGGCCTCCGCCGGGTCGGGCAGCACCATCACCCAGCGTCCGTCCGCCTCGACCACGCGCACGCCGTCGGTGGTGTCCACCGAGCGGTCGCCCGCCGACTCCACCACGCGCCGCATCACGGAACCCTTGACGGCCCACGGTGTCGGCACGTCCCGCTTGATGACGTGAGCGCGCGGGATACGGGCGTCGATCTGGCTGAGCGTGAGCTGCGTACGCGCCACCAGTCCGATCAGCCGCACGAAGGCGGCCGATCCGTCGAAGACGCTGCTGAACTCCGGAATGATGAAGCCGCCGCGCCCGTCGCCGCCGAAGATGGTGCCCTCGGCCCTGCCGACCCTGGTCAGGTCGTCGGGCGACGTCGTCGTCCACTCGACCTGGGTGCCGTGGTACGCGGCGACCTGCTCGCCGATCCGGGTCGTGGTCACGGGCAGCGCCACCCGGCCGCTGCGGCGCTCGGCCGCGACGAGGTCGAGCATGACCAGCAGCGCCCGGTCGTCCTCGATGATCCGGCCCCGCTCGTCCACCAGGGACAGCCGCTCGCCCACGGGGTCGAAGCGCACGCCGAAGGCGGCCCGCGCCGAGGCGACGATCTCACCGAGGCGTACGAGTCCGGCCCGCCGGCTCTCGGTGGTCTCGGTCGGACGGGCCTCGTCCAGACCGGGGTTGACGGTGAGCGCGTCCACGCCGAGCCGTCCGAGGAGGCTGGGCAGCACGAGCCCGGCACTGCCGTTGGCCGCGTCGACCACGACCTTCAGACCGGCGTCGGCGATCCCGGAGATGTCCACGGCCCGCAGCAGCGCGCCGGTGTAGGAGTCGAAGACCGTGGCGGGGAACCGCAGGTCTCCGATCTCGCCGGGGAACGCCCTGCGGTACTCCTGACGGGCGAAGACCCGGTCCAGCTTCCGCTGTCCGGCCGCGGACAGGTCCGCGCCCCGCTCGTCGAAGAACATGATGTCCAGCGAGTCCGGCCGCCCCGGTGAGGTCCGGATCATGATGCCGCCCGCGCTGCCGCGCGCGGTCTGCTGCCGTGCCACGGGCATCGGCACGTTCTCCAGGTCGCGCACGTCGATCGCGCTGGTCTGGAGCGCGGAGATCACCGCCCGCTTCAGCGCACGCGCACCACGTGAGTGGTCGCGCGCGGTGGTGACCGTCGCGCCCTTCTTCAACGTGGTCGCGTACGCGCCCGCCAGCCGTACGGCCAGCTCGGGGGTGATCTCGACGTTCAGAATGCCGGACACCCCGCGGGCGCCGAACAGATGTGCCTGCCCGCGCGACTCCCAGATGACCGAGGTGTTGACGAAGGCGCCGGCCTCGATCGTCTTGAACGGATAGACGCGTACGTTGCCGGCGATGTTCGATTCCTCGCCGATCAGGCACTCGTCGCCGATGACCGCGCCGTCGTCGATCCGCGCGGCCCGCATGACATCGGTGTTCTTGCCGATGACGCAGCCGCGCAGATTGGTCTGCTGGCCGATGTAGACATTGTCGTGGATGACGGCCTTGTGCAGGAAAGCGCCTGTTTTCACGACCACATTGGAGCCGATGACGCTGTGCTCGCGAATCTCGGCACCCGCCTCGACCTTGGCGTAGTCGCCGATGAAGAGCGGGCCGCGCAGGATGGCGTCGTGGTGCACCTCGGCGCCTTCCGCGACCCACACGCCGGGGGAGATCTCGAAGCCGTCGATGTCGACGTCGACTTTGCCCTCGAGTACGTCGGCCTGGGCCTTCACGTAGCTCTCGTGGGTGCCGACGTCCTCCCAGTAGCCCTCGGCGATGAAGCCGTAGACGGGCTTGCCCTCCTTCATGAGCTGCGGGAAGACGTCGCCCGACCAGTCGACGGACACGTCGGCCTGGACGTAGTCGAAGACCTCGGGCTCCATCACGTAAATGCCGGTATTCACCGTGTCGGAGAACACCTGGCCCCAGGTGGGCTTCTCCAGGAAGCGTTCCACCTTGCCTTCGTCGTCGACGATGGTGATACCGAATTCGAGGGGATTGGGGACCCGGGTCAGGCAGACCGTGACCATGGCTCCCTTCTCCTTGTGGAATTCGATCAGCTCGGTGAGATCGAAGTCCGTCAGGGCATCACCGGAGATCACGAGGAAGGAGTCGTCCTTCAACGCCTCTTCGGCGTTCTTGACGCTTCCGGCCGTCCCCAGCGGCTTCTCCTCGTTGGCGTAGGTGAGCTCCATTCCAAATTCTTCGCCGTCCCCGAAATAATTCTTCACCAGGGAGGCAAGGAACTGGACAGTCACCACCGTCTCAGTGAGTCCATGCCGCTTGAGCAGTGTCAGAACATGCTGCATGATCGGGCGATTCACCACTGGCAGCAGAGGTTTGGGCATGCTCGAGGTCATTGGGCGAAGGCGAGTGCCTTCACCGCCGGCCATGACAACCGCCTTCATGTCGGAACGTCCTCCTCGTGACTCAGTCAGCCGTGGTGTCCGCCCGCACAAGTCGGCGGACCTGCACCACATAGAGGATCCCTGCCCACCAGTACAGGGTTGTACCCCAACCTGCGAACGCCCAGCCGAAAATAGACGCCAGTGTCGCAAGCCATCCGCTTCCGTCGCTCAGGAGGAGCAGCGGAAAGGCGTACATGAGGTTGAAGGTAGCCGCTTTCCCGATGAAGTTCACCTGGGGAGGTCCGTACCCGTGCCTCCGCAGAATCAGCAGCATCACCGCCATCACGGCCTCACGGGCCAGCAGCAGGACCGTTACCCACAGTGGGAGGATGTCGCGCCATGTGAGTCCTACCAGCGTGGACAGTACAAACAGCCGGTCCGCCGCGGGATCGAGAACCCGGCCGAGACTGCTGACCTGATTCCACCGCCGGGCCAGCTTGCCGTCCAGATAGTCACTGATGCCGCTCAGGGCGAGTACGAGCAGCGCCCAGCCGTCAGCCTTCGGTCCGCCGAACTCGGGCCACAGAATCAGCCACAGGAACACGGGTACGCCCACCAGGCGGGCCATACTCAGGATGTTGGGGATCGTGAAGATCCGATCCGTTTGCACCCTTGTCTCCTGGACCTCCACCGGGGCCCCTCCTGTATGTATGTCCTGACGTTTCGGGCCAGACTCTACCGCAGACGCAAAAGAGGCCCGGCGTCGGATCCTAAGATCCGAGGCCGGGCCTCTTCCATAAAAATTGTTCGGCGGTGTCCTACTCTCCCACAGGGTCCCCCCTGCAGTACCATCGGCGCTGA
>NZ_JBVHLD010000025.1:0-33999 GCF_055559175.1 Streptomyces sp. NPDC024632
CCCCCCCCCCCCCCCCCCCCCCCCCCCCCCCCCCCCCCCCCCCCCCCCCCCCCCCCCCCCCCCCCCCCCCCCCCCCCCCCCCCCCCCCCCCCGCTGCGTGTCAGCCGCCGATCGCGATCGAGAACAGGTGCATGGCGACCTGGTGGTCGACCTGCGTCTTGCTCACGTTGGGCAGGGTGATCGCCTGGACGGTCTTTCCGGGCAGCAGGTCCACGGTGGCCGCGGAGATGTGCACGGTCTGCTGCTGCTGTCCGCCGCCGTTGTTGAGGTAGGGCGTGCTGGCGGCGAAGTCGCTGCCCTGCGACGGTGATCCGGCCCACCAGTCGGACAGGGCCAGCGCGTAGGTCTGCGTGGTCCCGTCGGTGTAGACGATGGTGCCGGTGCCGGAGGTGGCGCCGAAGGCGCTGGTGCCGACAAAGCCCAGCTTGGTGCCGGTGCCGGTGATCTCGACGGCCTGGCCGCCGGCCACGGCGTTGTCGGGGTCCCCGGTGCCCGCGGTGGCGGGCCAGGGGAAGGACACCCCGTCGTGGTCGGTGTTCTGGCCCGCGTGCCAGCCCAGGGCGGCCAGCGCCTGGAGCGAGAAGCTGGCGCCCTCGCCGTCCAGGCTGCCGGTCGTGGTGTGGGCGTCGTCGCTGATGCCGGAGTTGTTGTAGGCGGCGGTCAGTGACGCGTACGGCACGGTGACGGGGGCCTGGGCGCTCTCCTCCCCGGAGGGGGTGATGACGGTGGCGTCCAGGGTGAAGTTGTCGGGGTCCGCACCGGCCGGGACGGTCACCTGCCAGGTGGTGGTGGCCTTCTGGCCCGCGCCGACGGTGTCGAAGGTCGCCGGGCTGGTGGCCGTGGCCGTCCAGCCCGCCGGGGTGGCGAGCGTGACCGACACGTTCCGCACCGCGGACGCGGCGCCGTTGGTGTAGGTGGTGGTCGCGGTCAGGGTGCTGCCCGCCTTGGCGATCGGCAGCGCCTTGAGCGTAAGGGTGCCGCGGACCACGACCGGGGTGGAGCCGGTGACGCCGCCCACGGTCGCCGAGACGGTGGCGACGCCGTCGGCCACGGCGTGCACCAGGCCGTTCTTGTCGACGGTGGCGACCGCCGGGTCACTGCTGCGGTACGTGACCTTGGCGGTGGACAGGTCGACGAAGGACTGGTCGTTGTTGACGGCCTCCACGACGTCGTCCGCGGTGACGGACAGGTCGCGCTGTTCCTTCGCCGGGTTGGTGTCGTCCTTGATCCACTTGTTCTTGCCGGTGAGCGAGAAGGTCTGGCCCGCGTCGTGGACGACGCTCTCGGGCTGCACGGTGACGTAGCGCACCTTGGGCGTCAGAGTGCCGCTGATCCTCACGTTCGCGGTGCCCGCCGGGTGCGCGGAGTCCGGGCCGAGCCGGAACGCGTAGGTGCCGTTGTAGACGGTCTGCCGGGAGCTCTTGGCGTCCCAGAAGGACAGGTCGGCGGCCTTGACGGTGATGGTCAGGTGCTGGCTCTTGCCGGGCCCCAGCACCTTGGTCTTGGCGAAGCCCGCCAGCCGCTTGGCGGGCAGTTCCACGCCGGGGACGGTGAAGGGGGTCGCCGCGTAGAGCTGCGCGACCGTGGCGCCCGCCGTCTTGCCGGTGTTGGTGACGTCCACGCCGATCTTCACGGTGCCGTCCGGCGTGATCTGCGTCTTGTTGGCGCTGACCGAGGTGAAGGAGAAGGAGCTGTAGCTGAGTCCGTAGCCGAAGGGGTACGTGGGGGCGCCGGTGAAGTACTGGTACGTACGGCCGAGGCCGCCGGTGGCGCTCGGGGTCAGCCCGTAGTTCTGCTTGTCGGGGAGCTGTGAATCGTCCTTGTACCAGGTGAAGTTGAGGTGCCCGGACGGGTTGACGTCGCCGAAGAGCACATGGGCGAGCGCGGTGCCCTGCGACTGGCCGTTGTAGCCGCTGAAGACGATCGAGGAGACCGGTGAGCCGGCGGCGGCCTCCTTCTGGATGTCGACCGGGCCGTCGGACTGGATGACCAGGGCGAGCTTGTCGGTGCCGAGCGCCGACGTCTGGTCGATCAACGACTGGTAGTTGCCGGGCATGTTCAGGTTGTCGCGGTCGTTGCCCTCGTCGCCGTTGGCCTGGGTGGTGCCGACGAACAGCACCACGAGGTCGGCGGCCTTGATGTCGGCCTTGGTCTTGTCGGAGAGCACCGCGGCGCCGGTGCCGGTGGACGAGGTGCCCGCCGCGTCGTAGACCACGGACGCCGTGGGGTCGATCGCGTGGATCTCGTTCTGGATGCCGCGCAGCGGGCTGGTCCGGTAGGTCGGGTCACCCGAGTACAGGCCGAGCGTCGCGGTGTTGGCGAGGTCGCCGAGGACGACGACCTTCTTGGTGGTGGCGGGGTCGGCGGGCAGCAGTTTGCCGCCGCCCGAGGCCCGCTTGTCGTTCTTCAGCAGCACCAGGGAGTTGTCGGCGACCGTGGTGGCGAGCGCCTGGTGGGCCGGGCTCTCGATCTGGTCCTTGGTGATGTTCGTGTACGACACCGCGCTCGCCGGGTCGAACTCGCCGGTCTCCATGCGGATGGTGAAGACCTTCACCAGGGCGGTGTCGACCACGCCCTCGCTGAGCGCGCCCGCCTCGATGGCCTCCTGGATGTTGGCGGTGGTCGCCTCGTCACCCGTGCAGTTGAGGTCGGTACCGGCCCGCAGCGCGTACGCCTGGCCGCCGGCCTGCCCGGACATCGTCGTGCCGGTGGCGGTCTCGGTCCACGTCGGGTTGTCCTTGTGGTCGGTGGTCCAGCCGGGCGGCGCCCAGTCGTGACCGCCGGGGAACTGCCGCCAGTTGGTGCTGACCGCGCCGCAGTCGGAGGTGATGTACCCGTTGAACCCGTAGGTGCGCTGGGCGAGTTGGTTGGTGGTGTAGGTGTCGGAGACCGACGGGGTGCCGTTGATCGCGTTGTACGACGTCATGAGCCCGGACACGTGCGCGTCCTCGATCAGCGAGCGGAACTGCGCGGTGTAGTAGTCGCGCAGGTCGGTGTCGTTGACGTCGGAGCTGATGCCGGTGCGGTTGTCCTCGACGTTGTTGAGCGCGTAGTGCTTGGCGGTGGAGGCGACCTTCAGATAGCCGGTCTTCGAGGTGCCGTCCGGGTTGTTGCCCTGGTAGCCGTCGACGAACTGGCCGGCCATCTGCCCGACGAAGTACGGGTCCTCGCCGAACGCCTCGTCGGTCCTGCCCCAGCGCGGGTCGCGGTCGAGGTTGACTGTCGGCGCCCAGTAGGTCAGCGAGCCGTAGTCGTCGGCGGACGGGCCGAGGTTGTTCTGGCCGGTGCCGAAGAGCGACTTGTCGACGAAGCCGCGCACCTCGTCGGAGATCGCGGTGCTCTCCTGGTAGAGCAGCGCCGGGTCCCAGGACATGGACGAGGCGAAGTTGGTCGGGAAGCTGGTGGCGTGGACGCCGCCCTGCGCCCCGCCGTTGTTCTGGTTGGCCCCGAGGGTGTTGACGCCGTGCTGGCCCTCGCTCCAGTACGTGTACTGCTGGACGCCCAGCCGGGGGATGGCGGGGCCGCTGTTGGTGCTGAGCTGCTGGACCTTCTCCTGCAAGGTCATCCTCGACACCAGGTCGGCGGCCCGCTCCTGGAAGGAGTAGTGGGTGTCGAGGTAGACCGGGGTGGCGGCGACCGCCTCCTGTGGGGTGTTCGCGGCCGCGCTCGGGCCGAAGCCCGCCGTCAGTCCGATCGCACACGCCATGGCGCAGACCGCGGCCAGTCCCGCGCGTCGGCGCTTTCGCTCGTCCATCCTGCCTCCGTCGTCATCGAGCAGCATCGAGCAGATGCCGGTACCGACTTCGGTGCAAGTCCGAAGGAAGTCCGGGTCTCGCGTCATCAGTTGGGCAGTGTGTTGCCATCTTTGACGCAGCGTCAAGACAAAGAACGCGATCGGACCGGCATTTTTTGACTTCTCGCTGCAAAAAGCTGGAAGCGGGCTGCTCACCGGCCTGTGCCCGGAGCCGGTCCGGGCTCGGGTCGCGGTCAGGGCCGCTCGCGCCCGCGCAGCCGCGGGGTGAACGTGGCGTGGAAGATGGTCGACGCGGCGCCGACGGCGGCGGCCTCGGCGCTCAGCACCGAGCGCTCCACCTCGACCCGGCGCAGCCTGCGGGCGGTGGGGAATTCGTTGACGGCGCGGCCGATCTCGTCCAGGTAGAAGTCGGCGACGTCGTCGGTGAAGAACGGGCCGCCGAGCACGATGAGGTCGATGTCCAGGAGGTCGACCAGGCCGAGCGCGCCGCGTCCGACGGCGCCCGCCACCTCGCGCAGCGCGGCCGTCGCGGCCGGGTCACCGGCCGCCGCGGCCCGGCCGACCTCCCGGTAGGCGGCGGTGCTGCCGCGGGCGGCGTCGGCGGCGGGCAAGCCGCGGCGGACCGCGAAGTCGGTCACGGAGACCGGCGGATTGCACTCGGGCAGCAGCTCGGGCCGCCCGTCGGCGTCCACCCGGCCCAGCGCGATGGCGCAGAGCTGCCCAAACTCACCGGCGTTGGCGCTGACGCCCCGGTAGAGGTCGCCGTTGAGGTAGAGCCCGGAGCCGACGCCCGTACCGAGGTAGAGGTACGCGAAGTCGCGGGCCCTGCGGTCGCGGCCGATCCACCGCTCCCCCGCCGCCGCGGCCAGCGAGTCCTTCTCGATGATCACCGGGCACGGGAAGTGGTCCTTGAGCAGGTAGAGCAGCGGAAGGTCGTTCCAGGCCGACAGCAGCGGCGGGCCGAGCACCGTACCGGAGGCGATGTCGACCGGGCCCGGCACCGCGACGCCGATGCCGAGGAAGCCGTCCTCGCGGACCGCGCCGCCCGCCTTTTGCAGCGTCTCGCGGCCCAACTCGACCACCTGCGCGACGAATTCGGCCGGGTCGATGTCGGCGCTCACCGGCCGGGTGCGGGTGCAGACGATCGCGCCGTCGAGGTCGATGACGACGGCGGTCAGCACCTCGGGGTCGATGTGCAGGCCGAGCGCGTGCGCGGCGGTGCCGCTGAGCCGCACCGGGGTGCGGGGCTTGCCCGAGGTGGCGCGCCGCTGCGCGTCCTCGACGAGGATGCCGCGGTCGAGCAGCGAGCGGGCGATCCGGGAGACCGACTGCTGGGTGAGTCCGGTGCGGTGGGCGATCTCGCCGCGGGTGATGGTGCCGGACAGCCGGACGGTCTCGATCACCACGCACTCGTTGAAGGAGCCGAGGTCGATCTGGTTGACGCCGCTGAACGAGGGCGGGTGCGCGACGGCCTCGGGGGTGTGCGGGGCGCGCAGGTGGCCCGCGACGTTCTCGCGCAGCCAGCGGACCGGGCCCGGCGCGCCCGCGGTCTGCCGTTCCAGCGCGGCGACCAGGTCGAGGTAGACCCGCCGGGAGGACTCGGGGTGGCTGGTGCTGTCCAGGGCGATCATGGCGCGCAGGAAGCCGCGCCAGGTGGAGCGGGCCGGGAGCTGGTGGAAGGTCACCGGCGTGGTGCCGGGCGGGGGCGCGGAGATCCGGCCGGTCTCCCAGAGGGTGATCGCGTGCAGGGCGATGTCCGGGTGGTGTTCGGCCGCCGCCGCGAGGTAGCCGGTGAGCCCGAGCGGCGGCGGGCCGCCGGGGTCCGGGGCCACGGCCAGGCGCATCCCGTCGAGGGCCCGGCCGAGTCCGGCCAGGACGTCCTCGCCGATGACGGTGGCCGCGGGTCCCGGCGCCGGGGCCGCGGCGCGGGTGCCGGCGAGTAGGACGGCGCCGCGCGCGTCGGCGTACAGGCCCATCACCCACACGTCGGTGCCGGGCAGCGGCGGTCTGGTCGGTACGTGCGGGGCGGGTGTCGTCTCGTCCGCGGTGAGCTGCCAGCGGCGTCTGATCGCGGCCACCGTGGCGTGGGACAGGCCCAGTTCGCGGGCGATGGCCCGGCTGGCGCCGCTGCCGCCGGGCGCGAGCAGTGCCCGGGTGACCACCTCGGCCTCGTCCACGGTGGCGGGTCTGCCGGTGCGGGGCCGCTGTTCGAGGCCGCGCAGCCCCGCGCTCTGCCAGCGGTGCCGCCAACTGCCCACGGTCTGCCGGGAGACGCCGAGCCGCCGGGAGATCTCGGCGTCCCGCAGTCCTTCGGTGGCGAGCAGGACGACCCTGGCGCGGGTGGCGAGCGGACCGTCGCCCGCGGCCCACTGGCGCAGCAGGTCCCGCGTCCGCGCGTCCGGCGGTCCCGGCGGGCGCCGCTCGTCGGGGAAGGTGGGCAACGCCCTTTCCTGCGAGGGCACTTCGGAGAGCGGCGAGTGGGGTGTTTCAGGCAACGCGGCCCTCCTGGCCTTCGCGGGGGCGGATCAGCCGCAGGGTGAGGACCTGGAACGGGCGGAGCGTCAGCGGGGTGCGTCCGTCGTCGTGCGGGTGGTCGGCGAGCCGTTCCTCCAGCAGGTCCGTCTCCTGGACGGCCGTCGCGAGGAAGCCCGCGGTCAGGACGGTGCGGGCCCGCCCGCCGCGCGACTCGTACAGCCGGACCACGACGTCGCCGCTGCGGTCGTCGGCGAGTTTGACCGTCTCGACCACGACGTCGGGGTGGTCGAGGGTGACCAGCGGCGGCGGTGACGCCGCGTCAGAAGTGTTGCCGGGAGGGGAATCGGATCGGGTGACGGTGCCGGTGTCCGGGCCGGGGCGCAGCGGCAGGTGCAGCGCGTAGCCCTCGGAGACGGCGTCGTCCACGTCGGCGCCGGGCCGCAGCCGGTGCCGGAAGCGCTGGAGTCCGCGGTCGGCGTGCGGGTCGGGGCTGCGCGGGGCGCGCAGCAGCGTGCTGCGCACGACGGTGGTGGTGCCGCCGTCCTCGCGGGTGTGCCGTGTCACGTCGTAGCCGTACGTCGAGTCCCCGGCGAGCGCGACGCCCCAGCCGTGCTCGCCGACGTGGATCCAGCGGTGCGCGACCGACTCGCGGCGGGCCGCGTCCCCGTCGGTGTTCCCGTGGGTGGGGCGCGCGACATGGCCGAACTGCGTTTCCGCGCGGCTGTGTTCCGCGTGCACGTCCAGCGGCCAGGCGGCCTTGAGCACGGTGTCCTGCTCGCGCCAGTCGACCTCGGTGTCGACGGTCAGCGCGTGGCTGCCCGCGGTGAGCGTCAACTCCTGTACGACGGTGGAGCGTCCGGTGCCGCGCAGTATCCGCAGCCGGGCCAGCAGCGGTCCCGCGGCGGTGACCTCCACCCGGTCGGCCCGGTCCAGATCGCGGGACCCGGCCGCCGGGGCGTAGTGCGCCGCGCTCCAGCCGCCGGGCTCATCGCGGTGCAGCTGGAGCAGATTGCCCGCCGCGCCGGGCGCGATGGCCTCGCGTCCGGTGCCGAGGTCGGCGGCGGACCGCACCAGACCGGCCGCGTCGACCCGTATGCGCAGCAGCCCGTTGTCCAGGACGTGGCCGCCGTCCGCGCCCGCCGTCACGGTGACCGGGGCGAGGTCGCCGAGCGCGATGCCCGCGGGTCCTGAGCCGTGCGCCGGGGCCTGCGCGAGGACCGCGAACCGGCCGTCGGACAGCGGCTGTACGGTGCCGGGCCGCGCCGCACGAGGCTGTACGGTGCCGGGTCGGGCGGTGCCGGGCTGTGCGGTGCCGGGCTGTGCGGTGCCAGGCTGTGCGGCGTCGAGGGGAAGAGTGCCGGTCAGGAGCGTGCCGGGCACCGGGCCGTCCTCCGGTTCGAGGACGACGACCTCGCGGCGGGCCCGCGGCCCCGCGTTGAGCACGGTCGCGCCGTCCGGGTCACCGACCGCCCGCCGGATCAGCCGCTCCAGCCTGCGCCGTACGTCCCGGTGGGTCTGCTCGGCCTCCTCGTGCACCCAGGCGATCGACGTGCCGGGCAGGATGTCGTGGCACTGCTGGAGCAGCACCTTCTTCCACAGCCGCTCCAACTCGTCGTAGGGGTACGGGATTCCGTGCCGTACGGCGGCGGTCGCCGACCACAGCTCGGCCTCGTGCAGCAGCGCCTCGCTGCGCCGGTTGCCGCGCTTGGTGCGCGCCTGGCTGGTGTACGTGCCCAGGTGCGGCGCGAGGTCGAGTTCGCCGCGCCACACGGGGGCGGCCGGATGCTCGGCCTGGGCGTCGCGGAAGAAGCGGGCCGGGGCGCCGAGGGTGACGCGCGGCGCGCCGTCGAGGTCGGCCAGGCGGCGGGCGCGCTCCAGCATCGACCGGTCGGGGCCGCCGTCGCCGCGGCCGAAGGGCAGCAGGGAGCGGGTGGCGTCACCCTTGTCGGCGAAGTCGTCCACGGACCGTACGAGGTCGCCGCCGGTCAGCGCCGGGTCCTCGGTTCCGCGTTCGCCGTCGGTCCCGACCGGAGCGAGGTGCGCGAAGAGCCTGGTGCCGTCCAGGCCCTCCCAGCGGAAGGTGTGGTGCGGCAGTGCGGAGCCGCGGCCGGGCTCGGGGCGGCGGCCGAGGAACCAGCGGGCGCCCGCGAGCGCGGCGAGCTGCGGGAAGGCCGCGGACGCGCCGGAGGCGCCGGGCAGCCACACGCCGTCGGTCTCGGTGCCCAACTCGTCGCGGAAGAAGCGCCGTCCGTGCACGAGCTGGCGCACCAGCGCCTCGCCGCCGGGCAGTTCGGTGTCGGCCTCCACCCACATGCCGCCGACTGGCGCCCAGTTGCCGTCCGCGACCGCCTTGCGTATCCGCTCGAAGACATGCGGCTGGTGGTCCTTCATCCAGGCGTAGTGCTGCGCGCTGGAGGCGGCCACGACCAGTTCGGGGTACTCGTCGGCGAGCGCGGCCATCGTGCTGAAGGCGCGGGCGCGTTCGCGGACCGTCTCGCGCACCGGCCACAGCCGGGCGGAGTCGAGGTGCGCGTGGCCGACGGCGGTCACGGTGTGCGCGGACTCGTGGGCGCGCTGGGCGAGCACGTCGGTCAGCAGCGTACGGGCGTATCCGGCGGTGCGGCCGACGGCCCGCGGGTCGACGGCGTCCAGGGCGCGTTCCAGCGCGAGCCGGATCTCGTGCCTGCGCGGCTGCTGTTCGGGCAGCGCGCGCATCAGCCCTTCGAGGGTCTGCACGTCGTGGACGAGCTGCCAGACGTCCTCGTCGCGCACGGCGAGGTCGGCGCGGCGCAGCCGGTACAGGAGGGTGTCGCCCGCGGTGGCCGGGTCGCCGTACCGGGTGCCCGCGCCGCTGCCCGCCGCGATCCGCGGGTTGGCGGCGGCCTCGACCAGCAGCCGTACGGACGAACCGGCGGTGGCGGAGCCGGCGATCAGGACGGCGCCGAGGCCGGGGTGCAGGCCCTGGAGCGGGATGCCGTGCGCGTCGTGCACCAGGCCCTCGGCCGGGCCGCCGGAGGCCCCGGTCCAGGCCCCGGTTCCCTCCCCCGTCCCGTCGTCGGGCCCCGAGCCGAGGTCGAACAGCGCCTCGACCCGCCGCCCGGCCCAGCGCTCCGGCACGGTGGCGTGGACGCTGAACCAGGTGGTCGCCCAGGGGCGCCCCCACGCCTCGCCGACGGCGAACGGCGTGTAGTCGGCGCGCAGCGCGACCTCGGCGGGGACGGGCTCGCCCGCGATGTGCCAGGCGCCGACGTCCATGGGCAGCTTCTGCGGGTAGAGCGCGGGGCGCAGCCGTTCGGCGAGGAATGCGGCTATGCGCTCTTCGCCGGACTTCATCCGGTCATGCATCGGCAGCCCTTCCTGTCCAGCCAGTAACCGCCATGTAAAACCATGTGTGTTATCAAGTCAACGCCTCGCGCGAATTCCTTCTTCTCGCAGGTCGTGACCTGCAACTATCAAATTGTCAGGCTAATTTGGAACCGAAAAGGGAGTCAGCCGTCAGTTAATTCGCCTGACACCGGGAACGGCAAAAGGCGGCAGGAAGGGCCGTGGCCCTTCCTGCCGCCCTCGGTGGAATTACGGTGTCACGGAATCCACCCGCGCGGGCCGCTCGCAGCCGCTGGTGACCGGCAGCGCCGTCCCGTCGTGCGCGGCGTCCAGCAGTGTCAGCATCACGTCCAGTACGTGCTGGGCGAGTTCGGCCGACGCCAGGTGCGGGCGTCCGGAGGCGACGGCGGCGGCGAGGTCCGCGAGGCCGGTGCCGCGCCCCGCGCCGCGGTATCCGGCCGAGACCGGCAGCGGCTGCCACGTACCGTCGGTGAACAACTCGACCTGGCCGTCGAAGCCGTTGGGGTCGGGGACGGACAGCGAGCCCTCGGTGCCGTACACCTCGATCCGCGGCAGCCGGGCGGCGTGGATGTCGAAGCTCATGATCAGCGTGGTGAGGGCGCCGCCTTCGTGCTGGAGGACGCCGGTGACGTGGGTGTCGACCTCGACGGGGAAGCGCGCCCCGGCGCGCGGGCCGCTGCCGATGGCGCGTTCGGCGCGCGGGGTGGCGACGGCGCCGGTGACCTTGACGACCGGGCCCAGCAGGTGGACCAGCGCGGACAGGTAGTACGGGCCCATGTCGAGCAGCGGGCCGCCGCCGGGCCGGTAGTAGAACTCCGGGTCCGGGTGCCAGGCTTCGTGGCCCGCGGTGGTCATGAAGGCGGTCGCGGCGACGGGCGTGCCGATCAGCCCGTCGTCCACGGCCTTGCGGGCGGTCTGGGTGCCGGTGCCGAGTACGGTGTCGGGCGCGCTGCCGACCCGGACGCCCGCGGCGCGCGCGGCGGCGAGCACGGCGGCGGCCTCCTCGCGGGTGGCGGCGAGCGGCTTCTCGCCGTAGACGTGCTTGCCCGCGGCGACCGCGGCCAGCGCCACTTCGGCGTGCACGGCGGGGACGGTGAGGTTCAGGACGGCGTCCACGTCGTCGCGCGCCACCAACTCCGCGACGCTTGCAGCCACTTCGGCGCCCGCGCGCTCGGCGGCCTCCTTGGCCCGGCCGGGGTCGAGGTCGGTGACGGCGGTCAGCCGCAGCCCTTCGAGCCCGGCGATGGTGTCCAGGTACTGGCCGCTGATCTTGCCCGCGCCGACCATGCCGATCCTCAACGGCTCGCCCACAGCAGTCCCCTCTCGGTCAGCGCCCGCACCTCGGGCACGTCGAAGTCGTCGGCCTTGTGCCCGATGGCGGACACGAACACCCGTCCCGCGCCCTGCCTCCTGGTCCACACCGCGGGCATCACGACCGGGTGCGCGCGCTCGCCGTCCGGCGGGAAGGTCGTGGTGGCCAGCACGTCGATGTCGGGGTCGGTGGCCAGCCAGTACTGCTCGGTGTGCACGTCGAAGTCGCCGATCCCGGCGATCACCGGGTGGTCGGCGCGCTCGGGCCGCACATGGACCCGGTAGTCGAGGAATCCCGCCGGGTGCATGAGGAACTGACCGCCGGTCAGGAACTGGTAGTCGACGTCGCCGCGGAAGGAGTCGACGATCCCGCCGTGCCAGCCCGCGAAGCCGGTGCCCGCCCTGACCGCCTCGGCCAGGCCCCTGGTCTGCTCGCCGCTGATCTCGCCCATCGTCCAGCACTGGACGACGAGGTCGGTGGCGGCCATCAGCTCCCGGTCGGCGTAGACGTCGAGCGACTGCGCGGTCTCGACGGTGAAGCCCTCGTCCTTGAGGAAGGGCAGGAAGAGGTCGGTGATCGCGATCGGCGCGTGGCCCTCCCAGCCGCCGCGTACCACCAACGCCCGTCGTGCGGACCGCTCCCGGCCGGCCCTGTCCTGGTCGGCTCCGGCTCCGGGTTCACCGGCTCTGATCGGATTCGTCACGGGCGTTGCACGCTCCCATCGGTGTTGCGCAGCAGGGCCCAGCGGTCGTGGGCCAGGGGTTCGGGCACGGGGTGACGGCGGGCGGCGGCCTCGTCGAAGTCCACTCCGTGGCCCGGGGTGTCATGGGGCACGAGGCCGCCCGCGGACGCGGTGACCGTGCCGGGGAACACCTCGTGGACGGGCGGCCTGAAGACCGCGGCCTCCTGGACGCCGAAGGCGTGGCTGGAGATGTCCATGGCCAAGGTGGCGGCCTGGGCGACCGGGCTGACGTCGGCGGGGCCGTGCGGCGCGAGCCGGACACCGCGCAGTTCGCAGAAGGCCGCGATCTTGCGGGCGGGGGTGAGGCCGCCGAGGGTGGGGACGCGGATCCGCGCGAAGTCGATGTCGGGGCCGTCCAGCAGGGCGGTGAACTGGGCGGTGTCGTGCAAGAGTTCGCCGACCGCGAGCGGTACGGGCGAGGCGTCGTGCAGCCGCTTGAAGTGCCGGGTGTCCTCGGGCGCGAGCAGGTCCTCCACGAAGTACAGTCCGGCGTCCTCGACCCTGCGCAGGAAGTCCCTGGCCTGCCGGGGGTCGAGCCGTTCGTGCACGTCGTGCAGCAACTCGACGTCGTCGCCGACGAGTTCGCGCACGCGGGTGAGAACGCCCGGCACGTGCCGCAGATAGCCCGCGCTGTCCCAGGGCGCGCGCCGCTCGCGTACCGCGTCGGCGTCCGCGGTGCCGCCGCCGGAGGCGCCGTAGGTGTCGGCGCCCGGCACGGCGGCCTGGATCCGGACGTGCCGGTAGCCGTGTTCCCTCGCGGCCTGGACCTTGTCGGCGATCTCGGCGGCGTCGCGGCCGTCGACGTGCGTGTACGCCTCGGCGAAGGCGCGGACCTTGCCGCCGAACAGCGAGTGCAGGGGCGCGCCGAGGCGCTTGGCCTTGAGGTCCCACAAGGCGACGTCGATGCCGCCGAGCGCGTTGCCGGTGACCGAACCGCCGCGCCAGTAGGCGCTGTTGAGGATCAGCCGGTGGATGTCCTCGATGTCGTCGGGGTCCCGCCCGGTGAGCAGCGGGGCGAGGTAGTCGTCGAGCACCGAGCGGACGGCCAGCGTGCGCTGGGGGTCGCTGGCGCAGCCGAGGCCGTAGAGGCCCGGTTCGCCGGTCTCGACGCGGACGATGAGATGGGGGCACCCGTGGGGGGCGGTCAGAAAGGTGCGAACGGCCGTGATGCGGATCTTGGCGCCGCGCTCGTCGACCCAGGGGGCCGGGGCGAGCGGTGCGGGGCCGGCATCAGGCAATGCCATACGAACTCCCACGTACAGGTAACGGAATGACGTACCGGTATCCGAACGTAGAGAGGGCATTCCGAGTTTGTCAATCACTTTGACAAACTCGGAACGACCGTAACCCCCGCCACGCGGGACACACAAGGGGTCGGCACGTCCCGGTCGGCCGGACGGCCCGTCAGGCCGGGCCCGACAGCGCGTCAGGCCCGGCGGCAGGCGGGCGGCCCGTGCCGGTTCAGCGGCCGGCCCGCGGCCGGTCGGCGCGGTGGCGGCGGCCGGTCAGTGCTGGCCCAGCCGTTTGAGCAGGGTGCTCAGCGACTGCGCGGCCTCGGTGACCGCCTGCGCGACCTCCTCGACCCGCGCGTCGTCCATCCGGCTCTTGGGCGCCGAGCAACTGATCGCGTCCTCGCCCTGGCCGCCGCCGAGCGCGACCGCGACGCAGCGGATGTCGACGGAATTCTCGCCGTCGTCCGCCGCCCAGCCGCGCAGCCGCGCCTCGGCCAACTGGGCCAGGAACGCGTCGGGATCGACCACCGTGGTCGGGGTCATCCGCTCCAGCGGCCAGTCCAGCCGCCGCTGCACCTCGGCGTGGTCGTACTGCGAGAGCACCGCCTTGCCGAGCGCCGTGGCGTGCGCGGGGAGCCTGCGGCCGACCGCGGAGTACATCCGCAGCGCGTGCCGCGACTCGCGTTTGGCCAGGTAGACGACGTGCGTGCCGTCGAGCCTGCCCAGGTGCACGGCCTCGCCGGTCTCCTCGGCCAGCGCGTCGAGCACCGGCCCCGCCAGGCTGGTGACGTCGTCGCCCTCCAGGTAGGCGGTGCCCGTCAACAGCGCCTTGAGACCGAGGCTGTAGCGCGTCCCTGACGGGTCGAGATCCACCCACCGGCGCGCCTGCATCGTGCGCAGGATGGCGTGCAGGCTGCTCTTCGGCACCGCCATCGCCGTCGCCATCTCCGCCAGCGAGAGCCGGGCGCCGTCCGCGCCGAGCAGTTCGAGCACTTCCAGTACCCGAGCTGCGGACTTCACCTCTTCGGGCTTCCGCCCGCGCGCCGCTTCTGCCACCGATTCCACCGATCCTCCGCTCCCCGCCGCCGATGCACGACGCATAAGAGTGCCCACTCCCATCGCGGCGTGCGTCTTGACGCTATATCAAACACGACCCTAAGTTCAGTCACTCCAACGTCATTCGGTCTTCTGAACGGTCGAATCCTAGGTAGGGGCCCATGAACACACCATTCGCACGTTTTACCCCGAAGACGAGACTCGCCGCAGCCGCTGTGGCCACCGTCCTCTCGCTGAGCCCGCTGGCCGCCTGCGGCGGCGGCTCCTCCGGATCGGGGGACAGCAAGTCGCTGGAGATGTGGACCTTCAAGCAGTCGCACGTCGCCGGACTGCGCAACGCTGCGGCCGAGTTCAAGAAGCAGACCGGCATCACCGTCAAGATCGAGGCGTACGGACCGGACGACGCGTACAGCACCAAGCTCCAGGCCGCCGCCAAGACCCACGACCTGCCCGATGTGCTGGAGACGCACTCCGACGGCGAGGACCTGGTGCTCGGCGCCACCGGCATAGCCAAGGACATCGCGGGCGACGTCGACGCCGCCTGGAGCGGCCTGTACCAGAAGGGCGTCCAGGTCTCGGGCACCGTCACGGACGCGAAGTACACCGAGTCCAAGCCCGCCGACTCCAAGACGCACGGCGTGAGCAAGGGCCAGCGCTTCAGCGTGCCCTTCACCTCCGGGACCTTCGGCATCGTCATGGCCAACAAGAAGATGCTGGCCGCCGCCGGGATCACCAAGGCCCCCGCGAACTGGGACGAGTTCCTGGCCGACCTGAAGGCCACCACCACCAAGGACCCGAAGAACGGCGGGGTCAGCCTCGGTCTGAAGGTCAAGGCGACCGGTCTGACCTGGGTCCTCCAGCCGCTGGCCTTCGCCCAGTTGGGCAAGGAGAAGTACCAGGCGCTGTTCGGCAAGGACGCCGGCGCGGACTTCTCCTCCGCCGACGGCACCAAGGTCCTCACGCAGTACGCGCAGCTCCAGCCGTACTGGATGCCGGGCACCCAGACCCTCGACATCGACGCGGCCGACCAGGCGTTCGCCCAGGGCAAGTCGGCCTTCGACATCGGCGGCACCTTCACGCTGGCCTTCCTCCAGCAGAACGGCATGAACCCCGACGACGTGATGGCCTTCGGCCTGCCCTCGCCGGGCGACGGCGCGGTGCCCCACCGGGCGCTCGGCCCGCTGGCGCTCACCGGTCTGACGGTCACCTCCACCAGCAAGCACCCGGACAACGCCGAGAAGTGGATGAAGTTCCTGGCGCGGCCCGACATCGCCTCGAAGTTCGCCAAGGACGCCACCGACGTGCCCGCCACCGAACTCGGCGCGGACGCCGCCTCGGTGATGGGCCCGACGCTCGCCGACATGCTGAAGACCTTCGTCGGCACGCCGGAGACCACCTACGACCCGAGCGACAACACCTTCCGGCCGCCGACGTACGACCAGGACTCGATGGGTGAGGTGCTGGCCGACCTGACGCCGCTGAAGCAGAAGAGCGTGGACCAGACCGGCAAGGCGATGGCCAAGCTCAACAACTCCTTCTGGGCGACGTCCAAGTGACCACCGCACCCCGTCCCACACTCACGGAGACGGCCGGCGCCGGCCGGGGAGGCGATCCCCGGCCGGCCGCGGGCGCCGCCGCCGGCCGCGGCGCGCGCCCCCCGCGCCGCCGCGGCTACGAGGCCGTCTCCGGTTACCTGTTCGTCGCCCCCGCCGTCGTGCTCTTCGCAGTCATGGGCCTGTACACCGTCGGCTACGGCTTCCTGCTGAGCTTCGCCCGCTGGAACGGCTTCGCGCCGCACTGGGACTGGGTCGGCCTCCAGAACTACAAGGACCTGCTCTGGCAGAATCCGGCCTACGCGCCCCGGCTGCACCACGCGGCGCTCCACACCCTGTACGTGATGATCGCCGTCCCGCTGCTGACCGTCGCGGTGTCCTTCCCGCTGGCGATCCTGCTCAACTCCGCCAAGCGGATGCAGGGCGTGCTGCGTTCGGTGTACTTCGTGCCGTACGTCACCAGCGGCATCGCCGTCTTCTTCGCCTGGCAGTACATCCTCCAGCCGGACGGCGCGGTCAACACCCTGCTCAGCAGCGTCGGCATGGGGTCGCTCGCGCAGCCGCAGGGCTGGCTCGGCAACCCGCACACCGCGCTGCCCACGATGATCGTGGTCACCGTGTGGGGGGCGGTGCCGGTCGCGATGCTGATGTACCTCACCGGTCTTCAGACCATCGACCGCAGCGTGATGGAGGCCGCGCAGCTCGACGGCGCCGGATGGTGGCGGACGAACATGTCGGTGGTGTGGCCGCTGGTCCGGCCGATCACCTCGATCGTCGTGCTGCTCAATCTCCGCGACTCCCTCCAGGGCTTCCAGACCTTCCTGGTGATGACCAACGGCGGTCCCGGAGACCACACCAACGTCCTCGGCCTCGAGGCGTACCGGCTGGCCTTCCTCAAGGACCTGGCGCCGACGCTCGGCCTGGCGAGCGCCCTCGGCTGGCTGCTGTTCGCCGCCGCCGTGGTGCTCGCCCTGATCAACCTGCGAGTCATGCGGAGCAGAACATGACGACGAACATCTCCGGCGCGGGCCCCTCGCGCACCACAGGACCCGCCTCGCCGGCCAGGGCCGCCGTCTCGCGCGCCGCCGCGCGCTGGACCGTCGGCATCCTGCTGACGCTCTACGGCCTGGTCAGCGTCTACCCCTTCCTGTGGATGGTCTCGGCCGCCTTCAAGGACCAGGTCGAGGTGGTACGCGGCGGCCATCTGATCCCGCACCACCCGACGCTGGACACGCTGACTCACACCTGGAACCAACTGCACTTCTTCCACTACTTCCTGAACAGCCTTCAGGTCACCGCGCTCACCGTGGTGCTGACGCTCGGGGTGTACGCGGCGGCCGGATACGCCTTCGCGGTGCTGGACTTCCCCGGCCGCGGCCTGCTCCAGAAGCTCTTCGTCGCGCTGCTGTTCGTGCCCGGCATCACGGTGATGCTGCCGATCGTGCTGCTGGAGAACAAGATGGGCATCCTGGGCACGCACATCGGTCTGGTGCTGCCCTTCGTCAACGGCGGCGCGCCGCTGTCGGTGCTGCTGATGACCGGCGCCTTCAGCGCCGTGCCACGGGAGTTGCGGGAGTCGGCGCGGGTCGACGGCGCCAACGAGTTCCACATCTTCACCCGGATCTATCTGCCGCTGGCCCGGCCCGCGCTGATCACGGTGGCGCTGCTCACCGCGATCCCCACCTGGAACGAATATCTGCTGACGCGGGTGTCGCTCAACGACGAGAGCACGTACACGCTGCCGCTCGGGCTCCAGACGCTCGCCTCGTCGAACGTGCCGCACTACAACAACCTGATGGCGGGCGCGCTGATCGTCGTCATCCCGGTGGCGCTGCTGTTCCTGAGCCTCCAGCGCTACTTCGTCAACGGCCTGGTCGGGGCGGTGAAGGGCTGATGCGCGTCCTGATCACGGGGGCCGCCGGACACATAGGCGGCCATGTCACCGCGGCGCTGCTGGCCGCCGGGCACGACCTGGTGCTCACCGACCTGCTGCCGGTGACCGAGCCGCGCGCCGCGCGCGTGCACACCGGCGACCTCCAGGACCCGGAACTGGTCCGCGAGGCCATGGCGGGCGCGGAGGCGGTGGTGCACCTCGGGGCGATCCCGCACCCGAACGACACCGACCCGAGCACGCTGTTCGCGCACAACTGCCTGACGGCGCACCGGGTGTTCGAGGAGGCGGGCCGGGCCGGGGTGCGCCGGGTGGTGGCCGCCTCCAGCATGGCCGCGGTGGGCCTGGCCTGGTCACCGGTGCCGGTCTCGCCGTCCTACGTCCCGCTGGACGAGGCCCATCCGAGCGTGCTGCGCGACCCGTACGGCCTGTCGAAGGCCGCGCTGGAGGAGGTGGCACGCACCGCACACCGGCGCTGGGGCCTGGACGTGGTCTGTCTGCGGCTGCCCTTCACCGGGACCGGCGACCGGCTCGGCCACTTCCTGGACGCCTGCGCCGCCGACCCGGCCGGTCAGCGGCACGACCTGTGGGGCTGGCTGCACACCCTGGACGCGGCCGAGGCGGTACGGCGCGCGCTGGAGACCGAGCTGACCGGCTGTCACATCGTCAACGTCACGGCCGCCGACACGACATCCGCGCTGCCGTCCGCGGAACTGATGGCCCGTCACCATCCGGGGGTGCCGCTGCGCAGCGGCCTCCCGGACCACGCCTCGCTCTTCGACACGGCCGCCTGCACGGAGCTGCTGGGCTTCACGCCCCGGCGCACCTGGCGTACGGCCGGAGCGGAGCGCCGTACCTGACCCCTCCCCCACGTCCCCCACGGCTTTCCCGCGAGCACTCGCCCTCCCGCATCCGCCCGCCCATTCCGGCCCCCGCCCGCCCACGGCAGAAGGAAACGCAACTGTGCATGACGACCGGCACATCGTCGAAGAGCGGATCACCAAATTCCTCGCTCAGGTGGTCCGTCCCGCCCTCTACAGTGACGCGCTGACCCTCGATCTCGCCGCCTGGCAGGTGCCGGGCGAACCCGTACCGGTGGCCGACGCGCTGGCCGCGACGTACGCGCCCGCCGCGATCGGCGACACCTGGGGCGGTCCGTGGTCGACGACCTGGCTGCGGGCGACCGGCCGGATACCGGCGGCCTGGGCGGGCCGCCGGGTGGAGGCCGTCTTCGACCTCGGCTTCGACCCGACGAAGGGCCCCGGCGGCCAGGCCGAGGGCTTCGTCCACGACGCGGCGGGCGCACCCGTACAGGGCCTGCACCCGCACCACCGCTCGGTGCTGCTCGCGGAGCCCGCCGCGGGCGGCGAACCGGTCGAGCTGCTGGTGGAGTTGGCCGCGAACCCGATGATCGAGGGCGCGCTCGCGGTCGGCACGCACTACGGCTCGCGGGACACCGCGGGCGAGGAGCACCTGTACCGGCTGCGCGCCGCCGAGATCGCGGTGCGCGAGGACGCGGTGTGGCACCTGCTGCACGACATGGAGGTGCTGGACGAGCTGATGCGCGAGCTGCCGGCAGACGGGTCGCGGCGGCACGAGATCCTGCGGGCGCTCCAGCGGGCGGTCGACGCGGTCGACGTGCGCGTGGTCGCGGGCACCGCGCAGGCCGCCCGCGACCGGCTGACGGACGTGCTGTCCCGGCCCGCCCACGCCTCCGCGCACACCGTCACCGCGGTCGGGCACGCCCATATCGACTCGGCGTGGCTGTGGCCGGTCCGCGAGACGGTCCGCAAGTGCGCCCGGACCTTCACCAATATGACGACGCTGGCCCAGGAGTACCCGGAGCTGGTCTTCGCCTGCTCCTCCGCGCAGCAGTACGCGTGGATGAAGGAGCGCCGCCCCGAAATCTTCGAGCGGATCAAGAAGGCGGTGTCCGACGGCAATTGGGCGCCGGTCGGCGGCATGTGGGTGGAGGCGGACGGCAATCTGCCCGGCGGTGAGGCGCTGGCCCGCCAACTCGTCTACGGGCGGCGGTTCTTCGCCGAGGAGTTCGGCATCCCGCAGGACGGCGTGTGGCTGCCCGACTCCTTCGGCTACACCGCCGCGTACCCGCAGCTCGCCGCGCTGGCCGGGGCCCGCTGGTTCCTCACCCAGAAGCTCTCGTGGAACGAGACCAACCGGCTGCCGCACCACACCTTCCACTGGGAGGGCATCGACGGCACCCGGATCTTCACCCACTTCCCGCCGGTCGACACCTACAACGCCTCCCTGACCGGCGCCGAACTGGCCCACGCCGAGCACAACTTCGCCGACAAGGGCGCCGCCACCCGCTCGCTCGCCCCCTTCGGCTTCGGCGACGGCGGCGGCGGGCCGACCCGCGAGATGCTGGAGAAGGCGCGGCGGCTGCGCGACCTGGAGGGCTCCACCCGCGTGGAGGTCGGCGACCCCTCGGCCTTCTTCGACGAGGCGCGCGAGGAGTACGAGCGGTTGCCGGTCTGGCGCGGCGAGCTGTACCTGGAGAATCACCGCGGCACCTACACCAGCCAGGCCCGTACCAAGCGCGGCAACCGGCGCGCGGAGGCGCTGCTGCGCGAGGCCGAGCTGTGGTCGGCGGCGGCCACGGTCCGCGGCGGCGCCCCCTACCCGTACGAGCGGCTGGAGTCGATCTGGCGGCGGGTGCTGCTGCACCAGTTCCACGACATCCTGCCGGGCTCCTCGATCGCCTGGGTGCACCGGGAGGCGGAGGCCGTACACCGGGAGTTGCAGGCCGAGTTGGCCGAGGTGATCGAGGCCGCGGTGGGCGCGGGGACGGGCGCGGGACCCGCCGGTTCGGGGCCCGCCGACTCGGGACCCGGCGGTTCGGGACCCGCCGGCTCAGGACCCGCCGACTCAGGACCCGTCTTCTACAACGCCGGGCCCTACGCGCGCCGCGAGGTGGCCGTCCTGCCCGCGGGCACCCCCGCCGCCGACGGCCAGCCGCTGTCCGACGGACGTACCGCCGTCCTCGTCGAGGCCCCCGCCTTCGGCACCGGTCAGGCCGTGCGCTCCGCGCTGCCCCCGGTCTCGGTCACCGAGGACACCACCGGGATCACCCTCGACAACGGGGTGCTGCGGATACGGATCGACGCCGACGGCCTCGTGCGGTCCGCGTACGACCTGCGCGCCGGACGCGAGGCGATCGCCCCCGGCGCGGCGGGCAATCTGCTGCAACTCCACCCGGACGACCCCAACCGGTGGAGCGCCTGGAACATCGACGGCTACTACCGGGACACCGTCCGCGACCTCACCGCCGCCGACGCCGTCGAGGTCACCGAGGCCGGGCCGCTGCTCGCGTCGGTGCGCGTCACGCGCTCCTTCGGCGGCTCGCACTTCGCGCAGGACCTGCAACTCACCGCCGGAAGCGCCCGGTTGACCGTCCGAACCGACATCGACTGGCAGGAGCGGGACACCCTCCTCAAGGCCGCGTGGCCGCTGAACGTGCACGCGGAGCGCGAGAGCGCCGAGATCCAGTTCGGGCACGTCCAGCGCCCCACCCACGAGAACACGAGCTGGGACGCCGCCCGCTTCGAACTCTGGGCCCACCGCTGGGTGCACGTGGGCGAGCACGGCTGGGGAGCCGCCGTCGTCAACGACTCCACCTACGGCCACGACGTCTCGCGCCTGACCCGCGACGACGGCGGTACGACCACCACGCTGCGGCTGTCGCTGCTGCGCGCGCCGCACAGCCCCGACCCGCAGGCCGACCGGGGGCGGCACTCCTTCGCCTACGGCCTGGTGGTCGGCGCCGGGGTCGGCGACGCCGTCGCCTCCGGCTACTCCTTCAACCTGCCGCTGCGGCCGGGCAGTTCGGCGTCGACCGGCGGGGCCGCCGCCGGGCCGTCGTTCGTCACCGTCGACAACCCCGACATCGTCGTGGAGACGGTGAAACTCGCCGACGACCGCGGCGGCGACGTGGTCGTCCGGCTCTACGAGTCGCGCGGCGGCGGCGCGCGCGGGGCGCTGCACACCGGCTTCCCCGTCGCCGCGGCGCACGTCACCGACCTCCTGGAGAGCCCCACCGATCCCCTCCCCCGGGCCGGGGACGGCTCCTTCCCGCTGGACCTGCGCCCGTTCCAGATCCTGACGCTCCGCCTGGCGCGTCCTTAGTGTCCGCCCGACGCGGGCCGGTTGCCCCCGCAGGCCCGTCGTGGCTGATCGCACCGTTCCCCGCGCCCCTCAAGACCTGGCGTACCGCCCTTCCCCCTGGAAACCGACCCTCCGTAGGAGAAGCCACATGAGACCCACCCTCGCACGATGGCTGCGGCCCCCCGCCGCGTTAGCACTGCTACTGCTCGCGGCCCTGCTGCTCCCTCCGTCGTCGCGGGCCGCCGCGGCGGCGCTGTATCCGCTGGGCGTCGGCGCCGACCTCGGCCCGAAACCGGTCACGCTGGGCCTGACGGCGAGCGCGGGCGACTCCGCCGACGGCCTGCGCACCGGTGAGAAGAACGGAAAGCCGTACTGGCAGACCGATGTGGCGGCCGGCACGGACTACATCAAGCTGGCGCTGGACCGGGAGTGGACCGACACCGTCGGCGGCGCCGGCCAGGTCACCGTGGCGGTGACGTACGACGACGCGCCCGACGGGACGACGCTTCGGCTGACGCGCGGCGCGAGCGACCTCGTCGGCGGCGTGCCGCTCACCGGAGCGGCCGGATGGACGACGGAAGCCTTCACCGTACCGGCGGACTTCGGGACGGAGGCGGGCCGTGAGCTGCGGCTGTCGGGGACGAAGGACGGGGCGCCCGCCGACGTGACGGTGGCGTCGGTGAGGGTCGCCGCGGGCCAGTCCGTGGACCTCGGCACCGCGGTCGACGCGCACGGCATCTCGCCGCGGGCGGGCGACAACGACACGCACCTGGTGACCGGCACGGAGGCGGGCCGCGGCTACTGGGGCACCGACCAGAGCCACCCGGGCGCCGAGACCGGCTTCTTCTACATGAACGTGGACGACACCGCGCTGTACGACAACCGCGACCCGGTCGCGGTCACCGTCGACTACCTCGACCGGGGCAACGGAGCGATCCAGCTCCAGTACGACTCCCCCGGCGACACGATCCCGGAGATGTTCAAGAACTCGCCGGTCTTCACCTACGGCGACTCGGGGACCTGGAAGACCCACACCTTCCTGCTGGACGACGCGATCCTCACCAACCGCTCCAACGGCTCGGACTTCCGCATCACCACCGGCGGCAGCCCGGCCGAACTGAAGGTCGCCCGCGTCTCGGTGACCGCGCTGCCGCGCGTGCTCGACCCGACGACCGGCCTCAAGCAGCTTGTGGCGCAGGCCGATCTGGCCTACCTCGCGGCCCGCGAGGGCACCCGCGACGGGCAGTACCCGGTCGGCGCGAAGGCCGCGCTCCAGCAGGCCGCCGACGCGGCCCGCGCGGTCGCGAACGGCACCGGCGTCACCGACGAGCAGGCCCGTACCGCCTTCCACGCGCTGGCCGCCGCGCTCGACGTCTTCCACGCCGCCGCCGTGAACACCGACCTGGCGCACCTGGGCACCGCCACCGCCTCGTCCACCGCCGCCGGGTCCGCCCCGGCCGCGGCGATCGACGGGAACGGCGGCAGCGCCTGGGTCAGCGGGGACGGCGGGACGGGCGAGACCTTCACCGTGGACCTGGGCGCGGCCAAGCGCTTCAACCAGGTCAAGGCCGGCTGGACCGGCGCCTTCTCCTCCGACTACACCGTCCAGGTGTCCACGGACGGGACGCGCTTCACAGACGTGGGCCGCACCGGGGCCGTCGGCGGCTCGGTGTTCACCACCGCCTTCGCTCCGACGACCGCCCGGTACGTCCGGCTGGCGATCCACGGGTACAGCGCGGGCCAGACCAAGGTGGGTCTCGCCGTCCTCGAGGTCCGCGACCAGCGGGTCGTCGCACCGCACCCGAAGCTGGTCACCACCCGCTACTCGACCGGCGCTCCGGTCGTCGCCGACTTCGACATCCGCGACTACGGCGTCGACACCTCGGGGAAGAGGGACGCGACCGCCGCCGTGCAGTCCGCGCTCTACGACTGCCAGGACGCGGGCGGCGGCACGGTGTGGCTGGGCGCGGGCACCTACCGCCTCACCACCACCGTGGAGGTCCCGGCCTTCTGCTCGCTGATCGGCGACCGGCGCGACCCGGACCGCGGGTCCGGCGGCTACGGCACGGTGATCCGCGCCGACCTGCCGCCGGGCGCCGACGGGCCGGTGCTCTTCCGGGTCGGCGGCAGCGCCTCCGTCCAGGGCCTGACCACCTACTACCCGCGGCAGAACGCGGCCCACCCGGTGCCGTACAACAACACCTTCGAGATTCCGGGTTCGGCCTGGCAGAGCGACGCGAATTTCATGATGAGCACGGTCGCGCACGTCACGATGCTCAACTCGTACAAGGGTGTCGGGGTCTCCACGAAGACCGACGACCGCGGCAGGCCCGCGGTGCAGGGCCAGGTGCACGAGTCGGCGACGCTCGCCGACATCAAGGGGACGGTGCTGTTCACCGGGGCCACCGGTTACAACGGCTCGGACGTCGGCACCTGGAGCGACATCACCTTCTCCAACTCCTACTGGGCGCACGCGCCTTCGGCGTACGACCCGCCCGCGCGGTCGGCGCTCGACCGGTGGACGCGGGCCAACGGCACGGGACTCGTCCTCGGTGACCTGGAGTGGGACCAGTTCTCCCGGATCTCGCTGTCCGACTACCGCACCGGCATCCAGGTCGTGAAGGGCCAACGGGCGGCTTTCGTCGGCGCGTTCCAGCAGACTCGGGTGGTGCGCACCGATGTGGCCCTCCAGGTGGACGACATCGACACCCGCTGGGGCATGACGGTGGCCGGGGGCACGCTCCAGGGCAGCGTCGCGTCGATCCGCAACGCCACCAAGGGATTTGTGAAGGTCACCGGCACGGCGCTGGACGGCGCGACCTCCGGCACGGTCGTGACGATGCCCGGTCCCGTACCGGTCCGGGCCGCCGCACCCGACCTGCCCGCGCCTCGCGGGCACGCGCTGTACGCGGCGGGCGCCGTCCCGCACGGGGTGGGCTACCAGCCCGCCGCCGACGCCACCGCGGGCATCCAGCGGCTGCTGGACCGGGCGGGCGCGCGGGGCGGCGGCACCGTGTACCTGCCAGCGGGCTGGTACCGGGTCGAGGGCCGGCTGCGGGTACCGGCCGGGGTCGAACTGCGGGGTGCCTCGTCCTCGCCGAACCGCGACGAGGACGGCGCCAGCGGCGGCACCGTGCTGTTCGCCTACGCGGGCCGGAACACCGCGAACGCCGACACCGACACCGCCTTCGTCACGCTCGCCGGAAACGGCTCGGGCGTGCGCGGTCTGCGGGTCTTCCACCCCGAGAACAACCCCGCGACCGGCTACGTCCCCTACCCGTACGACATCCGGGGCACCGGCCGCGGCACGTATGTGGTCGACGTCGGTCTGACCAACGCGTGGAACGCCGTGGACGAGGGCAATGACGGCTTCGTGGTGCACAAGCTGACCGGGGTCTTCCTCAACCGGGGCGTCACGGCGCGCGCGGGCCGCGGCGGTCTGGTCGACGGTGTGCTCAGCAACGGCAACGCGGTGAACCGCACCGGCTTCGGCATTCCCGGCTGGGGCCTCGGCAGCGATCTGTTCGCGCAGACCATCGACGGGTTCACCCGCAAGAACACCGACCTGGTGCATGTCGACGGCGCCCGCGGCCTGACGGTCTCGGACGTCTTCGGCTACGGCATGCACAACGGTCTGGTGGTCACCTCCGGTGACGTCCGCGCCTTCAACCTGGGCACGGACAACCTCGGCGACGGCGGTTACACCGTGAAGGCGGGCGCCTCAGCCGACGTCACGGCGGTCAACGTGCTGCGCTACAACGGCGCGACGTCCACCGGTCCCGCGAAGCTGCTGGGCATCATGGCGATCAACATGGTGCAGCAGTCGGTGACGGCCACGGCCGAGCCCGCGAGCGGCGGGAAGGTCACCGTCGGCGGGAACCAGACGGAGCCGGGCCGCTTCGAGCGCGGCGACACCGCGACCGTGACGGCCGTACCGGCGTCCGGCTTCCAACTGCTGGGCTGGACGCTCGACGGCGCCCAACTGCCCGACAGCGGGCCGACGGTCACCGTGCCGGTGACCGGGGACCGTACGGTCGTGGCGCGTTTCGGTCCGGTCGGCGTCAACTGACCGGCGGGCGGGCCCGGTCGACCGCCGTCGTGCGGCCGGCCGGGCCCGTCGTCGTGAGCGGGTGACCGCCGCGGTCAGGAGTGGGTGACCGGCAGCACGTCGGGCGAGAGCGTGCCCGCGCCCGCGGTCGCGCTGGTCATCCGGCGGCGGTGGTGACGGCGGCACAGCACCTCGTAGCCGACCTCGCCGGACCGGTCGACGTCGCCGATCACCACCTGCGCGCCCTCGACGACCATCACGCCGTCGACCGTACGGGCGTTGTGGGTGGCGCGCTCGCCGCACCAGCACAGCGCCTCGACCTGAAGGGCCTCGACCCGGTCGGCGAGTTCGATCAGCCGCTGCGAGCCGGGGAAGAGCCGGGTGCGGAAGTCGGTGGTGATGCCGAACGCGTGGACGTCCAGGTCGAGTTCGTCGACCACCCGCGCCAACTGGTCGATCTGCTCGGGCGCGAGGAACTGCGCCTCGTCCACGATCACGTAGTCCACCCGGCCGCCGCGGCTGAGCACGCCGACCACGTGGCCGTACAGGTCCATGCCGTCCGCGACCTCGACGGCGTCGGTGACCAGGCCGAGCCGCGAGGAGAGCTTGCCCTCGCCCGCGCGGTCGTCCCTGGTGAAGATCACCGACTGGAGGCCGCGAGCGGTGCGGTTGTGGACGATCTGGAGGGCGAGGGTGCTTTTGCCGCAGTCCATCGTTCCGGAGAAGAAGACCAGCTCGGGCATGGGAAGGACGACGGCCTTTCGATGGGGGGCGGGAAAGCGCGGGGGCGGGAAGCGCGGGGCGGGAGAGCGCGGGGGCGGGCGGGCCTCAGGAGCGTACTTCGAGCAGCGGTACGAGCTGCTCGGCGGCGGCCATCGAGCCGTGCAGGCCGACCATCTTCGACTCCCCCGATTCCGTGCGGTGGGCGACGACCGCGATGTCGTCGCGGGCGACGGCCACGACGTCGCCGATCCGGCCGAACACCCGCTCGTCGGGCGGCGGTCCGAACCAGCCCGCCTCGATCGCCTCGGCCCTGGTCGCCACCCACATCTGCTCGCCGAGGACCTCGCTCCACACCGCGTGCACGTCGGCGGCGGCGCCGGGCACCGCGTAGACGTGCCGGGCGCGGGCCTCGCCGCCGAGCACCGCGACCCCGGCGCGCAGTTCCCAGTCCTCGTCGAAGTCGATCCGGGACCGCTCGTCGAAGGGGATGTCGATCATGCCGTGGTCGGCGGTGACGTACAGGGCGCTGCGCGGCGGCAGTTGCTCGGCGAGCCGCTGCGCCAGCCGGTCGACCATCATGAGCTGGCCGCGCCAGGCGTCGGAGTCGACGCCGTGCCGGTGCCCCATGCCGTCCAGCTCGCTGTAGTACGTGTAGACCAGCGTGCGGTCGGCGGCGCCGAGCCGGTCGGCGGCCAGGTCCATCCGCTCCTCGCCGGTGAGGCGCCCGTGGAAGGTGCCGCCGGACAGCGCGACCTTGGTCAGCGGGGTGTTGACGAAGGTCGGCGAGGAGACCTGGCAGGTGGCGATCCCGGCGGCGTCGGCGAGCTGGAAGACGGTGGGGTGCGGCTGCCAGACGTGCGGGGCGGTCCAGGGCTGCCAGCGCAGCTGGTTCATCAGCTCGCCGGTGGCCGGATTGAGCGTGGTGTAGCCCGCCAGGCCGTGCGCGGACGGCGGCAGCCCGGTGCCGACCGAGCCGAGCGAGGTCGCGGTCGTCGCCGGGAATCCGGCGGTCAGCGGGCGGCCGGTGCCGCCGCGCGAGGTCGGCAGCAGCGAGGTGAGGTACGGCGCCTCGTCGGGGTGGGCGAGGATCAGCTCCCAGCCGAGGCCGTCCACGAGGAAGACGCAGACCCGGTCGGCGGGCGCCAGTTCCAGGCCGGTGGCCGGCATGCCGGGGACGGCGAATCCGGCGACGGCGGCCGGGATGACGTCACAGAGCGCGCCGGTGCCGTAGTCGGGTACGGGAGCGGTACGCGGATCGAGCGGCGCGGAACCGTACCCGCCGTGCAGCGGCTGGACCATCAGTCAGTGGCCGCTGTCGCCTCGGAGAGCGCCTGCGCGAAGGCCAGGGTCTGGCGGACGGTGTCCGGGCCGTCGCCCGCCTCGCTGACCCGCAGCGACAGGTCGTCGGCGGTCGAGGAGCCGGTGTATCCGTGGTCGGCCTCGCAGTTGGGGTCGCCGCAGGCGGCGGGCTCCAGGTCGAGCCGCGAGACCGCGCCCCAGCCGATGGTGAGCACCACTTCGCGGGGCAGCGTGCCGGGCGTGTACGACTCCGGGTTCGCGACCACCCGGCTGACCACCACCGAGGAGATCCGGCCGATCTTCACCGATTCGGTGGACGTGGTGGCGTACGGCGTCGGCGAGGTGTCGTCGGCGGCCTGCTCGTCGGTGTGGCTCACGATGAAGCGGCTGTCGGTGAGCACCAGCACGGTCACATGACGACGGACCTCGTTGGCGTCGAAGCTGGTCTCCTGGTGGACCAGGTAGGAGGAGACCGGCTCGCGTCCGACCGCCGCCTCGACGGCCTCCGCCACGAGGGTGGGGTAGTAGCCGCTGCGCTCGATGGCCGTGCGCAGGCCCTGAGTCGTAGTACCGGTCTTCGCCATGCCGACCATCCTAAGGGCCAGGTACGACCGCGACGTGCTCGGAGCGCGACCCGGCGTGCGGGCGGGCGCGGGAGCGGGCGCCGGGTCAGAACGAGGACAGCGCCCGCGGCCCGAGATCGGTGCGGGCGGGCGGCCTGGCCAGGCGGACGGACGCGCCGAGGACGGTCAGGCCGCGCGAGGAGACCACCACCGGTTCCAGGTCGACCGCGACGACCTCCGGGAGGTCGGCGGTCAGCAGCGACACGCGCAGCAGCAGCTCCTCAAGCGCGTCGGTGTCGACCGGCTCGGCGCCGCGCCAGCCGAACAGCAGCGGCGCGGCCTTGATGGAGCGGACCAGTTCGGCCGCGTCCCGGTCGGTGGCGGGGACGAGCCGGTGGGCGGTGTCGCCGAGCAGCTCCGAGGGCGCGCCCGCCAGGCCGAAGGACAGCACGGCGCCCGCGGCGGGGTCGACGCCCGCCCGTACCACCGTGTCCACCCCGCGCGGCGCCATCGCCTGCACGACGGGCAGCAGCTCCCGCGGGGTGCCCAGCCGCGCGGTCAGCTCGTCGTAGGCGCGCCGCAGGTCGCCCTCGTCCGCCAGGTCCAGGCGTACGCCGCCGAGGTCGGCGCGGTGCCGCAGGTGGGGGGCGGTGGTCTTGAGGGCGACCGGGTAGCCGAGCCGGGCGGCGGCGGCCACGGCGGTGTCGGCGTCGGGGGCGGGCAGCGCGCCGCGCACCTGGATGCCGTACCGGCCGAGCAGCGTCGCGGTGTCCGCGTCGCCGAGCGCGATCCCGCCCTCGGGCGCCTCGCCGGGCGGCAGCAGGCGGCGTACGTCGTCGGCCGCCGCGGCCTCCTGGATGTCGTCGAACTGCGGGATGCGGCCCGGGTCCGCCGATCCGGCGCGCCAGGCAGCGTAGGCGGCGGCCTCGGCGAGCGCGCGCACGGCCCGGTCGGGCGCGGAGTAGGCGGGGATACGGGAGGCGGCCTCGTCGCCGGGCGCGCCGAGCCGGTCGGCCAGGGTCTCCAGGGCGAGGTGGGCGACCACCACCGGCTTGCCGCCGCCCGCGGCGGCGGTCGTACGGCGCAGCGCCTCGGCGAGCGCCGGGTCGTCGCCGGACTCGGGGTCGGGGGCGTCCTCGGAGCCGACGCGCGGGATCGCGGTGACGACGACGGCGTCGCTGCCGGGGTCGGCGAGCGCGGCGCCGAGGGCGGCGGCGAAGTCGTCGGGGGTGGCCGCGGTGGTGAGGTCGAGGGGCGCGGCGGGCCGCAGTCCCGCGGTGAGCGCGGCGTCGTAGGTGAGCAGGCCGAGCGATTCGGAGTTGCCGAGGACGGCGATCCGGTCGCCCGCGGGCAGCGGCTGGAGGGCCAGGAAGAGTCCGGCGTCCAGCAGTTCGGTGACGGTGTCCACGCGGATCACCCCGGCCTGCCGGAAGAGCGCGGAGACGGTGGAGTCGGGGATGCGGGTGGCGGGCACGGCGTGTCCTGCCGGGACGGAGCCGGAGTGCAGGGCGCCCTTGACGACGACCACCGGTTTGGCGGCGGCGGTGCGGCGGGCGAGCCGGGTGAACTTCCGCGGGTTGCCGAAGGATTCGAGGTACATCAGGACGGCGTCGGTGTCGGGGTCGTCCTGCCAGTACTGGAGGAGGTCGTTGCCCGAGACGTCGGCGCGGTTGCCCGCGGAGACGAAGGAGGAGGGGCCCGCGCCGCGGCGGTGCAGTCCGGAGAGCAGGGCGATGCCGATCGAGCCGGACTGGGTGAACAGGCCGAGGCGTCCGCTGCGCGGCATCTCGGGCGACAGGGAGGCGTTGAGCCGGACCCCGGCGGCGGTGTTGAGGACGCCGAAGGCGTTCGGGCCGATCACCCGCATGCCGTGGCTCCTGGCCTGCCGGACCAGCTCGCGCTGGCGCGCCCTGCCCTCCTCGCCGGTCTCGGAGTATCCGGCGGCGACCACCACCAGGCCCTGGACGCCCGCGGCGCCGCAGTCGGCGACGGCCTCGGGGACCCGGTCGGCGGGCACGGCGATCACGGCGAGGTCGACGGGCGCGCCGATGCCGAGGACGGAGCGGTGGCCGGGCACGCCGTCGATGTCGGTTCCGCCGTCGGGGAAGGAGCGGTTGACGGCGTAGACGTGGCCGGTGAAGCCGCCCGCGACGATGTTGCGCAGCAGCGTACGGCCGACGCCGCCCGGCCTGCGGCCGGTGCCGACGACGGCGACCGAGCCGGGGCGCAGCAGCCGCTGGACGGAGCGGGCCTCGGCGCGGTGCTCGCGGGCCCGCATCACCTGGACGGACTGCTCGGTGGGTTCCAGGTCGAGTTCGAGGTGGACGACGCCGTCGGTGAAGCTGCGCTGCTGGGTGAAGCCCGCGTCGGTGAAGACCTTGACCATCTTGCGGTTGGTGGGCAGGACTTCGGCGGTGAAGTGCAGGATGCCGCGCTCGCGGGCGACGGCGGCGATGTGTTCGAGCAGCGCGGAGGCGACGCCGCGGCCCTGGTGCGCGTCCTGGACGAGGAAGGCGACCTCGGCGCGGGTGCCGGTGGTGCCCTTGTCGGCGGAGACGGCCCGGCCCGCGTCGTCGGTGCGGTCGTAGCGGACGGTGGCGATGAAGTCGCCGCCGACGGTGGCGGCCAGGCCGACGCGGTCGTTGTAGTCGTGGTGCGTGAAGCGGTGCACGTCCCGGTCGGACAGCCGGGGGTAGGGCGCGAAGAAGCGGTAGTACTTTGACTCGTCGGAGACCTGCTCGTAGAAGTCGACGAGCCGTCCCGCGTCGTCGGGCCCGATCGGCCGGATGTGGGCGATCCCGCCGTCCCGCAGTACGACGTCCGCCTCCCAGTGGACTGGGTACGGATGCGCCGTCTGCTCGCTCATGGCCCCAGCGTAAGCGGGTGGCCCGGCGGGCGCGTCACACTCGCGGAGCCGACGCGCAGGGGGCAGTCTGGTGGGGGCCGCGATCGTGCCGACGTGCCGGAGCAGCGCTCCGGCCGTGCGAAACTGGTCTAGACAACTGGAACGACCCGAAGGGCAGCACCATGGTTGAGCGCCGTGTCAACGTCGGCTGGGCGGAGGGCCTGCACGCCCGCCCCGCGTCCATCTTCGTCCGCGCGGCCATGGCCGCGGGCGTCCCCGTGACGATCGCGAAGGCCGACGGCGGCCCGGTCAACGCCGCGTCCATGCTGGCGGTGCTCAGCCTCGGCGCGCAGGGCGGCGAGGAGATCGTGCTCGCCTCGGAGGCAGACGGCGCCGACGCCGCGCTCGACCGGCTGGCGAAGCTCGTCGCCGAGGGCCTGGAAGAGCTTCCCGAGACCGTCTGAGACGCGGCGGGGCGCGCCCGCCCTCCCCGGCCGCGCTTTCGCGCGACCGGGCCTTCGGGCGGTGCGCCCTGCCGCGCGAAGCGCCCTTCGCGTGGCCGGAACACGTCCGGGGATCTTTGTCCCGCCACCGGACAGCGGAATTCAGCGGGGCCGGACAATCCACCCGGATTGCACCGGCCCCGCTTTATTGCATTTACGGGTGCCGCAATTCTACGCACTTGTATACGGTGCGATTGTTAATGGCGGCGGCGCACCGCGTTTACGGGATGTTTCAGAATCCTCACCGCGGCGCTCCGCTCCACGTGCCCCGCGGCCAGTTTGCGGGCCCGCTCGGCGTCACCGCGCGCCACCGCGTCCACGAGCGCCGCGTGCTCCTCCCACGACTCCACCGCGCGGGTGGGCACGTCGTCGCCGTACACCCAGGCGATCTTGTGGCGCAGCTGCGTGAGCAGCGCGGCCAGCGTGGGACTGCCCGACGCCTGCGCCAGCGTCTCGTGGAACCAGCCGCCGAGCGACGGCAGGTCGGACAACTGGCCCTGGACCGCGCGCTCCTGACCTAGGCGTACGAGTCCGCGCAGCACCTTCAGATGCGCGTCGGTACGGCGCTGGGCGGCGCGCGCGGCGCCCAGCGGCTCCAACAGGCCGCGCAGTTCCAGAAGGTCGGCCGCCTCCTGCTCGGTGGGCTCGGCCACCGACGCGCCGGCGTGCCTGCGGGTGCGGACGAAGCCCTCGGACTCCAAGGTGCGCAGCGCCTCGCGGACCGGCACGCGCGACACCCCGTACCGCTGCGCGAGCAGTTCCTCCGTCAGCCGGCCGCCCGGCGGGAAGAAACCGCTGACAATGTCGTCGCGGATGGCCGTACACACCACCTGGGCGGAGATACGCCGCCCCGTGCCGTCCGTCCCGTTCACATCCGATTCCGCATCGCAGGACCCCATTCTTTCCGCACATTCAGCGGTAACCCTATTCCAGCACACCAGGGATTCCGATCACAGTCCCGAATATGGGACTTCTTTTGGCGCGCGGGACCGATGCGGGACGGGTACGGGACGGGTACGGGACAGACGAAGGCCCCGGCGGGGGGAGCCGGGGCCTTCGTGCTGAGGGGGGTGGTGCGGTGGTTCCAGGGGTCGGTGGCGGGACCCCTGCGGGGTCCTGGGGTCAGACCGAGACGCCGTGCTTGCGCAGGTAGGCGATGGGGTCGACGTCGGAGCCGTAGTCGGGTCCGGTACGGGTCTCGAAGTGCAGGTGCGGCCCGGTGACGTTGCCGGTCGCGCCGGACAGGGCGATCTGCTGGCCGGGCGTGACGCTCTGGCCGACCGAGACCTGGATCGAGGACAGGTGGCCGTACTGGGTGTACATCCCGTCGGACATCCGGATCACGATGTTGTTGCCGTACGAGCCGCCCCAGCCGGCCTCGACCACGGTGCCGGAGCCGACCGCGTGCACGGTGGTGCCGCTGGCCGCGTGGAAGTCGATGCCGGTGTGGTAGCCGGAGGACCACAGGCCGCTGGAGGAGTGGTAGGCGGTGGAGACGTAGGAGCTGTCGACCGGCAGGACGAAGGAGCCGAGACGCTTGCGCTCGGCGGCGGCGCGGTCGGCGCGGGCCTTGGCCTCGCGGGCGGCCCGGACCTTGGCCGCGGCCTCCGCCTTGGCCTTCGCGGCTGCCGCGTCGGCCTTGGCCTTGGCCGCCTTGGCGCGGGCGGCGGCCTCCGCCTGCTTGCGGTCGGCCTCCGCCGTGGCCTTCGCGGCCTCGGCGGCCTTGCGCTGGGCCTCCGCCTGCGCGGCCAGGGAGTCGGCGAGCGAGCCGGTCACATCGGCGGTACGGGCGAAGACGGTGTTCGCGACGGCGTCGTGCGCGCTCTCGGCGTGGGCCGTGGCGGTCATCGAGGTGGCCCCGAACGCTCCGGTCGCGGTGAGCACCGCGACTCCGGCGAGCGTGCCGCCACCGCGGACGGTGCGTGCGGCGCCGCGACGGGGACGGCGGTGCTTCCCGCTGGGCGCGGGCAGAACGGTGAACGCCATGAAGAGGCGTCGCTCCTTTCCTTCCTTCTCGCCTACCGGGTTAGCTGACGGGTTCGGAGCAGGAAGGTCTCCTACGGGTCCGCCCGCCGCTCGGCGGTCGGTCCCGATTCACCCCAGGGACTGCTCCCTCGTGAGAGGGCTGGGTCCCCGGCTCCCCTGACGGGGACTCGGCGATGTGTGCCCGCGTGCCGCCGGACGCGGCTGCTGCTGACGGGCAACGAGCGAAGACGCTAACCGCGGTTTCGCCCATCCGCCAAACAGATCAGCTGATTTGTTGCGTACGCCACACTTCGCTGACACTCCCCCGCAAGCCCTCCCCAACTCCCGCACGGCGCTCGAAAACGCCCGCGCGGCGCTCCAAAACGCCCGCGCGGCGGTCGAAAACGCCCGGAACCCCGGCGCCGCAGGGGGCTGCCGGGGTTCCGGGGACGGGTGGCGGGGGGGGGGGGGGGGGGTCTTCTCCGGTGGGTGGTTGGCCGCTATTAGGATGTGCCACGCGCCCCTTCTCCCTGGTTGGTCTTCACCTCTTTTCCGCCCCACCACCCCC
>NZ_JBVHLD010000025.1:34009-146485 GCF_055559175.1 Streptomyces sp. NPDC024632
CCCAACGGGGGGGAAAAAACCCCAAAACCCCCCTACCCGAGGGGGCTTGCCGGGTTCCCCTGGCAGGGGGCCCGCGCGCGCTCCCCCCCCCCCCCCCCGGGTGGTGCGTGACCCGCGTGACGCGGGTCCGACCGTCCGGTGCTACGTGATGATGTTCACCGGTCCGATGCCCAACTCGCCCACCGGCCCGGCGATGACGGACGCGTCCCCGACCAGGACCACCACGAGCCGGTCGAGCGGGAAGGCGTTGACGACCGCGGCGGTCGCCTCCACCGTGCCCGTGGCCGCCAGCCGCGCGTAGAGCTCGGCCTGGTAGTCGTCCGGGAGCTGCTGCTCGACCTGGTCGGTCAGCGTGGCCGCGACGGCCGCCGACGTCTCGTAGCGCAGCGGTGCCACACCGACCAGATTCTGTACGGCGACGTCCCGCTCCTCGTCGGTCAGGCCGCCCTCGCCGAGCGTCCTGATGACCTGCCAGGTGTCGGCGAGCGCGGGCCCGGTGACCTCGGTGGCCACCGAGCCGCTGATGCCCAGCAGCGCGGCGCCCGTACCGTCGGCGGAGCCGAGCAGCACCTGTCCGAAGGCGCGTACGCCGTAGGTGTAGCCCTTCTCCTCGCGCAGCACGCGGTCCAGGCGGGAGGTCAGGGTGCCGCCCAGGCAGTAGGTGCCGATCACGCGGGCCGCCCACACCGGGTCGTGCCGGTCGGCGCCGGTACGGCCGATGAGGAGCTGGGTCTGCACCGCGCCCGGCCGGTCCACGATGACCACGCGCGCGGTGTCGTCCGAGGTGATCGCCGGGCGCGGGCGGGGCTTGGCGGCCGAGCCGCTCCAGCCGCCCAGGGTGTCGTCGAGCAGCCGCGGCAGGTCGATGCCGGTGAGGTCGCCGACCACCACGGCGGTCGCGGTGGACGGGCGGACATGGGCCCGGTAGAAGGCGCGTACGGCCGCCGCGTCGATCCTGCGGACGGTCTCCTCGGTGCCCTGGCGCGGCCGGGAGCAGCGCAGCTCCGGTGCGAACAGCTCCTTGGACAGCGCCATCGCGGCCCTGCGGGCGGGGTTGGCCAGCTCGTGCGGGATCTCGTCGAGCCGGTTGGCGACCAGGCGCTTGATCTCGTCCTCGGGGAAGGCCGGGGTCAGCAGCGCCTCCGCGAGCAGGGCGAGCGCCTTGTCGAGCCGGGAGGCGGGCACTTCGAGGGAGACCCGCACACCGGGGTGGTCGGCGTGCGCGTCCAGCGTGGCGCCGCAGCGCTCCAGCTCGGCCGCGAACTCCTCGGCGGTGTGCTGCTCCGTGCCCTCCGACAGCGCCCTGGCCATGATGGTGCCGACGCCGTCCAGACCCTCGGGCTCGGCGTCCAGCGGCGCGTCGAGCAGCACCTCGACGGCGACGACCTGCTGTCCCGGGCGGTGGCTGGTCAGCACCGTCAGACCGTTGCCCAGGGTGCCGCGGTCGGGGGCGGGGAACGCCCACGGCCGGGGCTCCCCGGCCTGCGGCTGCGGGTGGAACGTCATGACGGCCGCGGTCTCGCTCACAGCTCGCCCTCCTGCTCGGTGGCTTCGTCGGTCGCTTCGTCAGTGGCGTCGTCGGTCGCTTCGTCGGTGGCGTCCTCCGCCGCGTCGCCGCCGGTGGGCTCGTAGACGAGGACCGCGCGGTTGTCGGGGCGCAGCCGCGCGGCGGCCACGGCCCGCACCTGCTCGGGGGTGACGGCCAGCACCCGCTGGACGGCGGTGAGGGCGAGCTGCGGGTCGCCGAACAGCACCGCGTAACGGCACAGTTCGTCGGCCCGGCCGCCCACGGTGGCGAGCCGGTCGAGCCACTCGCGCTCGATCTGCGCCTGGGCGCGCTCCATCTCCTCGGGGCTGGGGCCCTCCTGGGCGAAGCGGGCCAGCTCCTCGTCCACCGCGGCCTCGATGGTGCTCAGTTCGACCCCGCTGGACGCCTTGATGTCCAGCCACCCGAGCGACGGCGCGCCCGCGAGGCGCAGCAGGCCGAAGCCCGCGGCGACGGCGCTGCGGTCGCGCCGTACCAGTCGGTTGTGCAGCCGGGACGACTCGCCGCCGCCGAGCATGGTCAGCGCCAGGTCGGCCGCGTCGCCGTCGGCGGTGCCGTCCTCCGGCAGCCGGTAGGCCGCCATCAGCGCGCGCGAGGGCACGTCCTCCTCGATCACCTCGCGGAGCTGGCCGCCCATCACCTCGGGCAGCGAGCCGTCGCGCGGTGCGGGCTTGCCGTCGTGGGCGGGGATACTGCCGAAGTACTTCTCGACCCACGCCAGCGTCTGCTCGGGGTCGATGTCGCCGACCACGGCCAGCACCGCGTTGCCGGGCGCGTAGTACGTACGGAAGAACGCCTGCGCGTCCTCCAGCGACGCCGCGTCCAGGTCGGCCATCGAGCCGATCGGCGTGTGGTGGTACGGGTGCCCCTCGGGGTAGGCCAGCGCGGTCAGCCGCTCGAAGGCCGTGCCGTAGGGGACGTTGTCGTACCGCTGGCGGCGCTCGTTCTTCACCACGTCGCGCTGGTTGTCCAGGCTCTCCAGGTCGAGCGCGGTGAGCAGGCTGCCCATCCGGTCGGCCTCCAGCCACAGGGCCAGTTCGACCTGGTGGGCGGGCATGGTCTCGAAGTAATTGGTGCGCTCGAAGCTGGTGGTGCCGTTCAGCGAGCCGCCCGCGCCCTGCACCAGTTCGAAGTGCCCGTTGCCCTTGACGCTGGCAGAGCCCTGGAACATCAGGTGCTCGAAGAGGTGGGCGAGGCCGGTACGGCCCTTGACCTCGTGGCGGGAACCGACGTCGTACCAGAGGCAGACGGCCGCGACCGGAGTGAGGTGGTCCTCGGAGAGCACCACCCGCAGGCCGTTCGCCAGGCGGTGCTCGGTGGCTGTCAGGCCGCTGGAGTGTGCCTCCGGCGTGGCCGTGTGACCCATGGGCAAGCTGTCCTTCCGGTCGCTGCTGCGTGACTGCGTAGAGTGCTGCCACTCTAGGCAAGGGAGCCGACCGTCCGCGAAGTTCCCGGTCACGCCGTGGGTGAACGTGCCCGCCGCGTCGTGGGTGAACGTGCCGTCCACGGCACGCTCGTACCGGGTGGTGGTCCGCGATGTCGGTAGTGCGGTCCACAATGGTCGGCGTCCCACCCGAGCCTTGTGCCCGTCCGACCGCTCGACTGATCGCTCGTCCGATCGTCCGTTCGTTCGGCTGATCGCCCGTCCGATCGTCCGACCGGCCACCGCCCGACCGCCCGACCGATCGCCTGTCCGCCCGTCCAGATGAAGGAGCAGCCGCCGAGATGGCCCGCCGCACCGCGAAGACCCCGCCGCCCGACGATTTCGAGGAGCGCATCCTCGACATCGACGTCGTGGACGAGATGCAGGCCTCCTACCTCGAGTACGCCTACTCGGTGATCTACTCGCGGGCGCTTCCCGACGCCCGTGACGGGATGAAGCCGGTACACCGCCGCATCGTGTACCAGATGAACGAGATGGGGCTGCGGCCCGACCGCGGCTTCGTCAAGTGTGCCCGCGTGGTCGGCGAGGTGATGGGCAAGCTTCACCCGCACGGGGACGCGTCGATCTACGACGCCATGGTGCGGATGGCCCAGCCGTTCTCGCAGCGGCTCCCGCTGGTCGACGGACACGGCAACTTCGGCTCGCTGGACGACCTGCCCGCGGCGATGCGTTACACCGAGGCCCGGATGTCCGGCCCGGCCCAGCTCATGGTGGAGTCGATCGACGAGGACACCGTCGACTTCGCCCCCAACTACGACGGCCAGGAGCAGGAGCCCGCGGTCCTGCCGTCGGCGTACCCCAACCTGCTGGTCAACGGCGCCTCCGGGATCGCCGTCGGCATGGCCACCAACATGCCGCCGCACAATCTGGGCGAGGTCATCGCCGCCGCGCGCCACCTCATCAGGCACCCGAACGCCGACCTCGACACACTGATGCGCTTCGTGCCCGGCCCCGACCTGCCGACCGGCGGCCGGATCATCGGACTGACGGGCATCCGGGACGCGTACGAGTCGGGCCGGGGCACCTTCAAGATCCGCGCGACGGTCGCGGTGGACGACGTGACGCCGCGCCGCAAGGGCCTGGTCGTCACCGAACTGCCCTTCACGGTCGGCCCGGAGAAGGTGATCGCGAAGATCAAGGACATGGTCAACGCGAAGAAGCTCCAGGGCATCGCGGACGTCAAGGACCTCACCGACCGCGAGCACGGCCTGCGGCTGGTCATCGAGATCAAGAACGGCTTCAACCCCGAGGCCGTCCTGGAGCAGCTCTACAAGCTGACGCCGATGGAGGACTCCTTCGGCATCAACAACGTGTGCCTGGTGGACGGGCAGCCGCTCACCCTGGGCCTGCGCGAACTGCTCCAGGTGTACGTCGACCACCGCTTCGAGGTCGTCCGCCGCCGCAGCGAATTCCGCCGCACCAAGCGCCGCGACCGGCTGCACCTGGTGGACGGTCTGCTGGTGGCCCTCATCGACATCGACGAGGTCATCGCGATCATCCGGGCCAGCGACAACTCGTCGGCGGCCAAGGAAAGCCTGATGGAGCGCTTCGGGCTCTCCGAGATCCAGACGCAGTACATCCTGGACACCCCGCTGCGCCGCCTCACCCGCTTCGACCGGATCGAGCTGGAGTCCGAGCGCGACCGGCTGAACGCGGAGATCGCCGAGCTGACCCGGATCCTCGACTCGGACGCGGAGCTGCGCAAGCTGGTCTCGGCCGAACTGGCCGCGGTCGCCAAGCAGTACGGCACCGAGCGCCGTACGGTCCTGCTGGAGTCGGCGGGCGCGCCGCTGTCCTCGGTGCCGCTCGAAGTGGCCGACGATCCGTGCCGTGTGCTGCTCTCCTCGACCGGGCTGCTGGCCCGTACGACCAACGGCGAGGACTTCAGCGACGGCGGTGCCAAGCGCGCCAAGCACGATGTGATCGTCTCGGCGGTGCCGACCACGGCGCGCGCCGACATCGGCGCGGTGACGTCCGCCGGGCGGCTGCTGCGGCTGACCGTGATCGACCTGCCGATGCTGCCGGACACGGCCGGGGCGCCGTCGCTGGCGGGCGGCGCCGCGCTGTCGGAGTTCCTCACCCTGGAGGACGGCGAGCGGGTGCTGTGCCTGACCACGCTCGACGAGTCCTCGCCCGGCCTCGCGCTCGGCACCGAACAGGGCGTCGTCAAGCGCGTCGTGCCCGACTACCCGTCGAACAAGGACGACTTGGAGGTCATCGGCCTCAAGGACGGTGACCGGGTGGTCGGCGCGATGGAGCTGCGCACCGGCGAGGAGGACCTGGTCTTCATCACCGACGACGCGCAACTGCTGCGTTACCCGGCCGCGCAGGTACGCCCGCAGGGGCGGCCCGCGGGCGGCATGGCGGGCGTCAAGCTCGCCGACGGCGCCAAGGTGATCTCCTTCACCGCCGTCGATCCCGCCGTGGACGCGGTGGTGTTCACCGTCGCGCGCGCCGAGGGCACGCTGGACGACACGACCGAGGGCACCGCGAAGCTGACGCCGTTCGAGCAGTATCCGCGCAAGGGGCGCGCCACCGGCGGTGTGCGCTGCCAGCGGTTCCTGCGCGGTGAGGTCGGTCTCGCGCTGGCCTGGGCGGGTCCCGCGCCCGCCCGCGCCGCCACGCCCACCGGCACGCCCGCCGAGCTGCCGCCGAAGGACCCGCGCCGCGACGGCTCGGGTGTGCCGCTGGTCAAGCCGGTCGCGGTGGTGGCGGGACCGGTGTAGCGCCGGGCCGTACGCGGGCCGGTCGTACGGGCGCGTGCGGCTTGTCGTACAGGCTGTCGTACAGGTCGCTGGATACGGGCGCGGTGGCGGGGGCCGCCGCGCCCCGGGAATCGGGCGCCGCCGGGAGGCAATAGGCTCAGCCGGGTGAGCACCTGCACCAGCGCCTCGGCGTCCCTCGCCGAACCGGTGGCCGCCACCGCGGCCACCGCACGGACGTGGCTGCTGATCGAGCAGCCGGGCCCGTGGGGGGCGAAGGCGCTGGGGGCGAGCCGGCTGGACCCGGCGACCGGCCGCCAACTGGAACGGCTCGCCGACGGCACCGGCACCCGCGTCGCCCTGATCCGCCGCCCCGGCAGACACGCCGACCTGCACCTTCCGCGTCGGCACCGGGTCTACCTCGCGCACACCGCGCCGGGCGCCTCCTGGGTCCGTACCGCCGAGGTCGCCGACCCGGCGGAGCTGACCGCGCTGGACTTCACCGCGCTGGGCGCGGGCGCGCACAACGGATTCGGCGACGCGTACGACGGCGCGCCCCTCGCCCTGGTGTGCACCAACGGCAAGCGGGACCGCTGCTGCGCGGTGCGCGGCCGGCCCCTCGCCGCGGAGCTGACCGCCTCGGGCGGCAGCGAGGTCTGGGAGGTCACCCACCTCGGCGGACACCGTTTCGCGCCGACCATGCTCGTCCTGCCCTACGGCTACACGTACGGCCGGGTGGACGCGCACCACGCGAAGGACGTACTGGAGGCGGCGCGCTCCGGGCGAATGGTGCTGGACGGCTGCCGGGGCCGCTCGGCGTGGGACCGTCCCGGACAGGCGGCGGATCTGGCCGTACGGGAGCTGACCGGTGAGGACCGTACGGCGGCCGTGGTCGTGGAGGCCGTGGAGCGTACGGACCCGGCGCCCTCGGGCGACGGCGACGGCGCCTGGGCGGTGCGGGTGGCGCACGTCGACGGGCGGGTCTGGGAGGTGACGGTGGCGCAGGTCGCGTCGCTGCCGCCGCGCCCGGAGAGCTGCGGCGCGGCCCTCGGCACACCCGCCCGGATGGAGGTCACGGGGATCGAGCGGGTGGCCGGGGGCCGCGCGCCGTAGGGCTCTTCGCCGGGCGCTCACGGCGAGGCGCTACGTGAGCAGGCGCTACATGAGCAGGCGTTATGTGAGCAGGCGCTACATGACCGGGCGCTACATGACCGGGCGCTACTTGACGTTCTTGACGAACTCCGTGGTGTAGGTCTTCTCCAGGTCGACCTTCTTGCCCTTGAGGTTCGGGTTGAAGGACTTCAGGACCGCCTCCACGGTGGCCGGGCCGTCGGGGGGCATCACGCCGTCGGTGGTGAACATCGGCAGCGTGGCCTTGATGGAGTCGGCGTACAGCTTGGCGCCGCCCTGCGCGTAGTCGGAGGGCATCTTCGCGGCGATCTCCTCGGGGGTGTGCGTGGACATCCACTTGAGGGTCTTCACGAAGGCGTTGGCCAGCTTCTGCACGGTCTCCTTGTGGCCGTTCACCCAGTCGGTGTTCATGTAGAGGCTGGAGGACGGGTAGAGGCCGCCGAGCGCCTCCCGCGAGCCCTCGGGCGTGCGCATGTCGTACAGCACCTTGCCGATGCCCTTGTCGAGGATCTGCGCGACGGTCGGGTCGGTGGTCATACCGGCCTGGATGGAGCCCTGTTGGAGGGCGGCGATGAAGGTCTGGCCAGCGCCGACGGTGACGGGCGTGAAGTCGCTGACCTTGAGGCCGTTGTGCACCGCGAGGTACTTGGTGAGGAAGTCGGTGGACGAGCCGAGGCCGGTCACACCGAGCTTCTTGCCCTTGAAGTCCTTGGCGGAGGTGATGTCGCCCGCGGCCTTGGTGGAGACCACCTCGACCTCACCGGGGGCCTGTGCGAACTGCACGACGGACTCGATCATCTTGTTCTTGGTCTGGAGGTCGAGGGTGTGGTCGTAGAAGCCGACGGCGCCCTGCACGTCACCGGAGACCAGCGCCGTGGTGGCCTGCACACCGGCCGGTTCGCTCAGCAGCGTCACGTCGAGGCCCTCGGCCTGGAAGAAGCCGAGTCTCTGGGTGAGCATGGCGGGCATGTAGATGACCTTGTCCAGGCCGCCGACCATGATCTTGACCTTCTCGGCGTTCTTGGCCGCCGGGGCCGTGGAGCCCGCGTCCCCGGTGGAATCCGAGCCGGAGCCGGAGCCGGACGCGGCGTCGTTGGCACAGGCGGTGAGTGTGGTGAGGGCGAGGGCTCCGGCGAGGGCGAATGCCGGGAGCTTGGCGTACTGGCGCATGGTCACGTCCTTGTGAGAGCGGAGGGTGGGCGCGCGGGGGGGCGCGGGATTTCGGGGAGGGCGACCGCGGCTCAGCGTTCGGCGCCGGGCTGGGCGGGCTTCCAGCGGAAGAGCCGCTTCTCCAGGTAGGTCAGCAGGCCCTCGGCGATGAGGGCGACGACGGCGAGGATCACCATGGCCGCGTAGACACCGGCGGCGTTGAAGGTGCCCTGCGAGGCGGAGACCAGCAGGCCGATGCCCTTGGTCGCGCCGATGTACTCGCCGACGATCGCGCCGATCAGGGCGAAGCCGAAGCTGACGTGCAGGCTGGTGAAGATCCACGACGTGGCGGCCGGGATCACCACCTGGAGGGTGACGCGGCGGTTGCTCGCGCCGAGGACGCGGGCGTTGGCGACCAGATTGCGGTCGACCTCGCGGGCCCCCTGGAAGGCGTTGAAGAACACCGGGAAGAAGACCAGGACGACGGCGGAGGCCACCTTGGAGGCCGGACCGAGGCCGAACCAGATGAGGAAGATCGGCGCCAGCACGATGCGCGGCATCGCGTTGAGCACCTTCACGTACGGGCCGAAGACGTCCGAGAGGAAGGGGATCCGGCCGAGCGCGATGCCCAGCACCACACCGCCGGCGACGCCGATGACCCAGCCGTACAGCGCCTCGTAGAGCGTGTACCAGATCTGCTCGCCCAGGGGGCCCTGCGGCGTGCCGTGCATCGTCCACTGCCGGATCTGGTCCCAGATCTTGGACGGCATGGAGAAGTTGAACGGGTCGATGACCCCGGTGCGGGCCGACCACTCCCACAGGCCGAGCACGAGGACGAGGACGGCGAGGCGGCTGGCGTACACCAGGAGGGTGCGGTTGCGGACGGCGCGGGCGCGGGCCTTGGTGCGCTGGGTGCCGGCGCCGGGCCCGGCCGGGACGGCGTCCTCGGGAGCGGCCCCGGTCCGGGGGGCGGCCGGGGCTGCGGACTCAGGCGGCATGTCCGACGCTCCTCTCGCGGGTGATGCGGACCTCTTCGCCCAGCGACGACCAGATCTCGCGGTAGATCTCCACGAAGCGCGGCTGGAGCCTGACCTCCTCGACCTTGCGGGGCCGCGGCAGGTCGATCGTGAAGACCTCCTTGACGGTGGCGGGCCCCGCGGTCATCACGACGACCTTGTCGGCCAGTGCGATGGACTCCTCCAGGTCGTGGGTGACGAACACCACCGAGGACCCGGTACCGGACCACAGCTCCAGGAGTTCGTCGGACATCAGGGCCCTGGTCTGCACGTCGAGCGCGGAGAACGGCTCGTCCATCAGCAGGATGTCGGGGTCGTTGACGAAGGTCGCGGCGAGCGCGACGCGCTTGCGCTGGCCGCCGGAGAGCTGGTGCGGATAGCGGTCCTCGAAGGCGGTCAGGCCCACGCGGGCCAGCCAGTCGCGGGCCCGCTCCTTGGCCTCGGCCTTGCCGACACCGCGGAAGCGCGGCCCGGCCATGACGTTGGACAGCACGGTCCGCCAGGGGAAGACGGCGTCCTGCTGGAAGACGAAGCCGACGCCGGGGTTGATGCCGTTCACGGCCTCTCCCGAGACCAGCACCTCGCCTTCCGTGGGCTCCTCCAGGCCGCTGACCAGGGTCAGCGTCGTCGATTTGCCGCAGCCGGTCGGTCCGACGACCGCGACGAACTCACCGCGTTCCACGGTCAGGTCCAGGTCTCTCACGGCGGTGTGCAGGGCGCCGGACGGGGTCCTGAACGCCTTGCTCGCCCCCCGCAGCTCGATGGCGGGGCTCGTTTCGCTGCTCATGGCGGTGGAGGCTAGGAGCGACCACCGCGGCGGCGGCAGTCTTGTGGGCGCAAGGAGCCTTCTGCGCGCAAGCCGGTCTTCTGCTCGTTTTGCTCGCCCGCGCACAACGAAAGCGAAACGGAGTCTGCCCATCCGGCTCCGCGGGGTTTACCTTGCGTTGACGACAGGGCTGTCGACGTACGCGTGGGGTGGGGACGCGGGTCGGCCGCCGCGACTGTCGGCGGACCGGTTGGAATGCGGAGGAGCCCCACGATGCGGATCGGATGGCCGCGCCGTGTCTCGGCGCAGGTCCTGTTGGTGCAACTGGCGATCACGGCGGGCGTCACGGCGCTCGCCACCGGACTCTTCCTGGCGCCGCTCAGCCACCAGCTCGACGAAGAGGCGATGCACAGGGCGCTGGCCATCGCGGAGACCGTGGCCGTCGATCCCGAGGTCGCGCGGGCCGTGGTCTCGTCCCGGCCGACGCCGGACGGCCCGGTGCAGGCGGAGGCGGAACGGGTCAGGATCGCCACGAAGGCCCTCTACATCGTGGTGATGGACACCCACGGCATCCGGTGGTCGCACACCGACCCCAAGCGGATCGGCGAACCCGTCTCGACCGATCCCAGCGTGGCGCTGGCCGGTGACGAGATCATGCAGATCGACCGCGGCACGCTGGGGCGCAGCACCCGCGGCAAGGTGCCGCTGTACGACTCCTCCCACCGGATCGTGGGCGCGGTGTCGGTGGGCATCAGGTACGACGGCATCCTCAACCGGGCGATCGGCCTGGTGCCGGGTCTGCTGATGTACGCGGGCGCGGCGCTGGGCGTGGGCGTGCTGGCGGCGGTGTGGGGTTCGCGGCGGTTGCAGCGGGCGACGCACGGGCTGGCCTTCGCCGACATATCGGCGCTGCTCGACGAGCGGGAGGCGATGCTGCACGGCGTCCGCGAGGGTGTGGTCGCACTGGACCGGCAGGGGCGGGTGCGGCTGGTCAACGACGAGGCGCAGCGGCTGCTCGGGCTCGACGGCGCCGGTGACGGCGAGGCCACCGGGCGGCCGCTGGACGAGCTGCTGCCGCCTGGCCGTACGACGGACGTGCTGGCGGGGCGGGTCGAGGGCGCGGATCTGCTGACGGTCAGCGGCGGCCGGGTACTGGTCGCCAACCGGATGCCGACCGGTGACGGCGGGGCCGTGGTGACGCTGCGGGACCGTACGGAGCTGGAGCTGCTCGGCCGCGAACTGGACTCCACCCACGGGCTGCTGGACGCGCTGCGCGCCCAGGACCACGAGCACGCCAACCGGCTGCACACCGTGCTGGGGCTGCTGGAACTGGGCCTGCACGAGGAGGCGGTGGGCTATGTCGCGGAGGTCGCCGACACCCATCGGGCGTCGGCCGAGGTGATCGCGGACCGGGTGCACGATCCGCTGGTGTCGGCGCTGCTGGTCGGCAAGGCCGCCATCGCGGCGGAGCGCGGGGTGTCGCTGCGGGTCGCGCAGAGCACGCTGCTGCCCGACCGGGTGGTGGACCCGCGCGATCTGGTGACGGTGCTGGGCAATCTCATCGACAACGCGCTGGACGCCGCCGCCGGGCACCGCGTGTCCCCGGCGATGTCCGCCGCGCCTTTCGTGGAGGTCGAACTGCGCGCCGAGGACGACACGACCCTGCTGCTGCGGGTGTCGGACACGGGGCCGGGAGTGCCGCCGGAGGCGCGCGAACTGATCTTCACCGAGGGCTGGTCGACGAAGGAACGTCCGCCGCACCGGGGGCGCGGTCTGGGCCTCGCGCTGGTGCGCAGGCTCGCCGAGCGGTACGGGGGTCTGGCGCGGGTGACGGCGCGGGCGGGCGGTGGCGCGGTGTTCACGGTGGTGCTGCCCGAGGCGCTGGCCGGAGGAGTGCTGGCCGGTGGGGCGCTGGCCGGAGGAGTGCTTTCCGCGGCTGGGGAGGCGGCGCGATGATCGACGTACTGGTGGTGGACGACGACTTCCGGGTGGCGGAGATCAACTCGGCCTATGTGGGCAAGGTGCCGGGCTTCCGGGTGGCCGGGCGGGCCCACACCGCGGCGCACGCGCTGTCGGTGCTGGAGCGCACCCGGATCGACCTGGTGCTGCTCGACCACTACCTGCCGGACGAGACGGGTCTGACGCTGGTCCGCCGGATGCGGCAGCACGGGCACCACGCGGACGTGATCATGGTGACGGCGGCGCGTGATGTCGCCACCGTGCAGGCGGCGATGCGGCTCGGCGCGTTGCAGTACCTGGTGAAGCCGTTCAGCTTCGCCGGTCTGCGGGCCAAGCTGGACGGTTACGCGGCGCTGCGCCGAACCCTGGAGGGGGTGGGCGGGCGCGGCGAGGCCGGGCAGGAGCAGGTCGACCGGATCTTCGGCGCCCTGCGTACGGCGGGCGCGTCCTCGGCCGAACTGCCCAAGGGGCACTCCGCGCCGACCGCCGACCTGATCCGCCGCGTCCTGCACGAGGCGGGTCGCCCGCTGTCCGCCCACGAGGTCGCCGAACGCGCCGGGCTCAGCCGCTCCACCGCCCAGCGCTACCTGAAGTACCTGGAGCAGGCGGGGCGGTTGAGCCTCACCCTCAAATACGGCGACACGGGCCGTCCCGAACACCGCTACGCCTGGGCCGCCACCGGCTGAACCGCCGTTACGCGGCCCCGGCGCCGGTGAGCGAACGCACCTCCGTCTCCGCGTACTTCCCCGCGTCCGCCTCCTCCGGCGACAGCAGGGTGCCGAGCCAGCCCGCGAGGAAGCCGAGCGGGATGGAGATCAGGCCCGGGTTCTCCAGCGGGAAGAGGTGGAAGTCGACGCCGGGGAAGAGCGCGTCGGGCCTGCCGGAGATGACGGGCGAGAACACCACCAGGAGCAGGGCCGGTACGAGGCCGCCGTAGATCGACCAGACCGCGCCGCGAGTGGTGAACCGGTGCCAGAACAGGGAGTAGAGCAGGGCGGGCAGATTCGCGGACGCGGCGACGGCGAAGGCGAGGCCGACCAGGAAGGCGATGTTCTGGTCCTGCGCGAAGAGGCTGAGCCCGATGGCGACGGCGCCGATCCCGACGGCCGCGAATCTGGCCACCCGCACCTCGTCCTCCTCCATCGCCCCTTCCTCCACCGCGTCGGCGGTGACCCGCGCGGTGCCGGGGGCCGCGGCCTCGCGCTTGGCGCGCCTGTTCTGCCGTGCCTGCGTTTCCGCGACGGGGCGGCGGCGCAGCGTGGCGTAGAGGTCGTGGGCCACCGAGGCCGACGATGCCAGGGTGATGCCCGCGACCACGGCCAGGATCGTCGCGAAGGCCACCGCGCCGACCACCGCGAACAGCACGGTGCCCCCTGTCGTCCCCTCCCCGCCGCCCAGGATCTCGGCGAGCAGCGGCACCGCGGTGTTGCCCGCGGCGTTGGACGAGCGGACGGTGTCGGTGCCGACGACCGCCGCCGCTCCGAAACCGAGCACGATCGTCATCAGGTAGAAGGCGCCGATCAGCCCGATCGCCCAGACCACCGACCGCCGCGCGGAGCGTGCCGTGGGCACCGTGTAGAAGCGGGACAGGATGTGCGGCAGGCCCGCCGTCCCGAGCACCAGCGCCAGGCCGAGGCTGATGAAGTCCAGCTTCGACGCCCAACTCCCGCCGTATTTCAGCCCGGGAGCCAGGAAGGCGTTGCCGTGCCCGCTGCCCGCCGCGGCGGCGTGCAGCAGACTCCCCGGATTGCCGTGGAAGCGGACCAGGACCATCACGGTGAGCGTCACCGTGCCGCCGATCAGCAGCACCGTCTTGACGATCTGGATCCACGTCGTCGCCCGCATCCCGCCGAAGGACACGTAGAACACCATCAGCGCGCCGACCCCGACCACCGTCCAGGTGCGCGCCGCGCCGTGCCCGCCGAGCAGCAACCCGACCAGGCTCCCGGCGCCGACCATCTGCGCCACCAGGTACAGGATCGACACCACCACCGACGACGTGCCCGCCGCGATCCGCACCGGCCGCTGTCTCATCCGCGCGGAGAGCACATCGGCGAGTGTGTACCGCCCGCAGTTGCGCACCAACTCGGCGACCAGCATGAGGACCACGAGCCACGCGACGAAGAACCCGACCGAGTACAGCAGGCCGTCGTACCCGAAGAGCGCGATGAGCCCGGAGATGCCGAGGAAGGACGCCGCCGACATGTAGTCGCCCGCGATGGCCAGGCCGTTCTCCATCGGGGTGAACAGCCGACCCCCGGCGAAGAACTCCACCGACGAGCTCCGCCGCCGTCCCGCCCACGCCGTGATCGCCAGCGTCACCGACACGAAGATCGTGAACAGCACGATCGCGAGGCCCTGATGTTCCCCGGCCGAATCCGCCAGATACCCGCCATTGAACCGACCGCTGTTCAACGCACCCGCTCCTGCCCGGTCCTGGTCGCCAGCGTCCAGCGCAGATCGAGTGCCGCCCGGTCCCTGCGCAGCCGCGCGTGCCGGGCGTAGGCCCACGTCAGCAGGAACGTCGTGGCGAACTGCGCCAGCCCCGCGACCATCGCCACATTCACGTCACCCGCGACCTGATGTCCCATCAGGCCCGGTGCCGTGGTGGCCGCCACCACGTACAGCAGGTACCAGGCCAGGAAGCCCGCCACCACCGGGAAGGTGAAGCTCCGGTACCGGTCGCGCACCTCCTGGAACGCCGCGCTGCCCTGCACCTCCAGATACACCGCCGACCGGTCCACCGGCCGTCCGTCCTGGCCCGCCTGCGGTGTGCCCTCGGGCCGGGTCCGCCCCGGCGCGGGGTCGGGGGCCGTCTGATCCGGGACCCAGAGACCGGCGTCCGCCGCGTCCTGCCACGGGTCGTTCACCCGCAGCGCCCCGGGGTCGCCCCCGTCGTGCTTGTCCACCGAACACTCCTCGTTCCATCGGCCGATCGGCCGATGTGCCCAATCATGGACAGAGCGGGAAGATCCAGAACGAACAAGTAGAAACCTTCACCCCATCAGGTGATGCCGTGCCGGTAGGCATATCCGACCGCCTGTGCGCGGTCCCGCGCCCCGGTTTTGGCGAACAGGTTGTTGATGTGCGTCTTCACCGTCGCCATGCTCACGTGCAGCCGCGCGGCGATCTCGGCGTTGGACAGCCCTTCGGCCACCAAGGCCAGCACTTCCGCCTCCCGGGCCGTCAGCCCGTCCGGCAACTCCCCCCGTCCCGCCGCCCCTTGGCCCGGCTCTCCCGCCCCGCCCGATCCGCCCGGTCCGCTCCCCCGTCCCTCCGGCCGCCGCTCGGGGCCCGCCCCGGTCAGCGCGTCCAGCATCCTGCCCTGCACCGCGGGCGACAGCCCCGCCCGCCCGGCCGTCACCTCCGCGATGGCCCGCGCGATCTCCTCCCCTCCCGCGTCCTTGGTCAGATATCCCCGCGCCCCCGCCCGCAGCGCGGGAAAGAGCGAGCCGTCGTCCGCGAACGTCGTCAGCACCACCACCTGCGTCCCCGGATACCGCGACCTGATCCGCCGCGTGGCCTCCACCCCGTCGCAGCGCGGCATCCGCAGGTCCATCAGCACCACCTCCGGCCGGTGTTCCCCCACCAGCCGTACCGCCTCCTCCCCGTCGGCCGCCGCTCCCACCACCTCGATGCCGGGCAGCAGCCCCAGCAGCATCACAATTCCCTCACGCACCACCGTCTGGTCGTCCGCGACCACCACCCGCGTCACGCGGGCACCCGCAAGCGCACCACGAAGCCCTCCTCGGCCGGTCCGGCGTCGAGCGCGCCGCCCAGCAGCTCCGCGCGCTCCCGCATCCCCAGAAGACCGTAGCCCGATCCGGATGCCCTCAAAGAGTTATCCACAGGCGTCCTGCTCCCGAAGTCCCGGAACTCCAACTCCACCTCCTCGCTCCGGTACTCCAGCCGCAGCGCGACCTTCGCCCCCGGCGCGTGCTTGCGCACATTCGTCATCGCCTCCTGTGCCACCCGCCGCACCGCCAACCCCGCCTCCGCGGGCAGATACCGCGCCTCCCCTTCCACCTCCAGGTCCGCCCCCTCCGAGGCGACCAGCTCCCGCAGGAAGTCCTCCACCGGTGCCATCTCCCCGCGCAGCGCCGACAGCGCCTGCCGGGTCTCGGCCAGCCCCTCCCGCGCCATCTGCCGGGCCGCGATCACCCGTCCCAGCACCACGTCCCGCTCGACGCCCCGCTCGATCAGCAGCCGCGTCGCCTCCAGGTGCACCGTCTGCGCCGACAGGCTGTGCGCCAGCACATCGTGGATCTCCCGTGCGATCCGGGCCCGCTCCGCCAACGCCGCCGACTCGGCCTCCGCCGCCCGCGCCGCCCGCTCCTGGACCAGCAGCCGCTGCGTGTTCCCCCGCGCCTCGGCGTCCAGCCGCACGACGTACCCGATCAGCCCCAGCCCCGCCACCGTCAGCGACGTGACCAGCCAGCCGCCGGAGTCGCCGACCAGTGCGTAGGCGGCCAGCGCCGTACCGGTGAGGGGCGCCGCCGCGGCCAGCGGCAGCCGCTCCATCCCGAGCACCGCGCAGCCGCACCACAGCAGCGTCGCGGGCACATCGGCGCCCACCGCGTGCAGCCCGAAGGCGGCGCCCAGCATCAGTGCGATCAGTGCGACGGACGGCGCCGCCCGGTGCTCGAGCGTGAACCGGAAGAACGCCCACACCGCGACGGCCGCCGCTGCCAGCCCCAGCACGGACGCCGCGGTCAGCCACCCGTTGAGGTCCGTGCGGGCCAGGATCCCCCAGAGCGCCGCGGCGGCGAAGAGCAGCCGCACTCCCCGGCCGAACGCCCGCCGCGCGGACGACCGGTTCTCGCGGGACAGCGCCTCCTTCGAAGGCCAGGACGTCCAACCGCTCATGAGGCCGTACGGTACGACGGCGCCACGCTCTGGGCCCGCCAGGCGAGCACGCCGGCGCGTATCAGCAGCGTGGCCGCGAGCGCTATCAGGAACGAGCCGCTGTCCTGGTGGACCCCCATCGCCGTGCCCACCCCGTACAGCCCGATCCGCACCGCGACCCCGGCCGCCCAGACCGCGACGGTGACCTTCCCTCCCTGCGCCCAGACCGTCCCGTCCCTCTCGGTCCACAACCGCGTGGTCCACGCCCATGCCAACCCCATCCCCACAGCGACCACCAACTCCACGGCCAGCAGCGCGACCGCCGTCTGCCGGTGCTCCGGGTCGATCAGCCCGTGCTGCCACAGCGACATGAACACCAGCACCGCCGGTATCAGCCACCACCGCCGACCGCCCGTGACCTTCCTGGGCCGCAACTGGCGGGTGACCACCACACCGATGACCGCCACGATCACCAGCGCATCGATCAGACCGGACATGACGGACGCCTCCGTAAAGCGACTCCCACGAGGCCGACGGGTTCGCCGACATCTCAGAATCTACGGAAACCCCCAGCTCAGCGGATCAAACCGGGGGTTGAATCTCCCTCTCCACCCCCGGGTGGAGCCCCCTCCACCAACGCCCCCGTGCTCCGGGCGAACGCGCCGGTCCGGAGCCGGTCCGAGTGCCCGCCCGGTGAGCGGATCCCCTGCGTCCGGGCTGCGGCGCTGCGTACGCTTTTCCAGCGACCGGCGATCGGATCGTCGGACAACGGGGAGGGCACCGTGTCGGAAATCGGCCAGCGGAACGTGGAGCGCCGGACACCGCACGGTGGGGAGGCGGGAGCGTGAGCCAGTCCGTACGCGCCGAGAGCGGTTTCGCCTACGGGGTCGTGGGCGCGGACATCCACGTGTTCGGCGACGGCGTCCCGGTCTACCTGCTGCAACGCTGGCAGCCGCCGGTCCTGCCGGACGACGGCTTTCTGCTGAATGTACCGAGCCGGATGCTCAACGCGCGTTTCCGGGTAGTGGAGTTCACCGGACGCACCGCCGAGTTGACCGCGTTACGGCGCTGGCGCGACGGCGGCGGTCCGCTCGCCGTGCAGTGGCTGTGCGCGCCGGGCGGACAGGGCAAGACCCGTCTCGCGGACCGCTTCGCGCAGGAGTCGCTGGCCGAGGGCTGGCAGGTCGTCACCGCCACCCACGGACCGGGGAGCGTGCTGCCGCCTCCTGGCAGTCAGGACCTCCGCGACCGGGGCGACGCGGGTGTGCTGCTGGTCGTCGACTACGCCGACCGCTGGCCGCTGACCCATCTCATGTGGCTGTTCGGCAACGCGCTGGTGCACCGCGACAGCGGGCGCGGCGCCCGAGTGCTGCTGATCGCCCGCGGCGACGAGGTCTGGCCGAGCGTGCGCGCCGCTCTCGCGAACCAGCAGGCCAGGACCTCGCTGCAACGGCTCGCGCCGCTGTCCGACGAGGTCGGCGGTGACGGCGCCGCCGCGTCCCCGCGGTCCGAGATGTTCGCCGTGGCCCGCGACAGCTTCGCCGCGCGTTACGGCGTCTCCCCCGGCGGCATCGCGGCACCGGCTCCGCTCGGTGACGCGGCCTTCGGCCTGACCCTGGCCGTGCACATGGCCGCCCTGGTCGCCGTGGACGCCGACGCCCACGGGCTGCGCGCGCCCACCGACCTCGCGGGCCTGTCCAGCTATCTGCTGGACCGGGAGCAGTTGCACTGGGCGCGGCTGTACGGTGACCCGGATCACGAGATCGCCCCGTCCGCACCGGCGTTCCGCACCTCGCCCGCGCTCATGAACCGCACCGTGTTCACCGCGGCGCTCACCGGGCCGGTCAGCCCGGAGGAGGGGCGGGTGGCCATCAGCGACCTCGCGGTCCGGCTGCCGGCCGATCGCATCCTCGCGGATCACGCGGTCTGCTACCCACCGGCCGAGGCCGACCGCGACACCGTCCTGGAACCGCTGTACCCGGACCGGCTCGCCGAGGACTTCCTGGCGCTGACCCTTCCCGGCCACAGGGCCGACTACCCGGCCCAGGACTGGGCCGGGCGCACCGTCAGCGCCATGCTCAGCGGCACCGACGTGGTGAGCGACGCGGTCACCGGAAGCTGGATGCCGCGCGCCGTGGTCTTTCTGACCGCCGCCGCCCAGCGCTGGCCCCACGTCGGCCCCCTCCATCTGTTCCCGCTGCTCGGCACGGCCCCTCAACTCGCCGTCGTCGGGGGCAGCGCCGCGCTGGCCACGCTCGCCGCCCTTGACGACATCAGCCCCGAACTCCTCGAAGCCGTCGCGATGTTCTTCCCGCCGTTCAACCGGCGCAGTCCCGACCTGGACCCCGGAATCGCCGCCGTCAGCACCCGGCTGCTCCCGCACCGCCTGGAGCGCGCCAGAAACCCCAACGACCAGGCCGCGGAGCGGCACGAGCACGGCGTCCGCCTCCACCACGCCGGTCGGCTGGAGGAGGCGCTGGCCGAATCCGAGGCCGTCCTGGCCCAGTTCCGGGCCATCGCCCGTGACGGCGTCCCCAATCCCTCGCTCGTCCCCGTGGTCGAAGGCAATCTGGCGTTCGCCCTCAAGGCGTACGCGGACCGCCTGGGCGAGGTCGGGCGCCGGGCGGAGGCCCTGGCCGCCACCGAGGAAGCCGTCGCCGTACAGCGCAGGCTGGCCGCGTACGACGAGCAGTACCGCCCCGACCTGGCGAGCGGCCTGCTCGGTATCGGACGGGATCTGTCGTACGCGCAGCGCTGGGACGACGCGACGGCTGCCCTGGAGGAGTCCGTGACGCTCCTGCGCGCGCTGGCCGGGGAAGAGCCCGGCAAGCACGAGTCGAACCTCTCCGCCGCCCTGGCCGCCCTCGGCGTGTGCCACCTGCGTATCGACCGTCCGCGGTCGGCGGTCTCACACGGCCGGGAGAGCGTCGCCCTGCGCCGCCGTCTGCACGCGAAGGACCCGTCCGCCCACGCCATGTCCCTAGCCAACGCCCTCTATCACCTGGCCGCCGCCCTCGAACGTGTCGGCGATCCCGACAGCGTCCCGCTGGCCCACGAGGCCGTCGAGCTCTACCGCGACCTCGCAAGGGTCAATCCCGCCGCCTACGAGCGCGAACTCGCCGACGGGCTCAATGGACTCGCCGTACGCCTGCTCGTCGCCCAACGCCTGGAGGAGAGCCTGACCGCGGCCTACGAGAGCGTCGCGATCCTCCGCCGTGTCAGCGCCCGCGAGGCGATCGCCGAACAGCACACCTTGGCCGAGGCTCTCGGCGTCCTGCTCGGCGCGCTGATGGTCACGGGCCGCTTCGCCGAGGCCACCGACACAGCCGACGAGTGCGTCATGGTCTGCCGCCGCATGACCGAGAAGGACCCCCTGGCCCTCCACCGCCTCGCGGGCGCCCTGCTCATCGCCGCGGAAGTCCGCGTCACCCCGGCCGACCCCCGCCTCGACGAAGCCCTCACCCTCTTCGACGAGGCCACCGAGATCATGGACCTCTACGCGATCTCCCCTCAGGGCGGCCCGGCCCTCCACCACCGCGTCGGTTCCCGCCTCATAGAACTCCTCACCGCCGCCGACCGCCCCGCCCCCGCCGCCCGCCTCCGCCGCACCCTCCAGAACCCAACAACCCCCTGACGCCCGGCCCGGCCGCAGGTCAGACGTCGATCCGCGACCGGTCCAGGGTCGTGGCGGAGTTGGTGATGAACTCCTTGCGGGGGGCGACCTCGTTGCCCATCAGGAGGTCGAAGGCCTGCTCGGCGGATTCGAGGTCGCTGATGTTGATGCGGCGCAGGGTGCGGTGGCGGGGGTCCATGGTGGTTTCGGCCAACTGGTTGGCGTCCATCTCACCGAGGCCCTTGTAGCGCTGGATGCTGTCCTTGTAGCGGACGTTGCGGCGCTGGAGGTCGAGGAGGGTCTGGCGCAGCTCGTTGTCCGAGTAGGTGTAGACGTACTTGTCCTGGCCCTTCTTGGGCTGGACGAGTTCGATGCGGTGGAGCGGGGGGACGGCGGAGAACACCCGGCCCTGTTCGACCATCGGACGCATATAGCGCTGGAAAAGGGTGAGCAGGAGGCAGCGGATGTGGGCGCCGTCGACATCGGCGTCGGCCAGGAAGATGACCTTGCCGTAGCGGGCCTGGTCGATGTCGAAGGTGCGGCCGGACCCGGCTCCTATGACCTGGATGATCGCGCCGCACTCGGCGTTCTTGAGCATGTCCGAGATGGACGACTTCTGGACGTTGAGGATCTTGCCGCGGATCGGCAGCAGCGCCTGGAACTCGGAGTTGCGGGCCAGTTTGGCGGTGCCCAGTGCCGAGTCGCCCTCGACGATGAACAGTTCGCTGCGGTCGACGGCGTCGCTGCGGCAGTCGGCCAGCTTGGCGGGGAGCGAGGAGGTCTCCAGCGCGGTCTTCCTGCGCTGCGCCTCTTTGTGCTGCCGGGCCGCGATGCGGGTCCTGGCGGCGGCGACGGTCTTCTCCAGGACGGCGCGCGCCTGGGCCTTGGCGTCCCGCTTGGTGGAGGTCAGGAACTCGCGCAGTTCGGTGGCGACGACATTGGCCACGATGCGGTTTGCGGCGGAGGTGCCGAGCACTTCCTTGGTCTGGCCCTCGAACTGTGGCTCGGCCAGACGCACGGTGATCACCGACGTCAGGCCCTCCATGGCGTCGTCCTTGACGATGTCGTCCTCGGCGACGCGCAGCAGTTTGGCCGAGCGCAGCACCTCGTTCATCGTCTTGGTGACGGAGCGCTCGAATCCGGTCACATGGGTGCCGCCCTTGGGGGTGGCGATGATGTTCACGAAGGACCTGGCGGTCGTCTCGTAGCCGGTGCCCCAGCGCAGCGCGATGTCGACGCCCAGCTCGCGGGTGACCTCGGTGGGGGTCATGTGGCCGCGGTCGTCGAGGACGGGCACGGTCTCCTTGAAGGTGCCGCTGCCGGACAGGCGCAGGACGTCGCAGATCGGCTTGTCGGGGGCGAGGAACTCGCAGAATTCGCTGATGCCGCCGTCGAAGTGAAAGACCTCCTCGACGGGCTTGTCGGTCTCGATGCCGCGCTCGTCGCGCACCACGATGGTCAGGCCGGGCACCAGGAAGGCGGTCTGGCGGGCGCGCTGGTGCAGGTGGTCCAGGGAGAGCTTGGCGTCCTTGAGGAAGATCTGCCGGTCGGCCCAGTAGCGCACGCGGGTGCCGGTGCGGGTCTTGGGGACCCGCTTGGCCTTGGTGAGCCCGCTGGCGGGGTCGAAGGGCGCCTCCGCGCCGGATTCGGTGAAGATCCCGGGGACCCCGCGGCGGAAGCTGATGGCGTGCGTGGCGCCGTTGCGGTCGACCTCGACGTCCAGCCGGGCCGACAGCGCGTTCACCACGGACGCGCCGACACCGTGCAGACCGCCGGAAGCCGCGTACGAGCCGCCGCCGAACTTCCCGCCGGCGTGCAGCTTGGTCATGACGACCTCGACGCCGGACAGGCCCGTCTTGGGCTCCACGTCCACCGGGATGCCGCGGCCGTTGTCCCGGACCTCGACCGAGCCGTCCTCGTGCAGGATGACCTCGATGCGGTCGCCGTGACCGCCGAGCGCCTCGTCGACGGAGTTGTCGATGATCTCCCAGACGCAGTGCATCAGACCGCGACTGTCTGTTGACCCGATGTACATACCGGGCCGCTTGCGAACCGCTTCCAGCCCTTCGAGGACGAGCAGGTGCCGCGCGGTGTAGTTGGAGCCGTCGCGATCTGCACCCGTCAGCAGCGCAGAGGACGGCACGGATGTTTCGGCGGTCACGCGGGCAGCTCCTCGATCAGGAATGTTCTGAAGTTTTTTTCAGCCGTGTCGGTGAGAGGGTACCGATGCCGGGAGGGGTGACAGCGCCGCGACCCGGTATCCGGGCCTCAACACGGCCCTCGTCCCGGCTTCCATGCTAGCCCTCTTCGAGCATGCGTTCGATAACCCGCGCGAGTGATACACATGTCACGTTCCCAAAGAGGCATGAACCATTTAGGCTCCGGGCACGTCCTCAGCAACAACCGGCAAGCCAGCCGGGAGCAAGTCCGGACAACAGCTCCATAAGCGACATCTGACGCAACTGACTCCTATTCGCCGCCAATCGGTAACATCCAGTCACCCCGAGGTCGGTTTTCGAGGAAAAGCTGAGAGCGGGAACGTTTTCGGCCTGGTTGGATGTTGACCCTGGTACGACAGCTCGTCGAGCTAGAGAAGAGGCGACGTGACTACTGTTCTGACCCCCGCGAGTCCGCTGACAGCGGCAGACCGCTGCGACCGTTGCGGCGCTCAGGCATACCTGCGCGTTGTCCTCATCAGCGGTGGTGAGCTGCTCTTCTGCGGACACCATGGACGCAAGTTCGAGCCGGAGCTCAAGAAGATCGCTTCGGAAATACAGGACGAGACCGGACGGCTGACCGACACCCCGGCAACGGCGGGAGAAGACGAGCGCTGACACTTCGCATCAGCGACGAATTCGAGTCGGCGGGCGGACAGACCCCTCCAGGGGGTGTCCGCCCGCCGTCTTCCGTTCAACCGCGGCCCGCAGCTCAGCTGGTTTCTGCCAGCCTTCGACCGCGTTGCGCCAGCGCTCAGCTACTGTGCGCCGCCACCAGTGAGGCCATCGCCGAGACGCGCGTGTAGACCCCTGGATAGGCCGCCTCCGCGCAGCCACTGCCCCACGAGACCAGACCGACGACCCGGTCCCCCACGACCAGCGGGCCGCCACTGTCGCCCTGACAGGCGTCCCGGCCGCCGCCCTTGGCACCCGCGCACATCATCGAGGCGCGCACATAAGTGCCGTCGAAACTCCCCGGATACGCCTGCGCGCACACCGTGTCCGCGAAGACCGTGACCGTCGCGGAACGCAGCGTGTTCGAGTACGTGCCGCGGCCGGTCGTGTCACCCCACCCGTAGACCTGCGCCTGAGTGCCCGCCCGGTAGTCCTGCTCGTCGGAGGAGTCCGCGATCGGGATCGTGGCGCCCTTCGGCAGCGCTGTCGCCAGCGTGATGACCGCGATGTCGCCGGAGTTCGTCGTCGAGTCGAAGCCGGGGTTGACCCACACCTGCGACAGGCCCAGTTCCTGCCCACGACCGCCGCTGAGGTCCGTACGACCGGCGATCACACGCAGGTCGGGCAGTTGGTGCCAGTCGCTCGCTCCGAGCGCCTCACGGCCGAAGCAGTGGGCCGCGGTGATCACCGTACGAGGCCCGACGGCCACCGCGCCGCAGAACTGGCCGGACCTGCCGGAGCCGAAGCGCTTACGGCTGGCCAGGGCCATCACCCATGGCGTGCTGTCCGTGCTGGCCGGGTTGCCACCGATCACGACGCCGTTGGCGGCGGCCGGGGTCGCGGGCGCGGCCAGCGGGACGGCCAGCACCGGCAACAGCGCCGCCGCGAGACCGCCGATCACAGCACGACGACGACCGGTCACGGCACGGAAGGGGAAACGCATGCGGCCTCCTGACCCTGTGGAGCACTCTGGACACCCAGAGTGCTCGATAGGGCCGGACGCCGCATCCGCAAAGAGGCCATGTCGCCCGAAAGACGTCCGCGGAGTTCTCCGGAGGCCCGAAGGACTCCGGAGAACTCCGCGGAAATGACGTCGGGTCAGCCCGGCCGGGTCAGTCCAGGTAGTCGCGCAGCACCTGGGACCGCGACGGGTGACGCAGCTTGGACATCGTCTTGGACTCGATCTGCCGGATCCGCTCGCGCGTGACCCCGTAGACCTTGCCGATCTCGTCCAGCGTCTTCGGCTGCCCGTCCGTGAGGCCGAAGCGCATGGAGACCACGCCCGCCTCCCGCTCGGAGAGGGTGTCGAGCACCGAGTGGAGCTGTTCCTGCAGCAGCGTGAAGCTGACCGCGTCGGCCGGCACGACCGCCTCGGAGTCCTCGATGAGGTCACCGAACTCGCTGTCGCCGTCCTCGCCCAGCGGGGTGTGCAGGGAGATCGGCTCGCGGCCGTACTTCTGGACCTCGATGACCTTCTCGGGGGTCATGTCGAGTTCCTTGGCCAGCTCCTCCGGGGTGGGCTCGCGGCCCAGGTCCTGGAGCATCTGGCGCTGCACGCGGGCCAGCTTGTTGATGACCTCGACCATGTGCACCGGGATACGGATGGTGCGGGCCTGGTCGGCCATCGCGCGGGTGATCGCCTGCCGGATCCACCAGGTGGCATAGGTGGAGAACTTGAAGCCCTTGGTGTAGTCGAACTTCTCGACCGCGCGGATCAGACCCAGGTTGCCCTCCTGGATCAGGTCCAGGAAGAGCATGCCGCGACCGGTGTAGCGCTTGGCCAGCGAGACCACGAGGCGGAGGTTGGCCTCCAGCAGGTGGTTCTTGGCCCAGCGGCCGTCCTCGGCGATGATCTCCAGCTCGCGCTTGAGCTTGGGGGCGAGCTTGTCGGCCGCGGCCAGCTTGTCCTCGGCGAAGAGGCCGGCCTCGATGCGCTTGGCCAGCTCGACCTCCTGCTCGGCGTTGAGCAGCGGGACCTTGCCGATCTGCTTGAGGTAGTCCTTGACCGGGTCGGCGGTGGCACCGGCGACGGCGACCTGCTGTGCGGGCGCGTCGTCCTCGTCGTCGTCGGAGAGCACGAAGCTCTCGGACTCCGACTTCTCGGTCTCCTCCTCGCCGCCCTTGCCCGCGGCGGCCTCCTCGACCGTCTCCTCCGCGTCGACGGCCTCGTCCTCGCCTGCGGCCGTCTTCTTGGCCGCCACCTTCTTGGCGGGGGCCTTCTTGGCAACGGTCTTCTTGACGGCGGCCTTCTTCGCCGGCGCCTTCCTTACTGGGCTCTCCGCCTCCACCGATGGCTCCACCGTGGTCTCGGCCTCGGCCTCCGCCTCCGGGGCGGCAGCCTTGGGCGCAGCGGTCTTCTTGACAGGGGTCGCCCTGGAGGCGACCGTCTTGGTGGCAGTACGCTTCGCCGGGCTCTTGGCTGCGACGCTCTTACGGGTGCGCTTGGGCGCCTCAGCGGCAGTCACCATCAGCGTCACACCCTCCTCGTCGAGGACCTGGTTGAGGCTGCGCAGAACGTTCTTCCACTGGGTTGCCGGAATCTGGTCCGCTTCGAACGCCCGACGCACGTCGTCGCCGGCGATCTGCCCCTGGGCCTTACCCTGCTCGATGAGCGCCATCAGAGACTCGGACTCGGCGATCTCGGACGGGAGCGTACGGGATGTGCTGGCCGACACGAACAACCTCTCGGAACGATGGGAACGACTCGGTGGAACCGCACAGCCACTCAGCGTCAAAATCGTCGCTGAATATTCCTTGTGCCGTGGCCACCTCTTAAGTCATCGCGCTGCCTCGCCAAGCGTTACGCCCACCCTACGTGGCCCGAGTCACACCCTAAATCGTGCAGATCGGTCATAAATCCGGACACATGACCCGTCCGGCCGTCCGAGGGCGCGGGAGAGCGGCCGGGAGAGCCACGGGGGACCACATGGGACCGCCGCCGACCCCAGGTGTTCCGGGGCCCGCGGCGGAGGGCGACACGGTCAGTGCTGCTCGCGCGGACCGGGGACGACGTGGTCGGCGGGAGCGGACTCGGGCTGCTCGGGCAGGACGGTGAGGAGCTGGCGCATCGCCGCCTCCGCCGTGCCGCCGTCGCTCTCGGCGAGCGCTTCGACGATCCGCTGGTGCAGGCCGACCGAGGTGTCGCCGGGGCGGTCGCAGCCGGTGACCGGGCCGCCGGACACGTGCAGCGCGGAGGAGACGATCCCCGACAGGTGCTCCAGCATCCGGTTGCCCGCGACCTGGAGGAGCAGGGCGTGGAATTCGGCGTCGGCCCTGGAGAAGGTCAGCGCGTCGCCCTGTGCGGCGGCGTGCGCCATGATCTCCGCCATGTCGGCGAGGCGCTGCTGTACGTCCTCGCGGCCGTGGCCCGCGGCGAGCCGGGCGGCCAGCGGCTCGATCGTCCAGCGCAGTTCGAGCAGTTCGCGGCGCTGGTCGTCGCGCTGCGGCCCGAAGGCGCGCCATTCGATGATGTCGGGGTCGAGCAGATTCCAGTCGCTCACCGGGCGGACCCGGGTTCCGACGTTGGGCCGGGCGCTGACCAGGCCCTTGGCCTCCAGCACGCGCAGGGACTCGCGCACCACGGTGCGGGAGACCTCGAAGCGCTGGCCGATCTCCTCGGGGACCAGCGGGCGGTCGGCGCCCAGATCGCCGGAGACGATCATCTGTCCGAGCTGCTGGACGAGTTGTCCGTGCAGTCCCCGGCCACGGCTGCCGCCGGCCCGGCGGCCCATCCGGTTCATATCCGGTTCCATGCCCTCCCAGGACGTCAGTCCAGGTCGGTCGGTGCCAGGGGCTTCGGCGTACGAATAGCGGTCCAGCTCGCCCGATCCGGCGATTCCGGAGTCGGCAGAACGAGCCGCGGTCATCATGGTGTGCGCAAGGGTACTCACGCATCCTTTGTCGGCGATGCCGATGCGCGCCTTGAGGGCTTTGCTGAAAAGCACACGAAAGGGTGAGCGCTCATCACCTCATAATTGACGTTTTATGGCGATGAATCATCCCTTCTTGCTGGTAAGCGGCGCAGTTCGGCTGACGCGTGGGGCAGTTGGGCGGCGCCAGCGTCGCCGTCCGCGCAACGCGGTTGCCAGATAGGCGCAGACCAGCACGGTGAGTGACAACGACAGCGCGGAGACCACCGGTTGGGCGGCGAAGCGCAGCAGTCCCTCGACCGTTCCGCCGCCGCCCTGCGAGACCCCGCTGACCACCGACCACAACGCTCCGCCCGCGGCAGCGAGTTGTCGTGCCACCGGCCCACCGAACAGTCCCCGTACGGCCGGAGCGACCAGCAGCGGTACGGCGAGGACGGCGGCCACACCGAGCGCGGTGGTACGGAACACGCCCGCCGCGAGCACCCCCGCCCAGGCGCAGCCGACGGCGAGCGCCGCCCAGCCGCCGAGCGCGGCAGGAAGCGTCGTCAGATCCGGCGCCTTTCCCGGGCCGAGGGTCAGCCGCAGTGCCAGGGTGTCGGCGACGGCGGCGAACGCGGCGAGCAGCAGCGCGCAGACTCCGCTCACGGCGAGTTTGGCGCCGAGCAGCCGTAGGACCCGCGGCTCGGGGCCGTACCCCGGCGCGAGGGCGGGGTAGCGGAACTCCTGCCCGTAGGCGAGTGCGCCCAGCACGCCCGCGCCCACGGCCGCCGCGGGCAGCGGCAGCCGGACCGCCCATCCGGAGATCAACCGCAACGGCGGTACGGACACAGCCCCGGTGCGTGCCATCAGGACCGTGCCGAGCACCGAGCCGACCAGTGCCGCTCCGGCGATCGGCCACGGCGTGAGGACCCCGAAGGCGCGCCGCAGTTCGTACCGCAGCGGCCGGACCGGGCCGTGCTGCCGTGCCGGACGCCGCCGCGGCTGCGGCAGGGCGGGCGGTACGGCGGCCGCCACGCCGCCTTCTGCCCGGGGGGTGACGTCCGGGGTTGTGACGCCGTTTCCGCTCTCGTCGGCGAGGTGGTGCAGCAGGATGCCGTGGCGGTAGGCGGTCTCCCCCACCGCGGCCGAGGTGGTGCCGTAGACGGCGATACGGCTGCCGGTCGCGGCGATCACCTCGGCGCCGTCCTCGGTGAGCAGCGTGGCCAGGCGCTCGGCGTAGGGCGAGCGGACGGCCACGTACGGGCGCATCCTCGTGCGGGCGAAGTGCGCGGCCGACTGGTCCGCGACCAGGCGCCCCTTGTCGATCGCGATCACGTGGTCGGCGGTCCGGGCGAGGGCTTTGGTGTCGCGGCCGGTGAGCAGAACCGCGCCCCCGGCGGCGACGTGCCGTCGTACGAGCGCGTGCACCCAGGCGGCTTCGCGGGCCGGGAGTTCGCGCACCGGGTCGTCCAGGATCAGCGCGCGGGGGTCGGCGAGCAGGGCCGCGGCGAAACCGAGACGGCGGTCCATGCCCAGCGAGTACGTGCCGAGCCGCTGTTCGGCGACCTCGGCGAGGCCGACCTGGTCGAGCACCTCGTCGGCGCGGGCGGCGGGCAGTCCGAAGGCGGCGCAGAGCATGCGGAGGTGGCTTCGGGCGGTGCGTCCGGGATGTCCGGGCACGTCACCCAGGAGGGCGCCGACGACCCGGGCGGGGTGGGGGAGGTCGCGCAGCGGCCGGCCGTCGACGAGGGTGGCGCCGCGTCCGCCCTCCAGCCCGAGCAGCAGGCGCAGGGCGGTGGACTTTCCCGATCCGGCGGGACCGAGCAGGCCAGTGACTTCACCGGCCCTGATGTCGAACGTGAGGTCGGTGACGGCGGGCGGGGCGTTGCGGCGGGGCATGCTGGTCAACCCGATGGCCTGGATCACTCTTGCACCATAGCTCCGCAAATGGGCGTTTTGCGGAAGGAGCCGGTTCTACACCTCGGGCCGCAGCATCGGCGGATTGAGCAGTGCGGCCCCGCCCGCCCTGAACAACTGCGCGGGACGGCCGCCCTGACGGGTCGTCGTCCCCCCGGTCGGCACGAGGAAACCGACCGTGCCGGTCACCTTGCGGTGGAAATTGCGCGGGTCGAGCGCGACACCCCACACCGCCTCGTACACCCGCCGCAGCTCCCCCACCGTGAATTCGGGCGGGCAGAAGGCGGTGGCCAGCGACGAGTACTCGATCTTCGACCGCGCACGCTCGACCCCGTCCCCCAGGATCCGGGCATGGTCGAACGCGAGCGGCGCCGTCTCCCCCGCGTGCTCCTGTCCCCCTTCGCCCAGCAACGTCCCGACCGGCGCCCAGCGGGCGCTGCGAGCGTCACCGCCCGCCCGGGGGGCGGGCAGGTCGGGCGCGAGCACCAGATGCGCGACGCTGACCACCCGCATCCGCGGATCGCGCTGCGGATCCCCGTAGGTGGCGAGCTGCTCCAGATGAGCGCCGCTCTGCGCCCGGAGCCCCGTCTCCTCGGCCAGTTCCCGCGCCGCGGCCTGGGAAAGATCCTCGTCCTCGCGGACGAATCCGCCGGGCAGCGCCCACCGCCCCTGGAAGGGCGGCTCGCCGCGCCTTACCGACAGTGCGCACAGCGCGTGATGTCGCACGGTCAGCACGACCAGGTCGACGGTGACGGCGAAGGGCGGGAAAGCCGACGGGTCGTAGGGCGACATGGCGCGATCATAGTCGTCTGCCTGACGATAATCAGCCGGATCGGGAGCCTGATCCCTATCGGATCGATACGTTTTCCCGTCCCTCCCCGCTCGGTCCCCGCCCATGGTCAGGTCCCGAGGCGCAGTCCCGGCGCCGCCTCCTCGATCATGGCCATCCCCAGACGGCTGACCCGAACGGAGAACGGCTGCTCCGCGACCCGCAACCCCGTCAGATGCACGGCTCCCAGCGGCGCGGCGCTGATCGGCCGGACCGCCACCGTGCCGCCCGGCGCGTCCGGCCGCACCCCGGCGAGCGCCGTCAGCAGATGGACGGCCCCGACCGCCGCGACCGCCGCCGGACGGCACGCCACGGGGTGCGGGCACGGCGCACCGCCCGCAGAACGCTGCTCGCCCCCGTATATCTCCGGCATCCGCAGTCCGAACTCCGCCGCAGCGTCCAGCACCCCGCCCACCAGCGCGGACGCCTCCTTCTCCAGCCCCGCCGCGGCGAGGCCGGACACGGCGAGCGCCGTCTCATGGACGCGCACCGCACCTCCGCGGTGGCCAAAGGGGCTGAAGCCGGGCGTCTTCGCCGACATCGTCCGCAGACCCCAGCCGGAGTTCATGTCCGGCGCGGCGAACAGCTTGCCGAGCTGTTCCATCTGTCCCTTGTCCAACAACCCGGGAGCGAGCGCCCCTTCGCCGAGCAGCCCGGTGTCGAGGAGGTGCGCGAGCGACGAGGACAGCACCGGCACCGGTCTTCCCCCGGCGGCCAGCGCCAGCGCGGGCCGCCCACCGCCCGGATCCTCCAGCCAGAATCCCCGCCGGAAGCCCGCCCGCAGCGCCGCCGCGTACTCCCGCCAGCCGTCCGCCCCACTCCGTTCGTGGGCGTCGAGCAGATCCGCACCCTGCACCGCCGCGCGATACGCGTACGCCTGCACCTCCGCCCGCGCCGGACCCTCCGCCGACGGGTCCACGACCAGGCCGGAATCCGTCGTCGCCGCCCGCATCCAGCCGAGGCACCGCTCCGCCGCCGGGAGCAACGGCTCCACCTCGCGAGCCGGAAGCCCCCAGCGTCGGGCCTCGGCCAGCACGGTCACGAAGAGCAGCGTCGCCTCCACGCCCGAATCCAACGGCGGCAGGTGCGGTCCGGAGTGCCGCGGCACTCCGGGCACACGGCCCGTCGCGGGGTCCTGCAACCTGGCCAGCATGCGGAGCGTGCCCGCCGCGAGCCGCGTGCCGAACGGCAGCAGCATCCGCGCCGCCCACAGCGCGTCCGCGGGCGCCAGCCCCATCCGCCAGGGCGCCCCGGCCGCGACGTAGAGGTCGGCGGGATGTTCCGGCGCGCGGAGCAGCAGGGCCTGTGCGTCCCCGAGCGAGGCGTCCAGCAGGACACCGGCTCTGGGGTCGTCGCCCTCCAGTCGCGCGTCGGCCCACATCGGCGGCGGTCTGTCGCCGACCGGTGCCCGCGCGCTGCCCGCCGTCGTGGCCGCCGATGCCGGCTCCACCCGCAGCTCGATCGTCCGTGCCGCTCCGGGCGCCACCTCCAGGTCCCACCTCAGCAGTCCCGACGCGCCCAGCGCCGCGTCCGGCGCGGGAGTCGCGGTGACCCGCGCCGATCCCCCGCCGCTCGACCAGCGCAGCCCCGAGCCGCTGACGCCGGCCGTCAGATCCGACCCGGGCTGCCCTGCGGCCACCGCGGAGAGCGCCGCGAGATCAGTGCCGAACGCGATCTCGACGGGCAGCGCCACCCGTACCGGCCCCGCGTTGGCGAACGTGATCCGCTCACCGCCCTCGGCGGTCCTGACGCGCTCCACCGTGACGACCGGGTCGGGGCCACGGTCGCCGGGTGTCCGGACGACCGCCAGGAAACGTGCCCGTCCCGCGTCGAGCAGCCTGGCCTGCACGGTCACCGGTTCGGCTCCCGCGACCGTCAGCTCGCAGCGGCTCAGCAGTCGCCTGCCGTCGCGGTAGAAGCCGTCCAGACCGTCGCCGCGCATCTGCCCGTGCTGTGCGGACACCGCGAGGGCCGGCGCCGCCACGCAGATGACGGCGTCGTGGACGGGTACCGGGCCGGGTGCCGCCCGGCGCGGTACGACGACCGGCGGCGTGCTCACCGGGCTCCGGCCTTCGCCGCGCGCGCGGCCCGGGCGACGGCCGAAGCCGCCGCCCGCTCGTACGGGATTCGTCTTCCGGGAGAGTGCTGCACGCCGGGTGAACGCCCCGCCGAGCGCACAGGTCACGGCCCGTCTACCGTTCCTGAACGGGAGCCCCGGCTCCCCGCACGGCCCGCACCCCCGAAAAGAGACTCCATGACCGTCCACCGCCAGCCAGGCACCGTCATCACCGACCACACGTTCGCCGTACCGCTCGATCACTCCTCCCCGGACGGGGAGCGGATCGAGGTCTACGCCCGCGAGGTCGTGGCGGCGGGCCGGGAGCGCGAGTCGTTGCCTTGGCTGCTGTATCTCCAGGGCGGTCCGGGCTTCGGCTCGCCGCGCCCGCTGGGACGGGACGGCTGGCTGCCGCGCGCGCTCGACGACTTCCGGGTGCTGCTGCTCGACCAGCGCGGCACCGGGCGCTCCACGCCCGCCACCCGCCAGACGCTGCCCACCCGTGGCGACGCCGCCGCCCAGGCGCACTACCTGTCGTACTTCAGGGCCGACTCGATCGTCCGGGACTGCGAATTCATCAGGCGTCAGCTCCTCGGAGAGGACGCGCGCTGGAGCGTGCTGGGCCAGAGTTTCGGCGGCTTCTGCGCGGTCACCTATCTGTCGTCGGCGCCCGAAGGTCTGCGGGAGGTGTTCGTCACGGGCGGCCTGCCGGGTCTTGATGTGACCGCCGAGGCCGTCTACCGCGCCGCCTATCCCCGCATCGAGCGCAAGAACGCCGGTCACTACGCCCGTTACCCCGAAGACGTCGAGACGGTGCGCACCATCGTCCGCCGCCTGCGCGACGAGGCGGTGTCGCTGCCCGGCGGAGGCCGCCTCACACCTGAGGCGTTCCAGTCCCTCGGTCTCATGCTCGGCACCGGCACCGGTTCGCACACCCTGCACTACCTGCTGGAGTACGCGTTCGTGACGGGTCCCTCCGGTCCCGTCTTCTCCGACTCCTTTCTCTCCCAGGTCCAGCAGCATCTGTCCTTCGCCGCGAATCCCCTTTACGCGGTGCTGCACGAGTCGGTCTACGGACAGGGGTCCGTCTCTCCTCACGGCACCGGCTGGGCCGCCGAGGCCGTCCGTGGTGAATTCCCGCGGTTCGACGCCGAGCGCGCGCTGGCAGGGGACGCTCCCGTGCTGTTCACGGGAGAGAGCATCCATCCGTGGATGTTCACGTCCGATCCGGCGCTCGCACCACTGCGCGAGACGGCGGAGCTTGTCGCGCGCCGCGAGAAGTGGCCGGACCTCTATGACACCCGCCAGTTGGCGGCCAATGAGATTCCGGTGGCGGCGGCGATCTACCACGACGACATGTACGTCGACACCGCCCACTCGCTGGCCACCGCGCGTGCGGTGCGCGGGCTGCGGACCTGGGTCACCGACGAGTTCGAACACGACGGTCTCCGGGTGAGTGGCGGCCGGGTCCTCGACCGGCTGATCCGACTGGCCCGCGGCGAGCTGTAGTCGAGGCGATCACGCGCTGCCGCCGCTCCTGCCGCAGGCTCCGCCGCAACAGCTCAGGGTCCAGACCCTCGTTGACTGAGTGGTGGAGCAACCGCGCGAAGGTGTAGTGGGGTTCGAGGTCCAGCGCGAGGCCGAGGGCGACCCGCGCCTCGGCCTCGTCCCCCGAGGACCATGCGACCCAGCCCGCCAGGGCGAGCGGGGCCGCGGCATGGTCCGCGTACGGTCCTGCGCAGCGCCGGGCGAGCGCCCGCCACAGTCGAAGGGCGGCGTCCGCTCGCTCGGGCTCCATCCATTCGGCGGCGCGGTCGCGTGCCGTGCGGTCCTGGAGACCGAGGATGACCGCCGCGCCCTCGTCGTCGGAGAGGAGCCGGTCGTCCCGCCGGTCCGCACGCGCGGGATCGTCGATCCGCGGCGCGGAGCGGAACTTCTCAAGTGCCGCACGGGCCAGGGCGAGTGTTCGCTGCCGGACGCTCTCGCAGCCACCGTCGTCGAGCATGCGGGGCACCAATTCGGCGCAGGCCGCGTCGAGGGCGATCTCGTGATCACGATTCCGCGCCTCGGACGGCTTCAGCCTGGCTTCCATGTCCCGCAGCGAACCCGGCGCCGGGATTCCCGCGTAGGCGCTGGCCGCCGCCATCGTGGACCGGCCGGGCGGAGCCAGGACCGTTCCCTCCGCCGGGACGGTCTCCGCGGGGCGGCAGTAGGACCACCAACGGCCGGCCGAGACGCACAACGCCTCGACGACGGGCACGTCCAGCGCCCCGCAGGCCACCCGGATCCGCTGGGCGAGCGGCCTCAGCCTTTCCATCACGGCCGAAGCGCGCTCCCCTTCACGCGGGTCCCGGCACAGGAACAGCACGATGGCGTCGGGTCGCCCACCGCGCCTGGTGCTGTTCCTCACGAGGCAGTCGGCGAGTTGGTCGGCGGTCTCCGGCCACTCACTCGGGTCCTCCGGCAGGCCCAGTCGCAGTCGGCCGCCGAAGCGGCCGTGCTCGCCGTGCAGTGCGACGAGCACGACGGAGTCACTGGGATGAAAACCCATCAAGTACGGCAATGCGTCGGCCAGGTCGGCGGGCCCGCGCAAGGTGACTTTGACGTCGGCCGCTTCGGATGATGACTCTCCGTGCTGAATCTCGTTGCTCTGTGTCATGAGATCGACGATGCCGTAATCGCGCGAATCACACCAGACCCCCCAAAAACCTGTGGATAACTTTCGGTGGAGTTATCCACAGGCCACGGAGCGGGGTTGGCGCGATGTCGGTGCGATCAGGTTGCATGGGGGCATGACCGAGACCCCCACCGCGCTGCGTTCCGCGGCCGACACCGTACTGAGCCGACTCGTCGGCGCCGAGCCGGGCACCGCACGGCTCCGCGAGGACCAGTGGCTCGCCGTCGAGTCGCTGGTCGCGCACGGCCGCAGAACGCTGGTCGTCCAGCGCACCGGCTGGGGGAAGTCGGCCGTGTACTTCGTGGCCACGGCGCTGCTGCGCGAGCGGGGCAGCGGCCCGACGGTCATCGTCTCGCCGCTGCTGGCCCTCATGCGCAACCAGGTGGAAGCCGCCGCACGCGCGGGCATCCGGGCCCGCACGATCAACTCGTCCAACACCGAGGAGTGGGGCGAGATCGAGGCGGAGGTCGCGGCGGGCGAAGTGGATGTCCTGCTCGTCAGCCCGGAACGCCTCAACAACCCGGACTTCCGCGATCAGGTGCTGCCCAAGCTCGCCGCCACCACCGGCCTGCTCGTCGTCGACGAGGCGCACTGCATCTCGGACTGGGGTCACGACTTCCGCCCGGACTACCGACGGCTGAGGACGATGCTCGCCGATCTGCCGCCCGGCGTCCCCGTGCTGGCGACCACGGCCACCGCCAACGCCCGCGTGACCGCCGACGTCGCGGAGCAGCTCGGCACCGGCGCCACCGGGGCCGATCAGGAAGGCGCCCTCATCCTGCGCGGGCCGCTGGACCGCGAGAGCCTGTCGCTCGGCGTGCTGCGACTGCCCGACGCCGCCCACCGGCTGGCCTGGCTGGCCGACCACCTCGAAACGCTTCCGGGCTCCGGCATCATCTACACCCTCACCGTGGCGGCGGCCGACGAGATCACCGCGTTCCTGCGGCAGCGCGGCTTCCCCGTCGCCTCCTACTCGGGGAAGACGGAAAACGCGGACCGGCAGGCGGCCGAGGCGGATCTGCTCGCCAACCGTGTCAAGGCACTCGTGGCCACCTCGGCCCTGGGTATGGGCTTCGACAAGCCCGACCTCGGATTCGTCGTGCACGTCGGATCGCCCTCGTCGCCGATCGCCTACTACCAACAGGTGGGCCGCGCCGGACGTGGCGTCGACCACGCCGAGGTCCTGCTCCTGCCCGGGCGCGAGGACGAGTCGATCTGGCGGTATTTCGCGTCGCTCGCCTTCCCGCCCGAGGAGCAGGTGCGCCGCACCCTGGAAGTACTCGCGGCCTCCGACCGCCCGGTGTCCATCCCCGCGCTGGAGACCCGCGTCGATCTGCGCCGCTCCCGCCTGGAGATCATGCTGAAGGTGCTGGACGTCGACGGCGCGGTGCACCGGGTGCGCGGCGGCTGGACGGCGACCGGGCAGCCGTGGGCGTACGACACCGAGCGGTACGCGTGGGTGGCCCGCCAGCGCGAGACCGAGCAGCAGGCCATGCGGGACTACGCGACCACCACAGGGTGCCGGATGGAGTTCCTGCGCCGGCAGTTGGACGACGAGCAGGCCGCGCCCTGCGGACGCTGCGACAACTGCGCGGGCGCGCGCTTCCCTCTGGAGGTGTCGAGCGCCGCGCTGGACGCGGCACGCGCGGCGCTCGGGCGCCCCGGAGTCGAGCTGGAAGCACGCAAGATGTGGCCGACCGGTCTCGAGGCGATCGGCGTCGCGCTCAAGGGGCGTATTCCGGCGACGGAACAGGCGTCCACCGGGCGGGCGTTGGGCCGTCTGTCCGACATCGGGTGGGGCAACCGGCTGCGGCCGCTGTTCGCCGAAGGAGCCGTCGACCAGCCGGTTTCGCCGGAAGCGGTGGACGCCGTGATCCAGGTGCTCGCCGACTGGGCCAAGGGGCCCGGCGGTTGGGCCAGCGGCGCGCCGGACGCCCCCGCACGCCCGGTCGGCGTGGTCGGTGTCGCCTCTCGCCGCCACGGCGTGCTGGTGGAATCGCTCAGCACCCGTATCGCCGAGGTCGGCAGAATGCCCCTGCTCGGCCAGGTCGAGTACGCGGATCAGGGAGACCCGGGCGGCGTACCGCGCAGTAACAGCGCACAGCGGGTACGCGCCCTGCACGGGGCTTTCGTCGTGCCGCAGGAGTTGGCCGCGGCCCTTCAGGCGAATCCCGGTCCCGTGCTGCTGGTCGACGATCTCTCCGACACGGGCTGGACACTGGCGGTCCTGGCCAGGCTGCTGCGGCGGGCCGGTGCGACGGCTGTCTTCCCGCTGGTCCTGGCCGTTCAGGGGTGAATGTGCGTGGCGAGGCGCCGGACGGGACAGGATCTAAGCGGCGGACAGGTCCATACCGGTCGGCGGCTTCAATTGCCCGTTGCCGCGGGGCAATACGGGAGCGAGAATTGATGCCGGATCCCCTATCGGCTCATCGAGCCATCTGACCGGCGTGCGCCCGCGCCCGGTCTACGGGTGCATCCATGAAAGGAGGACCGTGACCATCGGCTTCGTTCCGGAGACGTCCTCCGCCGCAACTTCCCTCGCGTCGCGCACTCTGGAGCCGGCCGAATGGGCAGGCATCGGCGTACCTTTGCTGGCCAATCCGCGTGACGTGATCAAGGACCTGCACGCTCGGCACCTGCCGTCCCCGTCCACCGCGGTGATCGCGGTGTACGACCCGGACGGCCGGATCCGGGCCAGCGCCTCCTTCACCGCCCGCAGCGGGGTGGTCGACGGCTGGGAGCGGCGCAATGCGCTGCTCTCGCACCTGCGCCGCGTCATCCCGCACGATCTGCGACTGCGCAAACCGGTACGCACCGCTGTCCTGATGGTCTGCCGGGACGGTGGTCCCGGCTGGACCGAGGAGGACGGGGCGTGGATGTGGGGGCTGCGTGACGCCTGCACCCTGCACGGCCTTCGCTCCGGGTCGTACGTCACCCTGACCGCCGACGGCTGGAATGTCATCGGCGAGAACCGCGTCGGCCGCACACCGAACGCCGCTTCCTGGTCGCGGCGGCCGGGCGACGCGGCGCACGGCATCCCCGGAGGGACGACGCAGGCTCTTCGCCGCGCGGCCGCGCGCTGACGGTCAGGCGCTGGCGCCCAGCAGGGAATTGACCCTGGCCGGGTCGCCGCAGACGATCAGCAGGACGCCCGCGTTGGCCAGTGCGCCCGCCAGCGCCCTCGGCAGCGTGTCGTCGCCGCCGCCGTTGACGGCGACGACCACGACCGGTCGCCCGGTGGTGCGTTCGGCGGAAATGTCTGCGTAGAAGACGTCGTCGGCCGCGTCGTACTGCGCCCAGTAGGACGCTTCGCCGAAGGTGAGTTCGTGCGCCGCCCACGGGTGCTGGTCACCGGTGGTGAGGACCAGGATCTCGCCGGGTGCCCGACCCGTGTCAAGCAGCAGGTCGACCGTCTCGTCGGCGGCGTCGAGCGCACCGTCGGTCGGCGCGGGGATGAGTTGGATCTGGGCGGCGGCGGGCTCTTGGGCGCGCTGCTGCGGCACGGTGGGAGGAACCGCCGTCGCGGCCGGGGTCACCGGGCCGGAGGGTGCGGCGGGACCAGGGGTACCGATGGGACGGGCGGGGCCGTGACGGCCCGGACCGACGCCTGCGGCGGCTTCCCTAGGCGGCGCGGGACGCGGCGCTGCGGGCCGCGGCGGACCGGGGACAGGACGGGGGGTCGACGCACTGCGGCCGGTGGCCGGAGCTGTACGGGGACCCGGGACGCTCTCGTGAATCTGAGGCTCCTCGGGGATGAGAGGCATGAGTTGATGTCTATCAAATGCCGCACGAATGCGCAGCGGGGGGTGGCGTGTGGATCAGAAATCGAAACCGAGTTGTTCCCCTGACTCGACCGGCTGACGGACCTTCTTGAGGTGCTGCCAGCGGGGCAGCGCGTCCAGATACGACCACGACATCCGGTGCTGCGCGGTGGGCCCCAACTCCTCCAGGGCCGCACGGTGAACAGGCGACGGATATCCGGCGTTGTCGGCGAAGGCGAACGGCGTGTAGTCCGCGCCGAGTTCGGCCATCGCCGTGTCCCGCTGCACTTTGGCGATGACGGACGCGGCGGCGACCGCGACGCAGGACTGGTCGCCCTTGATCACGGTCCTGACCTTCCAGGAACCGCCGAGGTAATTGTGCTTGCCGTCGAGGATCACCGCGTCCGGCCGTTCCGGCAGTCCCTCCAACGCCCGTACAGCCGCCAGCCGGAGCGCGGCCGTCATCCCGAGGTCGTCGATCTCCTCGGGTGAGGCGTGCCCGAGGGCGTAGGAGGTGACCCAGTCGCCGAGGACGGCGGCCAGTCGGGCCCGGCGCTTGGGGGTGATCAGCTTGGAGTCGGTCAACCCCTCGGGCGCGCGACGCAGTCCGGTGACAGCGGCGCACACGGTGACGGGTCCGGCCCAGGCGCCGCGGCCGACTTCGTCCACACCCGCCACGGTCCGCGCCCCGAGGGTGGCACGAAGGGAGCGTTCGACGCTGTGGGTGGGTGGTTCGTACGGCATGGCAGTACCAAGCCTACCCCGCTGCTTCACGCCGTCCCACGGTGGTCGGTCAGTCGGACAACGCCCAGTCCGGGAGGACTTCGGTCCGCTCCCGCCAGTCGACCGGCGGTTGGCCGCCCGGCCGGGACGCGACGATGCCGCCGACGATCGCGCAGGTCGTGTCCACGTCTCCACCGGCCCTGGCGGTGGTCCAGAACGCCTGCTCGTAGTCGTCGAGATGGCGGGCCGCCGCCCACAGGGCGAAGGGCACGGTGTCATGGGCGCTGGTGCGCCGCCCGCAGCCCAGCACGGCGGCCACCGTGGCGACGTCCGCGTAGTCGAGCATGTCCCTGGCCCGTCGGATGCCCGCGTGCACCGCGCTCCGCGGTACGAGGTCGAGAACCGCCCCGAGAAGGTCGGACGGGGCCTGGGGTCCCGTGGGGTCGGCGACGAGGGCCGCCGCGGCGGCGACCGCCATGGCCCCGACGACCGCCTCACGGTGCTGATGCGTCGTGTAGGCGGAGATCTCCGCCTGGTGGGTGGCCTGGACGGCGTCACCCGCGTACCAGGCACCAAGGGGCGCAACGCGCATCGCGGCGCCATTGCCCCACGAGCCCTGCCCGTTGAACAGGCCGGCCGCGAGTTCCCGCCAGTCGCCGCCTTCCTGGCGGATCAGCCGCAGCATCCGGTTGACAGCCGGGCCGTAGCCGCGGTCGAAGTCGTGGTGCTCGGCGAAGGAGTGGGCCAGGGCGTCCTGGTCGACGCGTCCGTGCTTGATCAGCACCGAGACCACCGAGCAGGCCATCTCCGTGTCGTCCGTCCACTCCCATGTGCCGGGTGGCAGTTGGCCGTTCTGAAGTGCCGGGTAGTTGGCAGGGACGAAGAACTGGGAGCCCAGGGCGTCGCCCACGGCCAGCCCGCGGAGGCTGGCCACGGCGCGCGCGGCGCGGTCGGTTTCAGTAGTGTGAGGGGTCATGGCGTCGGAAACTCTGACATCGTGTTCAATCCCGGTCAATCTCCGTGTGCCCAAAGTCACCGGCCGACTTCACCACTCCCCGCCGCCAGGCGGGCCGGGCGTCCGCCACCGCGCGAACGGCCGGTCCAGGGTATAGCCGCCGGAGGGGCCGAGCAGGAGTGTGCGGGTCTCGGCGTTGTCGGGGTTGGACAGCGCCTCGAACTCCTCCACCGTCCAGTGGAACCAGCGCATGCAGAACAACCGCATCGTCAGCCCGTGGGTGACCACCAGCACGTTCGGCGGGAAGTCCTCCTTGTCGAAGGCGCGGTACAGCGTCTCCAGGAAGGCCCCAACCCGGTCGTAGACGTCCGCGCCGCTCTCCCCCATCGCGAAGCGGTAGAAGAAGTGGCCGTAGGCGTCGCGGGCTTTGCGCTGCCGCTGGATGTCCTCGACGTCCTGCCAGTTTCCCCAGTCCTGTTCCCGCAGGCGCGGCTCCTCCTTGGCCCGGGTCAGCCGGGGGTCGAGCCCCAGTGCCCGGAAAGTGTGCCAGGTGCGGCGGTACGGAGAGACGAATGCCTGAACCCGTTCCTCGCCGAACAGCTCACGCAAGCCCGCTCCCGCCTCCCTCGCCTGTTGAAGGCCGGTGGCGGTGAGTTCCAGGGCGTGGTCCGGCACCCGCTCGTAAATGGTGTCGTCCCTGTTTCCCTGGGACTCGCCGTGCCGGATGAGCACAATGCGGCGAGGGCGTCCCATGACGATCAGCCTATTGCGCGACTGTCGGTCCGGCGCGCTGATCCGGGGGTCATCCGCCTCACAGTCGCGCCGTCAGCTCCTCCGACAGCTCCCGCAGCCGACGTCGGGCGTCCCCGTCGTACGCCTGCCGGTCGGCCCTGGCTTCCCGGGTGCCGTTGAAGTACCGGCCGGTGCCGACATCGGTGCCTTCGATGAGCCGCAAGGTCGCCTCCCCGCCCTCCTCCACCGAGCTCCACGGCGCTATGCCTCCCTCTCTGACCATGGTGGTGTCCATGTACGTGGCCGGATGCAGCGCGTTCACCGTCACACCGGTGCCTTTCAACGCCTCGGCCAGGTCGAAGGTGAACATGACCTGTGCGAGCTTGCTCTGCGTGTACGCCCGCCCGCCGTCGTAGTCCTTGGTCAGCATCGGGTCGCCGAAGTCGATCGCCTGCTGACCCGCGGAGGCGACGTTGACGATGCGGGACGGCGCCGACGCCGTCAGCAGGGGCAGGAGCCGGTGCGTGAGCCGGTACCCCGCCAGGTAGTTCACCGCGAACCGCCGCTCCACGCCGTGCTCGTCCGCCTCCCGCGCTCCGCCCGGCGAGGCGGTCCCGATTCCCGCGTTGTTGACCAGCACGTCCAGCCGGTCGGCACGGGCCAGCACCTCGTCGGCGAGCCGGTCGACCTGCCCGAGATCGGAGACGTCGGCGAGCAGCACCTCCGCGCGGTCCTCACCCGTCGCCTCCCGTATGGCGTCGCGAACCTCCTCGGCCCGGCGGGCGTCGCGGCCATGGATCAGCACACGGGCTCCGTCGGTCGCGAGGCGTATGGCGAGCCAGCGACCCAGGCCGTCGGTGGAACCGGTGATCAGGATCGTCCGCCGGGAGTCGGTTTCGGCCTTGCCCTCGGGGCGCTCCCCCCGGCCGCCGACAACGCGTTCGTTCATTGCGAGCTCCATTTACGAGACATGCTGACTCGTTAAGAGTATGCGAGACACCATGCCTTGTAAAGTGGATTCGTGGACGAGACACCCGCGCGGGGCAGACCCCGCAGTGAGACCGCCCGCCGCGCCGTGCTCGACGCGGCCCTGCGGCTCTGCCAGGACGGCGGTTATCAGGCCCTGACCATGAAGGGCATCGCGGAGAACGCGGGGGTCGGCCGCCAGACCGTGTACCGCTGGTGGCCCGCCAAGCAGGACGTCCTGCTCGACGCCCTGCGCGACCTGGGTCTGCGCAAGGCGGAGCACCTGGACCCCGACAGCGGCGACACGCTGCGCGACGTCCGTACGCTGCTCGACGCCACCTTCGTGCTCACCCGCAAACTCACCGGCAAGGCCCTGGTCGGACTGATGGCCGATGCCCAGCACGACCCGGACCTCTCACAGCGACTCCAGTCCACGGTGATCGGGCCCCGGCGGCAGGCGCTCCGCGCGCTCCTGGCCCGCGGGGTAGAGCGCGGTGAACTGGCCGGGGAGGACCGGACGCTGGACCTCGCGGTCGACTTCGCCTTCGGCGCCATGTGGTACCGGCTGATCAGCCACCACGCGCCGGTGGACGCGAGTCTGGGGGAACAGATCACCACCGCCCTGGCAAAGCTGCTGAGGCCGGACGGACCCACCGGGGCACGGGCGACCACAAGCGTAGACGCGAGCACAGGCGCGGCCTCATCGGCGAACGAGCAGGTGAGCGCGCAGGCGAAAGAGCAGGCACCGGTCAGCGCCGCAACCCCCGCCGCGCCCACTGTCGGTTGAGGAACACCAGTCGTCCCGGATCGGCCACCGTGCGGATGCCGACCAGCCCCTGCGGCCCGAACTCCGGTGCCACGACGGCCACCACGACATCCCCGGTCGTCGCCAGCACCGCCGCGTCGCCGTTGATCTCGACGATCTGGCCGCGCGTTCCCGCCGGTGCCTGGCTGATCAGTCCGGCCAGGAAACGGGCCACTTTGGCGGCTCCCAGGGCGGGACGCCGGGCCGTCCCGGGGACACCGCCGCCGTCCGACCAGGCCACCACGTCGTCGGCGAGCAGTTCCGCCAGCGCCTGCTGGTCCGCGTGCGAAGCGGCCCGCATCAGGTCCTCGGCCAGCTGCCGCCGCTGCGGCCAGGGCAGGTCAACGCCGGTGGCGGACTCCCGCACCCGTTGCCGTGCCCGGCGCCGCAGGGCGCGGCACTGCACTTCGGGCAGTCCGAGGACGACGGCGGTTTCCGCCGACCCGTAGCCGAAGGTCTCCCGCAGGACGTACGCGGCCCGCTCGGCCGACGACAGGCGTTCCAGCGCGACCAGCCGCGCCATGGACACCGATTCCCGGCTCTCGACCGTCTCCAGAGCGCCCAGGGCGCCCAGGGCGCCCAGGGCGCCGCCCTCGGTGAGCACCGGTTCCGGCAGCCAGGAGCCCGCGTGCGCTTCACGCCGGTGTCGCGCCGCCTGCTCGGGCACGGCCCGTATCGCGCCGAAGACCTCGCGGACCAGCTCGGGCAGCGCGTCGCCCGCGCCGGTGTCGGCCGTACGGGTGAGCGCGTGCCGTACGGCCTCGTCCGCCGCGCACGCCGATCCGAGCATCCGATAAGCGGCCCCGAAAAGCCGCACCTGGTGCGGGGAAAGGGCTTGCGTATCGTCGGCCGCCACTGCTGTCACAGCGGTGGCTTCCACCCCACCCGTGACAGCGCCGCCTATATCCGGCGCGCGGTCGGCACCACCCGTGTCACCCGAGCCATCCGCTCTCAGACCGTCCACCCCTGCACCACATCCACCACGTCACCCGCCACGGACACCACATCGGTGTCGAGTTCGGCGCGCTCCGACAGCCGCGTCACCGCTCCTTCGCGGTATTTACCGCGCTCCGTCGCCGAATTCCACATGGACAGCACCAGGAAGTCGTTTCCCGGACCCTGGCCGAAGACGCCGCGCAGCATGCCGGGAGAACCCGCCATGGCGGGATTCCACACCCGTTGCTGCATCGATGTGAAGTGGTCGACACGGTCCGGCCGCACTTTGCACAGGGCGACGCGCAGGACATCGACGTCGGCGAAGGTCGGTTCGAAGCCGACCTTGACGTCCAGCCGGTGCTCGAAGAGATTCACCGCGAGCATCTCGTAGGTGTCGCCCTGCGACGCGGCGATCCCGTCGTGCGGCCCGGCCATGAAGGCGTCGTAGGACCGCCGGCTGTCCCAGAAGGCGAAGAGATGCGCCATTCCGGGCTGGGCACGGCTCCAGCCGCCGCCCTGCCCTCGGAAGCCGGGCTGGTCCTTGAGCGCCGCCCACCTGCGCTGCCCCCGGTCGAACCCCGCCTGATCCACAACCCCGCAGCGCATCCACTTCACCAACACCGCGCCATCGTAGTGGCGTTGACGCCGGAGATCGTCCCTGTGCGGGGGAGGCAATCGCGTGAGGGACCGGAAGGGCCGGAAAAGGGCGGTGGGGGGGGGGGGGGGGGGGGGGGGGGGGGGGGGGGGCGGCGCCTCCCCCCCCCCCCCCCCCCCCCCCCCCCACCGCCCTGACCAGTCAGTTCAACAAACAGGCCGCGCCCGGATGTCAGCTACAACCGCTCGTCGATCCGCAGCCCTCGCACAGGTAGCAGCTCCCCGCGCGGCGCATCTTGGTGCCGCAGGAGAAGCACAGCGGCGCGTCGGCGTTGAGGCCGAGCTGGATCTCCAGCAGTTCCGTGGAGTTGTGCGCTTCCTTGGGCGCCGGTACCGCCGCCGCGCCCGCTTCGGGCTTGGCCACGGCCAGCGGCTTACGGGGTTCTGCCTCGCGGACCTCGCGCGGCGCGGACTGCGCCAGGCCCTCGACGTCGACCTCTTCCTCGGCGGCCTCGTAGGAGCCGGTGTCCAGGTGGCGCTGCCGCTCGGGCGCGGAGTGGATGCCCAGCGCGGAGCGGGTCTCGAAGGGCAGGAAGTCCAGCGCCAGGCGACGGAAGATGTAGTCGACGATCGACTGCGCCATCCGTACGTCCGGGTCGTCGGTGAGACCGGCGGGCTCGAAGCGCATGTTGGTGAACTTCGAGACGTAGGTCTCCAGCGGGACGCCGTACTGCATGCCCACCGAGACGGCGATGGAGAAGGCGTCCATCATGCCCGCGAGGGTGGAGCCCTGCTTGGACATCTTGAGGAAGACCTCGCCGAGGCCGTCGTCCGGGTACGAGTTCGCCGTCATGTAGCCCTCGGCGCCGCCGACCGTGAAGGACGTGGTGATGCCGGGACGGCCCTTGGGCAGGCGCTTGCGGACCGGACGGTACTCGACGACCTTCTCGACTGCGGCGGGCGCCTCGGCGGCGGCCTCGGCCGGCTTCTCGTCCTTCTTCTTGGCCGAGAGGGGCTGGCCGACCTTGCAGTTGTCGCGGTAGATCGCGAGCGCCTTCAGGCCGAGCTTCCAGCCCTCGAAGTAGACCTCCTCGACCTCTTCGACGGTCGCCGTCTCCGGCAGGTTGACCGTCTTGGAGATCGCGCCCGACAGGAACGGCTGGGCGGCGGCCATCATCCGTACGTGACCCATGGCGGAGATCGCGCGCTCACCCATGGCGCAGTCGAAGACCGAGTAGTGCTCGGGCTTCAGACCGGGGGCGTCGATCACATTGCCCTGCTCGGCGATGTGGGCGACGATCGCCTCGACCTGCTCGGCCTGGTATCCGAGCCGCTTGAGGGCCGCGGGCACCGTGTTGTTGACGATCTGCATCGAGCCGCCGCCGACGAGCTTCTTGAACTTGACCAGGGCCAGGTCCGGCTCGACGCCCGTGGTGTCGCAGTCCATCATCAGGCCGATGGTGCCGGTCGGTGCGAGCACCGACGCCTGCGCGTTACGGAAACCGTTCTTCTCGCCCAGCCGGACGACGTCCTGCCATGCCTCGGTGGCCGCTGCCCAGACGGGGGTGTCCAGGTCGTCCACGCGGGTGGCGGCGCCATTGGCGTCGGAGTGCTGCTTCATGACGCGCTTGTGGGCGTCCGCGTTGCGGGCGTAGCCCTCGTACGCGCCGACGACGGAGGCCAGTTCGGCGGAGCGCTTGTAGGAAGTGCCGGTCATCAGCGAGGTGATGGCGCCGGCGAGGCCGCGACCGCCGTCGGAGTCGTACGCGTGGCCGGTCGCCATCAGCAGCGCGCCGAGGTTGGCGTAGCCGATGCCGAGCTGGCGGAAGGCTCGGGTGGTCTCGCCGATCTTCTGGGTCGGGAAGTCGGCGAAGCAGATGGAGATGTCCATCGCGGTGATGACCAGCTCGACGACCTTGGCGAAGCTCTCGGCGTCGAAGGACTGGTTGCCCTTGCCGTCGTCGCGCAGGAACTTCATGAGGTTGAGCGAGGCGAGGTTGCAGCTCGAGTTGTCGAGGTGCATGTACTCGCTGCACGGGTTCGAGGCGGTGATCCGGCCCGTCTCCGGCGAGGTGTGCCAGCGGTTGATCGTGTCGTCGTACTGGATGCCCGGGTCGGCGCAGGCCCACGCGGCCTCGGCGAGCTTGCGGAAGAGCGCCTTGGCGTCGACCTCCTCGATGACCTCACCGGTCATCCGGGCGCGCAGCCCGAACTTCGAGCCGGACTCGTACGCCTTCATGAACTCGTCGTTCACACGGACGGAGTTGTTGGCGTTCTGGTACTGCACCGACGTGATGTCGTCGCCGCCCAGGTCCATGTCGAAGCCCGCGTCGCGCAGGGCGCGGATCTTCTCTTCTTCCTTGACCTTGGTCTCGATGAACGCCTCGACGTCGGGGTGATCGACGTCCAGGACGACCATCTTGGCGGCGCGGCGGGTGGCGCCGCCCGACTTGATGGTGCCCGCGGAGGCGTCCGCGCCGCGCATGAAGGAGACCGGTCCCGAGGCGTTGCCGCCGGAGGAGAGGAGTTCCTTGGAGGAGCGGATCCGGGAGAGGTTCAGGCCGGCGCCGGAGCCGCCCTTGAAGATCATGCCCTCTTCCTTGTACCAGTCGAGAATCGACTCCATGGAGTCGTCGACGGACAGGATGAAGCAGGCGGAGACCTGCTGGGGCTGAGCGGTGCCGACGTTGAACCACACCGGGGAGTTGAAGCTGAACACCTGGTGCAGCAGCGCGTAGGTCAGCTCGTGCTCGAAGATCTCGGCGTCCGCGGGGGAGGCGAAGTATCCGTGGTCCTCGCCCGCCTTGCGGTAGGTGAGCACCACTCGGTCGATGAGCTGCTTCAGGCTCTTCTCGCGCTTGGGGCTGCCCACCGCGCCGCGGAAGTACTTGCTGGTGACGATGTTGACCGCGTTCACCGACCAGGAGTCGGGGAACTCGACGCCACGCTGCTCGAAGTTGATCGAGCCGTCGCGCCAATTGGTCATGACGACGTCACGGTGCTCCCAGACCACTTCGTCGTACGGATGCACGCCGGGGGTGGTGTGGATGCGCTCGATGCGCAGACCCTTGCTCGCCTTGGATCCCTTGGTACGGGAACCGCGTGCCGGGCCGCTCGTCGTCTCTGTCATTCCGCCTCCCTATACGGGCGAAAACGCCCTAATGTGCGCGGATCTTCCCGCAACACGGTGATGTCTGCCGCCTCGGCGCACCTGGCGCTCCGGCAAATCTGTGGGTCCCCGCCGTTCCGCTCAGTCGGCGGCGACTGCGGGCGCGGGGACTCCGAGGTCCTCGTCGAGCCCGCCGGGAGTGGTGGGTGGCAGCTGCTCGCGCAGCTCCGTGATGGCCGTCTCGAAGTCCTCGAGCGAGTCGAACGCCCGGTAGACCGAGGCGAAGCGCAGATACGCGACCAGGTCGAGGTCCTGAAGCGGACCGAGTATGGCCAGTCCCACGTCGTGGGTCGACAGCTCGGCGCTGCCGGTGGCCCTGACCGCCTCCTCGACGCGCTGCCCGAGCTGGGCGAGGGCGTCCTCGGTGACGGGGCGGCCCTGGCATGCCTTGCGCACGCCCGCGATCACCTTGCTGCGACTGAAGGGCTCGGTCACTCCGCTGCGCTTGATGACCATCAGTGACGCGGTCTCGACCGTGGTGAAACGGCGACCGCAGTCCGGGCACTGCCGACGGCGGCGGATCGAGGTGCCGTCATCGGTGGTGCGGCTGTCGACGACGCGGCTGTCGGGGTGCTTGCAGAAGGGGCAGTGCATGGTTCCCGGCTCCCTTCCTAACCCGCGGTGAGCGCACGACAAAATGGCCTTCGGGGAGCCTTGCCGGCCCCTCGAAGCAGTCCCAAGCATAGGCGATCCCGCGGAGTTTGCGGCCGCCGGCCCCCCGCGAAACCACTACGGGTGGTGGCTGGTGCATATACAACCACTAGATCTGGGGGCGGCGGGCAAACACCGTCGCTCCGCGTGTCGCACTTGCGGCCGGAGGCGAGCCTAGGGGAAGTGTCGTGACGGCCCGCCGCCGGGGCACGGGTGGCAGACTGAGCCGCACGGAGCCCCCGGGACGCTCGGCAGGCCGTGGATAATCGAACTTCCATTCGACCAATACACCCGATACCTTGATCACGTCAGCGGATTTACGCAGATTCACTCGAACGTGTGTTTGGCGCAACCTTTCGAAACCCACTACCGTTGTACTAACTGCCCGCGACTGCGAAGCGGGCCGGCCGCAGTCCATGCGGTGGGAGAACATCGAAAAGGGGCCGCCGTGACCACCACCGCAGACAGCGCCACATTGACCGCCCATGACCGCTCCCAGGATCGGATCGGCCCGTTGGACGTGACAGGCGAAGACAACAGCCCGAAGCCCGCACGATCGCTCCCCGGGCGGCCCCCCGGTATTCGTGCCGACAGCTCCGGGCTCACCGAGCGGCAGCGCCGCGTCATCGAGGTCATCAGGGACTCCGTGCAGCGTCGCGGATATCCGCCGTCCATGCGCGAGATCGGCCAGGCCGTCGGCCTGTCCAGCACGTCCTCGGTGGCCCACCAGCTCATGGCCCTGGAGCGCAAGGGCTTCCTGCGCCGCGACCCGCACCGTCCCCGCGCGTACGAGGTCCGCGGCTCCGACGGCGGCCACCCGCAGCCCACCGACACGGCGGGCAAGCCCTCCGCCTCGTATGTGCCGCTCGTCGGCCGGATCGCGGCGGGCGGCCCGATCCTCGCCGAGGAGTCGGTCGAGGACGTCTTCCCGCTCCCCCGCCAACTGGTCGGCGACGGCGAGCTGTTCGTGCTCAAGGTGGTCGGCGACTCGATGATCGAGGCGGCGATCTGTGACGGCGACTGGGTGACGGTACGCCGTCAGCCCGTCGCGGAGAACGGGGACATCGTCGCCGCGATGCTGGACGGCGAAGCCACGGTGAAGCGCTTCAAGCGGGACAACGGCCATGTGTGGCTGCTTCCGCACAATGCGGCGTACCAGCCCATCCCCGGTGACGAGGCGACGATCCTCGGCAAAGTGGTGGCGGTGCTCCGCCGGGTCTGACCGACCCCAACGAACGGGCCCCGGGACCTCTGCGCCGGTTCCGGGGCCCCGCCATGCCCGCTGAGCGGCCGTCCTCCTGTCGACTGAGCCGTACGACTCCCCTGTCAGCCGCCAGCCTGAAGCCCCGCTCCGGTCGGCCCTTTCCCCGTCCTGTCCCTGCCCTGTCCCCGTCCTGTCCCCGTCCTGTCAGCCGACGACCGCCGCCGTCGCCGCCGCGTCGATCGCCGCCAGAGAACGCCGGACCTGATTGCGGTCGGTCGTGTACCAGAGGTCGGGCATCGAGGACCGCAGGAAGCTGCCGTAGCGGGCGTTGGCCAGCCGTGGATCGAGTACGGCGACCACGCCGCGGTCGCCCATCGCCCGGATCAGCCGTCCCGCGCCCTGTGCCATCAGCAGGGCCGCGTGGGTGGCGGCCACGGCCATGAAGCCGTTGCCGCCGTGCTCCTCGACCGACTTCTGCCGGGCGCTCATGAGCGGGTCGTCGGGCCGCGGGAACGGGATCCGGTCCATCACCACCAACTGGCAGTTCACACCCGGCACATCGACGCCCTGCCACAGCGAGAGCGTCCCGAACAGACACGTCTTGGCGTCCTGCGAGAACGTACGGATCAGCTCACCGAGCGTCTCCTCGCCCTGGAGCAGCACCGGGTGGTCCAGGCGGCCCCGCATGGCCTCCGCGGCGGCCTGGGCGCCGCGCATGGACGAGAACAGCCCGAGGGTACGGCCGCCGGCCGCCTCGATCAGCTCGGCGAGTTCGTCGAGCATGTCCTCGCGGTTGCTGTCCCTGCCCGGCTGGTTGAGGTGCCTGGCGACGTAGAGGATGCCCTGCTTGCGGTAGTCGAAGGGCGAGCCGACGTCGATGCCCTTCCACTGCGGGACGTCCTCGCCCTCGGTGCCCTCGGGGGCCAGGCCGAGCGAGGCGGCCACCCCGTTGAAGTCGCCGCCCAGCTTGAGGGTGGCGGAGGTGAGCACCACCGAGCGCTCGGTGAAGAGCTTCTCGCGCAGCAGCCCGGACACGCTCAGGGGGGCGACCCGCAGCGAGGCCCCGTACCGGTCGTGCCGCTCGCACCACACCACGTCGAATTCGGAGCCGAGCACCAGCCGCTCGCTGACCCCGTGGATGTGCTCCACCGCGGCGAGTGCCTGCTTGCGGACCGCGTCCTCGTCCTGCACGGACTTGTCGCGGGTGTCGCCGATGGCGGTGATGACCTGGCGGCAGGCGTCGCGTAGCGCCGCGAGGACGTACCCCAGATCCTCGGGGATCTCCTCCAGGCGTCCCGGCAGGGCCAACTCCATCACGCGCTCGAAGCCCTCGGCGGCGGTGAGCAGGGCGTCCGCGGCCTTCTCATTGACCAGCCGGGACGCCCGCTTGACCGCGCGGTTGACGGCGCCCGGGGACAGCTCGCCGGTGGCGACCCCGGTGACGCGGGAGACCAGTTCGTGCGCCTCGTCGATGATCAGGACCTCGTGGCCCGGCAGCACCGGGGCGCCCTCGATGGCGTCGATCGCCAGCAGCGCGTGGTTGGTGACCACCACGTCGGCCAGTTTGGCGCGCTCACGGGCGGCCTCGGCGAAGCACTCGGCACCGTAGGCGCACTTGGTGGCGCCCAGACACTCGCGCGAGGTGACCGACACCTGGCTCCAGGCGCGGTCGGAGACGCCGGGGGTGAGGCCGTCCCGGTCGCCGGTCTCGGTCTCGTCGGCCCAGTCGCGCAGCCGCAGCAGGTCCTGGCCGAGCTTGCTGGTCGGCGCGGCGGCCTCGAAGGGGTCGAAGAGACCGTCCTCCTCGTCCTGCGGCACGCCCTCGTGCAGGCGGTGCAGGCACAGGTAGTTGGATCGGCCCTTGAGCATCGCGTACTGCGGCTCACGGCGCAGCAGCGGCTTCAGGGCGTCGACGGTGCGCGGCAGGTCGCGCTCGACGAGCTGGCGCTGGAGCGCGAGGGTGGCGGTGGCCACCACCACGCGCTCGCCGTGGGCGAGCGCGGGCACCAGATAGCCGAGCGATTTTCCGGTGCCGGTACCGGCCTGGACGAGCAGATGGGACTGGTCGTCCACGGCGGCCTCGACGGCTTGGGCCATGGTGACCTGACCGGCCCGCTCGACACCTCCGACGGCGGTGACGGCGGCGTGCAGCAGGTCGGTGAGCGCGGGTGGGGGCGTGGCAGTCATAGGGAGGCAAGCCTAGAGGGCCGCACTGACATCGCCGTCCGCGCCAGGTGCCGCGGATCGTTCGGCGGACCGTTCAAGTCGGGCGGTGATAGCTTCTGGACACATGCCGTTCGAGCGCCGCCTGACTCTGGATGCCTCCGCCGCGGAATATGTGATCGACGTCGCGAATGTGGTGCGTGAACCGGCGCTCGGCGGGGAACGGGCGGCGGATCTGGCCCGGTTGTCGGGTCTGCTGGACGCACTGGCGGAATTCACCCGCGATCCCGCCGTCCAGGTGTACGCGATCACCGACCGTTCCCTGCTGACCGACGGCCGTCTGACGCCCGAGGAGCGGCAGCGCCTGGACCGCTGGTATCTCGAAGGGCTGCTGGAGGTCCTGCCGAGGGCGGACGACCGCATCCTGGAGCTGGCCGACGCGCTGGAGCTGCGGGTGGTCAGCGCGGACAATTTCCTGGACTTCCACCGCGCCTATCCGTGGATTCCCGGCAACCGGGACCGTTTCCTGCGGCCCTTCCTCCAGCCGGACGGCGTGATCGGCGTACGGCCGCGGATCATGCCGGTGCCTCCCGAGTGGCAGGTCTCCCGCAAGGAGGAGGAAGGGCTGCTCCTGGAGGCGGGCGTGTACCGGCGCTGGGACCGGTCGGCGCACCGGGCGGTCCTCAGCCGTGACTGGCGTTGTCCCGAGGCCGACTGCCCGCTGTTCGGCGCCGCCGACCGGCCGAGCACCGCGCTCCCCCGCCGCCGGAAATCCCAGGTTCTCTGCCCGACGCACGGGCTGCCCCTGGCGGACGCGGGTCCCCGTCCGTCCCGCGCGCAGGTGAAGGTGGTCATGGACGGGACGGTGCGGGGCCGCTTCATGGTGACGGCGGGCGAGCCGCTCGCGGTCGGCCGGGCGCCCGCCGACGGCGGTGTCGTCCTCGGCGCCTGGATCGACGACACCGAGGTCGAGTCGGTGAGCCGTACCCATGTGATGGTCAGTTACGACGGCACAGGGCTGAGCGTGGTGGACGAGCGCAGTGCGAACGGCACCTGGGTGCGGCGCCGCCGCCCCACTGGTGACGAGTTGGTGCCGCTGCCGCACGGCGCGCTGTGGCATCTGCGCCAGGGGGATTCCGTCGTCCTGCACGAACGGCTGGAACTGCTGCCCAGCGGCCGTCAGTTCGTCTTCGAGGAGGACCCGGCGGAAGGTACCGTCGGACCGCGGGTGAGCGCGGACGCGGCGGGTCCCACCATGATGGCCGTACCGTGGCCGCCGGGGCAGGAGCCCGGGTGAACCGGGCCGCGACGGCGAACGAGCGGGGACGAGGACGACGTGTCGGGGGAGATCGGGATCGGTACGGTCCTCAGCGACCGGTACCTCCTGGAGGAGTCGCTGGGCGGCGGCGGGTACGGGCAGGTCTACGCGGCTCTCGACCGGAGTCTGGGGCGGCGTGTCGCGGTGAAGGTGCTGACGCTGCGCGCCGATTGGGGCGACGGCGAGCGTGACGAGCGCCAGGGTCGGTTCCGCAGGGAGGCGATGGCCGCCGCCGCGCTGAGCCATCCCAATGTGGCCACCGTCCATGACGCGGGCGAGCACCGGGGCAGGCCGTTCATCGTCATGGAGTTGCTGCGCGGCGCGGACTTCCGCCAAGTGCTGCTGGACCGCGGCGGACTGCCGGTGGCCGATGTCATCGCCTATGGCGCGCAGATCAGCGCCGGGCTGCGGCACGCGCATGAGCGCGGGCTCGTCCACCGGGACATCAAGCCGGAGAATCTGATGCTTCTCCCGGACGGCGTCGTCAAGATCTGCGACTTCGGCCTGGTGGCGCACCGCGACGACAGCGCCACGCGGTACACCGATCCGCGGGCGGTCATGGGCTCGCCGCCGTACTTCTCGCCCGAGCAGGCGCGCGGCGCCGAGGTGACCGCGCGGTCCGACCTCTATTCGCTCGGCTGTGTGCTGTACGCGATGCTCGCCGAGGGACCGCCCTTCTCGGCCGGGACATCCGTGGGATACGCGTACATGCACGTCCACGAGGCGCCGGAGCCCATCGAGCGGCGGCGCCCCGAGGTGCCCGCCGGACTCGCGCGCCTGGTGCACCGGATGCTCGCCAAGAAGCCGGACGACCGGCCCGCCGACGCCGGGGAGGTGGCCGAGCGGCTGCGCGCGCTGATGCGGCCCGCTCCCGTACGGCGCAGTCCCACGGTGCTGGACCAGAGCGCCGGCCATGTGCTGTGGGCGCTACTGGAGGACGCCGAGGGGCTGCTCGCCGCGGACCGGTTCACCGACGCGGACGAGCGCTACTGGCAGGCGCTCCAGCACATCGCGCGCCAGGGTGCGGAAAACGAGGCCGCACCATTTGCGGCGCTTTTCGGCCGGGCGCGGGCCCTGGAGGGTCTGAACGGCACGACCGCCGTCGTCCGCCGCTTCGAGGAGCTGTCGGCCGACGCCGCGCAGGCGCTGGGCCCCGAGCACCCGCTGGCCCGTTGCATCGCCGCCTACGCGGAGGTCAGAGCAGTACGCGGACGGTGACGTCGGCGGCGAGCCGGAGGGTGTCGCCGGGGCGTACGGGTGCCCGCTCGCCGGGCGCGAGCCGGTAGCCGTGGACGAAGGTGCCGTTCGTGGAGCTCTCGTCGGAGATCCAGGCGGAGCCGTCGGGCTCGACGCCGATCATGGCGTGGATACGGGACAGATTGTCGTGCGCGGCGAGGAAGGGCACGGCGGGGCAGTGCTTCGGGTCGCGGCCGAGCCGGATCGAGTTGGCCGGCTCCACCGCGACGATCTCGCCGCTGGGGAACCGCAGTCGCAGCGCCCGCGGCGGTGCGTCCCTGCGCGTCTCCAGGGGTCGGGGCAGCGCTCCGGGGATCACGTTGATCACTCGGGTGTGTTCGGAGTCGGCGCCGTGGGCGCTCGGCAGCAGCGCGGTCGGTTCCGGGGATGCCTCGGGGGCGGCTCCCTGCGGCGGGGTCTGCGCGGCGCGGGCCGCGGCCATCAGCGAGAAGGGCACGAAGCAGCCCTGGCAGAGCAGTTGTCCCGGCCGCACGGCCGTACCGCACTCCGGGCAGGGTTCGGCGCCCGTTGCCTCCCGCATGGCCGCCCCCACCTTTCCGCGGTGATTCCCGTACGCGTTCCGTACGGGATTCCGTACCGGGTCCCCGTGCTCGGATCGTATCGGCTCGGCCGCGGCGCGCCTCAGGGACGGGGAAGGTGGAGGGGGTTGGCGACCGTGCCGTGCACGGCGGCGTGCGGGCGCTGTGCCCGGTCGCGGTAGCCGTCGAGGTGCAGCCGATTGCGGTTGAGGCAGAGCCGGTCGATGCGGGGCGTAAGGAGGTCGAAGGCGGCGAAACGTTCCTTGAGTTCGGGAAAGCGCTCCTGGTGGCGGACGATCTCGTCCCGCACCAGGGTCCAGAATTCGGCTTCGGGCACGTCCAGTTGTGCCTCGCACAGGGGCGCGAGATAGCGCAGGACCCCGATGAAGAGGCCCGCGTGGATGAACTGGGTAAGGAATTCGGGCCGTTCGGTGAGCAGCACCTGGCGTACGTCGTCCGGCATGCCGTCGTGTTCGGGAAGTGGGTCCGCGGAAACGTTGATGTCGTCGACGAAGTCCTTCACCGCGAGGCGTACCGGGATGTCGTGCTCGTCGTAGACCACGATGGTGTTCTCGCCGTGCGGGGAGAAAACCGTGCCGTATTGGTAGAGAAAACGCAGGAGGGGCGGCAGCAGCGCCGCGAAGAGGTGGCGCAGCCAGACGCGGGGCGCGAGACCGGACCGGTCGACGAGTTCGGTAGTGAAAGATCGCCCGTTCGGGTCGGTGTGCAGCAGCGCGGCGAGGGTACGGGCGTGTTCTCCCGGTTCCAGATGGGCGGCCAGCGGCTCGCGCCAGATGCAGCCGAGCAGTTCGCGGTACTGGTACGGGACGGTGGGCAGCCGGTCGTACTGCGGGTGTTCGACGGTGACGGAGGCGACCTCGCCGAGCAGGATCACCCGCGTCTCGTCCCGCAGGAAGGGGTCGGCGTCCCGCAGTCCCCGCACCCAGGCGGTGACGGCCGGGGCGGCCAGCGTGCGTTCGGTGGGCAGGCCGCGCCAGACCAGGGTGTTGAGGACGGACAGCGGGAGCTTGACGGTGCGCCGGTGCGGGCGGCTGGTGTTGAGGAAGGTGCGGATCGACTGCTGGGGCAGCCGCAGGTCGTTGTCAGTGGTGAGGTGGAGGATGGATCCGTCGCTGATCGCGGGGGCGAAGAGCGGCGCGATCACCTGGTCCCACTGCCAGGGGTGGACGGGCAGCAGCAGGTAGTCGGCGGGGTCGCGGTTCCGGTCGGCGATGGTGTGCCGGAAGGTGTCGAGGGTGCCGGGGGTGAGTTCTTCGGCGTAGAGGAGATCGGGGGTGGCGAGCGTGGAGATACCGCGGTATTGGGCGAGGTCGCGGTGTACGGCGATCCAGGGCAGGCGCTCCGGCTTGCGCGCCTCGGGTGCCCAGCGGGCGGCGTCGGCGGCGGAGAAGCCGATACGTCCCTTGTTGGCGACCAGCCAGGGGTGGCCGGTCTGGTGGCCTTCGAGGTCGGCGTAGTCCAGGTCGGCGAGTTCGGCCGCCGTCAGCGCGGTGCTGTCGAGCCGCACGTCGGCGCGGAGCGTCGCGAGGAGTTCCTGGATCAGGTGCCCTGTGGTGTCGCCGCTCAGGCCGAGCACGCTCTCGTGGCCGTGCAGCAGGAAGTGCAGCGGGTCACCGGTCGGCGTGACGCTGTCCGCGTCCACGTACCAACTGCCGTACGCGCCGCGCCGGGCGCGGAAGCGGTAGGTCACGTCCGGGCTGAGCCGTAGCCGGTACGCGGTCGGGCCCTCGGCGGGCTCCGGTTCGGGGACGATCACCTCCTCGTACGCGAACTCGGCGAGCATCTTGGCCAGCAGGCGCCTGGCCGCGTGCTGCCAGGCGGCGGAGTCGGACACGGAGGGGGTGAGCACAGTGGGGCTCCTGCGGTGGGGACCTGGTGACCTGGAAGGCAGGGGTGAGGAGGGTTCGGGGAACCGCCGTCGAGGCAGCGCCCGAAGGACGCGGTGTCGGGGCGCAGGCGTTGCCGGCCGGGCTCAGAGCCGGTGGCGCAGCGAACGGTCGCGGATCATGAGGGCCGCCCGCTTGCCGGGCAGTTCGAGTTCCGCGGACAGGCGGAAGCCCGCGGTGAGGAAGGCGGCGACGGAGGGAGTGTTGCGCAGGTCGGGTTCCGCGATCACTCGTGGGCAGCCGGGGCGGTGGTCCAGAACGATGTCGCACACGGCGCGCAGCAGCGTGCCGCCGAGGCCGCGTGCCCGGTCGGCGACGCCGCCGATGAGCAGGTGGACGCCGATGTCGTGCGGCCGGGCCGGATAGAAACGGGCGACCGGGTCCAGATCGGCGCGGTAGATCTCCCAGTAGCTCATCGGCGTGCCGTCCAGCACGCCGAGGCAGGGCACGCTGCGTCCGTCACCCTCGGTCTGGCCGCGCAGGTGCCGCTCGGTGACGCGCTCGTCGCCGGCCAGCTCCCAGAATTCGGCGACGGCCGGGTCGTTCATCCAGCGGGTGAGCAGCGGCAGGTCGCGGTCGACGCGGACCGGCACCAGCCGGAAGGAGCCTGCGGGGGTCTCGACGGCCGGCCAGGAGGCGGCCGCGCCGAGGAGTCCTGGCCTCGCGGCGCCCGCCGGGTCATCGGTATCCGGTTCGGCGGCGTCGAACGCCGTCGCGGCGAAGAGGGCCAGGACCTCGGGCGGCAGCTTCAGGTCGAGGGTGTCCTCGGTGCTGGAGTCGGCGGGTGTCACGGAAGCTCCTTCCTCTCCTGAGCGGGGTCCGATCCTCGTCGGGAGTCCGGGCCGGTTCCCGGCGGGGATCCGGTGCGGGTCCGGGGGCGAGGACCGGGGACGGACGCGCGGCCGGACGGTCCGCTCAGACGGTCAGCGGGTTGGGCATGGTGATGTAGACCGACTGGGTGTCGACCGGTCCGACGAGTTCGTCCATTCCGTGCAGCCTGGTCAGCAGATTGGCCTTGCTGCGCAGTTCCGGGGCGTCCAGCAGCCGGGCGGGAAGGCTGCTGGGGCCTCCCGCGGCGGCGGCCAGGAAGCGGCGGAACGCGGCGAGCAGCACCTGCTCGTCCGCGAGCCGCTGGGAGCCGAAGGCGCCGATGAGGCCGAGGACGTTGTTGACGCCGAGGTAGTAGGCGATCCGCTCGTCCGCGATCTCGTCGGCGACGAAGGTGTCGCTGTCGGCCCCGATGCCCGGCTGCTGGCGTTCCAGCTCCGCGCGGTGCGACTCGCGGAAGTAGTACCCCTGGTTGTCTCGGTAGCGCCCGCCGCAGGGCCAGCCGGAGGCGTCGAGCAGGACGAGAGTGTTCTGCTGATGCGCTTCCAGGGCGATGCCCGCCTCGCCGTCGAGCCACAGCACCGGCCGTACGACCGCGTCGAGGTAGCGCAGGAACCACTCGGTGGCGACCGCCGTCGCGGGCCTTCCGGTGCGCTCCGCGAGGCGGGTGACGAGCATGGCCAGCCGGGAGCGCAGCGCGGGCGCGGGAACGCCGGGCCACGGGCGCGGCGAGGTGAGTCCCGCCACGCAGTGCGCCTGGTCGCCGGGGCCGAACGGGCTGTGCCTGAGCACGACGTCCAGGCCGGGCACCGGTGTGCCGTCCGGCGTGTCCACGCCCAGCCAGGCCGGGTCGCGGACGATGTCGAAGCCCGGGTGGGCGGCGTGCCAGCGCGCGACGAGCCCGCTGCGCAGCAGCCGGTGCACCTCGGTGCCGCGCCTCAGCTCCTTGCGGAGATTCTCCCTGCGGGAGTTGGTGATGCGCAGCGCCAGGGAGAGCTTGAGCATCGCGGGCGCGTCGGGACGGTAGACGGTCCGCACGGAAGAGGTGGCGTACCACGGGTCGCCGACCGGGCCCAGGTCACGCAGCAGCCCGGCGTCCAACAGCCGCTGGACGGCGGGCCGGTGCAGGATGTCGCGCGCCTGCCAGGGGTGCAGCGGGAGCGGCGCGGTGCCTGCGGGGCACGCGAGTTCTGGCCCGGCCATCGCGGTCAGCAAATCGGCGGCCGGTACGGGTCGGCCGCGGTCGGTCCACGCGGAGTCGGTGGCGAGGACGGCGGCGTCCACGGCGAGCCAGTGCAGCGCGAAGGAGCCGCGCGTCTCGGGCGAGTACGCGGCGCTCTCGCTCTCGCTGAGCCCTTCGCGGGCCTTGGGCGCGGGATGCGTCGGGTGACCGAGGAGCAGGGCCTGTTCCGACTCCAGGAAGGGCAGCTCCGGCTCGGGCCTGCCGGGCCGCGCACGCCGCTCGCTGACGAATACGGCGGTCCTGCGTACCGAATCGGCCACCCTCGCCACCAGGTCGTCGCCCTCGGCCGCCGCACCGCCGCCTTCACGGGCCAGCAGCGCGGCGAGCGCGACCGCGGTCAGCGGGCGGCTCGGGGCGGTTGTGAGGCGGACCGGTCCGAAGCGGTGGTGACCGGTGGCCGACCAATGCAGAACAACCGCCTGGGCCTGCGTGCCGCTGGCGGGCAGAGAGATCCGCAGCAGGCTGTCGGCGGGCTCCGTGAGGCCCGTCTCGCGGACCCAGCAGCGCAGCAGATTCTCGGCGCCCGCCGCGTCGGCGACGCGGTACGGGTCCGGGTGCTCCAACGGGTCCGGATCCTGGTCGGCCGCGGCGGCGCGCGGTCGCTGCACCGGTACGGCGGCGGCCAGCGGCACCGCCGCGCCGGGCGGCATGGGGGTGCCGGGGTCCACGGGTGCGGTCATGCCAGGGCTCCACTCGTCGGTACCGCGCGGCGGCACGGCTTCTCGCGGTCGGTCCGCCGGGATCATGCCGGGCCGCCTCGCGTCGCGGTCCGCGCGGCGTCGATGGCGGCGGCCAGCCGGTCGAGCACGGCTTCGGCCTGTTCGTCGGTGATGGTCAGTGGCGGCAGCAGCCGGATCACGGCGCCGTGCCGTCCGCCCAGTTCGACGATGAGTCCGCGGCGCAGGGCCTCCTGCTGGACGCGGGCGGCGAGCGGGGGCGCGGCGGGAAGCGCTCCGTAGTCGTCGGGCTCGGCTTCGGTGTCGACGAGTTCGACGCCGATCATCAGACCGCGTCCTCGGACGTCGCCAATGCAGTCGTGGTGCGCGGCGAGTCCGCGCAGGCGGCTGAGCATGCGCGCGCCGACGGTCTCCGCGCGCTCGTGCAGCGCGTGCTGCCGCACGAAGCGGAGCGTGGCCGTGCCGGCGGCCATGGCGAGTTGATTGCCGCGGAAGGTGCCCGCGTGGGCGCCCGGCTGCCAGGCGTCGAGCTCTTCGCGGTAGACGATCACGGCCAGCGGGAGGCTGCCGCCGATGGCCTTGGACAGCACCATGACGTCGGGCACGATTCCGCTGCGCTCGACGGCCCAGAAGGTGCCGGTACGGCCGACGCCCGTCTGCACCTCGTCGACCACCAGCGGGATGCCGCGCGCTGCCGTGATCTCACGCATCCTGCGCAGCCAGGTGTCGGGCGCCGGGATGACGCCGCCTTCGCCCTGCACCGGTTCGAGGAGCATCGCGGCGGGCGGCTGCACCCCGCCCTTGGGGTCGTCGAGGAGATGCGCGGTCCAGCGCGCCGAGAGCTCGGCCCCCCGGTCGCCGCCGATGCCGAACGGGCAGCGGTAGTCGTACGGGTACGGCAGACGGGTGATCCGCGCGTCCGCTTCACCGACGGCGCCGCGGACCGCCGTGTCACCCGTAGCGGCGAGCGCGCCGGCCGTCATGCCGTGGTAGGCGCCGGAAAAGGCGAGGAGTCCGCCGCGCCCGGTGGCGATACGGGCGAGCTTGATGGCCGCCTCCACCGCGTCGGTCCCGGCGGGCCCGCAGAACTGGATGCGGCCGTGCTCGGCGAGTTGAGGCGGCAGCGTCTCGAACAGCGCGGTGGTGAAGGCGTCCTTGACCGGGGTCGCGAGGTCCAGGACGTGCAAGGGAGCGCCCGAGTCCAGGACGCCCCTGATGGCCTCCAGGACGACGGGGTGATTGTGGCCGAGAGCGAGGGTTCCCGCACCGGACAGGCAGTCGAGATACCGGCGGCCGTCGGCGCCCTCCACGGTCATCCCGCGGGCGCGGACGGGTACCACCGGCAGGGACCGCGCATAGGTGCGCGCGGCCGATTCGCGCTGCGCCTGCCTGCGGAGAATCGCCTCCCCCGTCATGGATTCGTCGGCCGGTCCCTCGGCGGACACCTCGGCCGATGCCGCCAGTCGTTGTCCCGGCGCGCTCGAAATGGCGGCCACGTGCTCACTCCTCCGGGTCGGCGTCCAGGCAGTCGTCCCCCGTCCGTACTAACGACTGGGTGACGGCTCGATCACGGGCGGCCCGGAGACTTTCGGCGCGGAACCGGCGAACACCCCCGGCCGTCCCTCACACCAGCGGCATAGTGGTGGCCACCGCGCATCGGGGGCGGCAACTGCCGTACAGCCGAAGACATCTCAGGGGGAGCAGTCCATGTCATCCATACGAAGGCCCTTGGTGGCCGCGGCGGCGGCAGCCGTTCTCCTCGCGGGCACCGCCACCGCGTGCGGGTCGTCCGGTGACTCCGCGGACGCCAAGCCCAGTTCGTCGGTGACGGCGGGCAACAACCTCGGTCTGCCGACGTCCTTCCCGACCAGCCTCGACGACCTGAAGAAGTGGGAGCAGGCGTACAAGAAGGGCGGCTGGAAGAACTGGGACAAGGCGAAGTGGCTGCGCAAGGCGGCGGATTTCGTCAACCCGGTGATCAACGGGCTGTGGAGCGACGACCGCATGAAGGGCGCGGACCAGAGCGACAAGAAGGTGCCCACCAACGTGTCGGCCGACCAGGGCGAGAGCGACCCTGCGCCGGATCCGGTGCAGGCGAGCCGGGTCACGGCGCCGTACCACGAGGCCGCACCTGGTGTCGGAAAACTCTTCTTCGACGGGCCCAAGGGCTCGATGGTCTGCTCGGCGACGGTGGTCCGGGACCCGGCGCATCCGGGCAAGTCGAATCTGGTGTGGACGGCGGGCCACTGCGTGCACGCGGGCGCTTCCGGCGGCTGGTACCGCAACATCGCCTTCGTCCCCGCCTACAACGACACGGGCAAGAGCGCCGCGGCCCTGGAGGGCGCCTCGCGTGATGTGCTGGCGCCGTACGGCGTGTTCTGGGCCGACTGGGCCAGCACCTCCGACCAGTGGATCAGCACGGGCGCCGAGTCCGGCGGCAGCGGTTCGCCGTACGACTTCGCCGTGCTGCATGTGAAGCCGGAGGAGGGCGCGGGCGGCAAGTCGCTGGAGGAGACGGTCGGAACGGCGATGCCGGTGTGGTTCGACGCGCCGTCCGCGACGCGGATCGGGACGATGGGCGCCTGGGGCTATCCCGCGGCGCCCCCCTTCAACGGGCAGCAGATGTACGACTGCGTGGGCAAGCCGGGCCGGCTGTCGCTGAACGCCCAGGCGCCGACGGAGTACCGGATCGGCTGCACGATGACGGGTGGTTCGTCGGGCGGCGGCTGGTTCGCCAAGCGGCCGGACGGGACGACGGCACTGGTCAGCAATACGTCGATCGGGCCGGTGACGAACACCTGGCTGGCGGGGCCGCACTTGGGTTCCGAGGCGAAGAAGGTCTTCGACGGCGTGAGCCAGAAGTTCAACTAGCAGACGACGCATGGGTAAGGGGCCGCCTCTAGGAGGCGGCCCCTTACCCATGTCAGTGCGCGCGGCGGCGACCCGGCGTCGAACCGCCGTGGCGCCTCAGCCCTGTCAGGTCCTGGCGACGAGCGTGAACGGGGCCAGTTCCGCGGCCAGTTCCTCGTGCACCCGCACCTTGAGCAGCGTGCCGTCGCCGGTGTGCTCCTCGGAGAGGACCTCACCCGCGGCGTGCACCCGGGAGACGAGACCGCCGTGCGTGTACGGCACCAGCGCCTCGACTTCCACGTCGGGCCGCGGCAGTTCCTGGTCGATGATCTCCAGCAACTCGTCGATGCCCATGCCGCTGCGGGCGGAGACCGCGATGGCGTGCTTCTCGTTGCGCAGCAGACGCTGGAGGACCAGCGGGTCCGCGGCGTCCGCCTTGTTGACGACCACGATCTCGGGCACGTCCAGCGCGCCGACATCGCGGAACACCTCGCGTACTGCCGCGAGCTGCTCCTCGGGCACCGGGTGCGAGCCGTCCACCACGTGCAGGATCAGGTCGGCGTCGCCGACCTCCTCCATCGTGGACCGGAAGGCCTCGACCAGGTGGTGCGGCAGGTGCCGCACGAACCCGACGGTGTCCACCAGTGTGTAGAGCCGTCCGCTGGGGGTCTCCGCGCGGCGCACGGTCGGGTCCAGGGTGGCGAACAGCGCGTTCTCCACCAGGACGCCCGCACCCGTGAGCCGGTTGAGCAGCGAGGACTTGCCCGCATTGGTGTATCCGGCGATGGCGACCGACGGCACCTTGTGCCGCTTGCGCTCCTGGCGCTTGAGGTCGCGGCTGGTCTTCATCTCCGCGATCTCCCGGCGCATCTTGGCCATCTTCTCGCGGATACGCCGACGGTCGGTCTCGATCTTGGTCTCACCGGGACCACGCGTCGCCATGCCGCCGCCGGACGAACCGGCGCCACCGCCACCCATCTGCCGGGACAACGACTGACCCCAGCCGCGCAGCCTCGGCAGCATGTACTGCATCTGTGCCAGCGAGACCTGCGCCTTGCCCTCACGGGACTTGGCGTGCTGAGCGAAGATGTCGAGGATCAGCGCGGTCCTGTCGACCACCTTGACCTTGACGACGTCCTCCAGATGGATGAGCTGGCCGGGGCTCAGCTCACCGTCGCAGACGACGGTGTCGGCGCCGGTCTCCACGACGATGTCGCGCAGCTCCAGTGCCTTGCCGGATCCGATGTACGTGGCCGGGTCCGGCTTGTCGCGGCGCTGGATGACGCCGTCGAGGACGAGTGCTCCGGCGGTCTCGGCGAGCGCCGCCAGCTCGGCCAGCGAATTCTCGGCGTCGTCGACGGTCCCCGTGGTCCAGACGCCCACGAGCACCACGCGCTCCAGTCGGAGCTGCCGGTACTCGACCTCGGTGACGTCCTCGAGTTCGGTGGAGAGTCCGGCGACCCGGCGGAGCGACGCACGCTCGGAGCGGTCGAATTGGTCGCCGTCCCGGTCCTCGTCGATCTCATGACTCCAGGCGACGTCCTCTTCCATCAGGGCGTCGGCCCGAAGGCTCTCGGGGAGGCGCTGGCGGTTGTTCGAAGAGGAAGAAGGAGAGGAGGTCATTGGATCCTTTGGTCGAGCGGTCAACGAATCGGCGGTGTTTCTGCCGTTACTACGATGGTCGCACGCCGGACACTCGCGGTCACGCGAGTTTCGCCGCGGATACCCGCGAGGGCTGTCCGCCGGCCGACAGGACCGGATCTCCGGCGGCCGTCGCCGGAATCACTCGTGTGGGTGACGATCACCCCGGAACCTACGATCTGCCACCAGACGTTCACTGGGAGTAACGATCGAAGGAGACAGTGATGACCCACTTCCCGAAGTCCCCGCAGGTGCGCACCCGGGCTTCCGCGCCCGCGTCCTCACGAGAGTCCTCGCGCGCGTCCAAGCGTGTGTACGCCCTGGTCTCAGGGCTGCGCCGCCGTGACGGCCAGTCGCGCGCGGTAGACGTCATAGACACCTGGCACCGACCGCATCGCCCGCATCAGGATTGCCAGCGCCTGGGGGTCGGGCAGCTCCACCGTGTACGTGTGCCGCACCCGGTGCTCCTGCGGGGGCTCCACCGCGGCCGAGACGATCCCGACGCCCTGGGCCGCGATGGCCTCGGTGAGGTCGGCGAGCAGGCGCGGGCGGCTCAGCGCCTCGGCGAGGATCGTGGCCCGGAAGCCGTTGGCGGGGCCGTCGTCGCGCCAGCGGACGGGTACGGGCGCCCGGCCCGCCGTGACCATCCGGGCGGTGCTCGGACACTCGACGCGGTGGACGGCGACGGTGCCGCCGCGGATGACGAATCCCGTGAGGCCGTCCGGAGGCACCGGCGTGCAACAGCGGGCCAGCCGCACGGTCGCGTGCGGCAGGTCGGTGACCGCCACCGGTTCGGCGGCGCGCGCCTGGCCCGCGGCGTGGGTCGGGCGTACCGCAGGGGCCGACGCCGGCTTGTCCTCGTCTGCCGTCGCCGGGTTCTGGGTCAGCCACCTGGTGATGGCGATCCGGGCGGCCGGGGTGATGGCGTGCTCCAGCCAGTCGGCGTCGGGGCCGGAGGTGGCGGAGTCGTCCATCAGGAGCTGGAGGGTGTCGCCGTCGCGCAGCCGGGTCCCCAGCGGCGCCAGCCGCCCGTTGACGCGGGCGCCGACGCACTGGTGACCGGCCTCGCCGTGCACCGCGTAGGCGGCGTCCACGCAGCTCGCCCCGGCGGCCAGCCGCATCGTGCCGATGGACTCGCCGGACTCGGTGGCGAAGACGGTGATCTCGCGGTCCTGGGCGAGGTCGTCCCGCAGAGCGGACCAGAAGGTGTCGGGGTCGGGGGCGTCGCGCTGCCACTCCAACAGCCGGGCGAGCCAGCCGGGTTGGGTCGGGTCCACCCTCCCCCAGGTCTCCGCCGCGCTCGCACCCTGCTCGGCCTCGGCGACCTGCGGAGTCTCCTCCACGGCGTGCGGGTCGCCGAGCGCGATCACCCCGGCTTCCGCGACCCGGTGCATCCGCCGGGTGCGGACGAGGACTTCGGCGATCCGGCCGCGCTCGTCGGCGACGGCGGTGTGCAGCGACTGGTACAGGTTGAACTTGGGGGCGGCGATGAAGTCCTTGAACTCCGCGATCACCGGGGTGAAACAGGTGTGCAGCTCACCGAGCACGGCATAGCAGTCGGCGTCCTCGGCGACCACGACGAGCAGGCGGCCGAAGTCGCAACTGCCGAGTTCCGCGCCGCCGCGCTTGAGCAGGACGCGGTGGACGGAGACCGCGTGCCGCGGGCGGATGGCGACCTCGGCGGCGATGTCCGCCTCGCGCAGCACCTTGCGCAGGTCCTCGGCGACAGCCGCGAGGAGGTCGGGTCCGGCGGCGTTCGCGGCGATCATGGCGCGGGTCCTGGCGTGCTCCTCGGGGTGGAGGATCGCGAAGACCAGGTCTTCGAGCTCGGTCTTCAGGGCTTGCACGCCGAGGCGTTCGGCGAGCGGGATCAGCACATCGCGGGTGACCTTGGCGATCCGCACCTGCTTCTCGGGGCGCATCACCCCGAGGGTGCGCATGTTGTGCAGCCGGTCGGCGAGCTTGATCGACATCACGCGTACGTCGTTGCCGGTGGCGACGAGCATCTTGCGGAAGGTCTCCGGCTCCGCGGCGGCGCCGTAGTCGACCTTCTCCAGCTTGGTGACGCCGTCGACGAGATAGCTGACCTCCTGGCCGAACTCCTCCCGTACCTGATCGAGCGTCACATCGGTGTCCTCGACGGTGTCGTGGAGGAGGGAGGCGGTCAGGGTGGTGGTCTCCGCGCCCAGTTCGGCGAGGATCAGCGTGACCGCCAGCGGGTGGGTGATGTACGGCTCGCCGCTCTTGCGCATCTGACCGCGGTGCGAGGACTCCGCGAGCACATACGCCCGCCGCAGCGTCTCGATCGCTTCGGGGCCCGCTTCGGGGTGGCGCGCGCGGTGCACCTTGGTGAGGTGCTCGATGGCGTCGGGCACGCGATCCCGGCCGCTGGGGCCGAGCAGCGCCGCGCGGCCGAGCCTGAGCAGGTCGATCCGGCGCAGTCCACGGCGCGGGGCCCCGGCACTGCGGTCGGCGTCCACCGCGTTGTCTGCGCTCATCGGGCACCTCCAGCAGCCTGAACCGGCTGCGGACGCTCTCCACGCCCCGTGGGGCCGCGCCGGTGATTGATGCTACCGAGCCCACCACGTGCGGCAGTCACGCTCTCGCCGAGAGTGATCCCCATCACCCGTTCGAGGGAACGTGTGCGGGAATCCCGGTCGGATACCGCCGGAAAGGTGGTGGTTCAGGCACCGGGGTCGGCGGAGGGACCGCCGCGCCAGGCCGGGTCGATGACGCCCTCGGCGACGATCACCGCGGGTCCGGTCATCTCGATCTGTCCGTCGGCGGTCTCGGTGATCACCAGCCGGCCGCCGGGGACGTCGACGGTGTACGTGACCGGGCGGCCGGTGACGGCCGGGTCGGCGCCGTCGCGGCGGGCCGCGGCGACCATCACGGCGCAGGCGCCCGTGCCGCAGGAGCGGGTCTCGCCGGAACCGCGCTCGTGGACGCGCAGAGCCACGTGGCGCGGCCCGCGGTCGACGACGAATTCGACGTTGGTGCCCGCCGGGTAGGCGTCGGCGGGGGCGACCGCGGGGGCACGGAGGAGGTCACCGGCGTGGTCGAGGGTGTCGACGAAGGCGACGGCGTGCGGGTTGCCCATGTCGACGTGGAGCGCGGGCCAACTGCGGTCGCCCACGGTGACGGTGACGGCGCCTTCGGGAAGCGTGGCGCGGCCCATGCGGACCGTGATGTCGCCGGGAGTGCCGTCGTCGGCGTCCTTGGCGATGTGGACGTCACGGACGCCGGCGCGGGTGGCGACGGACAGGTCGCCCGCGTCGGTGAGGCCGGTGCGCTGGAGGTAGCGGGCGAAGACGCGGACGCCGTTGCCGCACATCTCGGCGATGCTGCCGTCGCTGTTGCGGTAGTCCATGAACCACTCGGCCCGGTCGGAGAGTGCCGCGGCCTCGGGGTGGCAGGCGGAGCGGACCACGCGCAGCAGGCCGTCACCGCCGATTCCGGCGCGCCGGTCGCACAGGCGGGTGACGTCGGCCGGGGACAGGTCGAGCAGACCGTCCGGGTCGGGGACGATCACGAAGTCGTTCTCGGTGCCGTGGCCCTTGAGGAAGGCGAGCGGTGCGGTGTCGTGGCGCGCGTCAGTCACGTCATCGATCGTACGCGGGCGACGGAGGGGGACGGGCTGGTGGGCGGGGCCGTCAGCGCAACCGGGCGACGCGCCAGACGGCGAGCACCGCCAGCAGGGCGATCAGCGCGGTGTATCCGGCCACGTAGCGCCAGTCGACACGGGCGCCGGAGCCGCGGGCGGGCAGGCCGGGCCAGGTGTAGCCGACCCGGCGGGCGGCCATCAGGCCCCACCCGGCGGAGCAGCAGCACAGCAGAAGGCCGAGCATGGCGACGACAGGTCCCGCGTCGCCGGATTCGAAGGCGAGGGGGAAGGCGAACATCAGCGATCCGCTCACCGCGAGGGCGATGATCGGGGCGAGTTGCCAGATCCGCAGTCGGCGCTGGGGGCGCAGCTCGCGGAAGGACTGGCCCTCCTCCATCGGCGGAAGGGGCTCGATCGCTTCCAGGGAGCCGAGGGAGTCCAGGGGCTCGAAGGGCTCCAGGGTGTTCCTCGACTCGGGGATCGCGCCATTGCGCGGAAACTCCGGGGGAATCTGGGCTTCCGCCGCGGGGTCGCGCCCGGCTGGGGTGTCGCGTGGGCCGGCTTCCATCGCCACGCGCCCTCCCGATTCTCCGACACCGTAGCTAGATGCTCGATGATGGCACGGTCGACCGGCAGGTCCGGGACGCCGGAGCGTCCCGATGCCATCACGTGATCAGGCTGTAACCGCTTCTTGGAGCAACGTCAGCGCCTGGTGCGCGAGTTCCGTGCCGCGGGCCGTGAGCCAGTGCACACGCGGGTCGCGGCGGAACCACGAGTCCTGACGGCGTGCGAAGCGCTTGGTGGCGCGTACGGTCGTGGCGCGGGCCTCGTCCTCGGTGCACTCACCGGCCAGTGCGGCGAGCACCTGTTGGTAGCCGAGCGCGCGGGAGGCCGTACGTCCTTCGCGCAGCCCCGCGGCCTCCAGGGCGCGGACCTCGTCGACCAGACCGGCCTCCCACATGCGGTCGACGCGCAGGGCGATGCGTTCGTCGAGTTCGGGCCGGGGGACGTCGACGCCGATCTGGACGGTGTCGTAGACGCCCTCGGGGCCGGGGAGGTTGGCGGCGAAGGGGCGGCCGGTGATCTCCACGACTTCGAGGGCGCGGACGATCCGGCGGCCGTTGCTGGGCAGGATGGCGCGGGCGGCCTCGGGGTCGACCGCGGCTAGCCGGGCGTGCAGGGCGCCGGAGCCGCGCATGTCGAGTTCGGCCTCCAGGCGGGCCCGGACGGCCGCGTCCGTGCCGGGGAACTCCAGGGCGTCGATCGCGGCGCGTACGTACAGGCCGGAGCCGCCGACCAGCACCGGGACGCGGCCCTCGGCGTGCAGCCGGTCGATCTCGACGCGGGCGAGGCGCTGGTAGTCGGCGACGTTGGCCGCCTGTGTCACGTCCCAGATGTCCAGCAGGTGGTGCGGCACGCCCTGGCGTTCGTCCGGGCTGAGCTTGGCGGTGCCGATGTCCATACCGCGGTAGAGCTGCATGGAGTCGGCGTTGATCACCTCGCCGTCCAGGATCCGGGCCAGGGCCACGCCCAGATCGGACTTCCCGGCTGCGGTCGGGCCGACGACGGCGATCACACGGTTCTTCACGTGGCCAGTCTCGCAAACATTGGCCGCTGACCTCGATCGATTGGCGTGAAGCAGGCCAGGGCGGGCACAGGTATGGTCGGAAACAGGGCGGGGGATTCACGATGCTTGGGAAGGTGCCGCATGGGCCTCAAGGACACGTTCAAGGACAAGCTGGGCTTGGCGAAGAGCAAGGCCGGCGACTTGGCGCAGCAGCACGGCGGCAAGATCGAGTCGGGACTGGAGAAGGCGGCGCACACCGTCGACTCCAAGACCGGCGGCAAGTACAGCGACAAGATCGGCACCGGGGTGGACAAAGCCAAGGGCGCCTTGGGCAACCTCAAGGACAAGAGCGGCAAGGACGGCGACGCGACCGCTTGAGCGCTCGCGCGGCGCCCTGCCGTAGGAGGTCCGAGTCGCGCGTCCGGGCGGGGGCTCCGGGTCAGGTATCCGCGTAGCCCTCCGGCTCAGGTCCAGGTCGCCACGGCGTAGCCCACGCCGTACGGCGCCGCCTCGTACAGCAGCTCCCCCGCCAGGCCCGCGCCCTGTGCCGCGCCCGCGAGCACCTGCCACGCCGCCCGGCCGGACACCTTCAGCGCATCGGCCAACTCCGCGTCCAGCGCGGTGAGCGCGTCGGTGTCGGCCGCCGCCAGGGCCGCGGTCACAGCCACGTCGAAGGGCTCGGCGCGCTCGTCCAGGTAGCCGGGCGCCTTGACCGTACGGCAGGCGCTGCCGTCCCCCATCACGAGCAGGGCGACGCGTCCCGCGGCCTCGGCGACAGCGCGGCCCGCGGCGGCGCAGCGCGGCTGTTCCAGTTGCTCGCCGACCCCCAGCCCCTCGACGGGTGCGGCGTGCCAGCCGCGCAGCAACCAGGCGGCTACGGCGAGCGAGGGCGGCAGCGTGCGTGCGGGCTCAGCGGCGGCCTCAGCAGCGGGGGCGGCCGTGGCGTCGGCCGCCGCGCCGCGTTCCGATCCGAGGCGGACGTCCAGCGCGACACCGAACGGCCGGAAAGAGCCTGTGGCGCCCTCGGCGAAAGCACCGCGGTGCAGCCGGTCCGCCGGACCGATCACGACCAGCCGGTCGGGCCGGGAAGCGGCCAGGACGCCGATCGCGTCGGCGCAGGAGGCCCGCAGAGCGTCGAGTTCGGGTGCGGCGCCTGCCGCCACCTCCGGGACCAGCAGCGGCGGGCAGGGACAGACGGCAGCGGCGACCAGCATGATCGAAACCTTACCGGCGCGGCCTCACGGATAGACGGCCGTCGCCGGACAACGGCGTCGGCACGTTCGGCCGCGCACCGGTGTCCGGGACCGCGCGCGTCACTGGACGCTGCATCCGCCCAGCGACGCCGGCTCCGTCACGGCGGGCGCGCCGATCGTCGGCAGACCCAGCATCACGCCCGTGCCGGTCGCGGCCGGGGCCGCGTTGCGCCGCTCCCACGCGTCGCCCGCCCGCGTACGGCGTACGGCGACGGCGGGCTTCTCCGCGAGCAGATGGTGCGGCGCGGCGTAGGTGATCTCGACGGTCACCATGTCTCCGGGCCTGACCGGCTCGTCCGGGCGCTCGAAGTGCACGAGGCGGTTGTCGGGCGCGCGGCCGGACAGCCGCCGGGTGGCGTCGTCCTTGCGGCCCTCGCCCTCGGCGACCAGCACCTCGATGGTGCGGCCGACCTGCTTTTTGTTCTCCTCCCAGGAGATCTCCTCCTGGAGCGCGACCAGCCGCTCGTACCGCTGCTGGACGACGGCCTTCGGGATCTGGCCGTCCATCTCGGCGGCGGGGGTGCCGGGCCGCTTGGAGTACTGGAAGGTGAAGGCCTGCGCGAAGCGCGCCTCGCGCACCACGTGCAGGGTCTGCTCGAAGTCCTCCTCGGTCTCGCCGGGGAAGCCCACGATGATGTCGGTGGTGATGGCGGCGTCCGGCATCGCGGCGCGCACCTTCTCGATGATCCCGAGGTAACGATCCTGCCGGTACGACCGGCGCATCGCCTTCAGCACCGTGTCGGAGCCGGACTGGAGCGGCATGTGGAGCTGGTGCATCACATTGGGCGTCTCGGCCATGGCGGCGATGACGTCGTCGGTGAAGTCGCGCGGGTGCGGCGAGGTGAAGCGGATCCGCTCCAGGCCGTCGATGGTGCCCGCGGCGCGCAGCAGCTTGCCGAACGCCTCGCGGTCGCCGATGTCGGAGCCGTACGCGTTCACGTTCTGGCCGAGCAGGGTGACCTCGACGACGCCCTCGGAGACCAGGGCCTCGACCTCGGCGAGCACGTCGCCGGGCCTGCGGTCCTTCTCCTTGCCGCGCAGGGCGGGGACGATGCAGAAGGTGCAGGTGTTGTTGCAGCCGACGGAGACCGCGACCCAGGCGGCGTACGCGGACTCGCGGCGCGAGGGCAGCGTCGAGGGGAAGGTCTCCAGCGACTCGACGATCTCGACCTGGGCCTCTTCGGCGATCCTGGCCCGCTCCAACAGCACCGGGAGCTGGCCGATGTTGTGGGTGCCGAAGACGACGTCGACCCAGGGGGCCCGCTTCACGATGGTGTCGCGGTCCTTCTGCGCCAGGCAGCCGCCGACGGCGATCTGCATGCCGGGCCTGGCGGCCTTCTTCGGTACGAGCTGGCCGAGGTTGCCGTACAGCCGGTTGTCGGCGTTCTCCCGCACCGCGCAGGTGTTGAAGACGACGACATCCGCGCCGTCGGCGTCGGAAGGCGCGCGGACATACCCCGCGTCCTCCAGAAGGCCGGACAGCCGCTCGGAGTCGTGGACGTTCATCTGGCACCCGTAGGTGCGGACCTCGTAAGTACGCGCGCTCATAACAATCACCCAGAGTACGTGGTCGCCGGGGCCCGGCGCCCCCGCCTTCCCGGGACCGGCCGCCGCCGACCGCCCTTCCCCGATTCCCGCCCGGCTGGCAGGATCCCCATGCATGGACCTCCCCCGCTCCGTCGTACGCCTGCGCGATGCCGCGCTGGGCAGGCGGCGGCGCGTGCTCCAGGCGCTGCTGGCCGGGGTCTCCGTGCTCGCCCTCCTGCTGTGGTGGCTGCTGCCGAACGCGGGGCCTTCGTATCCGCGGGCGCCGATGTCGCTGGCCACCGGGGTCGCCAACGGGGTGTACGAGAAGTACGGGCTGCTCCTCAAGGGCGATCTGCACACCGCGCTGCCGGGAGTGCGGGTCAATCTCGTGCACACCGAGGGCTCGGTCGACAACATCAAGCGGGTGGCGTCAGGACGGGCGGACTTCACCATCGCCGCGGCCGACGCCGTCGCCGATTACGACGGTCCCGGCAAGGACCAGTTGCGCGCCTGCGCCCGGCTCTACGACGACTACATGCAGCTTGTCGTACCGAGCGATTCCACGGTGCGGTCCGCGCGCGATCTGCGCGGGCTGCGGGTCGGGGTCGGCCAGGCGGACTCCGGGGTCAATCTGATCACCAGGCGGCTGTTCGCGGCGGCGGGCCTGGACATCACCAAGGATGTGGACGCGATACCGGTCGGCATCGACCAGGCGCCCGCGATGCTGCGCGACAAGCAACTGGACGCGTTCTTCTGGTCGGGCGGGCTGCCGACCGCCGCCGTGGCCGAGATGGCGCACTCCTCGCCGGGCATCAAGCTCGTCCAACTCGGCGACCTGGTGGCGAAGCTGCATTCCATGGGACCGCAGATGGCGTACTACCGGCAGGCCGTGATGCCCGCCGACGCGTATCCGCAGGCGCAGAAGGGGCAGGCGATCGCCACCATCGCCGTCGCCAATCTGCTGGTCACCACGGACCGCGCGAACACCGGCCTGGTCGAACGGCTCACCCGTGCGGTGATCGACAGCCGAGACGCGATCGGCAAGGAGGTGCACGCCGCGCAATTGGTGGACCTGCGGACCGCGGTGTTCACCGATCCGCTGCCGCTGCACGTCGGCGCGGAGCGGTACTACCGGTCGGTGAAGCCGTAGCGGGTGCTCCGCCGCGACCTCGGCCGCGCCGCGCGCTTACCCCGCCGCGCACTCCGTGGTCATGATCAGACGGTCGTACGACCCGACAACCGTACGGTCACACCCCGACCGGCGCCGTCCTCGGCACCGTCAGGATGACCTCCAGGCCGTGCGGGTCGCGCCGCCCGTAACTGATGGCGCCGCCGCCCTGGCTCAGCAGGGCGCGGGCGATGGACAGGCCGAGGCCGGAGCCGTGCACATTCTGGTGGCGGGCGCTGCGCCAGAAACGATCGCCGATCCTGGCGAGTTCCTCGTCCGTCAGACCGGGGCCGCTGTCGGCGACGGAGATCGCGGTGCGCTGGTCGTCCGCCGCCACGCGCACATGGACGGCCTCGCCGCGCGGGGTGAATTTGATCGCGTTGTCGATCACCGCGTCCAAGGCGCTGGACAGCGCGACCGCGTCGGCCCACCCGGTCACCTTGAGCGCCGCCCGCTCCCCCGCGCTCTCACCTCCCCGGTCCTCCGAGTCCTCCCCCTCCACCGTGAACTCCACGGAGATTCCCGCCTGGTCGGCGACGGGTCTCCAGGCCGCCGAGCGGGTACGAGCGAGCGCGGCGAGATCGGTGACGGCCAGATGACTGCCGGAGCGTTCGGCGAGCGCCAGACCCAGCAGGTCGTCGAGCACCTGGGCGAGCCGGTGCCCCTCCTCCTTCACCGCCTCGGCCTCGTCGTGGCCGTCGGGCAGCTCCAGGCCGAGCAATTCGATCCGCAGCAGCAGTGCGGCGAGCGGATTGCGCAACTGATGCGACGCGTCCGCCACGAAGGCCCGCTGCTGGTCGAGGACTTCCTCGACGTTGTCGGCCATCTCGTTGAACGAACGGACCAGGCGGCGGAGTTCCGGCGGGCCGCCCGCCGTTCCGACACGCGACTTCATCCGGCCGGTCGCGATGTCGTGGGTGACGCGGTCCAAGGTGGCGACCGGAAGCAGCACCCAGGCGGTCAGGCGGACGGCGAAGAGCACGGCGATGGCCATCGCCGCCAGCTCCCCGGCCGCCAGCAGCAGCCAGCCGTGCAGGATGCGGGAGCGCAGCGCGCCGGTCGGCGAATCGGTCACGACGACGGCGACGACGTCCCCGTCCCGGACGATCGGCGAGGCGATGGCGAGTTTGCGGGTCTGCCACGGCCACACCTGGCGGGGGTCGTGGGTGCGGCGGCCGAGCAGCGCCGAGTTGTAGGCGTCGAACAGCTCGCCCTCGTCCGGCACCTTCCAGTCGCCGGGCGCGGCGGCCATCGCGGTGCGGTCGCGGTAGAAGACTCCGGCGTCGATGCCGTACAGCTCTTTGTAACGGGTGAGTTCGGTGCGCAGGGTGTGCAGCCGCTCGTCGTCGGCGCTGTCCACGGCGGTCTGTTCGTCCCGCGCGGTGACGTACTGCGCGAGCGCCGCGAAGCGCGTGGTGTCGTCGATGCGGTCGACCACGACGCGCTGCTGCTGGGACGCGGCCTGGCTGGCGGCCAGCGGGAAGCCGAGGGCCAGCAGTACACCGGCCATCAGCACGATGAGCAGCGGGAGCAGGCGGGAGCGCAAGGTGGTGGCCTCGACGGGTCAGCCGACGGGGACGACGAGCCGGTATCCGACCCCGCGCACCGTCTCGATCATCGCCGGGGTCCGCAGTTTGGAGCGCAGGGACGCCACATGGACCTCAAGGGTGCGACCCGTACCCTCCCACGCGGTGCGCCACACCTCGCTGATGATCTGCTCCCTGCGGAAGACGACACCCGGCCGTTTGGCGAGCAGCGACAGCAGGTCGAACTCCTTGCGGGTGAGGGCGATCAGATCGCCCTCCACGGTGACGCGGCGGGTGGACAGTTCGATGGTGACCGTGCCGAGCAGCAGTTTGGCGCTCTCCTGCGGGCCGGTCTCGCCGGTCCGCGCGGCGGCCAGCACTCCGGTGCCCGCGACGGTCGCGCCGGTGGCTGTCGGCCCGGGGGCGCCTTGCGCGTTCAGCGGCGGGCGGCGGCTCACGGCGTGGATCCGCGCCAGCAGCTCGCCCGTGTCGTACGGCTTCACCACGTAGTCGTCCGCGCCCAGGTTGAGGCCGTGGATCCGGGAGCGCACGTCGGCCCGCGCGGTCACCATGATCACCGGGGTCGCGGTACGGCGGCGTATCCGGCTGCACACCTCGAAACCGTCCTGGTCGGGCAGCCCCAGGTCGAGCAGGACACAGTCGTACGCGGGGCCGTCGCCGGGCAACAGCGCCTGGATCGCCTCCTCGCCGCTGCGGGCGTGCCGCACGTCGAAGCCGTGCTTGCCGAGGACCGCGGAGAGGGCGGAGGCGACCCTGTCGTCGTCCTCCACGAGGAGCAGTCGCATCGTCAACCTCCCTGTTCATCCGGTCTTATGATCATTTCGGCTGATCGTGTTGTTCGTGTGCGGTAGCGGTACCTGTGGACCGAATCCACGCCGATCGGCACGGGGTGCGTCAAGGCCCTACCGGCTCGCGCGGTGGACCGTTACCGACCCGGTACGCACCGGAGGTGCCCGAGGGCGCGCACGGGGCACGGAGGGCGCGTGGAGCGGCGCACCGCGCCGAGGCGGGACCGTCGCTTGACGTGGGAAGGCGCAGTGGGTTGCATACGCTTTGTGACCGCACTTCTTCCGGGGGCCTCTCCATGGACCCGGTGATCGTCGCGGGGGCGGGTCCCGTGGGCCTGGCCCTCGCCCTCGCTCTGGCCCGCCGCGACGTCCCCGTCATCGTCCTCGACGAGGCGGAGGCACTGACCGATGCCGACGGGTTACGGCGCCCACGCACCGCGGTCCTCGGCCCCGACACGGTCGCGTTCGTCGAACGGCTCGGCTACGCCGGTGTCCGCGGCGACGGAGCCTCCTGGTCGGCCTGGCGCACATTGCGCCGTCGTACGGAAGTGCTGCGCGTCGAATTCGGACCGGAGGACTCCCCCACGCACATCGCGCAGCACCAATTGGAGCGCGGCCTGCGCGACGCGCTGCTCGCCTGCGGGTCGGTGCGGATCGTGCCGGGCTGCCGGGTGGACGCGTTCGAGCAGGACGGTCTCGGGATCACCGTGCACACCCGCGGGTCGCACGACACCTGGTGGCGCGGCAGTTTCCTGGTCGGCTGCGACGGTCCCCGTTCGACGGTCCGCAAGCTGACGGGCGTACGTTTCCCCGGCCGCACCGCCGTCGACCGGCACGCGGTGGCGGTGATCCGCGCGGAACTCCCCGAACCGGGTGTGGCGTTGCTGCACCGCGACCCGCCGGGGGCGCCCGCGGGCCAGGAGGTGACGGCCCGTCCGTTGCCGGACGGCCTGTGGCGGCTGGACTGGCTGCTGCCCCCGCAGGGACGGCTGCTCACGTCCGACGCGCTGGTGGAACGGCTGCGGTCCACGCTCACCGCCTGGTGCGGCAGCGTCGTCCCGTACGAACTCGTCGGCTCGGCCGACTATCCGGTGCACCAGCGGCTGGCCAGGCGCTGGCGCAGGGGGCGGGTCTTCCTCGCGGGGGACGCCGCGCACCTGATGGGCGCGCTCGGCGCGCAGAGCGTCGAGGAGGGGCTGCGGGACGCGGAGAATCTGTCCTGGAAGCTCTCGCTGGCCTGGCACGACGGCGCGTCGAAGATACTGCTGAACAGCTACGAGGCGGAGCGGCGCGGGGCGGTCGGCGCCCGGTTGCGCGCCACCGACCAGGCGCTTCCGCTGCTGCGGGCCAGTGGCACGTGGCAGACGGTACGGCACGCGGTGCTGTCGGGCTCGGCGCGCGGCCAGGCGGAGCTGCTGACCGACAGCCATCTCGGCCGGGGGTCCGCCGCCGCGTCCTCGGTCTACGGGCGCTCGCCGCTCGCGCTGCCCGCGCCGCGCTCCGGAGGCGGCAAGTCCGGGCCGTCGCCGCTGGTCGCCGGGTGCGACACGCCGCCGGGCGGTGCGGTGACCGATGTGTCGGTGACCGCGCTCGACGGCACCGTCGGACGGCTGCGGGACCGGCTCGGCCGGGGGTTGATCGTGGTGCTGATCGCGCCCGGTACGGGGGTGTGGGACAGCCGTCACTGGCTGACCGCCGGGCTCATGCCCCGGCTCGCCTCCGCGGTCGCCGCGCTGCCGACCCGCGCGGAGCTGGTCGTCGCCGAGACGTATCCGGGGGCGACCGCGCACAGTGTGCTGCTGATCCGGCCGGACGGGCGCCTGGTCACGGCGATGGTGGGCTGCCGCCCCGCGGAGCTGTACTCGTACGCCGACCTGGCCCGCGGCGGTCCGCCGGTGCCGGCGGGCAGCGAAGGTACAGAGCCGGACGCCGACGACGGTGACGGTGACGGTGAAGGCGGCGGGCCCGGCGGCGCGGCGGGCACGCGGGTCAGCGGGCACACCCGGTAGCAGCCGGGCCGGGCACGCCCTGCCGGACGGTCACCGTCAGCCCGCCGGGGCTGCCGGTCACCGGCACCGTCTCCCTTGGCGGATGGTCCCGGTGCCGGACGGCGGGGCGGTTTTGGGAGGCCCTGGCGGCAGGGCGACGTCCGGTGGCGGGGCCTTCGTACTCCCTCGCCTTCCAGGATTCCGCCGTCCTCGCCGCCGTCACTCCCACGGCTCCTCTTCGAGCTCCTCCTCGACGCCCTCGGCGGCGAGCGCTTCCCGCACCACCCGGAGGGCCAGGCCCTCGGAGTAGCCCTTGCGGGCGAGCATGCCCGCGACGCGGCGGATCCGCTTGTCGCGGTCCAGCCCGCGGGTGCCCGGCAGCCTGCGGCGTACCAGCTCGCGGGCGGTCTGCTCCTCCTGGTCGTGGTCGAGCAGTCCGACCGCTTCGTTCACCAGCTCCGCGTCCACTCCGCGGTGGCGGAGCTCCTGTGCGAGGGCACGGCGGGCGAGACCCCGGCCGCGGTGCCGGGACTCCACCCAGGAGTTGGCGAACGCCTGGTCGTCGATCAGCCCCACATCCTGGAAGCGTTCCAGGACGTGCTCGGCGACCTCGTCCGGGATCTCGTGCTTGCGCAGGGCGTCGGCGAGCTGCCTGCGGGTGCGGGGCGTCCCGGTGAGCAGGCGCAGGCACAGCGCCCGCGCCTGCTCCTCGGGATCGAGCGGCGGCTCTCGCGAGGCCCTCGACTCGGAAGAGCCGCCGCGCTCAGGGGACCTGCGCGCCACGGCGTCAGGCCTTGGCGGCGGTCGCCTTGGTCGCCTTCGCGCCCTTGGGCGCGGGGACCTCGGCCTTGGGCGCGTCGGTCTTGGCCACGGCCGCGGGTCCTGCCGCGTCCGCCCCGGGCTGTGCGCCAGGCGCCTCGACCTTCGGCACGCCGACGCCGAGCTTCTCCTTGATCTTCTTCTCGATCTCGTCCGACAGGTCGGGGTTGTCCTTCAGGAAATTGCGCGCGTTTTCCTTGCCCTGACCGAGCTGGTCGCCCTCGTACGTGTACCAGGCGCCGGACTTGCGGACGAAGCCGTGCTCCACGCCCATGTCGATCAGGCCGCCCTCACGGCTGATGCCGTGGCCGTAGAGGATGTCGAACTCGGCCTGCTTGAAGGGCGGCGCGACCTTGTTCTTGACGACCTTGACGCGGGTACGGTTGCCGACCGCCTCGGTGCCGTCCTTGAGGGTCTCGATCCGGCGGATGTCGAGCCGGACGGAGGCGTAGAACTTCAGCGCGCGGCCACCGGTGGTGGTCTCCGGCGAGCCGAACATCACACCGATCTTCTCGCGGAGCTGGTTGATGAAGATGCAGGTGGTCTTGGTCTGGTTGAGCGCGCTGGTGATCTTGCGGAGGGCCTGGCTCATCAGGCGGGCCTGGAGACCCACGTGCGAGTCGCCCATCTCGCCCTCGATCTCGGCCCGTGGCACGAGGGCTGCCACGGAGTCGACCACGATGAGGTCGAGAGCGCCGGAGCGGACCAGCATGTCCACGATCTCCAGCGCCTGCTCGCCGGTGTCCGGCTGGGACAGGATCAGATTGTCCGTGTCGACGCCGAGTGCCTTGGCGTAGTCGGGGTCCAGCGCGTGCTCGGCGTCCACGAACGCCACCGTGCCGCCCGCCCGCTGGGCGTTGGCCACCGCGTGCAGGGTGAGGGTCGTCTTACCGGAGGACTCCGGGCCGTAGACCTCCACCACTCGGCCGCGCGGCAGGCCGCCGACGCCGAGTGCCACGTCAAGAGCGGTCGATCCGGTGGGGATGACTTCGATGGGTTCGTTCGGCCGGTCGCCCAGGCGCATGACCGCGCCCTTGCCGAACTGCCGTTCAATCTGCGCGAGCGCGGCGTCGAGCGCCTTCTCGCGGTCGTTTCCTGCCATGGGCTCCACCCGGGATGTCTGGTTCGATCGCTTCACGTCCACGACGCTAGCGCCTGGCACTGACAACGCGCCCGGCCGTCGCCCCGTGCTGTGGATAACTCCGGCGGAAACACGCTTCGTCACCACGGAAATCCACCCGGCACAAGCCATAAGAATGGATGTTCGAATTTGATGTCAAGCGACCCGCCGGGGGTGTCGGGCCGCTCCTGAATCCGTCGCTCCGCTCGCGACGCCGCGTCAGCGCTTGGCGGCGGGCACGTCCATCGAGGCGCACACCGCGCGCCAGACGTCCTTGGCCTCCCAGCCGTCGTCCAGCGCCTGATGCACCGTACGGCCGCCCAATTCGGCCATCACATGGTCCCGCGCGAAGGAATCGGCGTACGCGTCGCCGAAGTGCGCGCGCATCCGCTCCCAGAAAATCGTCAACCGCATGACTGCCAGTATCCCGCGCCCGCACGCGTACCGTCACACAGCCGGGTGGCTCCTCGGCTCAGCCGTGTTCCAGGCCGCCGCGCACGCCCTAGGGTGCGCGCATGCCAGCAACCCCGCTAGGTCGCGCCGAGCAGTTCGTGTGGCTCACCGCCCGTGTGCTCGAGCAGCGCAGGTTCGCCTTCCACTTCCTCGACGGCGACGGCGACGCGGTCGAGACCGCGCTCGACGCGTACCGCAATGACGACGCCGGATACGGCCACGCGCTGGAGCCCGACCTGCGCGGCCCGGTGAGCCAGCCGCTGCACGTGGCGTACGCGCTGCGGGTGCTGGACGAGATCGACCGGTGCAGGGGCGGCAGGGCCGAGCGCATCTGCCGCTATCTGACGGCGTGCTCGACGGCGGAGGGCGCGCTGCCCGCGGTCGACGCGTCCTTGCGCGGCTATCCGTACGCGCCCTGGATGCGGATCTCCGACGACCCGCCCGGTGATTTGCTCGCCACCGGGCCCGTGGTGGGGCTGCTGCGGCGCAACGAGGTGTGGCACGCGTGGCTGTTCAGGTCGACGGACTTCTGCTGGGCGGCGATCGACGCCCTGGACCGGACGCATCCCTACGAGGTGCTGGCCTCGCTGGCGTTCCTGGCCTCGGCGCAGAACCGGCCGCGTGCGCAGGGCGCGGTGGAGCGGCTGGGACGACTGGTGCGCGAGCAGGGTCTGGCGCTGCTGGAACCCGAGCGCGCCGGTCAGGTCGCGCCGCCGACCGGATACGCGCCGGGCGAACACCACTTCGCCCACGACTTCGCGCCCTCCCCCGACTCGGCCGCCCGGTCGTGGTTCACCGACACCGAGATGGAACGGTCGCTTGACCATCTCGCGGGGCAGCAGGGCGACGACGGCGGCTGGCCGATCACCTGGCGCGAGTGGGCGCCGGGCTCCGCCCTCGAAGGGCGGCCCATGGTGACGATCGAGGCGCTGCGGACGCTGCGCGCGTACGGCCGTCTGGGCTGACGTCGAGGCCGCGCGGGTAAGGGGCGCTGATCCAGGTGCCCGGTCCTTACGCCGGTGACCGGGCACCGGATGTCGCGGAGGACCGGCCCGTGGCTCACATGCCGGAGACGGCCCGTACGGCCGCGGTCACGACGACGGCCGCGGCCACCACCACGAGGAAGGGCGCCCGCAGCAGGAGGGCGACGGCCGCTGCCGCGAGCCCGGCCGAGCGCGCGTCCACGGCCAGCCGCAGTCCGCTGGTGCCGAAGGTCTGGAGGGCGGTGAGCGCGGCGAGGAGCGCGATGGGCACGAGCGCGGCGAGGCGCTTGACCACGGGGCGTTCCAGCAATCCCGCCGGTACGGACAGGCCCAGCAGTTTGACCGCGTAGCAGCCGAGGGCCGTCACGATGACGGCGATCCAGGTACTCGCTCCTGTGCTCATTCCGCTGTCTCTCCCTCTTCGCGTGCCGGTGCCGATGCCGATGCCCGTGCTGGTGCCTTTGCTGGTGCCTTTGCTGGTGCCTTTGCTGGTGCCTGTGCTGGTGCCCGTGCTGGTGCCCGTTCCGGCTTCCGTACGGTTCCTGACGCGTCCTTTCCGGTGCGCTTCGCGCGGGTGACGGCCAGGACGAGGGGCGCTGCCAGGGCGGCGACCAGGACCGGGACTCCGGCAGGCAGGAGTGGCAGGCAGACAAGGCCGAGGAGGACGGCGACCGCGGCGACCGCCCGTTCGGCGCGCCCCTTGACCATGGGGGCGAGGAGCGCGAGGAAGACGGCGGGGCCTGCCGCGTCCAGCCCCCAGGAAGCGGGGTCGCCGAGCGCCGAGGCGCCCAGGGCGCCTATGAGGGTGGTCAGATTCCACAGGGCGTAGAGGCTGCCTCCGGTGACGGTGAAGCCCAGCCGCGCGGAGGCGCGGTCCTTCTGCGCCAGCGCGACCGCGGAGGTCTCGTCGATGACCCACTGCGCGGCCAGCGGCCGTATCGCGGCGGGCAGGCGGAGGAGCTGGGAGAGCCGGAGCCCGTAGAAGGCGTTGCGGGTGCCGAGGAAGAAGGCTCCCGCGGCTGCCGCGAAGGGGTTGCCACCCGACCCCAGGGCGCTGACCAGGGCGAATTGCGACGCTCCGGTGAACACCAGCAGGGACAGGGCGCAGGTCTGGGCGAGTGCGAGCCCGGCTCCGGCGGAGGTCACGCCGAAGGCGAAGCCGGAGAGCCCGACGGCGACGCCCACCCCGAGGGCGTCGCGGACGACCTGGGCGCGCGCGGAGCGTGGCTGCCGGTCCGCCGGCCCGGTGGATTCTCTGCGGTCGGCGGATTCCGCGGGTTCTGTGGCTATCGGATGTCCCGTCACCCGCATGAGGCTAGGGACGGCGGGACGGCGGGTCTTGTACGTTCTTGCGCTCGCGTTGGTAGGCGCCGGGCGGGACGCCGACGATCCGGGCGAAGTGCCGGTTGAGGTGGGGCTGGTCGGTGAAGCCGACGGCGGCGGCCGTGTCGGCCGGGCTGACGCCTGTGTCGAGCAGGCGGCGGGCGGCCCTGACCCGCTCGCTGGTCAGCCAGGCGTGCGGCGGCAGCCCGTAGGCGGCCTTGAAGGCGCGCAGCAGGGCGAAGGGGCCGGTGCCGACCTCACGGGCCAGTTCCTCCAGGCTCGGCGGAGCCGCCAGGCGGGTGGCCAGCAGGTCACGGGCACGGGCCGCGACGCCCGCGCCCGCGACGGGCGCGGGTCCGAGGGCCGCGGAGTTCGCGTGGCGGGCGAGCATCCGGGCGACGACGAGGCGCAGCTGCGTGTCGGCGGCGAGCGCGTTGTCCCCTTCCGCGGCGCGGTGGACGTCGGCGATCATGCGGGCGGTCACGGGGTCGTCGAGCACCGAGGCGTTGAAGGAAGGGGTGCCGCGCAATGCCGTGGTCTCCGCGGCGACGGCGGCGACCACGGCGGGCGAGGGGTAGAGGACCCGGTAGCTCCAGCCCTCCTCGACGCCCGCGTAGGCGGTGTGCGGGGTCTCAGGGTTGATCAGGACGACTCCGCCCGCGCCCGCCCGCTCGGCTCCGCCGGGCAGCCCGATGCCCTCGACGCCTCCGGTGACCGCCGCGATCACGTAGCTGTCGTGGGCGTGCCGGGTGAAGGTGTGCCGGACATAGCGGGCACGCAGCAGGTCGACTCCGGGCAGTCCGGGGTGTTCCCAGTACCTGGCCTGCTCTCGCACCGTCACACGGCCATTGTGGACCGGTGGCGGGCCGGGGCGTCCAGCGAGTTATCCACAGGCTGAGGGGTCGGCCGCCGCGCGGTGTCGGTGCGGCGAGGCAGGATGGATGCCATGTCCAGTCGCAGCAGTCTCGACGCGTTCTCCCCGGCCACCCGCGCGTGGTTCACGGGGGCGTTCAGCGAGCCCACCGACGCCCAGGCCGGGGCGTGGTCGGCCATCGCCGAGGGCTCCGACGTGCTGGTCGTCGCGCCGACCGGTTCCGGCAAGACGCTGGCGGCCTTCCTCGCCGCCCTGGACCGGCTGGCCAGCACCCCGCCGCCCGCCGAGGCCCGCCGCAGGTGCCGGGTGCTGTACGTGTCGCCGCTGAAGGCGCTCGCGGTGGACGTCGAGCGAAATCTGCGCAGCCCGCTCGCCGGGCTGCGGCAGGAGTCGGTACGGCTGGGACTGCCGGAGCCCGAGGTCCGGGTCGGCATCCGCTCGGGCGACACGCCTCCGGCGGAACGGCGGGCGCTGGTGACCAGGCCGCCGGACATTTTGATCACCACCCCCGAATCGCTGTTCCTGATGCTCACCTCCGCCGCGCGGGAGGCGCTGAGCGGGGTCGAGACGGTGATCCTGGACGAGGTGCACGCGGTCGCGGGCACCAAGCGCGGGGCGCATCTGGCGCTCTCCCTGGAGCGGCTGGACGAGTTCCTTGACCGGCCCGCCCGCCGGATCGGGCTGTCGGCGACCGTCCGGCCGGTGGACGAGATCGCCCGCTATCTGTCGCCGCGCCGCAAGGTGACGATCGTCCAGCCGCCGTCGCAGAAGCGGTTCGACCTGTCGGTGGTCGTGCCGGTGGAGGATCTGGGCGAGCTGGGCGGCTCCCCGGTGGCCGAGCACACCGGGCCGGCGGCGGGTCCCGCCGAGCGGGCCTCGATCTGGCCGCATGTGGAGGAGCGGATCGCCGACCTGGTGCAGGCGCACCGCTCCACGATCGTCTTCGCCAATTCGCGCCGTCTGGCGGAGCGGCTGTGCAATCGGCTCAATGAGATCGCCTACGAGCGGGCCGAGGGCGAGGCTCTGCCCGAGGCGCACTCCCCCGCCGAGATCATGGCCCAGTCCGGCGCGGCCAAGGGCACGCCGCCGGTGCTGGCCAGGGCACACCACGGCTCGGTGTCCAAGGAGCAGCGGGCCCTGGTGGAAGAGGACCTGAAGGCGGGGCGGCTGCCCGCGGTCGTCGCGACCTCCAGCCTTGAGCTGGGGATCGACATGGGCGCGGTCGATCTGGTGGTGCAGGTGGAGTCGCCGCCCTCGGTCGCCTCCGGTCTGCAACGGGTCGGGCGCGCGGGGCACCAGGTGGGAGCGGTCTCCACCGGGGTGGTCTTCCCCAAGTACCGCGGTGACCTGGTGCAGTCCGCCGTGGTGACCGAGCGGATGCGGCAGGGCGCGATCGAGTCGCTACGGGTGCCCGCGAATCCGCTGGACGTGCTGGCCCAGCAGATCGTGGCGATGACCGCGCTCGACACCTGGGACGTGGACGACCTGCTGGCCCTGGTGCGGCGTGCGGCGCCGTTCTCGGCGCTGCCCCACTCCGCCTACATCGCGGTCCTCGACATGCTGGCCGGGCGCTACCCCTCGGACGCCTTCGCCGAGCTGCGCCCGCGCCTGGTGTGGGACCGGGTGGCGAACACGGTGACCGGACGCCCCGGCACCCAGCGGCTCGCCGTCACCTCCGGCGGCACGATCCCCGACCGCGGGCTGTTCGGGGTGTTCCTGGCGGGCTCCGACCCGAAGAAGGGCGGCGGCCGGGTCGGGGAACTGGACGAGGAGATGGTGTACGAGTCCCGGGTCGGGGACGTCTTCACCCTGGGCACCACCTCGTGGCGCATCGAGGACATCACTCGCGACCGGGTCCTGGTCTCGCCCGCGCCGGGAGTGCCGGGACGGCTGCCGTTCTGGAAGGGCGACCAGCTCGGCCGCCCGCTCGAACTCGGCCGTGCGCTGGGCGCGTTCCTGCGCGAGGTGGGCGCGCTGGCACCGGAGCGGGCCAGGGAGCGGCTGACGGCGGCCGGTCTCGACACCTGGGCGACGGACAATGTGCTGTCGTATCTGGCCGAGCAGCGGCAGGCGTGCGGTCATGTGCCGGACGACCGGACGATCGTGGTCGAGCGGTTCCGCGACGAGTTGGGCGACTGGCGGGTCGTCATCCACTCCCCCTTCGGCGCGCAGGTGCACGCGCCGTGGGCGCTGGCGCTCGGCGCGCGGCTCCAGGAGCGCTACGGCCTGGACGCCCAGGCGATGCACGCCGACGACGGGATCGTGCTGCGGCTGCCGGACGCCGACTTGATGGGCCTGGACCTGCTGGACTCCGATCCGGTGCTGCGCGGAGCGGAGTTCGACCCCGAGCAGTCGCCGGTGGGCGCGGCGGATGTCGCGTTCGACAAGGGCGAGGTCGAACAGCTCGTCACCGATCAGGTGGGCGGCTCGGCCCTGTTCGCCTCCCGGTTCCGCGAGTGCGCCGCCCGCGCCCTGCTGTTGCCGCGCCGCGACCCCGGAAAGCGCACCCCGCTGTGGCAGCAGCGCCAGCGAGCCTCGCAACTGCTCCAGGTCGCCTCGGAGTTCGGCTCCTTCCCGATCGTCCTCGAGGCGGTCCGCGAATGCCTTCAGGACGTCTTCGACGTGCCGGGTCTGGTGGAGCTGATGGGCGACATCGAGGCCCGCAGGGTGCGGCTGGTCGAGGTGACCACACCCGAGCCCTCGCCCTTCGCCCGCTCGCTGCTGTTCGGCTATGTGGCGCAGTTCCTCTACGAGGGCGACTCGCCGCTGGCGGAGCGGCGGGCCGCGGCGCTGTCGCTGGACTCGCGGCTGCTGGCGGAACTGCTGGGCCAGGCGGAGCTGCGCGAGTTGCTGGACGCCGATGTCCTGGCCGAGTTGGACACCGAATTGCAGTGGCTGACCGAGGACCGGCGGGTGAAGAGCGCCGAGGGGGTCGCGGATCTGCTGCGGGTGCTCGGACCGCTGACCGGCGCGGAGTTGGCCGCGCGGGGCGCGGAGCCGGGTTGGGCGGAGGAGCTGGAGACGGCAAGGCGGGCGATCCGGGTGCGGATCGCCGGGGCGGAACACTGGGCGGCGGTCGAGGACGCGGGGCGGTTGCGGGACGCGCTCGGTACGGCGCTGCCGGTGGGCGTGCCGGTGGCGTTCACCGAGCCGGTGAAGGACCCGCTGGGGGATCTGCTCGCCCGGTACGCGCGCACGCACGGGCCGTTCACGACCAAGGAGGCGGCCGGGAGATTCGGCCTGGGCGCCGCGGTGGCGGACGGGACGCTGCAACGGCTGACGGCGGCGGGCCGTACGGTGCAGGGTGAATTCCGGCCGGGCGGCGCGGGCCAGGAGTGGTGCGACGCGACGGTGCTGCGGCGGTTGCGGCGCCGCTCGCTGGCCGCGCTGCGGCAGGAGTTGGAGCCCGTGCCGCCCGCCACGCTCGGCGTTTTCCTCCCGCAGTGGCAGCACGTGGGCACGCACAGCCTGCGCGGTCCGGACGGGCTGGTGCGGGCCGTGGAGCAGTTGCAGGGCGCGTCCGTACCCGCGTCGGCGCTGGAGAAGCTGGTGCTGCCGTCCCGGGTGACGGGCTACAACCCGGCGATGCTGGACGAGTTGACGGCCTCCGGCGAGATCCTGTGGGCCGGGGCGGGCGCCCTGCCGGGCAAGGACGGCTGGGTGTCGCTCTACCTCGCCGACAGCGCCCCCCTGCTGCTGCCCGCCCCGCAGCCGTTGGAGCTGTCCCCGCTGCACGAGGCGGTGCTGGCCGCGCTGTCCGGCGGCTACGGTCTCTTCTTCCGGCAGATCGCCGAGCAGGTGCGCGCCGCGGGGCAGGACACCACCGATCCCCAACTGGCCGACGCCGTCTGGGACCTGGCCTGGTCGGGACGGCTCACCAACGACACCCTGTCGCCGCTCAGGGCGCTCCTCGGCTCGGGCCGCACGGCGGGTTCCACCGCGCACCGGGCACCGCGGGCCGTGCCGCGCGGTCGGTACAGCTCGCTGGCGACCCGCGCCCCGCGTGCGACGGCGTCCCGTTCCGGTCCGCCGACCACCGCGGGCCGCTGGTCCCTCGTACCGTCCGCCGAGCCCGACCCGACGCTGCGGGCGCACGCCCTCACCCACACGCTGCTCGACCGGCACGGCGTGGTCACCCGGGGCGCGGTGGCCGCCGAGGGCGTCGCGGGCGGCTTCTCCGCGGCCTACCGGGTGCTCGCGGCCTTCGAGGAGACCGGGCAGGCCCGGCGCGGCTACGTGGTGGAGGGACTGGGAGCGGCCCAATTCGCCATGGACGGCGCCGTCGACCGGCTGCGCGCCCTGAGCACGGCGCGCGACCGCGAGGAGGAGCACGCCTCCCGCGCCCGTACGGTGGTGCTCGCCGCCGCCGACCCCGCGAACGCCTATGGCGCGGCCCTCCCCTGGCCCGAGCAGCCCGCGGGCGTCACCCACAAACCGGGCCGCAAGGCCGGCGCCCTGGTCGTCCTCATCGACGGAGAGCCCGCCCTCTACGTCGAGCGCGGCGGCAAGACGCTGCTGGCGTGGCCCGACGACGAGATACGTCTCCAGGCCGCCGCGGACGCGCTGGCGCTGGCCGTCCGCGAGGGCGCGCTGGGCCGCCTCACGGTGGAGCGGACCAATGGTGAGTCGGCCCTCACCTCGCCCCTCGGCCGTGCCCTGGAAGCCGCGGGCTTCCACGCCACTCCGCGGGGCCTGCGCCTGCGGGACGGCGGATAGAGCCCGGTCGGACGCAGGGCGGCGGAAGCAGCGGGCCACTGCGTGGGGCAGTCGTGGCGGGCCGGGACCTCGACCTGGCCCCCAGGGAGTCGCCCCGGTCTGCGGGCCGCCCGGACGCACCCGCCGCCGGGTGCGTCTCGCCCCGCCCTGGGCGACCGGTCGCGGGCTCGCGGCAGCCGGTCGCCCGCCCCGGCGGGGCGGGGACCGGCGAGGGGGCTGGGGCCGGGGCCTGCGTCAGGTCGCGGCGCGGAGTTGTTGGGCGATGGCGTCGAAGCCACGGCGTTCGGCGTGCTGGAGAGGGGTGACGCCGTCGGCGTCGGGGAGGGAGGGGGAAGCGTGGGCAGCGAGGAGAAGTCGGACGATTTCCTGGTGGTCGGCGCCGCCGTCGCCGAGGATGACGGCTTCGAGGAGGGCGGTCCAGCCGAGGCGGTTGACGTGGTTGACGTCGATGTCGGTCTCGGCGAGGACGGCGCGGACGTAGGCGACGTGGCCGCGTTCGGAGGCGGGGATGACGGAGACGCCGCCGTAGCGGTTGGTGAGGGTCAGGTCGGGGTGCGCGGGCAGCAGGGCGCGCATCATCTCGACGCTGCCGGTCACGCCGGTGACCAGCCAGGGGGTGTCCTGGCGGTAGTCCCGCGCGTTGGGATCGGCTCCGGCGGCGACCAGCCTGCGGGCCGCCTCGGGGTGGTCGGCGAGTGCGGCGAGCAGCAGCGGGGTGCGCCGTTGGTCGTCGCGGGTCTTGATGTCCGCGCCCGCGTCGAGCAGGGCGGTCACCTGCTCCGCGTCGCCACAGTGGGCGGCGTCCAGCAGCCTGGTGTTCAGGTCGGCCATGCCGGTGTCTCCTCCTTCTCCGGAAAGCTTCTCCGGGTTTTCCGGGTGTTCCCGCTTCTCCGGGTTCTCCCGCTTCTCCGGCTTCTCCGGTGCTTCGGGCTTCCCGCACGTCTCATGTCTGTCGGGCGCCGGGGTGAGTGTCCTCCCGCCCGTCGGCCTTCAATGGCCGAGCGTTGCCGCTCCCGCCCGGGCGAACTGCTCGTCCTGGTCCCCGCTGGGCGCGCCCGCGACGCCGACGGCCGCGACGGGCCCGCTCTTGGCCGTGACCGGAACGGCGCCCGCGAGGAAGAGCGTGCCGGGGATGTCCTTGAGCTGCGGAGTCTGCTGGAGGCGCTGGGAGAGTTCGGAGGTGGGGGCGTTCCAGGACACGGCGGTGTACGCCTTGCGGTCGGCGGACTCGTACGACTGCGGTCCCGCGCCGTCGCCGCGCAGGGTGACGACGGTGTTGCCGTCCCGGTCGACGACAGCGACGGTGACGTGCTGGCCGGCGCGGTTCGCGGCGTCGAGGGCCGCCTGCGCGGCCTTCGTCGCGGCGGCGGTGGTGAGCCGGTCGACCGGACGGGTGTCCTTGCCGTTCGCGGCGGCGCTCGCCGAGGCGGGGGCGGCCTTGCCGGACGCGGCCGGGGCGGCGGCGGTCGCGGAGACGGCTCCGAAGGTGGCCGCGCCGACGGCTGCGACGGCCACGGCACCGGTCAGGACGCGGGTACGGGAGGACATCTTCTTCATGGACGTTCCAACTCCTCGGGTCTGCGGGACCGCCTTCGCGTTCCCGCCTCTGCCTTCGATCCTCGGGCCGGACCGGGGCCGCGCCGGTCCGCGAGACGGATCGTGCGCGCGGGCATGATGGAGGACAGGCGGGTCATCCGATCGGTCGATGCGCGGGCCGTTCCGGCAGGTCACGCTGCGAATGGCGGCCGGTCACCGGGTCGCCTCCCGTACCGCTCGCAGCGCACCGACCTCGCCCTCGACCAGGAGCCCCGATGCACAGCTCGCCGCCGCCCGGCCAGGACCGGGACGCGCCCCCGGTCCCGACCCCGGAGCCGAACCGGACGCCGGAGCCGAACCGGAGGCCGCAGCCGGAGCCGGAATCGGAATCGGAATGGGAGCTGAGGCCGGAGCCCGCATCGGAGCGGGACCCGGAGCCGAGCCCCGATCCGGACGGCTGGTGGCTGGCGGCGGTCATGAACGGCGCCTTCGTCGTCCTCCTCGCGGGCGCCCTCATCCGCTTCGTCGACCGGCACCCGGACAGCGGTCGCCTGCCGTGGGTGATCGGGCTGAGCGTGGCGCTCACGGTCCTCCAGTTCGCGGGCCGTCGGCCCGGACGGCGACGCGAACCGCTCCCCCGCAGGTGGGAGCTGGCACGCCTCGCCGCCCTGGTCGCCTGCTGGACCGTCGTCGTCCTGCTGGCGCCGAGCTTCGCCTGGTGCGCCGTTCCACTCATCTACACGGGCCTGCGGTCGCTGCCGACCCGGGCGGCCGTGGCGCTCGTGGCGGTGCTCGCCGTACTCGTCGTCATCGCGGAGTTGCGGCTGGCGGACGGGACGGACCCCAATCTGGTGCTGCTGCCACCCGCCGTCGCCACCCTCGCCACCGCCGTCTTCGTCCACATGCGGCGGCAGACCGGCCGTCAGCAGGCCCTCATCGACGACCTGGTGCGCGCCCGCCGCGAACTGGCGGCCACCGAACGGCGCGAGGGCACCCTCGCGGAACGGCAGCGGCTGTCGATGGAGATCCACGACAGCCTCGCGCAGGGCCTGTCCAGCCAGCGGATGCTGCTCCAGGCCGCGGACCGGATCTGGGAGACGGCACCGGACGCCGCCCGCGGCCACGTCCGTACCGCCACCGCCGTGGCCGAGCAGAATCTCGCCGAAGCACGCCGCTTCGTGCACGACCTCGCGCCCGCCGCGCTCGTCGGACAGGATCTGGACGACGCCCTGCGCGCGCTCGCCGCGCAGCACTCCGAAGACTCTGACCGCTCCGAAAGCTCTGACCGCTCCGAAGGCTCCGACCACTCCGAAGGCTCTGCCGACTCCGAGCGCGCTCCGCGCTCCCGGCCGTCGGCCCTCACGGTCCGCTGCCACGTGGAGGGCGCGCCCGTGCCGCTCCCGGACCGTACGCGGTCGGCGCTGCTGCGGATCGCGCAGGGCGCGCTCGCCAACACCGCGGAGCACGCCGGGGCCGCCCACGCCACGCTCACGCTGACGTACCTCGACGACCAGGTGCTGCTCGACGTCTCCGACGACGGGCGCGGCTTCGATCCGGCCGCCGTCGCCGCCACCGGGGTACGCGGCCACGGGCTGCCCGCCATCCGCGCGCGGGTGGGCCAGCTCGGCGGCAGCCTGAGCATCGAGTCCGCCCCCGGCGAGGGCACCGTGCTGTCCGTCGCCGTCCCCCTCGAAGCCCTGGAGGCCGCGCCGTGACCGAGATCCGACCCGTCCGTCTCGTGGTCTGCGACGACCACGCCGTGGTGCGTGCCGGACTGATGGCGCTGCTGGCCAGCGCGGACGGCATCGAGGTGGTGGGCGAGGCGGGCAGCGGCGAGGAGGCCGTCGCGATGGCCGCGAAGACGCGGCCGGACGTGGTCCTCATGGACCTCCAGCTCGGTCCGGGCATCGACGGCGTCGAGGCAACCCGCCGGATCGCCGCCGCAGCGGCCCACGCACCGGCCGAATCCGTTCGGCCGGAGACGCCCGGAACAGCCGCCACGCCCGGGACAGGCGCCACGCCCGGAGCAGCCGCCGCGCCCGGAACAGGCACGGCGCCCGGCGGCCCGTACGTCCTCGTCCTCACCACGTACGACACCGACGCCGACATCACCCGCGCCATCGAGGCGGGCGCGACCGGCTACCTGCTGAAGGCCGAGCGCCCGGAGGAGCTGTTCTCCGCGATCCGCGCCGCCGCGCAGGGCCGCACCGCGCTGTCGCCGCCGGTCGCGGGGCGCGTGATGGCCCATATGCGCGCGCCGGGACCGCAGTTGACCGCCCGTGAGCGCGACATCCTCGGCCAGCTCGCCCGCGGCCTCGGCAACCGCGACATCGCCCGCGCCCTGTTCATCAGCGAGGCCACCGTCAAGACCCACCTCGGCCGGATCTACGACAAGCTCGGCGTCGACACCCGCGCGGGCGCGGTGGCCGCGGCGACCGAACGCCGCCTGCTCGGCTGATCCCGCACCAGAACCCCCAGCACCCCGCCCCCAGGGGCGCGCCGAAACCGCCGCCGCCCCGACGTGACCCCCGCCCCCGCCCCGCGTCATCATGGACAGATGCCCGAGGGAGACACGGTCTGGCTGACGGCCCGCCGACTGCATGACGCGCTGGCGGGGCGCGCCCTCGTGCGGGCCGACCTGCGGGTGCCGCAATTGGCCACGGCCGATCTGACCGGCCGCCGGGTCCTCGAAGTGGTGAGCCGCGGCAAGCACCTCCTCACCCGGCTGGACGGCGGCGCGACGCTCCACTCGCATCTGCGGATGGAGGGCTCCTGGCACCTGTACGCGCCCGGTGAGCGCTGGCGCGGCGGTCCCGCCCACCAGATCAGGGCGGTGCTGGAGACGGAGCACAGGACGGCCGTCGGCTACCGGCTGCCGTTACTGGCGCTGCTGCCGACCGCGCAGGAGTCCGAGGCCGTCGGCCACCTGGGCCCCGATCTGCTCGGGCCCGACTGGGACCCGGCGCGGGCGCTGGCGCGGCTGATCGCGGAGCCGGAGCGGGAGATCGCCGAGGCGCTGCTCGACCAGCGCAATATGGCGGGGCTCGGCAATGTGTACGTGGTCGAGCTGTGTTTTCTGCGCGGGGTGACACCGTGGACGGCGGTCGGCGACGTCAGGGCGCCGGAGAAGGTGGTCGCGCTGGCGAAGCGGCTGCTGGAGGCGAACAAGGAGCGCCCCGGCCACATCACCACGGGCGATACGCGGCGCGGCCGTACGCACTGGGTCTACGACCGGGCGAACCGGCCGTGTCTGCGCTGCGGCACCACGGTCAGGACCGACCGGCACGGCAGGGCGGACCAGAGCCGGGTCGCGTACTGGTGCCCGAGCTGCCAGAAAGGTCCGCCCCCGCGCGGCAATTGACGCACCGTCAGATACGGTCGTACGGTCGGACGCATGACGGTCACGGCGTACGACCTCAGCGGGCGGGTCGCCCTGGTCACCGGAGCGGCGAGCGGGATCGGCCGGGCCAGCGCGCGGTCGCTGGCGTCAGCGGGCGCGGTCGTGGTGTGCGCGGACCGGGACGAGCCGGGGGTACGCGAGACGGCGGCGCTGATCGATGAGGCCGGCGGGCGGGCCGAGCCCAGGGCGCTCGACGTCACCGACAAAGCGGCTATCGCCCGGACCGTCGCCGGCATCGTCCGGGACCACGGCGGCCTCGACATCTTGGCGGCCGTCGCCGGGATCATGCACAGCAGCGGCGTCCTCGACACCAGCGACGACGACCTGGACCGCGTCCTGGCGGTGAATTTCCGCGGGGTGCTGCACTGCGCCCAGGAGGCGGCCCGCGCGATGGCCGACCGCGGCGGCGGCAGCATCATCACGATGTCGTCCAGTGCGATCGACACGGGCGCGCGCGGCCTGCTCTGCTACAGCGTGTCCAAGGCGGCCGTCGTCCAGCTCACCAAGACCCTCGCCACCGAGCTGGGCCCGCTCGGCATCCGCGCCAACACCGTGGCTCCCGGCTTCATCCGCACCCCGATGACCGCGCACTACGGCACCGGCGCGGACGGGGTGTTCGACGAGAGGGCGCAGGCCCGCGCCGAGGAGTCGCTGGCACGCATGTCCCCGCTGGGCCGGGTCGGCAGGCCCGAGGACGTGGCCCCGGCCGTGCTCTACCTCGCCTCAGACGCCTCCGCCTTCGTCACCGGTCAGATCCTCCGCCCCAACGGCGGGGTGGCCATGCCCTGGTAGGACGCATCCCCGGAATCCGGCGTCGGGCGACAGCCGTCCGGTCCGCACCCGTTCCATCGGCCCCCGCGGAAAGGACGGCCCGTCCGCGTCACCCGCTACGGCCGCCCGCATCCGCCGCTTCACCGTCGGCACCGCGTGCAGCGGTATGAGCCCGAGGCTCCAACCGCCCGCAGCCATCGCGCCCTCCCACGACCCGACGGCCTCCGGCCGTATCCACAGCCGCAGCACCGCCCACCACCACAGCAGCCCGCAGGCGAGCGCGAACAGAACGGCGGCGGAGCGTACGCCCCGGCCGGATCCCGTACGGCGGACGCCGGATTCAGCACCGCGGCCCGCGAATCCCCTACCGCGGACCGGAGAACCGTCCGGCGTCTCCCGGCCCGGCGGCCGTACCGATGACCGGTGCCGTGACCGGCCCCGTGACCCGTCCCATGACCGGCCCCCCACCCGGTCCGTGGCCTGGAGCACGAAAACTCGCAGTGCGCGCATGGCCGCCTCCTTCGGACCCCCGAGGTTGCGGCGGGAGGCCGCCCGCGGCGGGTCCCGTACTCAGGTGCGATGCCCTGCCGCCAAGATCGCTAGCCGCGCGCCGGCAGGCCCCGGGCAACGTTCACCCGAAAGGGTCGCCGCACGGCCACGACCAGCTGCGACATATGCACGCAAAGCGACATTCCGGCCGTGCGTCAGACGTTCTCGGCCTGGAACATCCAGTGGAACTTCTCGATGTCGGCGGTGATCCCGATCAGGATGTCCTGGCTGACCGGATCGGGCTGCTCGGTGGTCTCGATCCGCTCGCGCATCCGCACGATCACGGCGTCCAGCGCGGCGACCAGGATCTCGACGACCTCGGTGTCCTTGACCCAGCCGTCGGTCACCGTGTCGATCCCGCTGGTCTCGGCGACCGTGCGGGCCCGCCCGTCGGGCGTCACGCCGATCGCGGAGGCCCGCTCGGCGACCGTGTCGGAGTGCAGCCGGGCGGTGTCGACGACCTCGTCGAGCTGGAGATGGACGGAGCGGAAGCGCGGGCCGACGACATTCCAGTGCACCTGCTTGGCGAGCAGCGACAGGTCCAGGAGGTCCACCAGGGCGCCTTGCAGCGCGTCTCCGACGGTCTTCCGGTCCGGCTCCGACAGCGGGCTCTTGACGACAGTCATGCGGTTCTCTCCTAGCGGATCGACACCATGAGGTCCGTTTCGCCCCCCTTGACCCTCCCCGCCTACCCTGCCTCGGGCTCGCACACATGGCAAAAGCACGAACAACAGCACGGACGAAAGCACGGCACGAAGCACGGCGGGAGAAGGCCGGAGGAACGGCCGAATCCCGGCGGACGTACGGGCACACGCCGACGGCCCCGACCGGGAGCGAGCCGGTCGGGGCCGTCGGAACAAGCAGATCAGAAGGCTAGGCGGCGACCACGTCGACAGCCTCGGCAGACTTCTTGGGCGCCTTGATAGTGATCCGTTCGTCCGGTGTGGACGTCATGGACGTGACAGAAGTGACCGCACCCAGCAGGGGCCGCATCGGCGCGGCAGTGGTCTCGGACGCCGCCGACTGTGCCAGCTCGGCAAGCGACAGATCGTCACTGACCTCCCGCATCACCTCGGACATAGGAACGTCCAAGGCGTCGCAGATCGCCGAGAGCAGCTCGGATGACGCTTCCTTCTGCCCCCGTTCGACCTCTGACAGATAGCCCAGGGAAACCCGGGCGGACGAAGAGACCTCACGCAGGGTGCGGCCCTGGCGCTGGCGCTGCCGACGCAGCACGTCACCAAGCAGGCGACGGAGCAGGATCATCGGTGGCTCCCTCCTCGGACCGCGAATCCGCATCCTCTTCGCCCCACCGTACCGCCTCGGGCACCGGCCGTGCGGGGAGCGATGTCGTGTTCACTCAGGGCTGCAAACATCCCTTCCCCCCGTGTTCTTCCCTATCCTTCGCCTCCGGACTCTTCTCGGGGCGGGTCTTCCTCAGCTCCGAGGTCAGCAGTTCGAATACGGCGGCCACGGTCGCCCGCCGGATCTCCGTACGGTTGCCCGACAGCCTGAGCGCGGCGCCCACCGCACCGCCGGGACCCGCGACGGCCACGAACACCGTGCCCACCGGCTGCCCGTCCTGCGGGTCCGGCCCCGCCACACCGGTCGTCGCGGCGCCCCAGTCGGCGCCGAGCCGGTCCCGTACGCCCTCGGCCATCTCGCGGGCCACCTGGGCGTCCACGGCGCCGCGCGCGGCCAGCAGGGCCGCGTCCACGCCGAGCAGTTCGTGCTTGAGGGCGGTCGCGTACGCCGTCACCGAGCCGCGGAAGGTCCGGGAGGCGCCGGGCACCCCGGTCAGCTCCGCGGCCACCAGACCGCCGGTCAGGGACTCCGCGACGGCCAGCGTCCGGCCGCGCTCGTCCAGCAGCCGCAGTACCTCCGCCGCGTCCGCCCGCCCAGCGGCGGTCATACGCCCTGCGGTCGCTCGGCCCCGGCCTCGGCCTCCAGCTCGACGCCGGCCACGGAATCCGCCGCGGTCGCGCCCGCCGGAGCGCCCGCCGGAGCGCCCGCCGGAGCTTGGGCCGGAGCGGCGGCCGCTTCCGCGACCGCCTCGGAGGCCGCCGCGACCGCGGCGCGCTCCGCCGCCAGTCCCGCGCGCCGCAGGACGACCGCCTGCCGTACGTAGTCGAAGCCGGTGGCGACGGTCAGGACGACCGCGGCGCCCATCATCCAGGCCCGTACGGTGGCCAGCGGGCCGGTCAGGATCAGGACGTACATGCCGACGGCGATGCCCTGTGTGAGCGTCTTGAGCTTGCCGCCCCGGCTGGCGGGGATCACGCCGTGCCTGATCACCCAGAACCGCATGGCGGTGATGCCCAGCTCGCGGAAGAGGATGACGACGGTGACCCACCAGGGCAGGTCGCCGAGGGCGGACAGGCCGACGAGCGCCGCGCCCATGATCGCCTTGTCGGCGATGGGGTCGGCGATCTTGCCGAAGTCGGTGACCAGGCCGTAGCGGCGGGCCAGCTCGCCGTCGAAGAGGTCGGTGATCATCGCGACGGCGAAGGCGGCCCAGGCGAAGGAGCGCCAGGCCGGGTCGTGCCCGTCGCCGTGCACGAGCAGCAGCACGAAGCCGGGGACCAGGACCAGCCGGGCCATCGTGAGCATGTTCGCGATGTTCCACAGGTCGGCCTTGGGCAGCACCGGGTCCCCGAGGTGGTCGGGGGCCGAGGAGGCCGGGGCGGCGGGCGCGGGGGCTCCGGTCATCTGCCCACCTCCTGCAGGCCGCGCGGGGCGTCGGTCACGCCCCCCGCGGCACTCGCGGTCCCGGTCGTATCCTCAGGAATCTCGGGAATCTCAGGAACCGCCGGAATCCCAGGAACCGCACGGCTCGCCGGAACCGCCGGGACGTCCAGCGGCTCCGCGATCAGGTCCACGCCCTCGGTCGCCGTCACCTTCGCCATGACGAAGGTCCCCGGCAGCGGGGCGGGAGCGCCGTCGGGCACCGCCAGCACGACCTGCCCGTCGGTCTCCGGCGCCTGGTGGTCGGCCCGGCCGGTCACCTCGCCGGTCTCCTCGTCCACCGCCTCGACCAGCACCCGTACGGTCGCGCCCAGCCGCTCCTCCGCGCGCTGCGCGGTCAGCTCCTCGGCCAGCCGCGAGACCCGCGCGAGCCTGGCGGCGACCACGTCCTCGTCGAGCTTGTCGCCGAAGGTGGCCGCCTCCGTACCGTCCTCGTCCGAGTAGCCGAACACGCCGATGGCGTCCAGCCGCGCGGAGCCCAGGAACCGTTCCAGCTCGGCCAGATCGGCTTCCGTCTCGCCGGGGAAGCCGACGATGAAGTTCGAGCGGACACCCGCCTCCGGGGCCTTGGCCCGGATGGTGTCCAGCAGTTCGAGGAAGCGGTCGGTGTCGCCGAAGCGGCGCATGGCGCGCAGCACGGCGGGCGCGGAGTGCTGGAAGGACAGGTCGAAGTACGGAACGACGCCCGGAGTTCCGGTGAGCGCGTCGATCAGGCCGGGGCGCATCTCGGCGGGCTGGAGGTAGCTGACCCGGACCCGCTCGATGCCGTCGACCGCCGCCAGCTCCGGCAGCAGCGTCTCCAGCAGGCGGATGTCGCCGAGGTCCTTGCCGTACGAGGTGTTGTTCTCGCTGACCAGCATCACCTCCTTGACGCCCTCTCCGGCCAGCCAGCGGGTCTCGCCGAGGACGTCGGAGGGGCGGCGGGAGATGAAGGAGCCGCGGAAGGACGGGATCGCGCAGAAGGTGCAGCGGCGGTCGCAGCCGGAGGCGAGCTTCACGGAGGCGACGGGTCCCGAGTCCAGGCGGCGGCGCAGCGGCGCGCGCGGGCCGGAGGCGGGCGCGACGCCCTCGGGCAGATCGGCGGGCGCCTGGGCCGCGAAATCCTCGGAAGCCTCAAGAGCGCTCACGGCGGCCTCGACCGGCTCCTCGCCCGACGTCCCGTGCCCCTGCGCGTGCCCCGGCAGCGCCACACTCGCCGCCTGCCGCTCGGCCGGGCTGATCGGCAGCAGCTTGCGCCGGTCGCGCGGGGTGTGCGACGCGTGGACGCCGCCGGCCAGGATCGTCCGCAGCCGGTCGGAGATGTCCGCGTAGTCGTCGAAGCCGAGTACGCCGTCCGCCTCGGGCAGCGCCTCGGCCAGCTCCTTGCCGTACCGCTCGGCCATGCAGCCGACCGCGACGACGGCCTGGGTGCGCGCCTGCCCCTTGAGGTCGTTGGCCTCCAGCAGCGCGTCCACCGAGTCCTTCTTGGCCGCCTCGACGAAGCCGCAGGTGTTCACGACCGCCACATCGGCCTCGGAGGCGTCGTCGACCAACTGCCATCCGTCCGCCGCCAGCCGGCCGGCGAGTTCCTCGGAGTCCACCTCATTGCGGGCGCAGCCGAGCGTGACAAGAGCGACGGTACGGGGTTCGGGCATACGCTCAGCGTACCCGGCCATGTCGCCGCCGCCCCCGCGCCACCGGTGCTCGCGGTGGTGCCGGGACGGCGGGGAAGCACAATTCAGCCCTGCGTGGGGTCACCCGGCGTGTAGGTGAGACGCACCACCTGGCCGTCGGTGCCCGCGGCGCCGAGGTCCTTGCCGTTGACGAAGAGCTTGACGGCGCCCGCGTTGCCGACGACGAGCTTGATCTTCTTGTCGTCGGTGAAGGTCTGGGACTCGCCCTTCTTCAGCGACTTCTGGAAGAGCTGCTTGCCGTTGCCGTCACTGGCCTGGACCCAGCTCGTGCCGCTCTCGGCGCTGATCTTGACGGTGACCTTGCCGGGCGGGGCCGCGGCGATGGCGCTGTCGGTCGGGTCCGTCTTCGGATCGGCGCCGTTGCTCTGCGGCGACTGGGTGACGGCGGGCGCGCTGGTGGTCGCGGACGGGCTCGGGGAGTTCGCCGCGGTCTTGTCGCCGCCGCTGCCGCCAGTGAAGACCGTGAAGCCGACGAAGCCCACCACGGCGACGATCGCCGCGACCATGGCCGCCGTCCAGTTCGCCCGGCGCGGCTCCGAACGGATCTTCTGCGCCTCGTAGAGCGGCGCGACGGGAGCGGGCGCCTCCTCGCCGATGTGCTCGGCGACGTACTGCTCGACCAGCGGTTCGGGGTCGACGCCGACGGCGCGCGCCAGGGTCCGGATATGCCCGCGGGCGTAGACGTCGCCGCCGCACCGCGAGAAGTCGTCCTGTTCGATCGACTGCACGATCGGGACGCGCACCCGCGTGCTGGTGCTGACCTCGTCGATGGAGAGCCCCGCCGCGATACGGGCCTGGGCGAGGGCGTGACCGACCGAAGGCCGGTCTTCGGAGGGCGAGTTGCCGACGGACACGAGGGCGCCTTTCGAGGGTGCAGCCACCTGCTGGAAGTTCAGTCTAGGGGGGGTACGAAACGCGGCGGCAACCGGACGATCACTTTTTGTCCGCCATCAGGATTGCCATCGGGATCGCGGTCGGGGTTGCCATCGGGATCGCGGTCAGGATCGTCGTCGGAAGCCGACAGGTTCACCCGTGTGCATCGATACGAGCCCCCCTGTATCAACTTGACGTACGAACAGGAGAAACGGTTGCCCCAACACATTCCCCGAGTCCCGTGACTTACGCATTTCCGTGGGCCGTCCGGGCCCCCGGTACGTACAGGACCGGCCGTTCCCGCGCGCTCGACCTGCCGACGCCCGGCTCAGGACCGGCCGCTCCTACGCTCCCCCGCCGCGGATCTCGGCGAGGACGTCGTCCAGCTCGTCGGCCTTCACCATCACGTCGCGCGCCTTGGAGCCCTCGCTGGGGCCGACGATGCCGCGCGACTCCATCAGGTCCATCAGCCTGCCCGCCTTGGCGAAACCGACCCGCAGCTTGCGCTGGAGCATCGACGTGGAGCCGAACTGGGTGGAAACCACCAGCTCAGCGGCCTGGCACAGCAGATCCAGGTCGTCGCCGATCTCCTCGTCGATCTCCTTCTTCGGGCCGCTGCCGACCGTGACGTCGGAGCGGTAGCTGGGCGTGAGCTGCGCCTTGCAGTGGTCGACGACCTTGGCGACCTCGTCCTCGGTGACGAAGGCGCCCTGCATACGAATCGGCTTGTTCGCGCCCATCGGCAGGAAGAGCCCGTCGCCCTTGCCGATCAGCTTCTCGGCGCCGGGCTGGTCCAGGATGACGCGGCTGTCGGCGAGCGAGGACGTCGCGAAGGCGAGCCGGGAGGGCACATTGGCCTTGATCAGACCGGTCACGACATCGACGCTGGGCCGCTGGGTGGCCAGCACCAGGTGGATGCCCGCGGCGCGCGCGAGCTGCGTGATGCGGACGATGGAGTCCTCCACGTCACGCGGCGCGACCATCATGAGGTCGGCCAGCTCGTCCACGATCACCAGCAGATACGGATACGGCGTCAGCTCGCGCTCGCTGCCCTCGGGCGTCTTGGCCTTGCCCGAGCGCACGGCGGCGTTGAAGTCGTCGATGTGCCGGAAGCCGTACGCGGCGAGGTCGTCGTAGCGCAGGTCCATCTCGCGCACCACCCACTGGAGGGCTTCCGCGGCCCGCTTGGGGTTGGTGATGATCGGGGTGATCAGGTGCGGGATGCCCTCGTACGCGGTCAGCTCGACGCGCTTGGGGTCGACCAGCACCATCCGGACCTCGTCGGGGGTGGCGCGGGCCATCACCGAGGTGATCAGGCAGTTGATGCAGGAGGACTTGCCGGAGCCGGTGGCGCCCGCGACCAGGACGTGCGGCATCTTGGCGAGGTTGGCCATCACGTAGCCGCCCTCGACGTCCTTGCCGAGCGCGACGGTCATCGGGTGGTCCTCGCCCGCGGCCTCCGCGGAGCGCAGCACGTCGCCGAGGTTGACCATCTCGCGGTCGCTGTTGGGGATCTCGATGCCGACCGCGGACTTGCCGGGGATCGGGCTGATGATCCGGATGTCGGGGCTGGCGACCGAGTAGGCGATGTTCTTGGCGAGCGCGGTGATCCTCTCGACCTTGACCGCGGGGCCCAGCTCCACCTCGTAGCGGGTGACCGTCGGGCCGCGGGTGAAGCCGGTGACGACCGCGTCGACCTTGAACTCCTTGAACACCTGGCCGAGCGCCGCGACCACCGCGTCGTTGGCGGCGCTGCGGGTACGGCCGGGGCCGCCGCGCTCCAGCAGGTCCAGGGAGGGCAGCGCGTAGGTGATGTCGCCGGAGAGCTGGAGCTGTTCCGCGCGGGGCGGCAGCGGCGGTCCCGTGGTCTCGGGCGACTTCTTGGTGAGGTCGGGGACGCCGCCGGACTCCGCGGGGACCCCGCCGGACTCCTCCGGGGTGTCCTCGGCGCGCGCGGCCGGCACCGGCTTCCTGATCCGGCTGGTGAGGTCGGCGACCAGCGGGGAGGGCTGCACACCGTGCAGCACCGCGCCGTCCAGCGCGGCGGCGGCAGCGGCGGCCACGTCCACCGCGTCCCTGCCGTCCTCGTCCCGGTCGCCGGGCAGCGCCTCGGAGCGGCGCCTGGGGCGGCGGCGCGGCTTGGGCTCGTCGGCGCCCGGGTCGCCCCCGGCCGCGGACGCGACGGCGGAGCGCTCGTCGGGGTCGGTGTCGCTGTCGACGTCGTAGGGCTCCGCGGCCGATTTGCCGAAGCGGATCGGCAGCCGCCGTACGGGCGACTCGTCGGTGGTGGCGGCGGTGCGGGGGTCGTCCTCGTCCTCGAAGAACTCCTCCAGCGGGACCGCCTCGGGGTCCGCGGGCGCCTCGTACACGCCGAGCCGGGTGGCGGCCTGGCGCAGCCGCTGCGGGATCGCGTTCACCGGGGTGGCGGTGACCACGAGCAGGCCGAAGCCGGTGAAGAGCAGGAGCAACGGGACGGCGAGCACCGAGCCGACGGTGTAGACGAGCGGGGAGGCGGCGGCCCAGCCGAGCAGGCCGCCCGCGTCGCGCATCGCGGTCGCGCCCTCGCCGCGGCCGGGGGCGCCGCAGGCCAGGTGGACCAGGCCGAGCGCGCCGATGACGAGGGCGGACAGGCCGATCACGATCCGGCCGTTGGCCTCCGGCTGTTCCGGATGGCGCATCAGGCGTACGGCGACCGCGCCGAGCAGGAACGGCACGAGCAGATCCAGGCGGCCGAAGGCACCGGTGATCAGGACCTCGACGAGGTTGCCGACCGGGCCCTGGAGGTTGGACCAGGTGCCCGCGGCGACCACCAGGGTCAGGCCGAGCAGGAGCAGCGCCAGGCCGTCCTTGCGGTGCGCGGGGTCCAGGCCGCGCGCGCCGCGCCCTATGCCGCGGAAGACGGCGCCCACGGTGTGCGCCAGGCCGAGCCACACGGCGCGCGCCATGCGGAAGAGCCCGCTGGTCGGCGACGGTGCGGGCCGGGGCGCGGGTCTGGCCGCCGCTGCCTTCTTGGCGGGCGGTCTCCCCGCGGCGCTCTTCGCGGCGGCGGGCTTCTTCGCCGCGGTCTTCTTGGCCGCAGGCTTCGCCGGGGCTTTTTTGGCGGTGCCGGACGTACGTGAGGCCATGGTGCCGAGGTTACCGCCCTTGTGATCGGGTGACACGCGTGCCTGAGAGTACGCCCGTTCGTGTCGTCCGGCCGGGGCCGGGGACTGACGCGACGTCAAAAGCGGCGCGCGGCCTTCCCCGTACGGCTCACTCCTGATTCGGCAGCTTGACGACGCCGTTGCCGGTGCCCGGTTCGAGCGCGTCCAGGGCGCGGCGCAGGCCGGTCAGCTTGCGCTCCAGGTGGGCGGCGGTGGCGACGGCCGCGGCGTCCGCGGACTCGTCGAGCTGCTTGGTGAGCGCCTCGGCCTGCTCCTCGACGGCGGCCAGCCGCGCGGACAGTTCGGCGAGCAGCCCCGCGGGTTCGCCCGCGCCCCGTCCCCTGCCGTTGGCGCCCGCGGCGGACGGCACGCCCTGTTCCAACTGGAGCCGCAGCAGCGCGGCCTGCTCCCGGAGCTGGCAGTTCTTGGTGTAGAGGTCGACGAAGACCGACACCTTGGCGCGCAGCACCCACGGGTCGAACGGCTTGGAGATGTAGTCGACCGCGCCCGCCGCGTACCCCCGGAAGGTGTGGTGCGGGCCGTGGTTGATGGCGGTGAGGAAGATGATCGGGATGTCCCGGGTCCGCTCCCGCCGTTTGATGTGCGCCGCGGTCTCGAACCCGTCCATGCCCGGCATCTGGACATCGAGCAGGATCACCGCGAAATCATCGGTGAGCAGCGCTTTCAGCGCTTCCTCCCCGGACGATGCCCGTACCAGCGTCTGATCGAGCGCAGAGAGGATCGCCTCAAGCGCCAGCAGATTCTCCGGCCGGTCATCGACCAGGAGGATCTTGGCCTTCTGCACCATGGCCCGCCCTCCTCGCCCCGGCACTACACCGGTCGCCGCCCCCGGGGACGACTCCGTCGTGCCGCCCGTCCTTGTGCCGGTCATGGTAGCCGCACCCCGCCGTTCGCCACACCCTGTCACCGCCAGGTCACTCAACACGTACCGCAAACGTAGGCGGAGACCAGAAGGTTCCCCTTAATCGGCGCCCTCACACCTCATCGGGCGCACGATCGCGGGCGCGGGCCCATGGCGACGCCGGGCCCGCGCCCGGCCGTCACCGGGCGTGCATCCACTCCTCCATCAAGGTGAGCAGATGGTCGGTGTCGACCGGCTTGGTCACGTAGTCCGACGCCCCGGACTCGATGCTCTTCTCCCGGTCGCCCTTCATCGCCTTCGCGGTGAGCGCGATGATCGGCAGCCCGGCAAACTGCGGCATCTTGCGGATCGCCGTGGTCGTCGCGTAGCCGTCCATCTCCGGCATCATGATGTCCATCAGCACCACGGCGATGTCGTCGTGCTGCTCCAGGACCTCGATGCCCTCGCGGCCGTTCTCGGCGTACAGCACGGTCAGGCCGTGCTGTTCGAGGACGCTGGTGAGGGCGAAGACATTGCGGATGTCGTCGTCCACGATCAGCACCTTCTCGCCGCTGAAGCCGCCGGAGAAGCCGGTGTACGCGTCGGGGTGCCCCTCGTCGGACCAGGTGTCCTCGGTGCCCGCTCCGCCCGGACCCCGCGACTGCGCGGAGCCGTTGGCCGAGCCGTTCGCGGACCCGCCGCGCGGACCCGACCCGTTCGAGGGCGCAGAGCCGTTGGACTGGCCGCCGCCCTCGGGCAGTTGCGGGGGCTGCGCGGAACGGCGGCGCAGCCGGGCCAGGCTGCTGCCCGGGCGCGCCCGGTCGCCGGCCGAGCCCTGCTCGAAGTCGCCGCCGTGGCCGCCCGCGGGCAGTTGCGGCAGCGCCTGCGGGAAGTCGCCCAGGGACAGCGGCAGATACAGCGTGAAGGTCGAGCCGCGTCCCGGCTGGCTGTCGGCGTGGATCTCGCCGCCGAGCAGCCGGGCGATCTCGCGGCTGATCGACAGACCGAGGCCCGTACCGCCGTACTTCCGGCTGGTGGTGCCGTCGGCCTGCTTGAACGCCTCGAAGATCACCCGCATCTTGCTGGCCGCGATGCCGATGCCCGTATCGGTCACGGAGAAGGCGATCAGCGGCTGGTCGGGCTCGCGCATCGTGCCCGCTTCCAGCAACTGCTCCTTGATCGACTGCGGCACCTCGGTGCCCGCGGGCCTGATCACCAGCTCCACCGAGCCGCTGTCGGTGAACTTCACCGCGTTCGACAGCAGATTGCGCAGCACCTGGAGCAGCCGCTGCTCGTCGGTGTGCAGGGTGACCGGCAGTTCGGGCGAGACCCGGACGGAGAAGTCCAGGCCCTTCTCCGCGGTCAGCGGCCGGAAGGTGGCCTCCACGTAGTCCACGAGCTGCACCAGGGCGATACGGGTCGGCGAGACGTCCATCTTGCCGGCCTCGACCTTGGACAGGTCCAGGATGTCGTTGATGAGCTGGAGCAGGTCGGAACCGGCGCCGTGGATGGTCTCGGCGAACTCGACCTGCTTGGGCGAGAGGTTGCCGTCCGCGTTGTCGGCGAGCAGCTTCGCCAGGATGAGCAGCGAGTTGAGCGGGGTGCGCAGCTCGTGCGACATGTTGGCGAGGAATTCCGACTTGTAGCGCATCGAGACCGCGAGCTGTTCCGCGCGCTCCTCCAGCACCTGGCGGGCCTCTTCGATCTCGGTGTTCTTCACCTCGATGTCGCGGTTCTGCCGGGCCAGCAGTTCGGCCTTCTCCTCCAGCTCGCCGTTGGACATCTCCAGGGCGGCCTGCCGGTTCTCCAGCTCCGCCGAGCGCTCCTGGAGCTGTTCGGTCAGCTCCTGGGACTGCTTGAGCAGTCCCTCGGTCTTGGTGTTGACCGAGATGGTGTTGACGCTGATCGCGATGATGTCGGTGATCTGATTGAGGAAGTCCTTCTGGATCTGGGTGAACGGCTGGAAGGCGGCCAGTTCGATCACGCCGAGCACCCGGCCCTCGAAGAGCACCGGCAACACGATGACGTGCGACGGAGGTGCCTCGCCGAGCCCCGAGGTGATCTTCAGATAACCCGGCGGCACGTTCTCGATCAGGATCGAGCGCTTCTCCACCGCGGCCTGGCCGATCAGCCCTTCCCCCGGCAGGAAGACCGACGACATCGTCCGCTTGGAGAAGCCGTACGCGCCGATCAGCCGCAGCTCGTACTCCTCCCCGACCTCCTGGGTGTCCTCCGCGAGGAAGAAGGCGCCGTGCTGCGCGGAGACGACCGGGGTCAGCTCGCTCATGATCAGCGCGGCCACGTCGCCGAGGTCGCGGCGGCCCTGCATCAGGCCGGAGATCCGCGCCAGGTTGCCCTTGAGCCAGTCCTGCTCCTTGTTGGCGAGCGTGGTCTCGCGCAGACGGACGATCATCGTGTTGATGTAGTCCTGGAGTTCCAGGATCTCGCCCGCCGCGTCCACGTCGATCCGCAGATTGAGATCGCCGCGGGTCACCGCGGTCGCGACCTGCGCGATGTTGCGGACCTGGCTGGTCAGGTTGTTCGCCATCAGGTTCACGGACTCGGTGAGGTCCTTCCAGATGCCCGAGACGTCGGGCACCCGCGCCTGACCGCCCAGACGTCCTTCCGTGCCCACCTCGCGGGCGACGCGGGTCACCTCGTCACCGAAGGCGGAGAGCTGGCCGACCATCGTGTTGATGGTCGTCTTCAGCTCCAGGATCTCGCCGCGCGCGTCCACGTCGATCTTCTTGGACAGGTCACCGCGGGCGACCGCCGTGGTCACCTGCGCGATCTGCCGCACCTGACCGGTCAGGTTGGACGCCATGCCGTTCACCGACTCGGTGAGGTCCTTCCAGGTGCCCGCCACGCCCGGCACCCGCGCCTGGCCGCCGAGGATGCCCTCGGTGCCCACCTCGCGGGCCACGCGCGTGACCTCGTCACCGAAGGCCGACAGCGTGTCCACCATCGTGTTGATGGTCTCGGCGAGCTGCGCGACCTCGCCGCGCGCCTCGACGGTGATCTTCTTCGTCAGGTCGCCGTTGGCCACGGCCGTGGCGACCGACGAGATCGAACGCACCTGGCTGGTCAGGTTGTTGGCCATCAGGTTGACGTTGTCGGTGAGGTCCTTCCAGATGCCCGACGCGTCACGGACCCGCGCCTGGCCGCCGAGCTGGCCCTCCGTACCGACCTCGCGGGCCACGCGCGTGACCTCGTCACCGAACGCGGACAGCGTGTCCACCATCTGGTTCACGGTCGTCACCAGCGCCAGGATCTCGCCCTTGGCGTCGACGGTGATCTTCCGGGACAGGTCGCCCTGCGCCACCGCGTTGGTGACATCGGCGATGTTGCGGACCTGACTGGTCAGGTTGTTCGCCATGAAGTTGACGGACTGCGTCAGGTCCTTCCAGGTGCCGCTGACGCCCTGCACCTCGGCCTGCCCGCCCAGGATGCCCTCGGTGCCCACCTCGCGGGCCACCCGGGTCACCTCCGCGCCGAACGCGGAGAGCTGGTCGACCATCGTGTTCAGGGTGTTCTTCAGCTCCAGGATCTCGCCCCGGGCGTCCACGTCGATCTTCTGCGACAGGTCACCGCGCGCCACAGCGGTGGCGACCTCGGCGATGTTGCGGACCTGGGCCGTCAGATTCCCCGCCATGCCGTTCACGGAGTCGGTCAGGTCGCGCCACACACCGGCGACGCCTGGCACCTGCGCCTGGCCGCCGAGCCGCCCCTCCGTACCCACGTCACGGGCCACGCGGGTCACCTGCTCGGCGAACGACGAGAGCTGGTCGACCATCGTGTTGATGGTGTTCTTCAGCTCCAGGATCTCCCCGCGCGCGTCCACGTCGATCTTCTGCGACAGGTCACCGCGCGCCACAGCCGTCGTGACCTGCGCGATCTGCCGCACCTGGGACGTCAGATTGCCGGCCATGAAGTTGACGGAGTCCGTCAGGTCCTTCCAGGTGCCGGCCACACCGTCCACCCGCGCCTGACCGCCCAGCCGCCCCTCCGTACCCACGTCGCGCGCCATCCGCGTCACCTGGGCCGCGAAGGAACCGAGCTGGTCGACCATCCGGTTGACAGTGTTCTTGAGCTCCAGCATCTCGCCGGAGACGTCCACCGTGACCTTCTGCGTCAGATCGCCGTTGGCGACCGCCGTCGTGACCTGCGCGATGTTACGGACCTGGCCCGTCAGGTTGCGGAAGGCCGTGTTCACGGAGTCCGTGAGGTCCTTCCACGTACCCGCCGCTCCCGGCACCTGCGCCTGACCGCCCAGCACACCTTCGACGCCGACCTCGCGGGCCACCCGCGTCACCTCCGCGCCGAACGCGGAGAGCTGGTCGACCATCGTATTGACGGTGTTCTTCAGCTCCAGCATCTCGCCGGAGACGTCCACCGTGACCTTCTGGGACAGGTCGCCGTTGGCGACCGCCGTGGTCACCTGGGCGATGTCGCGCACCTGGCCGGTCAGGTTGCGGAAGGCGGTGTTCACCGAGTCGGTGAGGTCCTTCCACGTACCCGCCGCGCCCGGCACCTGCGCCTGACCGCCCAGCAGACCCTCGGCGCCGACCTCACCGGCGACCCGCGTCACCTCGTCGGCGAACGTCCGCAGCGTCTCGGTCATCGCGTTGATCGTCTCGGCGAGCTGCGCGACCTCGCCGCGCGCGCCGATGGTGATCTTCTGCGACAGGTCGCCGTTGGCGACCGCCGTCGTCACCTGCGCGATGTCCCGCACCTGGGCCGTCAGATTCCCGGCCATCAGGTTCACGGAGTCCGTGAGGTCCTTCCACACACCGGCCATGCCCGGCACCTGGGCCTGGCCGCCCAGCTCGCCCTCGGTGCCCACCTCGCGGGCCACCCGGGTCACCTCGGAGGAGAACGAGGAGAGCTGGTCCACCATCGTGTTGACGGTGTTCTTCAGCTCCAGCATCTCGCCGGCCACGTGCACGGTGACCTTGCGGGACAGATCGCCCTTCAGGACCGCCTGCGTCACCAGCGCGATGTCCCGCACCTGGGCGGTCAGCCGGTACGCCATGGTGTTGACCGAGTCCGTGAGGTCCTTCCAGGACCCCGCCATGCCCCGGACCTTCGCCTGGCCGCCCAGCTTGCCCTCGGTACCGACCTCGCTGGCCACCCGCGTCACCTCGTCGGTGAACGCGGAGAGCTGGTCCACCAGCCCGTTGACCGTCCGGCCGACCTTGAGGAATTCGCCGCGCAGCGGGTGCGCCGACCCGTCCGCGTTCTGCGACCGCAGGTCCATCCGCTGTTCCAGGTCGCCCTCGGCCACCGCCGACAGCACCCGCCCGACCTCCGACACCGGCCGTACGAGATCGTCCACCAGCGCGTTGGACGCCTCGATCGCGGCGGCCCAGGCGCCCTCGCAGGCACCGGTCTCCAGCCGCTCTGTGAGTTTTCCCTCCCGGCCGACGACCCGCCGGACCCGGGCCAGCTCACCGGTAAGGTGCTGGTTACGGTCCGCGACCTCGTTGAAGACGGCGGAGATCTCCGCCATCACGCCGTCACCCGACACCGTCAGCCGCTTGCGGAAGTTCCCGTCCCGCATCGCGGCCAGCGCTCCGAGGAGCTTGACCAGCGCGGCCGAATCGACCTCTACGGTCCCACTGGCGCGGGATCGCCCGTTCTTCGTGCGCGTGCTCGTGCCCCGCGCCGATGCGCCAGACTCCACCGTGTCCCTCCTGGAGGGTCGACCGACCTGCAAAAGTGCAAGATTGCTGCCTTGAGAGCATGCCCAGTGTTTCACCATGGCCCCACCCGGCCATAACAGTTCGGCGGCAACGCTGATAACCCGTGGCACGTTCGGGGTGGAAACACCCGCAACCGGCGCACGCGGTGTCCGCGTGGGTAAGTAACCTGGCTCTTGTGTCGGCGGCGCCGCACCTTGCCAGGCGTACACCTCAGGGGGCCGCCGACGAGGACCGGGCAGGACGGCGGCGGCACGGGCGGCGGGACCGGTCAGCGGACCCGCCCACGGACGAGCAACGAGGAGACCGGTGATCACGGCGCGCGCTGCGGCCAGCTTCGAACCGGTGGGGCGGTCAGTCGCCGTCGCGCGTGCCTTCGTACGCGACACCCTGCACGGCTGGGGCTTCGCCGACGTCGTGGACGACGCGGTGGTGCTCACCAGCGAACTGGTGACCAACGCCGTCGTGCACGCGGGCACCGCCGCCGACGTGCAGTGTCTGCGGTACGAGACGGCCGTACGCGTCGAGGTCGCCGACCACTACCCCGACCGCGAGATCCCCATCCAGGGCAGAGGCCGTCAGTTCCGCGACCCCGACAACGAGGGCGGGCGCGGCCTGCTGCTGTGCGCCGCCCTGGCCAGCCGCTGGGGCGTGGAGTACACCGGCGCGGGCAAGCACGTCTGGTTCCAGCTCGACCTGCCCGAGCGCCCCGCCGGCACCCGCTCCGCGGGACCCGTCCTGCCCGCCGCCGACCTCCCGCTCACCGACGAGAGCGTGCGCGTCGCCGTCGTCCAGGTCGACCGCATGGGCTCGATCACGCGCTGGAACGACGACGCGGCCGAGCTCTTCGGCCACCCCGCCGCCGACGTGGTCGGCAAACCGCTCGCCGACCTCACCGCCTGGCCGCAGACCCCCGGCACCGGCATCGGCCTCGCCGAGGCCCTGCTGCACTCCCGCTGGGAAGGCACCTACGGCCTGCGCGACGCCGACGGCCGCGTCCTGCCCGTGTACGGCTCCCACCTGCGCGTCCGCGACAGCGAGGGCGAGCCCTCCACCGTCATCCTGCTGGTGCGCGCCGAGGAGCGCGCCGTGCTCCAGACGCCGTCCCGCGGCTCCGGCAGCGCGGAATCCGGCCTCGGCCAGCGCGGCAAGACCACGGACGCCTTCGAGGTCTTCATCGGCTCCCCCGCCCCCGACGACCTCGACAGCCTCCTCCAGCGCACCGTCGAACGCGCCCGCGACATGCTCGACGGCGACGCCGCCTACCTGCTGCTCGCCACCGACGACGAGACCGAGCTGGAAGTACGCGCCTCCACCGGCCTGCCGTCCGCCCGCCAGCGCTTCGCCCGCGTCCCCGTCGAAGCGGGCACCGGACGCTACGGCAGCGCCCGTATGCCGGCCGTCCACGAGGACCTCACCGCGGTCCCCGGCGCCGTACCGCTGCTGTCCGGCACCGGCATGCGCTCGGTGGTCACCGTGCCGCTCAAGGTCGAGGGGCGCCTGACCGGCTCGCTCGGCGTCGCCGCCGAGGCCCCTGGCCGCTACAACAACCAGGAAGCGCTGCGGCTCCAATTCGCCGCCGACCGGATCGCGCTCGCCGTGGAGAGCGCCCGGCTCACCGAGCTGGAACGGCTGCGCCGCGGCTCGCTGTCCTTCCTCGTCGAGGCGTCCGACCTGCTCGCGGGCACGCTGGAACGCGACCAGACGCTGGCCCTCATGGCCCAGATGACGGTTCCGACGCTGGCGAACTGGTGCGCGGTCTACACGATCGCCGAGCAGTCGGAGCCGGAGCTGGCCTTCGTCCTGCACGAGGACGAGGACCGCATCGACGGCATCAAGGCGCTGCTGTCCCAGGTACGGCCTCCGGAGCCCGACCCGACACCCGGCGCCCGCATGTGGACCGCGCCCTCCGACGCGGCCCACTCCAGCGCCCTGCGGGCCTCTCTGCGCAGCCTCGGGGTCGGCGCGCGCTCCGCGCCCTCCTCGTCCGCGCCGAACGCCGCCACACCCACCTCGGGCAAGGGCGGGCGCGCGCCGAGCGCCCCCGGTGTCGCGCTCGCCACCGCGGCGGCCGTCGGCGGCGAAACGGTCGTCCTGCCGCTGGTCGCCCGCAACCGGGTCATCGGCATGCTCACCCTCGGCAAGCCCGCCGACGAACGCTTCCGCCAGGAGATCCTCGAACTCGCCGAAGACCTCTCCCGCAGAGCGGCCCTCGCCCTGGACAACGCCCGCCTCTACAGCGAGCGCACCGCGATCAGCCAGGCCCTCCAGCGCAGCCTCCTGCCGCCGGAGCTGCCGCACATCCCCGGCGTCGAGGTCGAGGTCGTCTACCGCGCCGCGGGCGAGGGCAACGAGGTCGGCGGCGACTTCTACGACCTCTTCCCGATCCGCGACGGCTGCTGGGGCTTCGCCATCGGCGACGTCTGCGGTACGGGCCCGGAGGCCGCCGCCGTCACCGGCCTCGCCCGGCACGCGCTGCGCCTGCTGGCCCGCGAGGGCTTCGGCGGCCCCGCCGTCCTCGAACGCCTCAACGCCGCCATCCTCGACGAGGGCGCCCGCAGCCGCTTCCTCACGCTCCTGTACGGCGAGTTGTGGCCCCAGCACGACGGCAGCGCCGTCCTGCGCATGGTCTGCGCCGGCCACCCGCTCCCGCTGCGCCTGCGCCCCGACGGCACCGTCGAACCCGCCGCCGAACCGCAGCCGCTGCTCGGCGTGATGGACGACCTCGAACTGTACGAGCAGACCGTCTCCCTCGACCCCGGCGACGTCCTGCTCTGCGTCACCGACGGCGTCACCGAGCGCCGCGAGGGCACCCGCATGCTCGGCGACGACGGCCTCGCCGACGTCCTGTCCACCTGTACGGGCCTGACCGCGGGCGCCGTGGCCGCCCGTATCCAACGGGCCGTTGAGCGCTTCGCCTCTGACGCGCCGTCCGACGACATGGCGATCCTGTCGATGCGGGTCCCGAAGAAGTCCGAGTAGCGCGGGTTCTTCGCACGGGAATTCTTCGCGCGGGGATTCTTCGCGCGGTCCTCGGCGCGAGGTTCTTGGCGCGGGTCCTGGTGCGCGACGGCATGAAGAAGGCCCCCACCTGACGGTGAGGGCCTTCTGTGCCGAGCCCCAATACGGAATCGAACCGTAGACCTTCTCCTTACCATGGAGACGCTCTACCGACTGAGCTATTGGGGCGCGTCGATGGGAAGATCCTATCCCATGAACGCGGGTGCTCGAAGCACGCTCAGGGGTCGTTCAGCGGCGGTTCACAGCAGCCCGCCGAGCGCGTTGCAGGCGTCCGCGATGTGCGTCAACTCCCGCTGGGTGATGCCGGGGTGGACCGGCAGCGACAGGCTGTCCGCGGCCACCAGTTCGGTCTGCGGCAACACGGCCCCCGACCGGTGCGCGGGCATCCGGTGCACCGGTACGGGCACGCTCACGGTGGCCCGCACGCCCCGTGCCGCCAGGGCCGCGGCGAAGGCGTCCCGGTCCGGCCGGCCGTTGCCGGGAATCCGTACCGCGTACTGCCGGTAGAGGTGGTGCGCCCCCGGCTCGGTGTACGGCACGACCACGCCCTTGAGCGCCGAGTCCAGGAACCGCGCGTGCGCCCGCCGCCGGGCGACCACTCCCGCGTCCTCCTCGACACCGCCCTCGGTGCCCTGCTCCACGAGCGCCAGACCACGGCGCGACGCCAGGTCGTCGAGCCGCGCCATCGGCGCGGGGTGCCCGAATACGTGGACGGGTACGATCGCGGCCGTCCGCGCCGTGACGCCCGCGGCGACGGCCTCGGGGGCCAGGCAGAACGTCCGGGGGTCGATGTCCGCGAACACCGGTGTGGCGCCCGCGAGTCGGACGGCGTCGGCCGGCGCGCCCGGTCCGAACGACGGGACGATGACCTCGTCCCCTGTCCCGATACCCAGCTCCTCGAGCGACGTGCGCAGCGCGGCGGCCGTCGCGTCCGAAGCGATCCTGTGCCGTCGTCCGGCAGTCGTCATCTGCTGCACGTCTCCACACCTCCGCCTATCGGGAGGCCCAGAGTCTCGGAGCGATGTGAACAGAGGGTAACGGAAAACAAAAATGCCTTGGGCCCCGAGTCGAAGCTCGGGGGCCAAGGCATTGATAAAGATTGTTCGGCGGTGTCCTACTCTCCCACAGGGTCCCCCCTGCAGTACCATCGGCGCTGAAAGGCTTAGCTTCCGGGTTCGGAATGTAAC